>DASXMP010000039.1:0-30489 GCA_036495585.1 Streptosporangiaceae bacterium
CCGCTCCGGCGCAACAGCGGCTTCCGGATGCTGTGGATCGGCCAGGTTCTCTCCGACACCGGCACCAACGCGGCACTGATCGCCTACCCGCTGCTCATCCTTGCGCTGACGCACTCACCGGCGCTGGCTGGCGTCGTCGGCACCCTGCGCCTGGTGGTCCAGCTCTTGCTCGGTCTGCCCGGCGGCGCGGTATCGGACCGGCTCGACCGCCGGCTGACCATGATCGCCTGTGACAGCGTGCGTGCCGTGGTGCTCGTGGGGCTCGGCGTCCTCGTGCTCATGCACCTGGCGAGCTGGCAGGTCGTGCTGGTGATCGCTCTTGTCGACGGCGCGGCCAACGTGCTGTTCGACCCGGCGGCCACCGGCGCGCTGCCGGTCATCGTCGCCGATGAGCAGCTGGAGCAGGCATGGGCGGCAAGCGAGGGCCGTAGTTACGCGGCGAGCCTGGCAGGCCCGGCGATCGGCGGCGCGCTCTTCGGGCTCGGCAGCGCCATCCCGTTCCTCGGCGATGCCGTGTCCTATCTGGTCTCGGCCGGCACGGTGAGCCGGATCCGCGGCAAGTTCCGCCCCGAGCGGACCGCCGAGAAGAAGAGCCTGTGGCACGAGACCTTCGATGGGATCCGCCTGGTCTGGCGCGCTCCGCTGCTGCGCGCGGTGGTGATTCAGGCTCCGCTGATCAACTTCGCATTCACTGGCGCGATCTTCACCGTCACGCTGGCCCTGCGCCGGCATGGCACGGCGGCGGGCATTGTCGGCCTGGTGCAGGCAGGCATCTCGGTCGGCGGCCTGGCTGGCGCGATACTTGCGCCAAGAATGCAGGGTCGCCTGTCGCTATCGCGCCTGGTTGTCGGCATGACCGCGGGCGCGACGGTGCTCTTCGCGGTCGGCGCGTGGCTCTTGCCGTCGACGCTGGTTGCCCTTCCCCTGGCGATCACCCTGCTGGCCGCGCCGACCGCGAACGCGGCGCTCTTCGCAGCGATGCTCCGCGTCACCCCTGCGGACATGCGCGGCCGGGTCAGCAGCACGGTCCTTATGTGCGCCACCGGGCTCGCCGCGCTGGCGCCGCTGGCGGCAGGCTTGCTCGTCGAGCACCTGTCCGGCACCTGGGCGATGTACTTCTTCGCCGCGTTCATCGGCATCGCGACGATCATGTCGGCGACCCTGCCCGGCTTGCGGAACGCGGAGGCAACGCTCCCGCAGCCGGCGGGCGACGACGAGGCGACGGCGCCCGCGGCCGGGTAACGCAGCCGGGTGACGCGGCCTGGACCTGCTACCGGAAGTGGATGACGTCAGGGTTGATCTTGCCGGGCTCGGCCGGGGCGTCAACCCAGCCGGTGTCGGTCGCGTAGACATACGCCGAGATGGTGTACTGCTTGGACGCTCCGCTTCGCACCCCGCCTGGGATCGGCACCGAGCAGCGGAAGTCGCGGCCCGAGCTGACCCAGGCGCAGTACGCGGTCACCGGCTTGATCCCAGGTCCGCGCAGGATCACCCGCACGTGCCGCGCCTTGGCCAGCGCCGACCCGACGGTGCCGGTGATCGGCGCGCCGGACGCGCCGTGCAGCGAGAATACGACGGCGACTGACCGACTGGATCTAGCGACCGTCGAGCCGCGCGCAGGTGAGATGAACCCAGCGAGCCCGTAGCTGACCTTGTAGGTCACGCTGACCGGTGCGGCCATGTTGCCGGCTGCGTCCTGCGCCCCGCTGCAGGTCGCAGTAAACGTCCCGACCCCACCCGATGCCTTGCCGGTAACCCTGACCGTCGCGGCCGTGGTGACGGTGGAGAACCTATCGGTCGTCTTACACCCTGCCTTAGGGACTCGGCCGAGCGGGTACACGTGCCCGCTCGCAATACCGGTGACCGTCACGGCCGGCGGCGTCGTGTCCAGCGGGCTGAAGCACCCGTCAATGTGCTGAACGGCCGTGGTCCCGTCCGGGCAGATCACGTCGACCGCCGTCGTCACTCCGGTCAGCGTCGCGCCGGTGAAGGTCGCGCCGGTGAGGTTCGTGCCATTGGTAAACGCCGCGTTGGTGAGGTCAGCGTCGCTGAAGTTGGCGTCGGTGAAATTGCTGCCGGATGCCTGGACGCCGGTGAGGTCGGCGTTGCTGAAGTCAGCACTGGTGAAGCTGGACTCGAAGGCGATGACTCCGGTGAGGTTCGTGTCGTCGAAGTTTGTGGTGTCAAAGTCCGTCTCGTTGAGCTGACCTCCGGCCAGATCCAGCCCCGATAGGTCGAAGCCCGACATGTTGGTGGCGTTCTCGAGGATGAGAACACCCGGTCCGAACAGGCAGTCGTCGCGGAGGACCCAGGGGGCGGGCAGCGAGGCTGGCGTGCCGGTGAGGTCACACGCCTGGACGCCGGCTAGGTCCGCACCGGTGAACTGCGCTCCGGACACTGTGCTGCTGTAAAGGTCGGCCCCATTCAGGTCGGCGTTGGTGAAGTCGGCGTTGGTGAGATTGGCATCGTTAAGGTCGCCCCCCGGGAGATCCTGTCCGGCCAAGTCCGCTCCCGTCAGGTTGGTGCCCTGCCCGATCAGGTAGCCTCCGACCAGCTGCCAGAAGTCCGGCAGGCTGGCTGGCCCGGTGACTCCGCCGGAGATCACGCCAGGCAGGAAGGCAGCAGACAAATTGGCACCGGTGATCGTTGCGCCGGTGAATGTGGAGCCGCTTACATTGGCAACTTCCAGGTCGGCGCCGGCGAGGTTGGCGTCGGTAAAGTTCGCCGCTCCTTGCACGTTGTCCAGGTTGGCGTTAGTTAGGTTGGCACCGGTCAGGTCGGCGCCGCCGATCCTGGCATTGCTGAGGTCGGCCGAGCCTAGATCAGCGCCCGCTAGTTCGGCATCGGTCAGGGTTGCCGTGGGTCCGATGAAGTAACCGTTGGAGAGGCTCCAGTCCGCTGGGAACGTTCCGGCCTCAGGCTGCCCGACGACCTGTCCGGAGACGACCCCGGTGAGTCGGCTGCCGGTCAGGTCAGCATCGGTCACCGTGGCGCCCGTCAGTGTGGCTTCGAGCATATTCGTTGATGCCAGCACGGCGGAGGTGAGGTTGGCGCCTGTCAGCTCGGCTCGCTGGAGCGGATCGCCGGTGAGGTTCGCGCCGGTGAGATCAGCGCCCGTGAGGTCCGCTCCAGCGAGATCGCTGGCAGACAGATCCGCGCCGGCAAGTTCGGCGCCGGCCAGGTCACAGTCGGCCCAGTCCACTCCCGGCTGCGGTGCTGGGGTGACGACGTGCGTGACCGGGTCAACGGCCGGGCAGGTGACCGCCTGCGCGGCTGCGGCGGTTATGGCACCGCTCAATAGCCCGGCGGCGAGTACGCCGCCGGCTACGGCAGTCAGTAAGGAAGAGCGAGCACCCCTGCGTACCATCACGCCACCCCCGAATGATCCGGCGACCGCCCGTCGCCAGCGTTCTGATTGTGGCGCGAACTGGGACGAAACTCAACGGCCGCGGGCAGCCAAAGCCTCAGGCCGGGAAGCGGGCTGGCGACCGTGCCGACCGGGCCGCGGCCGTCATGGCGGACCGAGGATGAGGCCGCTGGTGGGGACACCGGTGCCGGCGGTGACGACGACCGGGCCGTCGCCGGGCACCTGGTTGACCGCGGTGCCGCGGACCTGCCGGACCGCCTCCGCGATCCCGTTCATGCCGTGCAGGTAGCCCTCGCCGAGCTGGCCACCGTGCGGGTTCAGCGGCAGGCGCCCGCCCATCTCGATCGCACCGCCTGCGATGAAGTCCCGTGCCTCACCCCGCCCGCAGAACCCGAGCTCCTCGAGTTGCATGAGCACGTACGGGGTGAAGTGGTCATACAGCACCGCAGTGCGCACATCGGCTGGCACCGCGTCTGCCTGCGCCCAGAGCTGTCGCGCCACCACGCCCATCTCGGGCAGGCCGGTCAGGTCGTCGCGGTAGTAACTGGTCATCGTGTACTGGTTCGCGCCGCTGCCCTGGGCCGCGGCACGGATGACGACCGGTGCCTTCTTGAGGGAACGAGCCCGCTCCAGGCTGGTCACGAGCACCGCAACAGCGCCGTCGGTTTCCTGGCAGCAATCCAGCAGCCGCAGCGGCTCGCAGATCCATCGCGACGCCTGGTGCTCGGCGAGGGTGATTGGCCGCTGGTAAAACCAGGCCGCCGGGTTGGTGGCGGCGTGCTTGCGATCGGCTACCGCGACCGCGCCGAAGTCGGCGCTGGTCGCGTCGTAGACATGCATGTAGCGGCGAGCAGCCATCGCCACTGTCGCGGCTGGCGTAGCCAGTCCCATCGGATAGTGCCAGGCATTGTCCAGCGCCGATGACGTGGCGCCCAGCGTGGCCCCGACCGAGACCTGGCCGAACCGCCGGCCCGACCGCTCGTTCAGCGCCCGGTAGCAGAGCACCGCGGTGGCCGCCCCGGACGCCACGGCCATCGCGGCCTGGTGCACGGTCCCGCAGGCGGCGCCGCCCCCATAGCCAACCTGCCCGAAAAAGGTCAGCTCGCCGACGCCGAGTTCGCGGGCGACCGCGATCTCGGCATTGCTGTCCATCGTGAACGTCACCATGCCGTCCACCTCAGCGGGCTTGAGGCCAGCGTCATCGAGGGCGGCGCGAGTGGCCTCGACCGCGAGCTTCAGCTCGCTGCGGCCCGAGTCCTTGGAGAATTCGGTGGCCCCGATCCCAGCAATCGCCGTCGTCCCCGAGAGGGAGGAAGTACCAGGGGTCATGAGGCACCGCCTTGCTCCTGCGCCTTCGGTGACAGCCGGACCGTCCCGGTCACGTGGTCGCCGAGGCTGCACGCGCCGGTGACGGCGATCACCTGCTCGGTCGGTGTGCTGTCCCGGACGCGACCGGTGAAGGTCAGCAGGTCACCGGCGTAACACGGCACGCCGAGCCGGATCGACACTCCGCGGACGATCGCCTCCGGGCCGGCCCAGTCGGTGATGAATCGCTGCACCAGGCCGGTCGTGGTGAGGATGTTGAGGAAGATGTCCTTGCTGCCGCTGCGGACGGCGAAGTCCCGGTCGTGGTGCACTGGGTAGAAGTCGCGGGTCGCGAGGGCGGTCGAGACCACCACCGTTGGCGTGACCTCGATAGCCATTTCCGGCAGCACGTCCGGGTCGTCGGGCTCGAAGGCGGGCAGCACCAGGTCGTGGTGGACCTGGTCGTAGCGGACCCGCACCGGCAGGCCGATCTCGACCTGCTCCGGTGATATCCCGGTGAGCTCGGCGAGCATGCGGACGCCCTCGGTCAGCTCCACCAGCGCGATAACGATCGGCAGTCGTTTGCCAGGCACGGGCGGATGCCGGTGCACCACGTAGCTATAGACGGCGCCGGTCCCCGCCGTCACCTGGTACTCCTGCTTATCGGTGCTGCCGCAGGACAGGCACGCGGGGCCCGGCGGGTGGCGCAGCGCCCCGCACTCACCACAGCGCTGGATCCGCAGCTCGCCCACCCGAGTCCCGGCCCAGAAGAACTCCGTGTCCGGTGACATTGCTGGTCGCATGATCGGGTCGTCTCCGGCGGCGGCGGACTCTGGATCCGCGGCAAGCCGCGGTTCCAGGCCCGGCTGTGCTGGCCCGGGGGGAGGACCTCCCGTACCCCCCGCACTGGGCCGGAACTTGAGCACCCGGAAGTCCATCGTGCCGACCGCTTCATCGCCCGAGTACCAGGTGCTCCGCGTGGTCACGAACCAGCCTTCCCCGAGCGCAGTGCGCTTCGGTCCGGTCACGTCCAGCAGTTCGGCGCGGACCGCGAGGCGCTCGCCCGGCCGCAGATACCGGTGATAGGTCTGGTCGCAGTTGGTTGCCACGACCGAGGTGAAGCCTGCGGAGTCCAGGACCGAGTTCACCTGGCCGAGCGGGTCGTCCCCGCCCCGGCTGCCTAGCAGGCCCGGCATTGTCCACACCTGGATCATCGCCGGGGGAGCCACCAGGCCGCGGTGAACCGACGCGTCCGCGGCGTCCGGATCGCGGTACAGCGGGTTAGCGTCCCCCATGGCCTCGGTCCAGGTGCTGACCGCAGGCTGGTTGACAGGGTCGCGAGCCAGCCGCAGCGCACTTGGGCCGCCAGCGCGCACCCGCTGCGCCGCAGCCAGGATCTCGTCTCCGGTCATCCCGCCTCCACTCACCGCGGCACCCGCGGCAGCCGCAGGCCAGCGGTCGCGATCAGCTCGCGCTGCACTTCATTGACTCCGCCGCCGAACGTCATCACCGTGTTCCGTTTGTTCTGCACGTCCAGCCAGCGGGCGAGTTCCGCTGTCTGGTCCTGCGCGAGGTCGCCGTGTCGGCTGACGATCTCGGCCAGTTCCGCGCCGATGCGCTGCACCTGCTCCGAGCCAAACACCTTGGTGACCGAGGCATCTGCCACTTCCACCGTGTCCATCACGGCCACCTGCCAGTTGAGCAGCTCGTTCACTCTCTCGGCCGCGCGCGCCCGGGCCAGGGCGCGCTGTACGTCGGGCTGGCGCAGCAGCGGCTGGCCGTCCGGGCCCTCCTGCCTGGCCGCCCACTGATGGACACGACGCCGCAGCACGCCGATCCGCCCCGATGGCCCGAGCATCACCCGCTCGTGGTTGAGCTGCGCCGTGATCAGCCGCCAGCCCTCGTTCTCGGCGCCGACGCGCATGCTCGCCGGGACCCGGACGTCGGCGTAGTACGTCGAGTTCACGTGATGCGCACCGTCGTGCGTGATGATCGGCGTCCACGAATAGCCAGGGTCGCTCGTGTCCACGATGAGGATGGACAGTCCCTTGTGCTTGGGTGCGTCCTGATCGGTTCGGCAGGCCAGCCACACATAGTCGGCGTCGTGCCCGCCAGTGGTGAAGATCTTCTGGCCGTTGACGATGTAGTCGTCGCCGTCCCGGACCGCCCTGGTGCGCAGCGAGGCCAGGTCGGTGCCGGCCTCCGGCTCGGTGTAGCCGATCGCGAAGTGCACCTGGCCGGCCAGGATCTGCGGCAGGAACATCGCCTTCTGCTCGGCGGTGCCGTGCGCCATCAGCGTCGGGCCGACGGTCTGCAGCGTCACCGAGGGCAGCGGTACGTCCGCCAGCGCGGCCTCATTCACGAAGATCTGCTGCTCGATCTGGCCCAGGCCCCGGCCGCCATACTCAGCCGGCCAGCCAACACCGAGCCAGCCGTCCCGGCCCATCCGGCGGACGATTTCCCGGTATGCCAGGCCGTGCCGCTGCGTCAGCATGATCTCGCGCTCGGCCGGTGCGATCAGCGCGGCGAAGTATGCGCGCAACTCGGCCTGCAGCGCGCGCTGGCTGTCGGTGAGGTCCAGGAACATCAGGTATCCGCCATCTCCCGCGCGCCCAGGCGGCCGAGCGCGGCATCGGCACCGCCAGCGAGGGTGACCAGGTCGGTGATCAGGGCCGAGTACCGCGCCAGCGGGTACGACACGTCCATGCCGAGGCCGCCATGCAGGTGGTGGCAGGTGCGCAGCGCGACGGGACCGTAGGTGGCCAGCCAGTACGCCGCCGTGTCGCAGTCCGCGCCTGCATCCAGCCCGGCATCCAGCCGCCAGCACGCCGCGATGGTGGCGAGGTGCAGTGTCCGCGCGGTGGCATACACATCGGCTATCTGCTGCGCGACGGACTGGAAGCTTGCCAGCGGCTTGCCGAACTGGTGCCGGGTGCGCACATGCTCGGTGGTGAGCTGGAGCGCGGCCGCGACTGCCCCGTCCGCGACCGCGCAGGCCCCGGCCAGCGCGTACCGGTAGAGGTCCCCGGGCGTGCATCCCGTCAGCACGTGCCGGACCGGGGCCGCCTCTAGCCGCAGCGTGTACTCGGGCAGGCCAGCGGAGCTAAAACTCCGCTGACAGGACAGACCGTCGGCATCCGGCTCGACGACCACCACCACCGTCCGGGCCGATCCGCTGGCGCGACCGCCGGCCCCGTTGCCGGCCACCGCGTCTGCCGCGCTCACGCTGGCCGGCACCAGCAGCCAGCCAGCCGAGGCGGCGTATGGGACGCCCAGCTTGACGCCGGAAACCGTGCCTGGACATGCGCCTCGTGATGCGGTCAGCGTCGCCACGGTAGCCGGAACGGCAGGCATCGGATCCGACGGCTCACGGACCGCCGCGGTGAGGATCGCGTCGCCGGTTCCGACGCCAGCGAGCAGCTCGCGCTGCACGTCGGTGTCGTCGCAGTGGAGGATTGGCAGCACGCCGAGAGCAAGGGTGGCAAGCGCCGGGATCCTGGCCGCCGCCCGCCCGGCTTCGGTGAGTACCGCGGCGGTGGCCTGAATGCCCAGGCCTTCGCCCCCTAGTTCGGCCGGCAAAGCAAGCGAGAGCAAGCCGGTGCGGGCTAGTTCCCTCCAGGTAGAACGGTCATAGTCGGCGGCTGAGCTGGCGCCCGGTGCCGCGGCTGCAGGCGACTGGTCCTTCGTGGCCATGCTGAGCACCTGCGCGGCCAGGCTGGCCGCTTCGGTCTCGGCGTCGCTCCGGGTGAAGTCCATCTACCGGGTGTCCTCCCGGGGGAGGCCAAGCATTCGCTCGGCGACCATTGACAGCAGGATCTGGGTGGTGCCGCCGGCAATGCTGAGGCAGCGGGTGAGCAGGAAATCGTGCACGGCGGCCGCTGCGCCGCCGTCGGACGCGGCTCCGTCCGGGCCGGCGAGTTCCAGTGCGGCTTCCGCGGCCGCCTGGCGGTGGCTCACGCCTGCCAGCTTGCGCACGGCGGCCAGGGGAGCGGAGTCCGCGCCACCGAGCCGGGCCAGCATGGCCTGCAGGTCAAGCAGAGACAGCGCCATTCCCTCCGCGACCAGGGCACCGATGTGCTGCCGCGTCAGCGCATCGTCGGCCAGGCCGGCCCGGTCGGCCAGTGCGAGCACCTGCTCGGCGGCCGCACCGACAGAGGAGCCCGCGCCCATGGCGAGGCGTTCGGACGCGAGGGTGGTCCTGGCCACCCGCCAGCCGTCGCCCGGCCTTCCGACCACGCAGTCGTCCGGCACGAACACCTGGTCAAGGAACACCTGGTTGAACATCTGGCGGCCGGTTAGCTCCCGCAGCGGCCTGATGTCGATGCCGGGGCTGTCCATGGCGACAAGGAAATAGGTGAGCCCCTTGTGCTTGGGTGCTGTCGCGTCGGTGCGAGCCAGGCAGATCGCCCAGTCCGCCTCATGCGCCAGGGACGTCCACACTTTCTGCCCGGTCAGCAGCCAGCCACCGCCGTCCCGGTCGGTTCGGTCCGCACGCGTCCGCAGCGAGGCCAGGTCCGAGCCTGCCTCCGGCTCGCTGAACAGCTGACACCAGGTGATCTCGCCGCACAGCGTCGGGCCGGCGAACCTGTCCTGCTGCTGCTGCGTGCCGTGACTCAGGATGGCCGGGATTGCCCAGCCGCCGATGATCAGGTCAGGCCGGGCCAGCCCGGTCCTAGTCAGCTCGTCGTCGATCACCAGAGCCGCGGCCGGGCCGGCGCCCAGGCCAAAGGGCGCGGGCCAGGCTGGGGCTGCGTACCCGGCCTGCGCGAGCGCGGCGCGCTGCCCGGCCGCCGGCAGGGCAGCGACAACCGCGGCGACCTCGCGGGCCGCAGCCCGGGCCGCGTCGAGTTCGCGGCCGGCCTCCCTGTGGTCGTCCACGGTCAGCCGGCGGCGCGCACCACGCAGCGCGAGCTCTGCCGTCCGGTCGCGCCAGCTGGCGCCGCCGCCCAGCAACTGGCGGAGTGAGAGCGCGCGCCGCAGGTACAGGTGCGCGTCGTGATCCCACGTGAAGCCGATGCCGCCGAGGACCTGGATGCAGTCCTTGGCATTGTCGACGGCCGCATCCAGGGTGTAGGCGGCGGCCGCCGCAGCGGCGATCGGGAACTCGGCCGGGGCCTCGTCGATGGCGCGCCCCGCGTCCCAGGCCAGCACCGCCGCGATCTCGGCCCGGCAGTACATGGTCGCGCAGAGGTGCTTGATCGCCTGGAACGAGCCAATCGGCCGGCCAAACTGCTGGCGCACGGCCGCGTACTCCGCAGCGGTGCGCGAGCACCAGCTCGCGACCGCTGATGCCTCAACGGCGGCGAGCGCGGCGGCTAGGTCGCGGACCGCGTCGTCGGGTAGTGCGGTCAGGACCTGGCCAGCCGGGACGTCGACCTCGTGCAAGCTGATGTCGGCGAGGGACCGGGAAAAGTCCGTCGGCGCGCGGGGGGTAACGGTGACGCCGGGGTGGGTGGCGGACACCAGGCACCAGCATGGGCTGGCGGCAATCCCATCGGCTGCGAGCAGTATATGCGTGGTTTGCCCGCCGGACAGGACTGGTCCGATGTGGCCAGTCACGGTGATGGAGCCATCCGGGCTGCGGGTTGCGCGCGCGTCGCCGGGGCGGAGCGCGATGGCGACGGTGGCGTGCCCGGCGGCGATGTCCATGAGCAAAGTGCGGGCCGCTTGGTCGTGGGGGTCAGATCCCGCGGTTAGGACCCGCGCAGCCAGCAGGGTCGGCAGGACCGGGCCGGGCACCAGTGACTCGGTCAGCTGTGCCAGCGCTGCCCCCAGATCCGCCGTCGAGCCGCCGCCTCCACCGCAGTCGGCGGGCAGCCCGATCCCGAGCACGCCAAGATCTGCGAGGCCGGTCCACCGCTTATCGGCGTCAGTGTCAGCGCCAGTCGTGGCGGAGTCAGCTGGTGCGGGCTCAAGGCTGCGGACCGCCCCGATGGTGTCGGCACGTTTGGCCCACTCGCGGATCGCCGCCTGCAGCGCACGCTGCTCGTCCGTGGTGGCGATCGGCAACCCGTCCTCCAGGGCGCTCGCGTTGGCTGGCCCTCAAAATTAGAACACGTTATACCTACGCCGAGCCAGCGCGCGTTGGCGCGAGCGGTGCCTCGGCAGCTTCTTGCCTGGCAGCAGGACGCTCCTGAAGTGCACTTCCGTGAAGTACGGTTCTGTATCACGCGGTCAGGCGCAGTGACGTGGCAGTGACTGCCCTCCTGGCGCGTTGCTACGCTTTGTGAACAGGAACGCGTTCTAGCTAGCCCGTGCATCCGGGCTGACTGCACTCCGGATGAAGGGCCACGATGGCAGCGCCAAGACCCCGCACCAGCGGCAGCGCCGCGTCGACAGCTGCCGGTCCGGCCGAGGTCGACCAGGGCTCGGCGGCGCAGGGTTCCGCCGCACAGCGGGAGCGGCGCAAGAGGATCCTCGACGCCACGCTCGCGCTCGCCTCCAAGGGTGGCTACGACGCGGTACAGATGCGGGCCGTCGCCGAGCAGGCGGACGTCGCACTCGGCACCCTGTACCGGTACTTCCCGTCCAAGATTCACTTGCTCGTGTCAGGGCTGGCACGGCAGTTCGAGCGGGCGCAGGAGCGGCTGGAACGCGCGCCTATTCCGGGCGGCACACCCTATGAGCGGACACTGTTCGTGCTCGGCCGGGTCACCCGGTCGATGCAGCGCGACCCGATGCTGACCGAGGCCATGACGCGGGCGTTCATGTTCGCCGACCCAAGTGCCGCGGCGGAGGTCAACACGGTGGCCCGCATGATGGAGGACATGTTTACCCGGGCCATGCACGACGGTGAGCCCACCACCGACGAGCGTGCCATCGCCCGCGTGATCGGAGACGTGTGGCTGTCCAACCTGGTGGCCTGGGTGACGAAGCGCGCTACCGCCGACGAGGTCGCTGGCCATCTGGAGCTCGCCGCGAGGCTGCTGCTGCGCTGACGACTAGCGCTGCCGTGCTCCGGGCACCGGGCGCCGCCGCCCCGCAGCTGACAGCCGTCAGCTGCCGCGGAACACCAGCCGGCCGCGGAGGATCACGGCCGCCGGAACATCCAGCTCCGCAAGGTTCGCGCGCGGGTCGCTGTCGTAGACAACCGCGTCGGCCGGGGCGCCGGGCGCCAGGCCGGGCAGCCCGAGGAACGAGCGCGCGGCCCAGGAGCCGGCCGCGAGCGCCTGATGCGGCGAAACTCCCGCCGCTGCCAGCGCGCGGATCTCGTCCGCGACTCGTCCGTGTGGCCGGGAGTCGGTGCCGGCCAGCAGCGTAACCCCGGCTTCGGCCGCCGCCGCGGCGAGCTGCCCGTGCCTGCTCGCGCCGCCGACGTACCAGTCCTTCCTGGCTGAGTCCGGCTGGCTGCGCACTCGGTTCAGGCTGGCGGTGATGACCGACAGGGTCGGCGTCAGCGCAGTGCCCTGGCCGGCAAGCTTGGCCAGCAGTTCGGGGTCCAGGCACATGCCGTGCTCGAGGGAGTCGATGCCGGCGATTGCGGCCGCCTCGCCCCCGGACGCGGTCTGAGCGTGCATGGCGACGCGGCCGCCGACGGCGTGGACAGCGGCCACGACGTGGGTCAGGACATCGGCGGGGACACTGGCGTCATCGGGTCCCCAGTCGCCGATCAGCTTGGCCCAGCCGGTGCGGGCCGCCTGGGCAGCCGCCAGTTCGGGTAGGTCACTGAGGTCGGCACGGCTGCCCCAGCCGTCGAAGAACTGGCCGTGCTGCGCGATCCATCGCCCCGCGTGGGTGCCCCGCGGTACGTCCGGATCCTGGCCGAACCAGTCCGGCGGGTCGCCAGCCAGTCCGGGGGACCTCACCAGCGTGACGCCTGCTGCAGCGTGGGCGCGCAAGTCATCGCGCAGCAGCGCCTCGTCGAGCGGGTCGCCCGGCTGGGCGGCTCCCGGGTGGGTGTGCGCGTCGACCAGGCCGGGCAGCAACCAGCCCTCGCCGGCCAGCTCGGCACCCGGCACCGGGTCGGTGGTCCAGCGGTCCCCGTCGGCGTACAAGTCAACGAACTCGCCATCGGGCAGTGCCCTGCCGCGGACGCGTACCACGCTCATATCGTTCTCCGGGTCCGGGATGCGCTCATCGGCGCAGCATAGCCGCGCCACCGGTGCCGGGCCTGGCTCGGCGCACCGGCCTGGTGCGGGTCGCCAGCCGCGGGAACACAGTCGCGGGGAACAGCTGGGGTCGTGGTAGCGTTTGTGACTTATGGTGCCCGCTGGCACCGTCTTGCGGGCAGAGAGCCCGCCTGGTCGCTGTGTGAGTTGTCCGCTGCTCGGTGAGTTCGTTCACCGCTGTCATCGACGTCCTGACATGACGCGGCCCCGAGCTTCACCGGAGCCAGGCACTTATGCCACATACTTCCGGGCGCCGCCGCGCGCCCGCACACTACCGCGGCCAACAGCGCAGGCCCGCCTCCGGCGGCCCGCAGGCGGTGCGCCGCCACCGGGCCCGCCCGCCCGTCGCCGGCCGGTCCGAGCTGGACCTGGGCCTGGCCGCCGCCGCCGAGCTGCCGCAGCCACCTGCCACCAGCTTTGGCGAGCTTGGCCTGGACGACCGGATTACCAAGGCGCTCGCCGCCCGGGGCATCCGCCAGCCGTTCGCCATCCAGGCGCGGGCGCTGCCAGATGCGCTGGCCGGCCGGGACGTTCTCGGCCGGGCCGAGACCGGCTCAGGTAAGACCCTGGCGTTCGGCCTCCCGCTGTTGAGCCGGATCGCCGCAAGCCCCGGCCGGCGCAAGCCGGGCGCACCACGCGGGCTGGTCCTGGTGCCCACCCGCGAGCTTGCTGAGCAAGTGGCCGGAGTGCTGAGGCCGCTCGGGGGGGCCATTGGCGTGACGATTGTCACGGTCTATGGCGGCGTCTCCATCGGACGGCAGATCGACCGGCTTCGCCGCGGCACTGACATCGTGGTGGCGACCCCCGGCCGGCTTATCGACCTGCTCGAGCGGACAGCCTGCACGCTCGGCGCGGTCGAGATCACCGTGCTGGACGAGGCCGACCACATGGCTGACATCGGCTTCCTGCCTGCTGTCACCAAGATCCTTGACCAAATCCCGGCAGGCGGCCAGCGGCTGTTGTTCTCCGCAACGCTCGATCGCGGCATCGACCAGCTCGTGCGGTCCTATCTGCAGGAGCCAGCGCTGCACGCGGTCACGGCTGAGGTCACCGCCACCAGCGCGGCCGAGCACAGCATGCTGGTGCTCGCCGCCGAGGACAAGGTCCAGGTAGCCGCGGAGCTGGCCGGGCAGCCGGCCCGGACCCTGTTCTTCGTCCGGACCCGGCACGGCGCCGACCGGCTGGCGAAGCAGCTCGGCCGCGCTGGCGTCGGAGCGGCAGCCATCCACGGCGACCGCAATCAGAACCAGCGCCAGCGCGCCCTGGACGCATTCGCGGCCGGCCATCCGCGGGTCCTGGTCGCCACTGACGTGGCCGCCCGGGGCATCCACGTTGATGACATCGGGCTGGTCGTGCACTTCGACCCGCCCGATGACCACAAGGACTACCTGCACCGATCCGGCCGCACCGCCCGGGCGGGCGCGACCGGCCAGGTGGTCACGCTCGCCCTGCGCGAGCAGGTCCGCGATATGGAACGGCTGCATCTGGCCGCCGGCGTGACCGCGGCCCGGCACCACGTGACCCCGGGCGACCCGGCCCTGCGGGACATCGCAGCCGCCGATGGACTGGCGCCGGTTGTCATCCGGTCGCCCGGTACGCAGAGGGGCCAGCGCGAGAGGCAACGCTCTGTGACTAGAGCCACCTAAGCGAGGCGGCTAGCGGGAATCTAGCCCGGCCGCCGATCCCGGCTGGAGCCTGGTGTTTCACAAACCGAGATGTCATCTACAGTTCGCTAGGCTGTCATGGCGTAACGACCGTTTCTGGCATGAACATGACCGACGGTGTGAGCGTGCGAATCGCTTATGTGTCAGAGTCCTTTCCGCCCGATGTCAATGGCGTCGCGCACACAGCCGTGCGCGTGGCGGAGCATCTGCTCACTCGGGGCCACCAGCCGCTCGTCATAGCCCCCGAGCCCGCGCGCGGCACGGAACTTCCCGATCATGAATTCGACTATCCGATTGTGCGCGTCCGCTCGGTCGCGCTGCCCTTCTATCCGGGGTTCCGGGTAGGGCTGCCAGGCTCGCGTGTCCGGGAAGCCATCGCCGCCCACCACGCGGACCTCGTGCACCTGGCCGGGCCCTTCGTGCTCGGCGCTGGCGGCGCTGTTGCCGCGGCTGCCCTGGACATCCCGTCGGTCGCCGTGTATGCGACCGACTTGCCTGCCTACGCGAGGGCCTACCACACCGGTGCCATTGGCGAGGCGATCGCCTGGGCGCGCCTGCGCCGCATCCACAACGCGGTGGCCCGCACCCTGGCGCCATGCAGCGCCACGGCGGTCGGGCTGCGCGCGAACGGCATCGAGCGCGTGCACGTGTGGGCCCGGGGCGTGGACTGCAGCCGGTTCGACCCGGCCAAGCGGAGTCAGAAGCTGCGCGCCGAGCTGGCGCCGGCGGGCGAGGTACTGGTCGGTTATGTCGGTCGGCTCGCCCCCGAGAAGCGTGTCGACCTGCTGAGCGAGATCACTGCCCTGCCTGGGGTTCGCCTGGTCATCGTTGGCAGCGGCCCAAGCGATGAGGCGGTCCGCCGGGCGCTACCATCGGCGGTGTTCCTGGGCCAGCGTGGTGGCGACGAGCTTGCGCGTATTTATGCCAGCATGGATGTGTTCGTGCACGCTGGCATCCACGACACGTTCGGCAACACGCTTCAGGAGGCCGCGGCAAGTGGCCTGCCAGTGGTGGCGCCTGCCGCCGGCGGCCCCCTGGACCTGGTGCGGGACGGCGTCACCGGGTTCCTGGTCCGTCCGGAGGACGCCCACGCCCTCGCGGAAGCTGTCGGTCGGCTGGTCGCTAACCCGGAGATGCGGGCGGCGCAGGGAACCGCCGGGCGGCAGATGGTGGCTGGCCGGACCTGGCCAGCCATGTGCGACGAACTGATCGGGCACTACGAAGACGTACTGGAAGCATCGGGTTCGGCTGAGCGCGAGGCGGTAGCAGCATGACGACGTTCGTGGCCCTGGGTGACTCGATCACGCTGGGGATCGGCGATCCGGTGCGGCTGCCGCCGCGCGCGGATCATCGTGGTGTCCTGGCGGGGCGCAGCATCCCTGGCCGCGGCCGGGAGCCCAAGGGCCCGCGCGGCTGGCGCGGCTGGGCAACCCTGCTGGCGGACGGCCTCGTCGACCCGACCCTGCACATCGTGGCAGGCAACGGCGCCACCATGCGGGAGCTGGAGCGTGACCAGTTGCCTGCGGCCCTGCAGCTGCGGCCGGACATCGCCAGCGTGGTGATCGGCGTGAACGACACCCTGCGGCCGAACTTCGACCCGGACCGGTTCGCGGCGGCGGCGGCGCACGCCGTCGGTGCGCTGCGGGCAGCCGGCGCCGAGGTGCTCACCATGCGGCTGCCAGATCCGGGCCGGATGCTTGGCATGCCGGGCGTGCTGGCACGGCCGATCGCGCGGCGCGCTCACGACATCAACGCGGTGATGGACGCGGTAGCCGGGCGGTTCGGCACGCACCACTTCGACGCCGCGACCGATCCCCAGGTCTACGAGCCGGAGATGTGGGCGGTGGACCGGCTGCACCCGAGCGAGCGGGGCCACCGGCTGATCGCGCGCCGGTTCCACGTGCTCCTGGCTGAGGCTGGCTACCCAGTCGGGCCGGTACCCGGCGCGGAGCCGACGAGCGTGCCGCCGAGCAAGGCAGAGCAGATTGCCTGGCTGGCGACCAAGGGCACCGCGTGGGTGCTGAAGCGGTCCACCGACCTGGTGCCGAACCTGCTGGCGATGGCTTTCGAGGAGTGGCGCGAGGGAGCGCAGGCAGACCCAGAGATGCCTGGCGGCGGCCTGGTTGCCATCGACTCCGACCCAGATCTGGCCGACGCCCGCTAACAGCAGATCGGCACCCGCCATAGCGCGTGCCGGGTATCCGGTGAAGCCGCAACCAGAGGTTTCCGGAAGATGAACAAGTTGGAGTCCTCTTGTTCATTTATTGTACTTCAAATTGATATGAATAGCAGCCTAGTCAGTTAACTTCCAGATTCGTTACGCTGCATGCGCTTGGGGTAATCGAGGGGGCCTTTTTAGGCGTGGGCGAATGCACCCGCGTCTTATCAGGCACCCCCGAGACAGAGGGGGGTTAACTCCCGGTGGGAGAAGTACCGCCGGCGCCGGACCAAGGGAGCGGCGCCACGTCGTTTCTCGCGCGATTCTCCGATTTCGGAACCCCCTCCGACGGCGCTTCCGGGCGTCACCCTGACGACGACACCAAAGTGGCGGAGTCAGCTGGGCCAGGCGCCAGCCTGGAAGCCGTGAACGTCTCGGCCTGGTTCGGCGCGCACAAGGTGCTGGAGCGAGTCTCCCTGCTGATGAGCGCTGGCGTTGTGACCGCATTGATCGGACCATCTGGCTGCGGCAAATCCACGTTTCTCCGGGTTCTCAATCGCATGCATGAGACGGCCGCCGGCGCCCAGCTCGCTGGCGAGGTCAGACTGGACGGGCAGGACGTCTATGCGGCCGGGGCCCGCGTCACCCAGACGCGGAACCGGATCGGAATGGTCTTCCAGAAGCCGAACCCGTTCCCGGCCATGTCGATTGCCGAGAATGTCGTTGCCGGGCTGCGGCTGACCGGGATCAAGATGCGCCGGCCGGAGCGAGCCGCGGTCACCGAGCACTGCCTGCAGCGGGCCGGGCTCTGGGGCGAGGTGAAGAACCGGCTGCAGGCGCCGGGCAGCGCCCTGTCCGGCGGGCAGCAGCAGCGGCTGTGCATCGCCAGGTCCCTGGCCGTGAATCCCGACGTGCTGCTGATGGACGAGCCATGCTCGGCGCTGGACCCGGGCTCGACCGCACGCATCGAGGAGACCATCTCGGCGCTCCGGCACGAGGTGACGATCGTCATCGTGACGCACAACATGCAGCAGGCGGCAAGGGTCTCGCAGCAATGTGCCTTCTTTCTCGCCGAGCAGGGCAGGCCAGGCGGAATCGTGGAATCCGGCGACACCAGGCAGATGTTTAGCTCGCCGCAGGACTCGCGGACCGCCGACTATGTGCATGGGCGGTTCGGATGACAGCGACAGACGCTCCGGGCTCGGAGGTGACGCGGCCGCGTGCGGGCCGGCCGCACTTCGAGATGTACTCGATTAACCAGATGGTGCGCTGGCGCCTCCTGTCGGCGAACAACCGGGACAGCGGACAGTCCCCGGTTGGCTACCCCGACGCCGACACCTGCCGGGCGGGCCTGGATTACCTGCTGTCGGTCATCGGGGAGCTGCAGCCGGTGCACATGCTCGCGAAGGGCCAGCGGTGGGAGTGGCAGCTGGTGCTTGACGGTGCCGTGCTGGCGAAGTCGTCCCGGTCGTTCGACCGTCGGCTCCGCTGTGATGCCGCCTGCGCCTGGTTCGTTCAGATGGCCCCGCTCGCGGCAATCGGCGTGAATCTGCGGGTGGTGGTCGACCGCTATCACGGCGAGGTTGCCGCCGGCACGCTGCCGACCGTCGGCCCTGGCACGATGCAGCTGCGCGGCGGCGGCATCCGCTAGCTCTCCCGCCGGATGCGCAGCTGACCAGCTCGGCCAGCCAGACGCCAGCCGCTACCCGCCGGCCCCGCGCAGTGCCACGTGGATGCCAATGCGGGTGGTATCCGCGATGTAGATCGCGCCCTTCGCGTCTCCCGCGGCGATCCGGTGGGTGCCGGGGTTCAGCGCCACCGCGCGTAGCGCTCCGCTGCCCCTGACCGGGAGGAACTCGACCACCCGGTCGGTGGTCAGGCCCCAGAAGAACAGATGGCCGTCGGCGTCTGCGGTCGCCAGGAAGTTGCCGTTCGGGGTGAATTTCTCTGCCGCGATGCCCTCGGTCTGCGGGTTGGTGAGAATACGCGGCCGCGTCCCGCTTGCTGGCCACAAGAAAGCACTGCCATTTGCATCGGCGGTTGCGATCGCGGCTGTCCGCGGCACAAATGCCACCGCCGCCACACCCTTGCTGCGCGGATCGTGGAGCGTGGTCTCAAGCCTCGCGCGCAGATTTCCGGACAGCGACCAGACGTCGGCCGATCCGTTGGCATTGCCGATGGCGATTGCCTTCCCGCCGGCGCCGAAGGTCACCGAATTCACGCCGCGCTGCTGACCCACTCGCAGGGTCACGATGATCTGATCCCTGCGCATGGACCAGATAAAGGTTCGGCCGTTGCCGTCGGCTACGGCCAGGAACCGGCCGCCCGGGCTGAAAGCCAGGGCGCGGACGCCCTTGCTGGCCGGATCCCGCAGGCGGCGCGGAGCCTTGCGACTGCCCGCCTGCCACAGGTAGACCGACCCGTTGGCATCTCCGGTGGCCACGACGCTGGTCCGGGGCCGGTAGGCGACTGCTGTGACGCCCTTGCTGGCCGGGTCCTGGAGATTAGTGACGATCGTCCGGGTGGCCATCGACCATACGTACAGATGCCCGTTGCCGTCGGCGGCAGTCAGGAATGATCCGTTCGGGCAGAATGCCAGCGCTCTTATGCCCTTGCTGTGCGGATCGTGCACCACGCGCTGCGGGGCTAGTGGCTTCGGCACCTTGTACGGCTGGCCGCAGAACTGGCGGTGTGGCGAGGTGAGGGCGCTGTAGGTGAGCGAAATGACCTGAACATCGTTGGGCGGGAACGCAGTACCGACGAGTGAGAGAATTGCGACCGCTGATCCGAACGCCAATAGCCGCACCGGGCTGCGGAGAATCCGCTTGGTCTTATCGCCTGGCCGGACTCCGGCGGGCGAAGCCGACTTGCGATAACCGCCCTTCATGCACTCCTCCATGGGTAAATCTGGCGTAACGCCGTGCCTTACTGCGATCGCCACGGATGGTTGCTTCGCCTGCTCATGCTGCCGCGCTGACAGCCGGAAGGCTACCGCCTGATTGTGTCCGGCACCTGAGCGCGGCGTCGCGGCCGTCGCGGGAATCGCCGCCAATCGCGAATCAATCCAGATAAATGACCGCAGAACGCTGCCGTCGATAGTTCCACGTTTACCTAGTACTCATCCCCTGTTCCCTTTTCGGCGCCCCTGTGTGCCCTTCGTCTGGTGTTATCGTCCAACGCAGACATCCCGGCCGGATATGTGGATTGTGATGAGGGGGGGACGCGTGACAGCGACGCGTTTCTCGGCCGCTGGCATGGACTACGAAGCTCTGGCTTGCCCGACATGGCCGCATGCCGGTGAGGAGACCGGTGGTCCGTCGCGGCGGCCGGGGGGTCGATCGTGACCGCCGTTCTGCCGCCCGCCATCGGCGCCGCTGATGCCGGGGAGTACCCGCTCAATCCGACCGGTGCGCACCTGGACGCGGATCGCGTCTCCGCCTGGTTCGGCACGCACAAGGTGCTTGAGCGGATCTCGCTGTCCATGCCGCCTGGCACGGTGACCGCGCTGATCGGTCCGTCCGGGTGCGGCAAGTCAACGTTCCTGCGCATTCTCAACCGGCTGCACGAGCTGGTGCCGTCGGCCAAGCTCGCCGGCGAGGTACGCCTGAACGGCCAGGACATCTACGCCCAGGGCAGTGCGGTCACCGAGACGCGCAAGCGCATCGGCATGGTGTTCCAGAAGCCGAACCCCTTCCCGGCGATGAGCATCGGCGAGAACGTGGTTGCTGGCCTGAAGCTGACGGGCACCAGGGCGAACCGGAGCGAACGGACGTCGCTGATCGAGGAATGCCTGCGCCGCGGCGGTCTCTGGGACGAGGTCAAGGACCGGCTCGGCGCCCCAGGCGGCTCCCTGTCTGGCGGTCAGCAGCAGCGCCTGTGCATCGCTCGGTCGCTCGCCGTGCGGCCGGACGTGCTGCTAATGGACGAGCCGTGCTCGGCGCTCGACCCGACGTCGACCCGGCGCATTGAGGAGACCATCGGGACGCTCCGCGACCAGGTCACGATCGTGATCGTGACGCACAACATGCAGCAGGCCGCGCGCGTGTCGCAGCAGTGCGCGTTCTTCCTGGCCGAGCAGGGCACGCCCGGGCAGATCGTCGAGGCCGGGGCGACCACCGACATCTTCGAGCATCCGCAGGACCCGCGGACCGCTGACTACGTGCACGGCAGGTTCGGATGACCACGCTCATCGACCTGCGACCAGCGGGCTCGTCGCCGGAGCCAGAGAAGGACTCGCCCCGCGCGATTCGCAAGTCGCTCAGCGTCGCTGATCGCATTTTCCGGTGGGGTAGCACTGGCATCGGCACGGTCGTCCTTGTCGTTACCGGCGCGGTCGGACTCTTCCTTGGGTACCAGCTCATTCCCACCCTGCATACCTACGGGCTGCACTTCTTCACGCAGACCCAGTGGGATCCGGAGACCAACGTCCTCGGCATCGCTGAGGTGCTGCTCGGGACGGTGGAGGTGGCGATCATCGCAGTCGTCTTCGCATTCCCGCTGTCTTTGCTGACCGCGCTGTATATCAGCGAGTACGCGCCGTGGTGGCTTCGCGGCTTCCTGATAGCCATGGTCGACCTGATGGCCGCGATCCCGAGCATCCTCTTCGCGATGTGGGGCGTGTTCCTCATCAACGATCACGCCGCCTACGTGTCACGCTGGCTGAACGAGTTCTTCGGCTGGGTTCCGTTCTTCCACGTCAGCGGCGGCGAGCCGCGGGCGGCGGTGTTCATCCTGAGTCTCTATACGTCCTCACCGGCCATCGCCGGCATGGTGGTGGCGATGATGGTGATCCCGCTGGCCACGGCTGTCATGCTCGGCGTGTTCGGGCAGGCACCGCTCTCAGAGCGCGAGGGCGCGTATGCACTCGGCTCGACTCGCTGGGGCATGATCCAGTCGGTCGTGCTGCCCTTCGGCCGGGGCGGCATCGTGGGCGGCACGATGCTGGCGCTCGGTCGCGCGCTTGGCGAGACGGTCGCCGTCTCGCTGATCCTCTCGCAGAATTTCGACGTCAAGCTCCGGCCGCTGGAGATCGGCGGGATCACCACCGCCAAGCTGATCGCGAACTACTTCAACGAGTCGTCGTCCGGGCAGCTGTCTGCACTCCTGGCGGCAGGGTTCGTCCTGTTTGCCATCACCATCCTGGTCAACTCCGTCGCCGCGGTGATCGTGAGCCGCGGCCGCAGCGGCGCGCAGACGGAGATATGAGCCGATGAGCAGTGTCGTCAAAGCCGGGCCGGGCCTGAGCCCGCCAGTGGCCGGGCAGGCTCCCGATGACAGCCGGGATATCCCGCGGAACGTGACCGCCGCCACCGTCGACTACCAGCTAACGCTGCTTGGTTCGCTGGTCGGGTCGCTGGGGCTCGTCTGGCTGCTGTACACCCAGGTGCTGCCATTCAGCGGCCCGATCGGTTTCGTGATCTGCTGGTACGTCGCTTTCGTCGGTCTGTTCGCGGCGGTGACGGCCGTCCAGCACGGCCGGACGATCGTGCTGGACCGGGTGTGGATGGCTGTCATCACCGGCGCGGCGGCCCTGGTGGGCGTGGCGCTGATCGCGACGGTTACCTACATCGTCATTCGTGGCTGGGCCGCAGCCCACCATCTGAACTTCATCACGCAGTCGGAGTCGGCGGCCGATCAGGACAGTCCGCTGACGCAGGGCGGCATCCTCAACGCCATCATCGGCTCGCTCATCCAGCTAGGAATCGCCACCGCCATCACGCTCCCGCTCGGCATCGGCACCGCCGTCTACATGGTCGAGGTCGGCGGTCGCTTCGCCAGGGTGGTCAGGACCGTGGTCGAGGCCATGACGGCGCTGCCGGACATCCTGGCCGGGCTTTTCATCTACGCGTTCCTGATCGTGGCGCTCGGCTTCGAGCGCAGTGGATTCGCGGCCGCGCTGGCCCTGTCGGTAATGATGCTGCCGATTATCGCGCGATCCGCCGACGTTGCCCTGCGGGTGGTGCCCGGCGGCCTGCGCGAGGCAAGCCTTGCGCTCGGCGCGACCCAGTGGCGGACGGTCTGGCGCGTCGTGCTGCCGACCCAGCGCACGGGCCTGGCCACCGCCGTCATCCTCGGTATGGCGCGCGCGGTCGGCGAGACCGCACCGGTGCTTATCACCTCTGGTGCGTCCACCTTCTATACCTGGAACCCATTTGGCGAGCCGATGAACTCACTGCCGCTCTACATCTACACGGCGGTCCGCAGTCCGCAGCAGAAGTTCATCGAGCGCGGGTTCGGGGCCGGGATCGTCCTGCTCGTCATGGTGCTGGTGCTCTTCGCCACCGCACGTTTCCTCGCACGCAGTAAGGCAGGCCGCCGATGACCAGCCGCACTCGTCCGTCGCGTCGCCTCGACGTTTTGCGCCGCCTGCTCGCGTTTCGCAGATCGGCCATCGGGCGCCTGATCGCGGCTTCTGCCGCCGTGGTCCTTGGAGCAGGCCCGCTGATGGCGGCGACCACCTCCAGCACGGAGGTGCTGGCCCAGATCAATGGCTCGGGCTCGACCTGGGCGCAGCCCGCGATCGAGCAGTGGATCAACGACACCACTGCACAGGGACTGCAGGTCTCCTTCAACGGGCAGGGATCGGCTCAAGGGCGCACGGACTTCCGCAATGACACCACCGATTTCGGGGTCAGTGACATCGGTTTCCAGGGCTTCAACCCGCAGGACGGCAGCAACGACTCGGCTTGCCAGAACCCTCCGAACGGGAACTGCCGCGCCTTTGCCTACCTGCCGATCGTGGCAGGCGGCACGGCGTTTCCTTACCAGATTCGCGTGGGCGGCAACCTGGTGGAGAATCTGCGCCTCTCGGGCGAGACCATCGCGAAGATCTTCACCAACCAGATCAGGAACTGGGATGACCCCGAGATCACCAGGGACAACAACGGCCACCGGCTGCCGGACCTGCCGATCATTCCGGTAATGGACTCCGAGGGCTCGGGCGCGAGCTTCCAGTTCAGCGCCTACCTCGGCCGGGAGTTCCCGAGCATCTGGAAGCCGTTCAACCAGGGCTCCGACGCTGCCACCGAGTTCTTCCCGCGACAGGGCTCGGCGATCGCAGAGGCGGGCTCGGACGGCATCATGAACTTCATTACGTCGGCCGCCGGCAATGGCGCCATCGGGTATGACCAGTACTCCTATCCCAAGGGCGAGAACTGCCCAGGATGCACTAGCGGCTGGCCGGTGGCGCTGCTGCAGAACAAGGCTGGCTTCTTCGTTGCGCCAACGCAGTACAACGTGGCGGTCGCGCTCACCAAAGCCGTCATCAACATGAACAAGAGCTCGCCGAATTACCTGCTGCAGACCCTCAACAACGTCTACACCGATCCCGACAAACGCGCGTATGCGTTGTCGTCTTACTCCTACATGATCATTCCGACGGGGGCTAACGACCCGACGATGTCGCAGGGCAAACGCCAGACACTGGCGAATTACATCGACTGGGCGATCTGCGGGGGCCAGGCGGAGATCGGGCCCACCGGCTACTCACCGCTCCCCGTCAACCTTGCGCAGGCCAGCTTCGCGCAGATGGACAAGCTGCACGCGGCAGACCACGCCGTGCAGATCTCGAATCTGAACGTCGCCAAGCAATGTCACAACCCGACCTTTTTTGCCGGGCACCCGGACGGGAACCTCCTGGCGCAGATAGCTCCGCCTCCGCCGTCCTGTGACAAGGCCGGCGTCGGCCCGTGTCCCGGCGAGACCGGCGTGACCTCCACCGGCAATCCCCTGAAGGGCAAGGCGCCGCCGCCGGCCGCTCGCGCGCCGGGCTCGGGGAGCAAGACCAAGGCGGGCCACCACGGCAAGGTGCTGGTCGGCGCGGCGGTCAGTGTGTCGGCGTCGGCTAGCGCGGCGGCGGCGCCAGGAAGCGCCAACGATACGGCGGCGGACAGCAAGACCATCCCATCAGCTCAAGACGCCGGGGAAGGCGTCGCCCTCGCCGTCATCGCGGGCCTCGGAGCCTTGCTGCTCATCGCGATCCCGGCGGTTGTCGCAGGACGCAGGCAACAGCGGAGGGCAGTCAGATGACGCCGAAGCGGTCGGCGCGCAACCGCCGCCTGGCCAGCGTGGTGCTGGTCGCTGCCGTGCCCGTGCTGCTCGGGGTGACCGGCGTGGCCGCGAGCGCTAGCCCGGTGCCCGCGGCCAGCCCGCAGGCCGCGGCGCCGAACGCGGCATTCACTAAGACCGAGACACTCACCCGGACCAACCTGGTCAACGGGGTGAACCAGGTGGTCGACAGCAACACCGTTTCGGTCAGCGTCAACCAGACCCAGGATCTGCGCAACCGTCAGGTGATCGACGTGTCCTGGACCGGCGCCCACCCGACCGGTGGAATCGTCCCGCAGGACACCGGGCCGTTCGGCGGAGAGCAGGAGTATCCCGTCGTTCTCATGATGTGCCGGGGCAGCGCATCCGCGACCTCGGGTAAGAACTTGATCACCCCCGAGACCTGCTGGACCGAGACGAGCCCAGAGCGGATCCAGCAGGACCCCGGCACTTTTCTCGGGTTCCCGCCCTACCGGCTGGATGAGCACGCGTCAGCGGCCGACCGCGCCCAGAACGTCGGGCTGCCGAACCCGGTGCCAGCCAACTGCAAGCCCTTTACGGTTGTTGCGGCTCAGCACTGGGTCCCGTTCATCGCAGCAAACGGCACCGTCTACCCGTACGGCCCGGGCACTCCGCCCTGCGGGTCGGCGCCGCCAGAGGCGACCAACTCCGAAAGCACAGAGCAGCCGAGCAACACGACGTATGGCGTCACCGGCACCAACGGCGACGGCTCGTCCCGGTTCGATATCACCACCGCTGAGACCAACGCCTCGCTCGGCTGCTCGGACACCGTGGCTTGCTCGCTCGTGGTCATCCCGATCATGGGCATCAGCTGCGACCCGGCTGGCTCCGGGCTTCCGCCTGGCAATCCAGCCGATCTGTTGCCTACGTCAATGACGCCGCCGACGCCCTCGGACCTGTGTGAATCGACTGGCCATTTCAAAGCGGGTGCGCCCGATTTGAGCCCCAGCCAGAACGGGAACCCGGGATTTGGGGCGCTGCAGGACAGCCTCGCAGTGCAGGGGTACCTCTGGTGGAGCGCGTCGAACTGGCGCAACCGGATCCAGGTGCCACTCACGTTCGCGCAGCCGTCGAATATCTGCTCGCTCGAAAGCACGTCGGCTCCGCTGCAGATCTTCGGGTCCTATTATCTCCTCGGCGCCACGCAGCAGTGGGCACCGCACTTCTGCCTCAACAAGAAGCTCTTCGCTCTCACCCATGTCATCCAGCCCGAGCCAGAAGCCCAGAGCGAGGTCGAGCAGCGCTCCATTGACGCCGCGTTCGAGGCCGAGCCGCCGTCGAGTGCATTCACCAGTCCCATCGTCCAGGCGCCGACAGCCGTGTCCGGATTCGCTATTGTGTTCGATATCGTTACAGCAGACGGGCAGCAGCTTACGAGCCTGCACCTAGACGCCCGCCTGCTCGCGAAGCTGCTGACCGAGTCCTATCCCGAGGACACTGATACCCAGGCGGACCCGGCCGACCGGAACCGGACGACAGGCCAGATGAATCCACTCGACATCGCCTTTGATCCGGAGTTTCAGGCCCTGAACCCCGGGATTCCTACCAGCATCGCTACGCAAGCGCTGGCATCCTCGGCGACGTTGCTCGTCCAGTCCGCCGGCTCGAGTGCCATGTGGGCGCTGACCTCGTATATCAATGCCGACCCGGAGGCGCGAGCGTGGCTGAACGGCCAGCCCGATCCGTGGGGCATGGTCGTCA
Organism: Streptosporangiaceae bacterium; assembly: GCA_036495585.1. Taxonomy (GTDB): domain Bacteria; phylum Actinomycetota; class Actinomycetes; order Streptosporangiales; family Streptosporangiaceae; genus JAJYUU01. Next base: position 26,371 of record DASXMP010000039.1, read on the forward strand.
ACGTGAACTACAAAGGCATCCAGCTGCCGGTGAGCCAGTGGCCGCTGCTGGACACCTATGTCCCGAAGGCCTTCTACACGGCAAGCCCGTGCTTCTCCACGGTGCAAAATCCCCCGCCGTGGCTCAACCAGGTCGCCTCGCCGATTGACTCATTGTCCACTCTCTCCCTTGACATGCAGTTCGACGTGAGCGATTCGGTAGTCTCCTGCAGCGGCGGCACGGTTCCCGCGCCGGTGCCCTTCGGCCCGGAGTCCCCCGGAGCGACCTTCATCCTCGGCCTCACCAGCCTGTCCGATGCTGACGAGTTCGGGCTGCCGGTTGCCTCGCTAGAGTCACAGGGCGGCTCGACGCTGGACACGCAGTTCACCACGGGCGCCGGCCGCACTTTCGTCGCGCCAACCGACGCTTCGCTGCGTTCGGCGGTGGCGATGATGCAGCCGGATACCGGCGCTGGTTCGTGGGACTTGCCCTACTCGGCGTTGCGTACCGGCGCGGCAGGCAAAGAAGCGTATCCGGGTACCTTGCTGATCTCGACCGATGTGCCGACCACCGGACTCAAGAAGTCGGTGGCGCAAGACTACGGAGAGTTCCTCAGCTTCGCGGCGGGCCCCGGCCAGCGTGCCGGTAACGGGAACGGCGAAGTGCCGGCCGGTTACCTGCCGATGACCGCCGCGAATGGTGCTGGCAAGCTGGCCGATTACACCAAGGTGGCCGCCGCCGACGTGACAGCGCAGAACGGCAAGGTGCCGACGCCTGGTCAGGGCCTGCCGGGCCCGGCGACGTCGCACTCGCCTGGCACGTCCTCGGGATCCGGGGGAAGCTCGGCTAGCCAGCCGTCCTCCTCCGCCTCGGGCGGCACCTCCGGCAGCCCTGCACCCAGCACGTCAGCCCCGGTCACCACCTCGCCCGGCCAGGCAGCCCCGAAGCTCGTTCCTACGGCACTGGTGCGGTCCGCCATCGCGGGCGACCTGCTGCCGCTCGTGCTGCTGGTAGCACTTGTCATAGCTACCATCGGGTTCGCGTTCTGGCAGCTGAGAAGGCCGACGGTGCCGAAGTGACGGCGCATGACGTACGGGAGCCCGTCGGCAGCGACGCGGCGGGTAGCCTGCCGGTCGCGACACGGCTGGCGAGGCGGTGGCGTAGCGTCCAATGGCGCAAGGAACGTCCGGTCAGCACAGCTCGGCCCGAGCGGCTGCCACTATCGCCTGCGCGTGCTGTCATCCTCGCCGCGACCGTCACGGCGTCCGTGCTCGGCCTGTGGTTCGTGCTCTACGGGCTCGCGCTGTCCGGACTGCAGGAAGGTCACGCGCAGCACCTCCTGTCCGCTCAACTCCGCCAGGAGATCGCAGAGGAAACCGCGCCATCGGGCGGCAAGATAGCGCTAGGCAAGCCAGTCGCGCGGATCAGCGCGGTGGCGATCGGGCTGAACGCAGTGGTCGTGGAAGGCACGGCCTCGGCACAGCTGTCGAGCGGGCCGGGTCACCTGCCCAGCACACCGCTGCCGGGCCAGGCCGGCAATTCTCAGATCTACGGGCGCAGTGCCATGTACGGAGCGCCATTCGGCCGGGTGCACGCGCTGGTTCCGGGCGTGATGATCAAGGTCACCACCGAGCAGGGCGTGTTCGGCTACCGAGTGATCGACGTTCGGGGACCCGGTAACCCGGTGCCGTCGGCCGCGCAATTCGGGAAGTCGAGTCTGACCTTCGTAACCAGCGCTGGCAGCGGCTGGCGAAGCGGCTGGGCACCCAACTACGTGATTTACGCCGACGCGACACTCGCGTCGGGCAAGGTGGTATCGACGCCCTCAGGGCGACCGAATGCCATCCCGGCAGCGGATAAGCCGCTCGCCACTGATACCGACCAGCTCGTGCTGCTGCCGTATTTCGTGCTGGCCGCGGTTTTGCTGTGCGCCGGACTCGCCTGGGCAGCTACCAGGTGGACGATGCGTCAGCTCTGGATCGTCGGCGTGCCGGCCGCGGTAGCCGTGCTTTGGATAGCGACCAATTCAGCAATGCTCCTGATGCCTAATCTCGCCTGACGGCAGATTCTCGCGGGATAGCAATTCCGCAGGTCGCAATCCGGTCAGCCTATCCCGATCACGCGCCTCTTAGTCTGCGTCTAGTCCCTCCTTAACTGTCTATTCACTTTAAAACCTCTCCGCCGGCATTCGCGGCTGCCATCGTCACTGCGGAAGTGACGCTCTAGCGCCCCGAGGGGGGCGGGAAGGCAAGGCAGCATGCGAAAGCGCAGGCTCACAGTGGGTCTCGTGGTCGTGGGCGCCGTTGTGGCCATGTACGGCACAGTGGCTACACCCGCGTTCGCGGACTATCAGCCGACGGGCCATGATGTCGTCGGAGTTGGCTCCGACACGCTCCAGGACCTCGTCGACTTCGCAGCCGACGGCGACCAGCTCGGCGACGCTGGCTACAACTCGGCCGGCAACAAGAACAAGCTCATCAACATCGACGCGACGGCCGACGCCAACGCGCGGCTGTCGTTCGGGCCAGACGGGCTCGGCACAGGTTCGTGCGCGCCTGGCACCGGCCCCACGGCCGGCACCGGCAACCAGACCAGCAACCACGCCGACAGCCCGTGCCAGCAGAACCCGACGGTTGTGCTGCGCGCAGGCCTGTCGCCGGTGCAGCGGCCGAACGGCTCTGGGGCTGGCGCGAAGGCACTGGCGGCCGACACCCAGCACCTGATCACCTACTCGCGGGCGTCCGCTTGCCAGGGCCCGACCACGGGCTGTGGCGGCAATCTGTCCTCGTCGTTCGACAGCATCGAGGTCGGGCTGGACCCGCTCGCAATGCTGGCGGGAAGCACGACTAACGCCGTGCCACTGTCGGCGGCGCAGCTGAACGCTATCTACTCGTGCACCGACACGAAGTGGACCCAGGTCGGTGGCACCTCGGCCGACACGATCATCCCGATCATCCCGCAGGTCGGTTCGGGCACCCGCTCGACCTTCCTGGCCGACATCAACAACCCGACCCTCGGGTCGTGTGTCGTAACGGGCGAGGAGAACGACCCGACCGCGATCGCCGCGCAGACCAGCCCGGCGGACGCGATCGAGCCGATGTCCGGTGGTCGGCTTGACCTGTTCCTCGGTCACCTGAGCACCGGCGCAGCCAACGGCGTGGGCGGCTACTTCAAGGACCCGAGCTGCGCGCTGAACAACATCAACACGTCGACCCCGGCGGCGTGTGCGCCGGCCAGCGACACCATCACTCCGGCGGTGAAGCTCATCACCACCGGTACGCCCTCGGACGGGGGCACCGTGTTCGATGTGCAGCGTCCGCTGTACATCTACTTCCGCAATGCCGACGTCAGCGCCACCGGCGCCTGGCAGCCGGCGGGCACCCTGAATCCGGTTCGGACCTTGTTCTACAACCCGTGCCCGGACAACCCGCCAGTGACCGGAGACGGTTGCGTCGCGGGTACCGGCATTGCCGCCGGCCAGGAGTTCGGCCCGGGTGGTGCGCCGTGGTTCGCCACGGCTGCAGCCGCCACGGACATCTCCGCGGCTGGTGTCGTGCCGAAGTACATCCCCGAGATCGGCGGTCCGTGAGCCTCTAGGGCTGGCGGACTACCGCTGACTGTGTGCCAGCGCCCAAGCGCGCTGGCACACAGTCAGGTCCACTCACCCCGCAGAAAGAGAAAGGTATCTGCAGCATGAGGCTGAACCTACGCCGGTTGCTTGCCAGTGCATCAGTGCTGGCAATCACCGGCGGGGCCCTCACTGCGCTGGCGACGGCAGGTGTCGCCAACGCAGCAACGACCCCACCCCCGTTCGAGCCCGATCCGAACGCGATCGGGAGCGTGATCTTCTACAACGCAGCTGGCCAGGTCATCACCAGTGGTACCGATGACAGCTTCCTGGCCAGCTTCGTGGAGGCCTCGACGCCGGACCCGGACACCCCAATCGGAACCAAGGCGCAGTTGTTCTTCGCGAACCCGCAGCCCAATGTCAACAGCCTCAACTGGCTGGCGGCAGTGGGATCGGTCTCGTCGGTGTTCCCGAACAGCTCGTTCCCAGGCGTGCTGGGCACGACTCCTAACCCGGTCATTGCCATGACCGCGGCCAATGGCGATGCGGACCTGCTGAACTTCGCGGCGGGC
>DASXMP010000040.1:0-49510 GCA_036495585.1 Streptosporangiaceae bacterium
CGCCAGGCCAGTCCGGCTGCGCCTGCAGGAGCGAGAGCAGGCGCAGCAGTCGAGCTGAGGTTTCCACCACGAAATCTGAGTCTGCCAGTAATTGAGGACCGATCCTGTCCGCATTGAGGTCTAGCGTTCCGGTCAGGAAAGGGAGGACCTAATGGAAACCGACCGCTACGCGGACCTGGACTGGAACGAGCAGCTAGTAAGCCAGCTGGAGTGGCACTGGGAGAACCAGCTGCGTCCCCGGCTGGCTGGGCTGACTGACACCGAGTACTTCTGGGAGCCGCTCGCCGGCTGCTGGAGCATCCGCAGACGCGAGCAGGCGACTACGTCGATGGCCTTGGGACGGGGCGAGTTCGTGATGGAATTCGCGCTACCGGAGCCACAGCCGGCGCGGGTGACCACGATTGCCTGGCGGCTCGCGCACATCACCGTCGGATGCTTTGGCCAGCGCACTGCCTCGCACTTCGGCGGGCCGCCGGCGGACTGGGACAGCTGGGACTATGCGGGCACAGCGGCAGAAGCGCTCCGTCAGCTCGACGAGCAGTACACCGCATGGATCAAGGGCGTGCGCGACCTCGGCGCGGAAGCGCTGGCTCATCCCGTCGGCCCGGCCGAAGGACCGTTCGCCGAGTGCCCGATGGCCGAACTCGTGCTGCATATCAGCCGCGAGGTCATCCACCACGGCGCGGAGATCAGCCTGCTTCGCGACCTGTACCAGTGGCAGCACAGCGATGGGAGCGGTGACTCCGATGGCCTATGACTTCCAGGTGGCGGTGGACTGCGCGGAGCCGCACGCGCTGGCCGACTGGTGGGCCGGCGCGATCGGCTGGGAGGTGGAGCAGCAGGACCCGGACTTCATTCGCAGGATGATCGCGGAGGGCTACGCGACCGAGGCGGAAACCACCACACACAATGGTTCCCTGGTCTGGGCGACCGGCGCCGCGATCCGGCACCCGGACGGACCGGAGCGCGGGCCAGGCCGGAAGCGGATCATCTTCCAGCAGGTGCCAGAGAGCAAGACGGTGAAGAACCGCTGGCACCTGGATTTTTGGGTTGGTCAGGACAACGTGGCGCAGGAGAAGGACCGGCTGGTCGCAGCGGGCGCCACTTACCTGCACGAGGGACAGCAGGGGCCACACCAGTGGCTGACACTGGCCGACCCGGAGGGCAACGAGTTCTGCATCTCCTAGGCGCAGCCGGCCGGTGTCCAGGCGCGAACAAGTCGGCAGATCCTGATTGAGGGGGTTACGCGTCCGGCCCGATGCTCGTTAGCCTCTTGCCATGGCCAGCAGCCCGGACGCCGGTCACGTGACAGTCGACCGCGCAAAACTCGATCGCATGCTGGGCTCGCCAGAGCTGAGCTGGCTGGTCGAGCGGGTCCGCGGCAGGCTGGAGCGGGGCGAGGCGATCGATGGAACGGTAACCCTGGTAGGCGCGACACCGGGACAGCGACGAGCAGTGGCCCGGCTGCTCGGGCGCAACCCTGGCCGCGGCACCTCGCTCAGCGTGCCGCTGCCGGAGGTGGCCAGTGAGTTGTGGCGCGCCGCTGCCGCCCCGAGCCTGACCGCTGCGATCGTCGCTCTCGGCGGGCCAGTACGTGACCTGGCCGCCGAGCGGGCCGAGGACCTCCGCCGCTGGGGCGACGCCCTCTCGGCCGTCCGTGCCAGCCCGCTCTCGCAGCTCACCTGGTACCGCCAGTGGCTGGACTCGATCAGCCGGGACGGCACGGTGACGAAGCTGATCCGGCAAGGGCAGGACAAGGCCGTTGCGCACGCGGTCGCCGTCCTGGAACGGATGCCTGCCGGAGACGACCCGGGCAGCGTCGTGCTGACGGGACTTGCAGAGGCAGCCACCGGCGACGAGCGTGCCCTGACCGAAGGGCCAGTGGCAGGCCTTGTGCTTCGCGCACTCGCGGTGCGAGACGCCGTGCCCGTGCCCGCCAGCCGGGAGGCCGAGCAGGAGCTGTGGAACGCTGCCGGCGTCGTCGCTGACGACCTGGCCAGCCAGGTCCTGGTGCTCAACGTTCGCTCGGGCGGCGACCCGGTCGGCCGATGGCTGACGGAGGCAGCGGAGGCGGGCGAGCCATTCCGGCTGACGCTGCGCCAGCTTGTCACCTCGCCCGTGATGCCCTGGGCGCTGGAGATCTTCGTATGCTCTAGTTCGGCGCTTGTCCGCGCCGCCGCTGATCAGCTCGGCCCGGCCTGCCCCGCGCTGATCTGCACCGAGGGCGAGCCGTCTGTCGCGTGCGCCCGGCTACTGAACGCCGCAGTGAGTAGCGGGTCGAGGCTGCGCTGGCACGGCGACTTCAGCTGGGCGGGCCTGCGCCGGCTGGCTGCGGCGACCCGCCGGCTGAAGGCCGAGCCCTGGCTGATGACGGCGGCCGACTACGTGCAGGCGCTGAAGGCTGGGCCACTCGGCAGCGGGGGAGCGGGGCCGCTGAAGGGCAGGCCGGAGCCGAGTCCCTGGGACCCGCGCCTAGCCGAGACCATGCGCACCGGCGGCCGGGCGATCTGCGAGGAGCGGATGCTGCCGACGCTGGTCGAAGCGCTCGGCGCCGCAGACAGTGCCGGACTAGCAGGGCTGGACTAGCGGGGCATGGCTGACTAGCGGCGCCGGGCCAGCAGGCTGAACTAGCGGCGCCGGGCCAGCAGGCTGAACTAGCAGGGCCGGCCCAGCAGGCTGAACTAGCAGGGCCGGGCCAGCGGCGCGGGGCTGACTCCCGGTTTAGCGGGACCGGAACCAGCCGAACCCTACTAGCGGAGCTCGCCGGTGACTTTGCGCAGGCACGCTCTGGTCCGCTCTCGCTCGTCCCCGGCTGAGTACTCGGCCGCCACGAAATCGGTCACCCCGGCTGCTTCCAGCGCCCCGATCTGCGCGGCCACGGCGTCCTCGTCGCCGACTATCGCCACGTCGCCCGGGCCGGCCGCACCCTCCCGGTCCAGCATCGCCCGGTAGGACGGCAACTGGCCGTAGATCGACAGCACCTCGTTGGCCCGCGCCCGCGCGGCCGCGGGATCGGCGGTGACGCAGACCGGCAGCGCGCACACTACCCGCGGGCTCGGCCGTCCCGCCGCGGTCGCCGCCTCGGTGATGGCCGGGACCACGTAGTCGCGCACGGTCGCGGGTCCGGTCATCCACAGCACGGTGCCATCGGCCTGCTGCCCGGCCAGGCGCAGCATCTGCGGGGCCAGCGCGGCGAGCAGTACCGGCATTTTCGTTCGGGAACGAGGCACGGACAGGCCAATGTGAGCCCGAACGGTGTCGCCGTCGAATCCGGCTGGCTCGCCGGATAGCAGTGGCAGCAGCACCGCCAGATATTCGCGCATGTGCCGGGCTGGCCGCTCGAAGCTGTAGCCGTACATGTCCTGGATCACGATCTGGTGCGACAGCCCGATGCCGAGCGCCAGCCGGCCGCCGAGCGCGAGGTCAGCGGTCAGCGCCTGTTGCGCCAGCACCGCCGGATGCCGCGGATAGGTCGGCACGACCGCGGTGCCTAGTTCGATCCCTGGCACGCCCCGCCCCGCCACCGCCAGCGACGTCAGCGCCTCCAGCCCGAAGATGTTGGACAGCCAGGCCGAGTTAAAGCCATCATCAGCCGCAACGCGTACCTGATCGGTCAGCTTGTCCAGTGCGTCCGGACCGCTCGTTTCTGCCAGCATGATGCCGATTCGCATGTGCGTGCTCCATCCGCCCGGACCCGTCACGTTCCCTGAACTTAACGGTTTTCGATCAGATCCTGATGGCCGGCCGTCAGACGCGCAACCCGGTGGATGTGCGGGCAGGCCTTTTTGCTCGTGGGAAGCTTGGGGACAATGGGGACATGGAGTCACCAGCCCCCCGCCGTCCCCAGCGATCCAGCCGAGCCGCGGCCACCCAGCGCGAGCGAGCCGAAGCAGCCGATCGCACCCGCAAGCACCAGCAGGCAGCGACCCGAGCCAGGGCGAGAGCAGCGGATCGGGAGCGGCGGTCGGCCGAGCAGGAGCGGCAGGAACGGCTGGCCACGCAGCTGCCACCGGATCGATACCTGGACCGGGAGGAGAGCTGGCTCCGGTTCGCCGAGCGTGTCCTGGATCTGGCCGAGGATCCGGACGTGCCGCTGCTGGAGCGGGTCAGGTTCGCCTCCATCTTCGCCAGCGCGCTAGACGAATTCTTTGGCGTGCGGGTGGCCGGGCGTGTCCGCCGGATGGCCACTGGCCTGCCGGTGGAGGCGGTTTCTGGCAAAACCGCGACCGAGATCCTGGAGAACGTGCTCGAGCTGGCCAGGGAGCTGGCCGTGCGGCATGCGCGGTGCTTCGCCGACTTGCTGCAGCCGGAACTGGCGGCCGAGGGCGTGGAGATCCTGCGCTGGAAGGAGCTGGTGCCCGAGGAGCAGGCCAGCCTGGAGCGCCTGTTCAAGGAACGCATCTACCCCGTGCTGACACCGCTGGCAGTGGACCCGGCGCATCCGTTCCCGTTCATTTCCGGGCTCTCGCTCAGCCTGGCACTGATGATCGCGGAGCCGAAGACCGGTGCGACCATGTTTGCCCGGGTGAAGGTGCCGCCGCTGCTGCCGCGGTTCCTGACCGTAGCGCCGAACCGGTTTGTGCCGCTGGAGGATGTCATCGCGGCGCACCTGGGGGAATTGTTCGTCGGGCTGGAGATCCTGGAGCATCACGCGTTCCGGGTCACGCGGATCACCGATCTGGAGATTGACGAGGACGTTACCGAGGACCTGCTGAAGTCGCTGGAGCGCGAGCTAATGCGCCGCCGCTTCGAGCCAGCGGTCCGGCTGGAGGTGGAGGACTCCATCTCCGAGGAGGTGCTGGACAAGCTGGTGACCGAGCTCGACGTCGACCCGCGCGCGGTGTACCGGCTGCCCGGGCCGTTGGATCTGTCCGGCTTGTCAGCTATCGCCGACCTGAACATGCGCCAGCTGAAATACCCGACTTTCGTTCCGTCGGAGACCGCGCTGGCACATGATGCCGGCGTATTCGGCCAGTTGCTCGAACATGACGTGCTGGTCCACCACCCCTACGATTCCTTCACGACGAGCGTGCAGCGGCTCATCGTGTCGGCGGCGGCCGACCCGCGCGTTCAGGCGATCAAGCAGACGCTGTATCGGACGAGCGGTGACTCCGAGATCGTGGATGCCCTCGTGGACGCGGCCGAGGCCGGCAAGCAGGTCGTCGTGGTGGTGGAGATCAAGGCCCGCGGCGACGAGCGGGCAAATATCGCCTGGGCGCGCAAGCTGGAAGAAGCGGGCTGCCACGTTGTCTACGGCATGCTTGGCCTGAAGACCCACTGCAAGATGTCGCTGGTGGTGCGGGAGGAGAGCGACGGAACGCTGCGGCGATACTGCCACATTGGGACGGGCAACTACCATCCGAAGACCGCGCGGCTATATGAGGACTTTGGCCTGCTGACCGCGGACCGGACGGTCGGTGAGGACATCACCGACTTGTTCAACCACCTGACCGGTTACAGCCGCAAGACCGACTACAACCGGCTGCTGGTCGCCCCTGCCGGAGTGCGGGCCGGGCTGATCGAGCGGATCGAGGCGCAGGCCGAGCTCCAGCGGGCTGGCAAGCCAGCGCTGATCCAGTTCAAATGCAACGCGCTCATCGATGAGGCGATGATCGATGCGCTGTACCAGGCGTCCCGGGCTGGGGTGCCGATCGATCTGTGGATTCGCGGGATCTGCGCGATCAAGCCGGGAGTTCCCGGGCTATCGGAGACGATCCGGGTGCGGAGCGTGGTCGGCCGGTTCCTCGAGCACTCGCGAATCTACGCGTTCGGCACCGGCAGCGCGGATTCGCCCGACGATGTCTGGATTGGCAGTGCTGACCTGATGCACCGCAACCTGGACCGGCGGGTCGAGTTGCTGGTGCGGGTCACCGACCAGAGCCAGGCGGCCGGCATCCGGCAGCTGATCGGCCTGGCGATGGACCCGCGCATCTCCTCGTGGTGGCTGGCAGCGGATGGCACCTGGGCTCGGCATCACCTGGACGAGGACGGGAACCCGCTGACCGACATTCAGGATCTGCTGATCAGGCAGCGGCGCGTGCGGGCCGGCGAGTAGGTGGCCGCAGCTACGGTAGCTGGCCCGTGTTATGGCTGATGGCCCGCACACCGGCCAGGAGGTCCGGGCGGCCGGGGCGGTGGTCTGGCGTCCCGCCGCTCACGGCACTGAGGTGGCGCTGATCCACCGCCCGAAATACGACGACTGGAGCTTTCCCAAGGGCAAGATCGAACCCGGCGAGCACGTGCTGCTGACGGCAGTGCGCGAAGTCTTCGAGGAGACCGGCCTGCGGGTCAACCTGGGGCGACCGCTGCCTACGGTCCGGTATGCGGCCAGCGGGGGTGTGCAGAAAGTCGTCGACTACTGGGTCGGGCAGGCTGACCAGCTGGCGGCGCCCCAGCAGGACTCGTTCGTGCCCGGCAGCGAGGTCGACGACCTCAGCTGGACTGCGGCCGTCCAAGCCGGCGCCCGGCTCACCTACCGCCGGGATACGGAGACACTGCGGGCCTTCCTGGCCGCGGCCGCGGTCACCGTGCCCCTCATCCTGCTCCGGCACGCGTCGGCCGGCCGCAAGTCGGAGTGGGCCGACGACGATGTCAAGCGGCCGCTGGACGAGGCCGGCCTCACCGAGGCCCGGCTGCTGGCGGACATGCTGCGCTGCTTCGGCACATGCGAGGTGATCAGTTCGCCAGCCGAGCGCTGCCTGGCCAGTGTTCGCCCGTATGCGGAGCGGGCCGGAGTGGGGGTTCGCGTGGAACCGGCCCTCGGGGCGCCAGGCACTGGTGACGGGGGGAGCGGAGCTGCGCTGGGCGAGGCGGCGGAGCTTGCCGCCGAGCTAGCAGGCAGGGATATCCCGGTGATCATCTGCGGCCACCGGGAGAACCTGCCAGCCCTGGTCGACGCGGCCTGTCGTCAGCTCGGCAGTTACGGCCGCGCGGCGGGTGATGGCCCGACCGGGCACGGCGTGGCCGGGGCCGGGGCAGCCGGGGCCGGGGCAGCCGGGGCCGGTGTGTCCGCTGTCGGCGTGGCCGGGGTGCTGGAACCTGGGCGGGCGCTGGCCAAGGGCGAGTTCCTGGTGCTGCACCGATCCGACGGCAGACTTGCCGGCGCCGAGCGCCACCATCCGGGCGGGACCGAAGAGCGCTGAGCGCCTGTCAGCCAGCCAGCGCCCCGCGGGTGGCGCCGAGTGCACGCTAGGTAGCGGGCACCCAGTCCAGTGTCGGTGGCAGCGCCCCTTCGAGGATGAGCAGCCACCGCTTCACCTCAATGCCGGCACCGCCGCTGTAGCCGCCCAGGCCATCGGCCGCCAGGACCCGGTGGCACGGTACGACCACTGGAATGGGGTTGGACGCCATGATCTGGCCGACGACCCGGGCCGGCAGGACGTCCGCCGAAGCGGCCAGGCCGGCCCGCTGAGCAAGCTCGCCGTAGGTGGTCGTCTGCCCATAGCCGACCGAGTCGGCCAGGACCTGCAGTACCTGCCGCTGGGTGCCGGAGGTGGCGGACCAGTCAACGTCCAACTCGAACGCCTTAAGGCCGCCACGGAAATACTCGGTCACCTGGCGGAGTGCCGCACTGGCGAGATCCGGGGCCGCGTCGGTGCCGGCCGGCGGCGCGCCGTATCTGATTCGCGCGACGCCCTGCGGGCTGCAGCCAACCGATACCTGGCCGACAGGCGTATCAAGACTCGCCCAGAAAAGCTCCGTCATTCCTGCATTGTGCCTTTCCGGTCGGCCGGCTGCGAGTGCTTAATCGCTCGTTCCCTGGCCTGCCGGGAGCGGCCTGCAGGATCCCGGAAATGTCGGTGCCAAGCGATAGAACATCTGTAGGAAGATTGCCGCTGCGCCTGCGGCGACAAGATCGGAGCGAGCGATGACTGACAACATTGCCGACGCCGTCGAGGCTGAACTGAAGGCGCTGGCCGGCCTGTTGACGGAGCCCGCTGAGCGGGAGTGCCTGCGCTGCTTCCTGGTGCGGATGATGTACGAGTTCGGCTGCGACGGGACGCACCGCTGGGCCGCCAGATGGCGCGATGCGCGTGCGCCGCAGGCGACCGCCTTGCTGAGCAGATTGCAGGAGCTTGGCGGCTGCTGTGACTGCGAGGTCGGGCAGAACGTGTTCCCCGATTACCCGGCTGCCGATCGGCCGCTGCAGTGTGCCGGCCAGCCAATGCCGGGCTCGGCGGTGCCGTGCAACCTGCGCATGCTGCACCGGGCACCCGACGGTGGTTCCTGGCGCAGTGCGCCGTAGCCGCAGTCCCGACCACGTCGGCGTCGCCGCGGCGCCGACCGCTGTCGCTGTAGCGCCGACCGCGTCGGCGTCGCCGCAGTGCCGACCGCTGTCGCTGTAGCCGAGGCAGCGGCCGCCGTCGCCGCGCCATGAGGGGCTATTCGGGATCTTTCTCCAGGATGCGCAGCAGGGCCTTCGCGATGGGCAGAGCGGTGAGCTGCACCTGCCAGGTCCTGGCACCGTACCGGAGCAGGTCCGCACTGACCGCTGCCTCGCCGATGGCCGATGGTGGCTGCCAGGCCAACCGCCGCACCGCGTCCGGGGGCAGCAGGTTCTCGGCCGGCATGTGGTTGGAGTCGGCGAGAGCGGCTACCACAGCCCGCGTTGCGGTCAGGCGTTTTGCTGCCTCGGGGTCCCGGTCGTGCCAGCGGTGGGCGGGCGGGGGACCGTCACCGGCCGGCGCTGAAGGGGGCGGGAGCGCACGGTCGGGCAGCGCCCGGGCCCGGCCCACGGCGCGCAGCCACTCCGGCAGGTGGCGCCGGGCGCCGCGGCCGGTGAATCCGGCGACGGCAGTAAGTTCCTCCATGGTGCTCGGCATCGACCGGGCGGCCTCGACGATGGCCGCATCGAGCAGCACCTTGGTGGGCGAGAGATCACGGCGCCGGGCGATCTTGTCACGTTCCAGCCAGAGCTCCCGGACGACTGCGAGGCCTCGGCGAGTGTGCACCCGGTGGATCCCGGATGTCCGGCGCCACGGATCGGGGCGCGGAGGCTGCGGCTCGGCGGCTAGCTCAGCTGCGAATTCCTCTCGGGCCCACTCGAGCTTGCCCTGCTCGGCTAGCTGCTCGGCGAGGATGTCCCGCAGTTCGACCAAGACTTCGACGTCCAGCGCGGCGTACCGAAGCCACTCATCTGGCAGCGGCCGGGTCGACCAGTCCGCCGCCGAGTGGCTTTTTTCCAGCCCGAGGCCGAGCATCGACTCGACCATGGTGGCCAGGCCGACTCGCGGGCAGCCCAGCAGGCGCCCGGCCATCTCGGTATCGAAAAGCTGACGCGGCCGATAGCCGAGCTCCGCCAGGCACGGCAGGTCCTGCAAAGCGGCGTGCAAGACGGCTTCGGTGTCGGCGAGTGCGGCATCGAGAGCGGATAGATCCGGGCAAGCCACCGGGTCCACGAGCACGGTCCCGGAGCCCTGACGGCGAAACTGCACCAGGAATGCCCGGTGCCCGTACCGGAACCCGGAGGCACGCTCGGCGTCGACGGCCACCGGGCCGCGGCCGGCTGCGAGGGCCGCGATCGCCGCGTCCAGCGCTTCGGTGCTGGCGACCAGCGGGGGCATCCCGTCGCGCGGTTCGAGCAGCAACTCAACCTGGCGCTCGGCAACCTCGGTCTCCGGACCCGCGGTCTGCGGTGCAGCTTGCTGTGCGCCGGCCTGGTCTGCTTCCGGCTGGCCGGTCACGGCCGCGGCCTGGGACGCTGCGGCCGTAGCGCCGCGACTCCGGGAGCTAGCGGCGGCAGCCCGGCTGCCATGCAGAGCACGTCGCACCACGCCGCCACGTGGGCGTCGAGCTGAGCCGTGCTCCCGGGCGAAGTGTCCGGCGACCAGGATGCGCGTAGCTCGAATTCGGTAGAGGTGGGCTCGTCCTGCTTGCTGCCAAAACCCTGGGTCACGACGCTCGTCACGGTTCCGCTGATCTTCCTGTATCCGGCGCTGCGGGCGTCCAGCGCCTCGGTGAGCCAGCTCCAGCCGACCTCGTTGATGAGCGGGTCGGCCGCCATCTCCGGCTCAAGCTCGGTTCGGACGTAGCCAATAACTCGGTGTTTCCCATCCCAGCCCGGCTGACTCGCTGCGTCAAATAGCAGCACGAACTTGGCCCAGCCAACTTCGGAATCGGCGTCGCCCGGCACGGAGCTGGCAGTAGCGCCGATCGCGTAGGCGAACGGGGCCAGGCGCCGCGGCGGCGGATCGTCCTCGAAGGTCAGTTCCGGCCGGAACTCACGCTGCGACTCCAGCTCCGCCTGCACCTCCGCAACCGACTGGCGGAACTCGTCCTCCCCCGTCTTGCCCGCCATCGGTCCCCCGGCGGGCCTCAGCGTCTGTGCGGGTGGCACTGGCGGGCAGTCATGCGACGCGGTCTCGTACGCGGCTGTCCGCGACCGGCGTGGCGAAGGCCGGGTTGGCGCCAATCAGCAGGGCAGCTCCGCAGGCGAGGCAGTACCACTCCGGGCAGCCCGCGCCCACAGCGTCCGGGCACCATGCCGCGACACCGTGATGCTGGGCGAACTGCTGGTCCTCGCCGCAGTCAGGACAGTGCCGGATGATCTTCGTCATCTGCGACCTCCGCAACTCCCTGCTCAGCAATCGATGCTGGCACGACTCCGGCCGCAAGCCCCGGACCTGAGACGGCGTGTCATGTGCTTTTGGGCGAACTCCGCAATTTCCGGCTGGGCCGCTCAGTCTGCCTCGCTCGCCCGCCGCTGCGCCCCGGACCGCCAACTTCGGTATCGCCTCGGGCCGAATCGCCGTGCACTGGACGACCCGGACAGGGCGGGCGGGGCGGCGGCTTCCGCCGCTGCCGCCAGGCCAGCTGTGCCATCATCCAGGAATGAGTGCGACAGTCGGCGATTCTCCGTTCCTGCTCGCATGCCGTCGGCAAGAGGTCCCTTATACGCCGGTCTGGTATATGCGGCAGGCCGGCCGGTCGTTGCCCGAGTACCGGGCGCTGCGCACCAAGAAGTCAATGCTTGACACCTGCGCGACACCGGACCTGGTGACCGAGATAACTCTGCAGCCGGTGCGTCGCCATGACGTGGACGCGGCCATCTTGTACAGCGACATCGTCGTCCCGCTGCGGGCCATCGGCATCGACATCGACATCAAGCCGGGCGTGGGACCGGTGATCGACCACCCCATCCGGACGGCAGCCGATGTCGCCAGGCTCCGGGCGCTGGAGCCGGATGACGTCCCCTACATCGCCGAGGCCGTCCTGAGCCTGACCAAGGAACTGGGGCCCAAGCCACTGATCGGCTTCGCTGGCGGTCCGTTTACCCTGGCCAGTTACCTGGTCGAGGGCGGCCCGTCGAAGAACTTCGAGATCACCAAGTCCCTCATGTTCGGCAAGCCAGCCCTCTGGGCGGATCTCATGGGCAGGCTCGCGGATATCACCATTGCCTTCCTGCAGGTGCAGGTCGCGGCGGGTGCGAGCGCGGTCCAGCTATTCGACTCCTGGGCCGGCTCACTGAGCCTCGACGACTACCGCGCTAGCGTGCTGCCCTTCAGCAAGCGCGTCTTCGAGGCGCTGGCTCCGGCGGGCGTGCCGCTTATTCATTTCGGCGTCAACACGGGAGAGCTGCTGGGTGCGCTCGGCGCGGCGGGCGCGGACGTCGTGGGCGTTGACTGGCGGGTGTCGCTCGACGACGCGGTCAGCCGCGTCGAACCGGGCAAGGCGCTGCAGGGCAATCTTGATCCGGCCATCCTGCTGGCGCCGTGGGACGTCATCGAGCAGCGGGCCCGTCAGGTACTCGACCGCGGCCGGACCGCCGAGGGGCACATCTTCAACCTCGGGCACGGGGTGCTGCCGCAGACCGACCCGGACATGCTGACCAGGCTGACCGAGCTGGTGCACACGGCGTCAGCCCGGCCCGCCTAGGTTCAGCAGTTCAGCTGGTCACGGTCGGTCCGGGGCCAGGCCGGCGCCGCAGTATCCAGCGCCGCACCAGCCAGCCGAGGCCGGCCAGCGCCAGCGCGATGATCAGGAAGGGCAGCACCGTCCCTACCGCCGTAGCGACCCATCCCGCGGCGCGGCGCAGCCCATGCCAGCCCGCCGTCAGACCGGTCAGGAACGAGTGCTTGCCTGGCGGCTTCATTCGCTTGTGCGCCGCAGCGGGCGGGCTGACCAGCGTCATGGTCACGGTCCCGTAGGTGGTCTGAAGATTGAGCGCCCGCTGCTGCGCCTGCAGCGAGTTCAGTTCCGACTGATCCGCACTGATCTGCTGTTGCACCTGGAGCAGCCCGGATACCGACCCGGCCTGCTTCAGCAGCCCCTCCAGTGCGGTGATCGCGTCCTGCTCCGATGTGGCCAGGCTGGCGACGTTGGCGACCTGCTGCGTCACATCGCTCGCCTGCTGCGACATCCCGAGTTGCTTGCCGAGGACGGGCGAGGAAAGCTGGCTCAGCACCTTTTGATAAGCGGGAACGGGGATCTTCAGCGTGAGGCTGATCGTCGGGCCCGGCTGACCCGGCGACCGGCCCGCCACATGCTCGGCCGCCGTGTAGCCGCCCGCGGCAACGGCGAGGCCGATGACGCGCCTCGCGGTCGCCGCCGCGTTGTGCGCGCGGACCGTGATGCTAGCGGTATAGACGATCTGCTGGCTGGCCGGCGCAAGAGCGGCAGTTGGCTGCGCGGCCTTTGCCTCGCCGTTCGCGGCATTCGCGTTCGCGGTGCCGTCGCGGCCAGCTGGCAGAGCCCCCGGAACGCGTGCCGCACCGCGGCCGACGGCCCCGGCGCTCATAGCGCCACTGCTGGCGCTGCTGCCTGTAGTGCCGCTGCAAGCGGCAAGGAGCAGGCAACCCGAGATCAGGACGGCGCTGGCAAGCGCCCCTCGCCGCGCGAGGACTGTGCCTTTCATGTCCCTCGGACGCACCGGTCAGGGGCGCGGTTCCGGCGCTGACGATAATCGGACACGTGAGTTCCCCGAACAGTGAGCGCCGCAGATCGGTTGTCATCATCGGCGGCGGCATCTCCGGCCTGGCGGCCGCATTCCTGCTGCGGGACGCGGGCCTTGCGGTGACAGTCCTGGAAGGCTCGCCGCGCATCGGCGGGAAGCTGTCCGTCTCCGAGGTGGGTGGCATTGCGGTGGACGCGGGCGCGGAGGCGCTGCTTGCCCGGCGGCCAGAAGGCACCGGACTGATCAGCGACCTGGCGCTGGACGATGATCGCCGCGTGCCGGGCACGACTTCGGCTGGCATCTGGACGCGCGGCTCGATCCGGCCGCTGCCGCGGCGCCAGTTCATGGGCGTGCCAGCCGACCTTGACGAACTGGCTGCGACGGGCATCCTGTCCGAGCCCGGCTTGGCGCGAGCGCGGCAAGACCTCAGCTTGCCGACCGCGCAGCGTGGTGGCGACGAGTCGGTGGCCAGCCGCGTGGGCGGCCGATTCGGCGCCGAACTCGTCGACCGCATGGTCGAGCCCCTGCTCGGCGGCGTCTACGCCGGGCGCACGGAGGACCTGTCGTTCGACGCAACGCTGACGCCGCTGGCCAAGGCGGCGCACGGTCACGATTCGCTTGCCGAGGCCGCGGCCACGCTCCTGCCGCCCCGGCCGGAGCCGTCTGACGGCGTGACCCCTCAAGCACCGCCGCCGGTGTTCACGACCCTGGCAGCCGGGCTCGGCACCCTGCCGGCTGCGCTCGCGGCCGCGTCGGGTGCGGTTGTCCGCACCACCGCGATGGTGCGCGAGCTCGCGCGGACGCCGTCCGGCTGGCGCCTCACCGTCGGGTCCGCGCACGCACCAGAGACCGTCGAGGCAGATGCCGTGATCCTCGCCGTACCTGCGGTCCCGGCGAGCCGGCTGCTCGCACGCGAGGCCGTAGCGGCGGCGGCAGCGCTCGCCGAGATCAAGTACGCGAGCATGGCGATCGTCACGCTGGCATACGCCGCCCCGGCTTTCGGCGCACCGCCGACGCGCAGTGGCTTCCTGGTGCCGGCCGTGGACGGCCGGGCGGTAAAGGCAGTCACCTTCAGCACGGTCAAGTGGCCGCATCTGCGCCGCGCCGCGTCCGACCCGCACGTGGTGCGGTGCTCGGTCGGGCGATTCGGCGAGGACGGGCTGCTGCAGCGCGATGACCGCGAGCTGGCCGCGCTGGCGGTCGCCGACCTGGCCGCGGCGACTGGCGTGGCTGGCCAGCCGGTGGATATCCGCGTCACTCGCTGGGGCGGCGGGCTGCCGCAGTACACCGTCGGACACCTGGAACGCGTCGCGCGAATCCGCGCCTCGCTCGCCGGCCAGCCGGGCCTGGCCATCTGCGGCGCCGCCTACGACGGTGTCGGCGTCCCGGCGTGCATAGCCACCGCAAAGCTGGCTGTCGCTCAGGTGCTGTCCTACCTGGGCAGCCAGGACGCCGCCGGCGCCGACGTGTCCGGTGCATCCGGTTAGCGCGGTTGCGGATGGCAAGCGGCGGCGCCGCCGCCCGGCACTCATCGTCGAAGCAGCAGGAGCAACAGTGATTGATCTAGAGCAAGACGGCAGCGTCTGGATTCTGCGGATGCGCGCAGGCGAGAACAGGTTCGGGCCCGACTGGCTGGATGCCGTCAACGCCGCGCTCGACCAGGTCGAAGGCGCTACTGGACCCCGCGCCCTCGTGACGACCGGTGAGGGCAAGTTCTACAGCAACGGCCTGGACCTGGACTGGCTGGCGACGGCGGGGGACCGGGCCGGCGAGAACCTGACAAGCGTGTACCGGCTGCTTGGCCGGGTGCTGGCGTTCCCGGCCCTGACGGTGGCGGCGGTGAACGGGCACGCATTCGGCGGCGGCGCGCTGCTGGCCACCGCACACGACTTCGCGGTGATGCGAGAAGACCGCGGTTACTGGTGCATGCCGGAGGCGGACATCGGCCTGCCGCTGTCACCGCAGTTGCTCAGCGTGCTGACCGCGAAGCTGCCCGCACGGGCTCTGCAGGAAGCGGTGCTGACTGGCCGGCGCTACGGCGGACCTGCCGCTCTCAGCGCGGGCATTGTGCATGAGGTGGCTCCGGCGGACCAGGTGCTGGCGGCCGCGGTGAGGCGGGCCGGAGAACTAGCGGACAAGGACTCGCGCGTGACCGCCGAGCACAAGCAGATGCTCTACGCAGCCGCGCTGAAGGTCTTGCAGGGCTGAGGCTCCGGCCATTCCCGGCGCCCGCCCTCTGGCCGCCACCTCGCTGCTAGCTCGCCCCGTCGGCGGGAGTGGCGAGGATCTGCAGCGCGCGAACGAACTGACGGCTCAGCGTGCCGCCGAGTGGCGCAAGGAACTCGCGCTCGACTTGGTCCCGTGCCTTCGTGGCCCGCCGCAGGCAATCTTCGCCTGGCGGTGTGAGCTGGACGAGGTTGCGGCGGCGGTCTTCTGGGCTGCGCTGCCGGCTGACCAGCCCTTTGGTTTCCAGCGCGTCGATCAGGGCGACCATCGTCGTGCGATCGACTCCTAGCCTTTCGGCCGCCTGCTGCTGAGATAGCGGCGCTCCGGCGGCGAGCACAGTCAGGATCGCTAGCTCCCGGCCGTCGATTCCGAACGGCGCCATGGCCGGCTCGGCCGCCCGTGCCAGGCGCTGTTGCGCGTGCTTGAGCAGGTAGCCGAGCCGGTACGCCAGTTCGTCCGGAAGCCCCTCGGTCATGCAGCTACAGTACAGTCAGACTGAAACTCAGCTATACTGATAATCAGTAATCCTGATGATGGTCGAGTGGAGACGAGGCCCGCGATGGCGACTGCGGCACAGCTGAGCTTCGGGATCAAGACTTCCCCGATGCACACGACCTACCGAGACCTGCAGCGCACCTGGCAGCAGGCGGATGAAGTACCAGACATCGATCACGGCTGGCTCTGGGACCACATGTTGCCGCTCACCGGGCCGAAGGACGGGCCCATCTTGGAGGGCTGGACATTGCTCGCGGCGCTCGCCGTGCAGACCAGTCGGCTCCGGCTCGGGCTGCTGGTGACCAATAATCAGATCCGACAGCCAGCCGTGCTCGGCAAGATCGCCAGCACACTGGACGTCATCTCCGACGGCAGACTGATTCTCGGCTTGGGCGCCGGCGGGACGCTTCCGGCCGACGCGCCGCGGACACTCGACGCGCATCCGGGCATGGCCGAGTACCTGGCGTACGGCCTGCCGGTCGCCAGCCCGGGTGAGGGACTGGAGCGGCTGGCCGAGACCGTCAGCATTGTCCGGCAGATGTTCACCAGCGATATGTTCGACTTCACCGGCCGCCACTACACGCTCAGCGGGACTATCAACGAGCCGAAGCCCGTGCAGCCCGGCGGACCACTGGTCCTCATCGGCGGCACCGGGACCAGGATGCTCCGCCTGGTAGCCGAGCACGCCGACATCTGGAACATCCCTGGCCCACCGCATGCCAGCCTGGACTACCTGGCCGAGCGCAGTCAGGTCCTCGACCGGCACTGTGCCACGATCGGCCGCGAGCCGACCGACGTGATCCGCTCCGTGCAACTGCTGATCACTACCGACGATCCAGCGACCACGCGCGCGACGATCGGCGGTCTGGTTGGTCTTGGCTTCACGCACATCGTCGTCGGTGTCCGGCCGCCGCTGCCGGACAACGTGCCCCGGTGGCTGGCCGAGGAGATCATCGCCCCAGTCCGAGAGAAGCTCGGTGCAGCCGCGTGACCAGAGGCGCTGCGTCGCTCGCGCACCTGCCATCCAGCATTTGGCAGCTCCTGCGGAGCAGAGGAGCCGAAGCTCACCGCAACTCGATAACAATCGCGGTCCAGACCCTGCACATCAAGCCGGTCGGTGAGCCGGTCAGGAGACCGACGGCTCGCCTGCGCCCTGCCACACCTGCATGAGTTGTGCCGCTTCCGCCGCGGCCTGGGCTCGGCCGGCCGCCGCGGCTGCCGCCCGGCGCGAGAGGTCAAGCACGTTGTGTCCGATGGCATGCACGGCCGCGCGGTCGGGCTGTATCAGCACGACCCGCGCCCCGGCCGCCGTGAGTTCCGCCGCCTGCCGGCGAGGACTCGTCAAGTGACCAACCCCAGTGGCCACCGGCGCCACGATAACAACTCGCTCGAATCCGGCTGCCAGGTCGGCGTTGGCAACCGAGCGCATACCGCCGTCCACAAAGCGGCGGTCTCCTATGGTGACGGGCGGCCAGACTCCGGGCACGGCGCAACTGGCGCCGACCGCATCGACCAGGCCTGCCTCGCCAGCGGAATCGAACACCACGAACTCGCCGGTTCGCGCGTCCACAGCGGTGATCTTGAGGTTCCTGGCCGGCCACAGAGTAGCGGGCACCCGGGCCTCGATCACCTTGCGCCTGTCGGCTTCCGGCATGGTGCGTGCGGCCAGCGCCCAGCGGCCGGCCCGGGCCCGCGCCCGCACGGGGTCCCGGCTGGTGGTCATGATCCATATCAGTCTGCCGATGAAGCCCCAGCCCATTCGGGCGGCAGGCTCGGGCGCCGGCGGCTTGAGCTGGGTCTGGTAGATGGTCTCAAGATCCTGCCCGGAGGCGAGGTCAGCGCCGACAACCGAGCCGGCCGATGTTCCGATCATCACGTCAGCTGCGGTCAGGTCGATGCCCAGCTGCGCTAGCCCAGCGATCAGGCCAATCTCCCAGGCAACGCCGGTGACGCCGCCGCCACCTAGCACAAGTGCACGTCTGTCCATGAGCGTCTCTTACCTCATCGGGGCATGATCCGGCCGATCCGGCCGCTGCTGAACCTACGTGACGGTTCAACGCAAAGTATCCATTCTGCGGGCCAGCTGCGGCTAGCCCGCCGGCCTGGCCTGTCCGCAGATCGGCCGCGGTGCTTCGCGCTCCCGGCGCACGTAGCGTCACAGGCAAGGGAGCGAGCCAGCCGCCCCCGGGCAGGTCCTCAGTGGCCAACAAGCCGGCCGCCTTCGGTCACCGTCAACGGCCTGGAAGCATGGCGCCGTGAGCGCCAGCCATGTGAGCACTAGCCATGCGGGCGCCCGCCACACCAGTGCCAGCCGCACAGCGGCCAGCCGCACAGCGGCCAGCCAAACCGGCGCCAGCCACACCGGCGCGAGTCTGGCCTCTCCGGGTACTACCGATGCCGACGCTGTTGCGAGTAGCGGTCACGGTGAGAGCCGGGTCCTGGGCGTCGATGCCTGCCCGGCCGGCTGGATCGCGATCACGCTGTCAGACGGCCGTCCGCAGGCGATCGTCGGCGGGCAGATCGCGGAAGTCGTCGATGCGGCGACCCAGGCCGGGCCGCTGCGGGCCGTCGCCATCGACATCCCGATCGGGCTAGCCGACACCGGGTTTCGGCAGGCAGATCTGCTCGCGCGCAAGGCGGCAGGCGCGCGCTGGGCGTCGGTGTTCGCGACGCCGATCAGAGGCGCGCTGGCCTTCGACACCTATGCAGACGCGCTGGCACTCAGCCGTTCCGTCACTGGCAGCGGCATCTCGGCCCAGGCATTCCGGCTGCGGGAGAAGATCCTGCAGGTGGACGACTGGCTGCGCCAGGGCGGTGCTGTGTGCCGGGTTGTTGAGGCGCACCCGGAACTGAGCTTCGCCGAGATGGCGGGCGCCCCGCTGACCGACAGCAAGGCAACCTGGGCGGGTGCGGTGCGCCGCCGCGCTTTGCTGGCGGCTGAAGGCATCGGCCTGAGCGGAGACCTCGGCCTGGCGGGGCGGCGCATTGGCGTGGACGATGTGCTCGATGCCGCCGCGGCCGCCTGGACGGCGCGCCGCGTGGCCCGCGGCACGGCTCGGCGCATGCCCGACCCGCCGGAGCGCTTCAGCGACGGGATCGACTGCGCGATCTGGACTTGACGAGCGCGATGCGGACCCTGATGCGCGACCAGGTCGCGACCTGGGCACAGCGAACTGGATCAGGACCAGATCGAGGAACCTAGCGGAACATGGGGACAGATCGGCGGGCAGGTACCGGGCAGATCACTCTCAGCGTCCGCCGAGGTGGCACCGTGTCGCGATCGAGACGCGAAGGCCTACGTGAATAAGGCATTGCTGCCACGAGGGAGCGGCTGCGAGGATCCGGCTCATGCCTGCCAAGCTAGTCCGCGCGCCGGGCCTGTATCCGAGCGCGCCGTACGCGTATGCCGCGGTCTCCGCCCCAGGCGCCCTCCTCTTCACGGCCGGCGCGTGCCCAATCGATGCGGACGGCACGGTCACCGCCCCCGGCGACTACGTCCGGCAAGCGCAGCAAACGGTGGCTAACCTGATCGCGGCACTGGCGGCGGCCGGAGCAGAGCTCACCGATGTGCTGAAGACCACCGTGTTCGTTGCCTCCGTTGATCGCGCGGACCTCGGCGCGGTCTGGCAAGTCGTACACGCGGCGTTCGGCGAGCATGACGCCCCGAGCACGCTGCTTGGGGTCGCCGTGCTCGGATACACAGATCAGCTGGTCGAGATCGAGGCCGTCGCACAGGCACGCTAGCGCGCCCGCCAGCGAGCGGCGGCGGCGGCGAGCACAGCATTTCCGCTTGTGCCGGCCAGCGGCAAAGCTGCGTCGTGCCCATGTCCTAGTAGAGCAGCGTGGCGTAACGAGCGGGCGCGTAGTAACGGTCGAGCTCCTCCAGCGTCTCCGGCGTGTCCTGCACCGCCTTGATGATCGCCGCTGGCCCTGGCACAGCGTCGGGCTGCCATGACTCGGGCCGCCACAGCTCAGAGCGCATTCCTGATTTGGGGCAGTGGTAAAACACCTGCTCGACGTCCACGACGACCGCCAGTATCGGCCGGCGCCCGCGCACCATCATCTGGTCGAAGAACGGGGCGTCGTCGATCAGCCGGGCGCGCCCGTTGATCCGCAGTGTGTCGTTCCGGCCAGGAATCAACGACAGAATGCCGACGTGCGGGTTGGCCAGGATGTTCAGGTACCCGTCGGCGCGTTTGTTGCCTGGCCGCTCCGCGATCGCCACGGTGGCGTCGTCAAGGACGTGAACCAGCTGCCCTGCCGGGTCGCCCTTCGGCGAAGCGTCGCAGCGTCCCGCCGCATCGGATGTCGCGAGGATGCAGAACGGCGAAGCCGCCAGCCATTGCCGGTCTATGTCGGCCAGCCGCACCCGGTCCTTGCCCGCTGCCCGCGCGGACGGCACGCCCAGCAAGGCCCGTAGCTCGGCTTCTGACTCGATCTCCATAAAAGCGATCTTAACGTCCGGTGATCTTTGGCACCCCAGGTCGTGCCGCCGCTCCACCGGGGCAGGTCCCCGCAGAGGAAGCAGGGGCAACAGGCCATGAATACTGAGGCCTCGCGCCCTGCGGCGATTGAGGACAGTTGCGCAGGCTTGGCCGGCGTGCCGGGAGAGCGCGGGCAGTCCGGGGCGCGGCGGTGCCGGGGTGGGCCGAAGGGGTCCTTCCCGGCCGGCCTCGGCGCGCGTGGTGGCCAGTCGAGCTGCTAATCGACCGGCTCGGTGCGCGGCCGGCCCGGCCGCCGCATCTGCTTGGCCTGGCTCGGCAGTCGCCCGACCTCGGCGAGCGCGCGACGCAGCAGGAACTCGATCTGGGCGTTGGTGCTGCGCAGCTCGTCGGATGCCCACCTGGCGAGGGCATCATGGACGGCCGGGTCGAGGCGCAGCAGGATGTTCTTGCGCTCTGTCACCCCGGAACCGTCCTTTCCTTTCCCATCGGCGGGCTGCGCTGCCAGGCGCAAGCGTCACTGGTACAGCGAGCCGGTATTCACAACCTGCTGCGTGGCCTGCTCGCTGCACAAGACGACGAGCAGGTTGGAAACCATCGCCGCCTTGCGTTCCTCGTCCAGCTCGACCACGCCCTCCTGCTCGAGGCGGGCCAGCGCCAGCTGGACCATGCCGACCGCCCCCTCGACGATGCGCTGGCGCGCACCGACGATCGCGCTCGCTTGCTGCTGCCGCAGCATCGCCTGCGCGATCTCCGGAGCGTAGGAAAGCCGGGTCAGCCTGGACTCGATGACATCCACGCCTGCCGACGTCACGCGCTCGGCGATCTCCGTCGACAGTCGCTCGGTTATCTCCTTCGCGTTGTCGCGCAGGGACGGTACGTCGGCGCCTCGGCTGTCGTAGGGGTAACTGGACGCGATGTGGCGGACCGCAGTCTCGATCTGCATGGCCACGAATTTCGAATAGTCCTCGACTGAGTAGATCGCCTTCGCGGTGTCGTTGACCTGCCACACGACAACCGCCGCAATCTCGATCGGATTCCCGTCCGCGTCGTTCACCTTCGCCTGCGCCGACTCCTGGTTCCGGATTCTGGTGGATACCACGAGCCGCTGGGTGAATGGGTTCACCCACTGCAGGCCGGATTGCCGCACGGTGCCGCGGTACTGACCGAACAACTGGACCACGCGCGCCTGGCCCGGCGTCACCTGGGTAAGGCCGCCGAAGGAGAAGCCGTCCGCGACGACCACCAGGACGCCGATCACGATGAGAGCGACCCCGACAGCACTGTGCAGGAGAGCGCCACCTATCAGGAGCCCGACGCCGACCAGGAGCAGGACGACACCACCGACTAGGATTCCCAGGCCCGAGAAGGAGTGGGCGGGACGTTCGGTCATGGGGCTGGCGGCTGGCTGCGGTTCCGGCTGGCTGCTCCCGGCGACGGCAATCTCGGCGGTCACGGTGACGCACCTCCAACTGGGCACTAATTGACTTGACTGCGCTGATATCTAGCTGATATCAGATTAGCGCAGCCGGCCACTTCTGGCTAGTGTGCTGGCCTACTGTTTGGGCGGTGCCGGGTCCGGCATCCGGCCAAGGAAGGCGGAAGCATGGACGTCCAGCACGGCGCGCTCGAGCTGACGGACTTGCGCCGCAGCTACGGCGAGGTTGTGGCACTGAATGGGCTCAGCTTCACAGTGCCGCCGGGCGAGGTCTTCGGCTTCCTCGGCCCGAACGGGTCAGGCAAGACAACCGCCATGCGCGCCATCGTAGGGGTCACGTCGCTCGACGGCGGGAACGTTCGGTGGAACGGCGCGCCGATTGGTCCGCAGGCTCGCCGCCGGATCGGCTACATGCCTGAGGAGCGCGGCCTTTACGCCACGATGACGGTGCGTGATCAGCTTGTGTACCTGGCCCGGCTGCACTCGCTGCCACCGGAGCGGGCCTAGGCGGCTGCTGATCAGGGGCACGGCGAAATCGTTCTGGTTCTCCACAGCCCCGCTGGTGCTGGCGGCGATCGCCGGCGCGGTCATCCCGGCCGTGCTGCAGCACCACGGCCGTGCCACGGTGCCTGCTGGCGATCGGCCAGGCGCCTGCCTGGCAGTTCCTGCTTTCTGCCGCCATCACGCTGGCGGCCACCATCTGGATGGCCAGCGTCGCCGGGAGCATCTATGAGCGGGCCATCCTGCGGACGGGCCCTCGCCTCAAGGTCCGGCAGGTGCTCAGGTCGGCCAGCTGATCCTGCCTCCTAGCGCCGCGGCCACCTGGCCGAGGCGGGCCGGCTGCCAGCGCGAGGCGCAGTGGTAAACATGAGCTATGGCTAGCAACGATGGCGCCGAGCAGCAGCCGGAGGCCCGGCCGAAGGCACGCGATCTCAACGAGCTGATCCGCTACACCATGTGGTCGGTCTTCCGGGTGAGCGGGCCCGGCGGGCTGGATGCCGCCGCGGCGGCCACCACGAGCGGCCGGCCTGGCCTGGCGGCTGAGGTCAGCGAGCTGTGCCAGCATGCGGCCGGCAAGGGCGTGCTCACCCGCGGGTGCTATGACGTCCAGGGGCTGCGGGCCGATGCGGACTACATGTTCTGGTGGGTCGCGCCGACCGCTGACGACCTGCAGGAGATCTACGCCAGGTTCCGCCGAACTGGCCTAGGCCGGGCCAGCGAGCCGGTCTGGTCAGCCATGGCACTGCACCGCCCGGCCGAGTTCAACAAGAGCCACGTCCCCGCCTTCCTGGCCGGCGAGGAGCCGAAGAACTACGTCAGTGTTTACCCGTTCGTCCGGTCCTACGAGTGGTACCTGCTGCCGGATGCCGAGCGTCGGGAACTGCTGGCCGAGCACGGCAAGATGGCACGCGAGTATCCCGACGTCCGCGCCAACACGGTGGCCAGCTTCTCGCTGGGCGACTACGAGTGGCTGCTGGCGTTTGAGGCGGACGAGCTCTACCGGATCGTGGATCTGATGCGCCATCTGCGCGGTGCGCGGGCCCGGTTGCACACGCGGGTGGAGATCCCCTTCTACACCGGCCGGCGCAAGCCAGTCGACGAGCTGGTCGCCGCGCTGCCGTGACGTGTTACCTGACAGTGCTTGGCTGACGATGTGTTGGCCGACAGCGCACGTTAACGGGGTCGTTGTAACCACATGAAGCTCCTGTTTGCCCGCCAGGCGATCACCAACGAGCTGCCATTCGACTGGCTGACCGCGCTGCTGCCGGGATGGGAGCTGGCCACCTGCGCGCCGGATCAGCTGGCCGGCAACCTGGATGGCGTTACGGTCCTCTGCCCGCTCGGCGCGTTCGTGACGGCCGACGTCATGAAGGCGGGCAGCTTCGGCCTCGTGCACCAGTTCGGCGTCGGGCTGGAGCGGGTCGATGTGGCTGCGGCCACGGACCTCGGCATCCTGGTCGCCCGGGTGCCGGGCGACGCCGGCGGCAACGCCGACTCCTGCGCCGAGCTTGCCGTACTCGACCTGCTCGCGCTGGCCCGGCGCCTGGACGAGGCACGGGCGGCGGCCTCCGGGGGACACTGGTTCGACCGGCCAATGGGCATGTCACTGCTGGGCGCCACTGTGCTGATCGTCGGCCTCGGCGCCATCGGCACGGCCGTGGCCAGGCGCCTCGCCCCGTTCGGCGCCCGCCTGCTCGCGGTCCGGGCGGACCCCGCCAAGGCGGGGCCGCCCGAGGTGGACCTGGTAGCCGGACCGGACCGGCTGCCCGACCTGCTGGCGCAAGCCGATGCGGTGGTGTGCTGCGCCATGCTTCATGCCGGGAACGAGCGTCTCTTCGGTGCACGGGAGTTCGCCGCCATGCGGCCGGGATCGCTCTTCGTCAACGTTGCCAGGGGCGGCCTGATAGACGAGGCGGCACTGCTGGATGCGCTGGAGTCCGGTCAGGTCGGCGGCGCAGGCCTGGATGTCTTCGCGGCCGAGCCGGCCGATGGCACCCACCCGCTGGTGCGCCATCCGCGGGTCATCGCAACGCCGCACGTCGCCTGGTACACGGGAATGATGTTCCGGCGGTCCGGCGAGGCGTTCGCGGCGAACCTGCGGCGCTATCAGACCGGCGCGTGGCCCCACTGGACTGTCAACGAGCCGGCCTTCCGCCGCTAACGCTTTCTTCACTGTACGTGGCCGATTGACTACTAATTGCCTCCATCTTGCGAGACAATGTCTTCAGCCGGCGGGCCAGCCGGGGACGGGTCGCGGGGAAGGCAAGATGGCCATGTTCAGGAAGTACAAGCCAGGCCTGGCAGGCGGACGCAGGTTCGCGTGCCCCATGTGCGGCTTATCAACAAAGGACCCGGCAGCTGCCCGGCTCGGCTTCTGCGATCGCTGCCGGGACTTCACCGGCATGTGCGGCGCAGGCCGGAAGGTCGTCTGCCCGGACGCTATGACCAGAACTAGCTGGCACACGCCATGTACGCAGCTCGGGGCGATGCCATGGCAGATCGGCGTGCGCACCGGGGACCAGCTCACGCTCTTGTGCGCGGCACACGACGCGCAGGTTCGCGCCATCCCGATGCCGTGGATCACCCAGGCAGTGCCGCTCGAGCCAGGCAAAACGGGGGTGCTGGTGGGCCTGCGGGCCGTTGGGGGCACTAAGGCAGCTGTCAGCTCGGCTGAGCCGATCTGGGCAGCCGTGCCGCGGGTCGACAAGACCGCCATCACCTCGGCTGGGGCGAGCTAGGCGGCCGGGCCGCGGGCTCGCGTTGGTGAGCCCGGCAGTGCTGGTGTCCCTGGCCTCGTCGGCGCCGATAGGCGGCAGGCGGCATCTGCGGCCCGTTCCGGTCGGACGCGCCATCGGGCCCGCGCGGCCTGGCGATGCGCCAGGGTGGGGTGTCGGCGACCTGCTCCATAATCGGACGGTGGCTGATACCGCTGACTACCGGCAGATCCGCAACAGCCTGCGCGCCTCGTACGAGGCTGGCGCCGACCGCCGCGATCGCCTGAGCAAGCAGCCCTGGAAGCTAGCCGAGCGAGCCGCGTTCCTGGCGCGGCTGCAGGCCGCGGGCTGCCGGCGTCTGCTCGAGATCGGTGCCGGGACCGGCCAGGACGGCGCGTTCTTCGCCGAGCACGGCCTGGACGTACTGGCCACGGACCTGTCGCCGGCGATGGTGGCCCGCTGCCGCGAGAAGGGCCTGGACGCGCGGGTCCTCGACTTCGCTGAACTCGGCGCCGGTGTCTCCGGCCTGCCCCACGACGGCCTGGAGCCCGCTTGTTTCGACGCCGTCCACGCGATGAACTGCCTCCTGCACGTGCCGACGGCCGAGCTGCCGGCCATCCTCGCCGCGATCGAGCGAGTGCTGCGGCCAGGCGGGCTGTTCTTCCTTGGCCTCTACGGCGGTGCAGGGACCGAAGGACCGGCGGAGTGGGACGACCACGTTCCCAAAAGGTTCTTCTCCTTCCGCACGGACGAGCAGATAGTCGCGATCGCGACTGAGCGGTTCAGCCTGCTCGATTTTCACGTGGTCGGCGCCGGCGAGCAGCGGTTCCAGTCGCTCACGCTGTTTCGGCCTGGGGCAGCAGGCCGGCCAGGACCGGCCCGCCGGTCAGGCTAGCGGCCCTTGCGCAGGAACTCGCGCATCCGGCGCAGTGGCCAGGTGTTGATCACGTCGCCGGCCGTGAGCCAGCCGCGCTGCGCGGTTGCGACGCCGTACTGCAGGTAGGTGAGATCCCGCAGCGAGTGGGCGTCGCTGTCGATAGCGAACCGCACGCCGGCGTCGCGGGCAGCCCGGATGTGCGCGGATGGCAGATCGAGGCGCGCCGGGTGCGCGTTGACTTCGAGCGCCGTGCCGGTCCGGGCGCAGGCGCGGAAGAGCTCGGGCAGGTCTACGTCGACGGGCGGGCGGCGGCCGATCTTGCGGGTCAGCGGATGCCCGATCACGTTGATGTAGGGATTTTCGCAGGCCGTGATGAAGCGCCTGGTCATCTCAGCGCGCGGCAGGTCGAAGTGGCTGTGCACCGAGGCCACGCAGATGTCGAAGCCGGCCAGGAAATCGGCCGGCCAGTCCACGCTGCCATCCGGCGCGATGTTGAGCTCGGTGCCGTGCAGCAGGCTCATCGGCGGGCTGGCCTGCCCGGCTTCCTCGGCGAGCTGGCGATCAAGCTCGCGGACCTGCTCGCGCTGGGCCAGCATCTTGTCGTCGGTCATCCGCTGCATGACCAGGTTTGGCGCGTGGTCGGTGATGGCGTAGTAGGCAAAGCCCCGCTCGCGCGCCGCCGTGACCATCTGGCGCAACGTCGCGGCCCCGTCGGTGAGGTTGGTGTGGCTGTGCAGGTCGCCGCGGAGGTCGGCGTCGACGACGAGGCTCGGAAGCGTGCCCGTGCGGGCAGCCTGGATCTCGCCGGTGTCCTCGCGGAGGACCGGCGGGATGTACGAGAGGCCGAGGCGCCGGTAGACCTCCTCCTCGGTGCGCGCCACGATCAGCTCGCCGCTCTCGGCGTCGAACAAGCCGTATTCGGACAGCTTGAGTTTCTGCCGAACCGCCAGCGCGCGGATCGCTACGTTGTGCGCCTGCGAACCAGTGAAGTACTGCAGCGCCGCGCCCCAGACATCCTGCTGCACCACCCGCAGGTCCACCTGGAGCCCGGCCGTGGTTCGGATCGACGTCTTGGTCGGGCCGGAGACGAGCACCTCTGCAGTCTCGGGCAGCATCGTCAGCGCCTGCATCAGCGGGCCAGAGTCTGCCGCCGCAGCGAGTACATCGACGTCGCCGATCGACTCGGCCGCACGGCGCAAGGACCCGGCCGGCGCGATCTGCTGGCAGCCGGGTGCGCTCCCGACCGCCTCGATGACGCGGGCTGCGGTCTCGGCGGCGACATTCAGCAGGACGCGGCTGCCGGCGGTCGCCAGCAGGTCGATGCCGCGCAGCAGCTTCTCCGTGCTCTTCGGGCCAAAGCCCCTGAGGCCGTCCAGCCTTCCTGCTTCGATCGCGGACTTGAGCTGCGCGGGCGAGCTCACGCCAAGCTCGCGGTAGAGCTGCAGCGCCCGCCGGGGCCCGAGCGCCGGGATCCGGGTCAGCCGCCGGACTCCGTCCGGTACGTCGGCTCTGGCATCCTCGAGCTCAGCGAAGGTGCCGGTCGTGGTGATCTCGGCGACCTTCGCCGCGATCGACTTCCCGATACCGGGGATCTTCAGCAGCGCGGTCGGCCCGAGTTCCGACACATCCTCCAGGTGCGCCGCGATGGCCTTGGCCGCCTTGGCGTAGTTCCGGGCGCGGAACGGGTCGCCGCCGGTCATCACGGTGAGCTCGGCGTACTCGTCGAGCAGCGCGGCCGCGTTGTCGTTCGCCTGTGGCATGGCAGCATTCTGCCGCGCCAGGGCGCGGCCCCGGACGCGGCGTCAGGACGGCGGGCACTCCTGGCCTCCGGCTGACGGCAAGGGCGCGGGGTCCGGCGGCTGGCGCGCCACGGCGTGACAGGATGTGCGAATGTCAGCGCGACGCCAGGGCCGCGCGGAGTCGGTGAGGACGAGGCCCGTGACTCAGCCGCTGGAAAGCTTTCAGGAAGAGATTTACCTGAACGGGCTGACTGGCAAGGTGCCCGACGTGCCGACGGACCTGAGCCGTCTGGAGGACGCCGCCCGGGCCGTCATGACGCAGCGGGCGTTCGACTACATCGCCGGATCGGCAGGGTCGGGTGACACCGCGCAGGAGAACCTGGCGGCGATGCGACGGTGGCGGATCGTGCCGCGGATGCTCACCGACGTGAGCACGCCCTCGTTCGGCGTGACGGTGCTCGGCACGGACCTGACCGTGCCGTTCGTGCTGGCGCCGATCGGCGTGCTCGGCATCGCGCATCCGGACGGTGAGCTCGCCGTTGCTCGCGCGGCCGCGGCCGAACACGTCCCGATGATCTTGTCGACCGCCGCCTCCACGACGATCGAGGACGTGGCCGCGGCCAACTCCGGCGGACAGCGCTGGTATCAGCTGTACTGGCCCAAAGACCGAGCGGTCGCGGCGAGCTTGCTCGGGCGGGCCCAGGCGGCCGACTACCACGTCCTCGTGGTGACCCTCGATACGCGCATGCTGGCCTGGCGGCCTCGCGACCTGGACAACGGCTACCTGCCGTTCCTCGGCGGCGTTGGCATCCAGAACTACCTGTCCGACCCGGCGTTCCAGGCCGGGCTCGGTGCACTGGCCCAGGACGACCTGCAGTCCGCTGTCCTGCGGTACACGCAGATCTTCGGCGACTCCTCACTGACCTGGGCCGATGTGCCGTTCTTGCGGCAGCACTGGCATGGGCCGGTGGTGCTCAAGGGCATCCTGTCGGTTGCCGACGCGCTTCGTGCGGCGGAGGCCGGCATGGACGGGATCGTGGTGTCCAACCACGGCGGGCGGCAGGTCGATGGGGCTGTTGCCTCGCTCGATGCCCTGCCCATGAT
The DNA here is from genome assembly GCA_036495585.1 of Streptosporangiaceae bacterium. GTDB lineage: Bacteria > Actinomycetota > Actinomycetes > Streptosporangiales > Streptosporangiaceae > JAJYUU01. The sequence goes on from DASXMP010000040.1 coordinate 28,429, forward strand.
TGCCGAAGCGGTCGGCTCGCGCCTGACCGTGCTGTTCGACAGCGGCATCCGCGGCGGTGCGGACATGCTCAAGGCGCTGGCCCTCGGGGCGCAGGCGGTCTTGCTCGGCCGCCCGTACGCCTATGGGCTGGCGCTCGGCGGCGAGGCGGGTGTCCGGCATGTGCTGCGCGCGCTGCGCAACGACTTCGAGCTGACAGCCCGGCTGGCCGGCGTGGCCAATCTGAGCGAGCTGAGCCCGGAGTGGCTGCAGCGCCGCCCTGGGGGTTGATCCGAGTCGTCCCGCCCTCGGCCGGGCGTCACCCGCGCTGCGGGCCGGCCCATCCGGCGCGCGTCGCGCTGGTGGCCGGAGCGCCGTAGGACGGCGGAGCGTCGGCGGGCGCCGCTGCCCACGACCCGCTCGGCGAAGTGCCGAGCCGGAAGCTGAGGGTCCCGCCCGTGGCGAGCGCACCCGATGGTGCGTAGGCGTGGTCGAAGGCCTGGCCGTCCCAGGCTGCCGACTGCACGTACGGCGCGTCCGTGGCCGCGCCGGCTCCCTCAATCCGCAGGTCGTGACCGGACGGCAGCCTGATCACAGCGCTGATGAACAGCGGCGAGCCGAGTGCCAGGGTTGCCGTGCCCGGCGTCATCGGGTACAGGCCGAGCGCCGACCAGACGAACCAGGCACTCATCGCGCCGAGGTCATCGTTGCCTGGCAGCCCATCGGGGGCGTCCAGCCACAGGGCGTCCTGGATGGCGCGGACGGTTCGCTGAGTCGCGGCTGGCTCGCCGATGTAGTCGTACTCCCAGGGCAGCTCGAAGCTCGGCTCGTTCCCCAGATCGGCGCTGGCGCCGGTGAAGCCGGCGGTAAAGCTCGCAAGCACGGCATCGAGATACCTCGCCATCGCGGTGCGACCACCTTTCGCGTCCGTCAGGCCGGCCACGTCGAACGGCACCATGCCCGTGTACTGCCACGAGTCGCCCTCGACGAAGCCGGCCGGACTAGTCGGGCTGAAGCCTGGCCGCCAGGCGCCGTCGGCCAGTCGCGGCTGCATGAAGCCCGTCGCCGGGTCCAGCAGGTGCTGCCAGTCCTGCGCGCGCTGCCGGAATGCCTGCTCCGCCGGACGGTCGCCCAGCGCCGCGGCCATCGCCGAGATGGCGAAGTCGTCGGTGTTGTACTCGAGTGTCGTGGACACCGACCCGTGGTAGTTGCAGCAGCCGTAGCTGCCGTCGTTGGGCAGGTACCCGAGCGTGCTCAGGTAGGCCAGGCCCGGCCTGACGTTGGACGGGCGGGTTGCCTGCGTGATCATCGCCGCGAGCGCCGCCGGCGCATCGAATCCGCGCGCCCCGAACGCGTAGTAGTCGGCGAGCACGGCGTCCGCCGGGTCGCCGACCATCGTGTAGGAGTCATCGTCGTCGGCCGGCCATTTCGGCAGCATGCCGGTCTGGCGGTAGGCGTCGAGCAGCGACTGCGCGGCGCCGCTGGCGGCAGCAGGATCCAGGAGGGCTTCAAGCTGCGCCTGCGTGCGGTAGATATCCCAGTTGGAGAAGTCGGTGTACTCGGCCGCTTGCCCGGCATCGACGGTGTGCACCTTGCCGTCGGCGCCGATGTACTGGCGGTCCACGTCGCTGAACACGACCGGCGCGAGCAGGCTGTGATAAAGCGCCGTGTAGAAGACGACGCGCCGTGCGCGCGTGCCGCTGGTGACCGTGATCTTTCCGAGCAGGTCATTCCAGGCTCGCTGCGTCGCGCTCCTGATCGCGGTGAAGTCCCAGCCCGGATCCTCAGTGGCGAGGTTGGCCACGGCGCCCGCCGCCGAGACATAGGAGATCCCGACCTTGGCCAGCACCGGTGCGCCGGCTGCGAAGCTGACGTACCCGCCGGCGGGCGTGGCCAGGGCCGGCTGCCCCGCTGCCGCCGTTGGCGCTTGCAGCTTGCCTGGATCGGTGATCGTGAGCTGCTTCGCCTCCGGGTGCTGCCCGCTGGCGGCCGCCGAGGTGAACGTTCCGTATCGGTCGGCCGCCCGGCTGAAGCGCATCACGAAGTACAGCGTGTAGGGCGTGCCCAAGCCGCAGAAGCTCCGAGTGGTGACCGCGCCCTCGACCTGCGTCGGGCTCGCCACGATGAAGCGCACCGCGCTGTCGCCTAGACGGCTGCGATCGAGCTTGAAGATCAGGTTCCCCCGGTCCCCGGCCGGAAAGCTGAATTCGGCCAGGCCGCTCCTGGTCGTGGCGGTCAGCTGGACGCCGATTCCGTCCGCCAGCCTGACCCCGTAGTAGCCCGCCTGCGCTGCCTGCGCGCCGCGCCGAAAACCGTCCTGCGCGTCCGGATCGATGGCGCCGGTGGTCGGCAGGATCGGCACGTCTCCGGCGCCGGGGCAGCCGAGGCCAGAGACGTGGGTCAGGCTGAACCCCGTAATCTCGGAGGAACTCGCCGAATACCCGCCGCCGTCAGCGGGGTTCGTAGTGTCAGGGCTCCACTGCAGCATGCCGAACGGTGCGTCGGCACCAGGAAAGACATTGCCAGCACCGGCTGTGCCGATCAGCGGGTTGACCAGGGCGGCCGGGCCGCTGCCCCCGGAGGCCGCTGGACCGGCAGGGGTTCTTTTCGATGCAGCCGTGGCGCGTGTCATAACCGAACGGTCTCGATGTGCGACGGAGCCTGCTGGGATCGCCGTCGCCGCCAGTGCGAGGAGCACGGTCAGACCACGCCACGAGCCAAACCGCTGACCTGCGATCTTAACGTTCCTCACCAGTCACGACGGCCGCCCTGCGAAGACCCGGTGATCAGTTCGACCGCGGTATCGGCCGGCGGCTGGTCTCCTCACCATGCGGCACGGGCGGAGGGCCTGACTTGCCCGCAAGGCCCGTCTCTACCCTAACCGCGTCTTTGGTGACCGGAGCATACGAAAACCGAGCAGCCTGCCGCTGCCGCGAGTCTCGGACACGGGCGGCCGGGAAAAGCGTCGGGCGCCTGGCCCCGGCGGCTTGGTTTGCCGCCAGCGTGCCAGGCGCCCGACTGAGCGCCGAGAAGGGCGTTACTTTGTGTGCCTGCTCCCTAGTGGCCGAGCTTGCTGCCGCTTACCACGGCACCGGTCGTCGGGTTGAGCAGGACGGGCTGGAAGTGTGGCCGGCCGTGGAAGTCGAGCAGACCGCCCGGCGCGTCGAGCGAACCGGAGGTCGCGTCGAACGAGTTGGGGATGCGCTCGCCGTTCAGCCAGTTGTCCTCGATGAACTTCACCACCGAGGCCGTGTTGGTCTGGTTGCTGCTGACGTAGTTCTCCCGGGTGTAGGGGGAGATCACGATCATCGGCAGCCGCTGGCTGTAGCCGCAGCGGCCGTTGCCGGAGCCAACGGCCACGGCGACGGAGCTGCAGATCGCCGCGTCGATGGAGCTGTCGTCGGACCCGTTGACGATCTTCGGGGCCTGGTGGTCGTACCAGCCGTCGGAGTCGTCGTAGGTGATCACGATCGCGGTCGACGACCAGTACTTGGACTGCTCGATGGCGTTGATCGTGTCGACGTCGAAGCGCTGCTCGTCGATCGGGTCGGAGTAACCAGGGTGAGCGTCCTCGTAGGCCGGCGCCTTTACATAGGACACCGCAGGCAGCTGCGCGCCACCGGTGCCGTTCAGCGCGTCAGTGAAGTCCGAGGTGTCGTACTGGTGGTTGGCCTGGTCGGTGAAGCCGATGTCGGACAGCGAGCTCGGCGGCAGGTGATCCGGGTTCGAGGTCGACGCGTAGTACTGGAACGGCTCGTGGTGCGGGATGTAGTCGGCGGTGGCGACGCCGTCGATGGCGGCGTGGCTGGATCCGCAGATCGCGCCATTGCTGTCGGTCGAGGTTGGCGCGAAGCCGCCCTCGAACCAGCCCCAGGTGACGTGCTTGGCGTTCAGCAGGTCACCGATGTTCTCGCCGTTCATCTTCAGCAGCGCACCGGTGCTCGTGTGGTTGGAGTCCGAGCAGGTGTCGAAGAACGGATCGACGTCGCCCTGATCTGAGCCGTCCTTGACAGAGGACGACGTGGCCGGCTGGTCCGGGGTCGAGGACCAGGCCGGGGTCAGCACCGAGGCGTCCTGCGTGTCACCAGAGGCCACGTTGATCGCGCCAGGGGTGGACGGGCCGAAGTTGGTGTCCCAGTTGTTGTCGCTCATCGCGTAGTTCTGGGCGTAGTTCCACATCCCGGTGACGGTGTTGCCGTCGAAGTAGTCCATCACGATGCCGGGCGGGCAGGCCTCGGGCCCGCAGCCCTGGGAAGGCGTGGCGGACTCGGTGTCCTGGACGAACATGTCCATCTTGCCGCCGTCCTCGGCATTCTCCTCCGCCGTGTAACCGTGGTTCTGGTCGGAGGTCACCGCCTCGGACGACGTGAGGCGCTGCGGGTTGAACTCGTTCGAGTTGTTTGTCAGCAGCGGGCCGACGGGTCCGTTCTTAGTGATCTTCGTGTACAGCCCGTTGACCGCCGGCGTGCCCGGCTTGGCCTTAAAAGTCGTGCCGTCGGTGTTCGCCGCGAACGGGTACGTACCGAAGTAGTGGTCGAACGAGATGTTCTCACCGAAGATCACGACGAGGTGCTTGATCGGGGTGTTGGTGTTGTCCCGATACAGCGTCGTGGAAACGCGTCCGGGGGTGTGATACCCCGCGAACGCGGTCTTGCCCGAGGTGCTCGCGCTTGCGACGGTCGCACCCGCGGCCGCTCCGGCGCCCAACACGACCGCTGCTGCGGCCGCGATGTAGACCCGGTGGCGACTGCCCCAGCCCGGGCGGATGCCCATCCTGCCTCCTGAGTTCTGCGGAACTACATCGTCCGGCGCGCCGTGAGGGCGGCCGTGGCCAACGCTCAAACGTTGCCTAATACGCGACCATTTCACAACCGGTTGACGCAGTAAGGCGGGTAATGTGACGCGCAGGCAAACGAAAAGGCAACAATCGGCGCAGCGGTCACACCGGCATGCGCAGCCTCGCAAGATCAGGCAGCGCCGCTCGCAGCATCAGGCGAAGAGGGCGCGGCCGTAGAAGTCGCTCGGCCCAGTTACGCCCGGCACCGCGAGAAAATACCCACCGCCAAATGGGCTGATGTAATCGACGAGTGGCTCGCCGATCAGCCGCGTCTGCACGGTCTCAAACTGACGCTTGATGTCCTGCTGGTAACAGGTGAAGATCAGGCCCATATCCAGGTCGCCGACCTGATCGATGCCCCGGTCGTAGTTCCAGCCGCGGCGCAGGATGCGGCTGGACGCGGTCTGCTTGGTGCGCGGGTTCGCCAGCCGGATGTGTGCATTCAGCTGGATGATGTCGCCGGTCGGATCGAGCGTGTAGTTCGGCGCGGCGTACAGAGAGTTGGCGTCCAGCGGGAAACCGGTGTCCTTCCGCCGCCCGAACATCGCCTCCTGCTCGCCGACGTCGACCCGGTCCCAGAACTCCACGAGCATCCGGATCAGCCGGATGACCAGGTAGCTGCCGCCCGCGGTCCAGGCGGGCTCGCCCGGCGCGCCGCGCTGTACCCAGACCAGCTCCTTCATCTCCGTGGCCGAAGTAACTGGCGGATTGGCCACGCCGTCCATGAATCCGAGCAAGTTCCGCGGCACCGTGCCGGCCGGCCGGGCGGGCGATGCGAATCCGTCGATCCGCCAGTTGGCCTGCATCCCGCCACGAGTGTGCTTTGCGATATCACGCATCGCGTGCAGCACCGTGTCGGTGTTGCCAGCGGACATCTGAACCACGAGATCGCCGCCGCACTGAGCGGGATCCAGGTCGTCGTCGGGGAAGGAAGTCATCGTCGCCAGGTGCGCAGGACGTAGTGCTGCGAGCCCGAACCGGTCATCGAACAGCGTGGCACCCACGCCGAAGGTCACGGTCAGCCCGTCGGGCACCACCGTCGGCCCGAGGATGCCCGAATCCGCCGGCGGCCCGCCGATCCCGCTCGGCGGCGGGGTGCCGCCCTCGGTGAGGAACCTGGCCCGGTCCGTCACCGTCTGGAAGAGGTCAATGAGCGAGGCCCGATCGCCGGCAGTGACGTCGAATGACACCACCGCCGTCACCCCTTTCGGCTTCGGGAGGATGCCCGCCTGGTTTTTGCCGTGGAACGGCACCGCGGGCAGTCTGCCGAGGACCGCCGCCTTGTTCGCAGCGGCGGCCGGATCGGCCGGATTGCCGTGGTACAGGTACCCTCCGGCGCCGCCAGCTAGCACGCCGCCGGCGACACCGCCGGCCAGCCCGCGGAGGAACGATCGGCGCCCGGCGGGCTCTGAGCGGACATTGGGCTCGGGGGTGAGGGCCGGCGGCTGGTCGTTCTCCGCCGCGCCATCGGGCTGGTCAGAAGCCACGTGCTGTGTTCCTTGGCTCGGTGATCGACGCGATGGGGGCCAGTTCCTGGAGCAGCTGCCCGCACGCAGCGTCGATTTCCTGTCGCGTCTGGGTGGCGAGCTTGGCGACCGGAATCCATGAGCCGTTCGATTGACGTTCCTTCAGCAGCAGTGCCTGCAGTTGCGCGAGGCCGGACTTGACGGCGGCCAGGCCCGGATACCGAGGCGTGAGCAGCGGATCCAGCAGGGCCAGCAGCGCCCGGGTGGCCTGGATGTTTGCGACCGTGGTCGCAAGCGTCGTGCCGCTGCCGTAGTCGTCGTGCCCGGTGAGCTGGAACTCCAGCGCGTTCTCCAGCACCTCGTGCGTGCGCCGCCCGATGTCGGTCAGCGGGACTTGCTGCGTCTTCCACCAGACGACGAGCTTGCCGACGTCCGTGTTCAGCGTGCTGGCGACCGGGGTCAGCGACTGCAGCGACTGGTCGTGCCAGAGCCCGTACTCGAGGCGGTAGAAGCCGGTCCACTGGGGGTTGTTCACCCCGAGCGCGTCCGCCCGGCCGTCGATCTCGTCGTCGAAAGTGCCGAACGCGCCGTAGGCATCGCCCAGCGTCTCGTACTGCAGGTGCGCGGTCAGCCAGTCGCGCCGCGCCGCCGCCAGGTTGCCGTCGCGCACGGCGGCGGCAAGCGCAGCCGTCTCGGGCGCCAGCACCTTGAGTCCCGCCTCGGTTTCCGCCTGGTACTGCTTGGAGAGCGGGTAGAGGTCGTTGTATGTGACCGGAAGGATCGGCCGGGTGCCGGCGACGTGTCCTGCCACCGTGACCGTCGGCCCCTGGTCCGGGTCGGAGTCGGCGAACAGGCAGAGGAATGCGTACTTGCCGGAACCCACCTTCAGGGACATCGGCGTGGTCGTGCCGGGCCCGCTGCTTTCAATCTCGGCGTAGACGGCGCCGTTCGCCGGGTCAAGCAGGTCGATCTCCGCGCCGTTGGTGCCCTGGTTGTTGACCTTGAAGGTGTGCCAGCCGGGCCGAGGCAGCTGCCAGCTGCTGCCGCACTGGTTGTTACTGACGGTGACAACGCCCGCCTGCTGCCCGCTGCCGGAGCTGCAGGCTGCCAGTGTCGCCACGCTGGCCGCGCAAGCGGCAATTGCGAGCAGGCCTGTAGTACGCATGACAGTCGTCAGCATAAGCACGGGTTCGCGGCTGATGGGCGGCGGTAAGGCGCTACGCCCGATGTTCACCTTTCTCTCATCTGCCAGTCACCAAGCCGCCTGAGCCAGTCGCCGCGGCCGAGGGCTTGCGCTCTTACAGCTCCGCAACGTTCACGACGATTGCTTCCTGGGTGGACCGGGCGATCACAACCACCGCGGTCTCACCTGGCGACGGGTTCTCCTCCCGGTGCGGGGCAAACGGCGGGACCCAGACGTAATCTCCCGGCTGCGTTTCCAGCCTGAGGATTTCGCCGGTCACCGGCTCGCGACAGATGAACACCGGGTGGCCCGACACGACGTAGATGCCGGTCTCGGACTCCCCATGGTGGTGGTTGCCAGAGTTCACGCTCGGCGGCAGGTCGGTCCGGCCCATCCAGAGGGCACGAGCACCAGTGAGGTCACCCGAGATCGCCGCGAGCCTGCTCATGCCGCTGGTCTGTGCGGTAGCCGCGGACAGGTCGCCAGGCCTGATCAGCCGCAGCCCGGCTGGGCTGCGACCGGACGCAGGGCTGTTCACTCCTCGTCAAGCGACAGCGACACCGAGTTGATGCACCAGCGCTGGTCGGTCGGGACGTTGTAGCCCTCCCCCTCGAACACGTGACCGAGGTGGCTGTTGCAGTTCGCGCACCGGACCTCGGTTCGCGCCCGGCCTAGCGACCGGTCCTCCAGCAGGATCACCGCGTCGTCCGCTGTTGGCTGGTAGAAGCTCGGCCAGCCGCAGCCGGAATGGAACTTCTCGGCGGACCGGAACAGTTCGGCGCCGCAGGCACGGCACTTGTACACACCTTTGGTCTCGGTGTCTGTGTACTCGCCGGTGAACGGAGCTTCGGTGCCCGCCTCACGCAGTACCTGGTACTCCTCCGGAGACAGCCGGTCCCGCCACTCGGCCTCTGAGAGCTGCACTTTCGCCATGACTGCGAGAGTACCTGCCTCCGAGCGGCCGGCCCAGGCTGGCTGCTCCGACGGCCGGACGCGCGGCGGATCGCAGGCTGGACCCTGCGATCGAGCTGCTGGTTAGTGCTTGGTCAGGCAGAATTCGTTGCCGTCCGGGTCGGTCAGGATCACCCACTGCTGGTGGTCGGCCTGGAGCACGGCACCGAGGCCGGTCAGTCGGTCCAGTTCCGCCTGGAAGCCCTGCTCGTCCGGGCTGTCGATGGCGAGGTCGAGGTGCACCCGATTCTTGGTGACTTTCTCCTCGGGCACGAGCTGAAAGAGCAGCCTGGCGCGGCCGGGACCAGCCTCGACCACAACCGTCGGGTCGTCCTCGGTGCTGTCGATGCCGAGTTGACGCAGCCGCTCGAGCTCGGCCTCGTCGTACGGCGCGACGGCGTAGCCGTCCAGTGCGGCCGCCCAGAATCGGGCGATCGGCGCTGGATGCGGAGTATCGAAGGTAATGTCCTTGATCCTCGCCATAGCGCCATGATGGCACCCAGGGCCGCCGGGGCCGGACTTATTAGCTCCGGAATAGCGGGCTCAACTGTGGAAACCGCAGACAGATGCTGCCGCGACTGCGATATTTCGCGGTATACCTAGTGGAGTTTGGGTATGTGCCCGCTTTTGACCGGAAGGAAAGCCGGTGGAGCCGAGCGGCCTGCTCGAGCGCGACGAGATTCGCGCGCGGGTGCGCTGGCTGCTGGAGGAGGTCGCGGCCGGGCGGCCGGCTGCCCTGTTCGTGCGGGGGGACGCGGGCCTCGGCAAGACGTCGCTTATCGATCAGGCCTGCAGGCTGGCCGCCGATCTCGGGATGACGACCGGCCGTGGCCGCGGGCATCCGCTGGAAACAACGTTGCCATTCGGCCTGCTCACGCAGGCACTCGGTGAGATCGGCGGCAGCGGGCTGCTATCCGACGCCGTCCCGCCCGAGGCGTCTGCTCCTGCCAGCGCCGCGGCTGCCGTGCGAGTCGGCGCGAAGCGAGCCGTCGAAGTACCGGCTGCCCACGGCTTGGCCGAGACGAGACTCCGGGGCGAGACGGCAGTTCCGCAACCGACGAGTGACCGCGCAGCCCGCTTCTACGGCGTCCTTCGATGGCTCATGGAACGATCCGGCTCTGGTGGCATGCTCCTGGCTGTCGATGACCTGCACTGGGCTGACGCTGACTCGCTCGCGCTCCTCTCCTTCCTCGCCCGGCGGTCAGATTCGATGCCGCTTGGCATCATTGGCTGCCTGCGGCCGTGGCCGGCGCCTGCTAGCGAGGCAGCGGTGGAGCTGGCGAGTGAGAACCGCGGCCAGCTCCACCAGCTTGCGCCGCTGAGCGAGGCTGCCTCCGGCACCCTGCTGGAACAGCGGGTGGGCCACGAGGTTCCACCTGCGGTCACCCATCGCGCCTTCCAGCTCTGTGCCGGGAATCCGCTCCTGCTCGCGCAGCTTGCCGTTGCCATCGGCAGGGGCGAGGACCTTCCTTCCTCGGCCCCGCTGACCAGCTCGGGCTTCGGCAGCGGATTGCTGCTCGCGCGCTTCGCCGGCCTGCCGCTCGCCGGCATGCGCTGCGCACAGGCAGCGTCGATCCTCGGGCCGAGTTTCCTGCCGGACATCGCGGCGCAAATCGCAGGACTTGACGGGCCGGACGCGGACGCCGCGTTTGAAGCGCTGGGCCGCACCGGGTTGATCGGCCAGGGCAGCGGCGCCGAAGCCGAGTTCGTGCACCCGCTGTTCCGCCGGGCCCTGTATCAGGACCTGGCCGGCCCGCTGCGCACCAGCCTGCACGGAAAGGCATTTCGCATCCTGGTGGGCCGGGGACTGGAAGCACAGGCGGCCGAGCACGCTGTCCGGGCAGGTCTGACCGGTGATCCGCAAGCCGTCGCGGTGCTGACCCGCGCTGCCCAGACCGCCCGCCGGACGGGAGCGCTGGCAGCTGCGGCTACGCGCTTCGATGAGGCCGTCACCATGGCCGCTGACCGGGCGGACCCGGACCTGCTGCTGGCGCAGGCCGAAGCTCACCTCGCCACCGGCCATGCGGACCGCGCCATCGCCGAGTTCATCGGTGTGCTGGACCGGACAGACCTGACGCCAGACGACCGAGTGACCGCGACATGGCTGCTGGCTCGGAGCCGCGTCGCGGCCGGCCAGCCGGAGGCCGCCGCCGCGAGGTTTCAGGCCGCGGCCGGCCTGGCTACGGGCCGCGACCCCGGCCGCGCCGTTGAGATCCTGCTGGAAGCCTCAATCAGCGGCCTGTTGTCCGGCGGGCCGGCTCGTGCCTTGCCGATGGCTGCCGAGGCGCGGAACCTTGCCGTGAAAGCTGGCGGTGACCTTCAGGTTCGCGCGGACGCAAGCTGGGGTCAGAGCGCCCTGTTCAGTGGCGACCCGGAGGGCATGGCCGCCGCTGAGCTGGCCGCGCCGTGGCGGCTGGACGGGGATCCCTCGAGGCCCATCAGCGGGTGGGGATCGATCAATGTGTTCGCCTACTGCGCGCGGCTGGTTGAGCGGTTCGACGAGGCGCACCGCGCCTTCGAGATTGCCAGGTCGCAGGCCGACCGGGCCGGGGTCCCGGCGGCGATCGCAACACTGGCTGTCGGCCACAGCTACAACCTCGTCCGGATGGGCCGGCTGGACGAGGGGCTCGCGGCCATCGACGTCGCGCTCGGGCTGGCGGACCTCGTCCCGCAGGTCGAGTCTTTCGCCGGTGTGGGCCGCGCCTACATCAGCCTGTACCAGGGTCGGCTGGACGAGAGCGCGACCTGGTGTCAGCGGGTCGAGGCGCGCGCAGTGCCGCGCGGCGAGCGGATCGCCCTGCTGTTCTTGTGGGATGTACTCGGCCACCGCAGCTTGCGCGCGGGCGGTGCCGCCACGGCCAGTGACTACTACCTGCGGCTGGAAACCGAGGTTGCCGAGCTTGGCATCGGCGAGCCGTGCCTGCCACCGTGGGCCAGGCACGCGATCGCCGCGCATCTAGCCGCCGGCCGCCCGGACGACGCTGTGCGGGTGATCGGCTGGCTGGAAGGCGCCGCCGCGAGACTGCCGTGCTCCTACCCCAGGATCGCGGCCGCCTCCGGGCGCGCGCAGCTCGCCGAGCTGGCCGGCGATGAGGCGGCAGCACACGAGGGCTACCGGATGGCACTGGCCTTGCACGAGCGGGCGGACATGCCGATCGAGCGGACCGAGACCCTGCTCGGCTACGGCGGCTTCCTGCGCCGGTCCGGTCAGCGGGCCAAGGCCCGGACGGTGCTGGCGCAGGCGGTGCACATCGCCACTGCAGCGGGAGCCGGCTGGCTCGCCGGGCTGGCGGCGGACGAGCTGAAGGCGGCTGGCGGCCGGCGGCGGACGCACGACCCGGCTGCGCTGAGTGCCGCCGAGCGCCGGGTTGCCCGGCTGGCCGCGGTCGGCGCGGGGAATGCGGAGATCTCCCGCCAGCTGTTCATCACCGTGAGCACGGTGGAGACACACCTCGAGCACGTCTACCGCAAACTGGGCATCGGCTCCCGCTACCAGCTCATCGCCATGGCAGCCGACCCGCGCCTGGACGATGCCGACCAGGGCGCGAGCGATCCCGTAACGGGCGAGATGCGCCGCGGAGACAGGGCGGGTGACCGGTCCGGCTGACACGGTCAGCTGACACGTTCGGCTGAGACAGGTCGGGCGACTAGGCGGGCTGACAGGTCGGGCGTCTGGTCCGGCTGACACAGACCGGCGATGGGGCGCGGTGGCGCGGTGGCCCGGCTGCCTGACGTGGCTGACGGACCCTCTTGGCTGGCACCTGCCGTGCTTGGCATTAGGGGGATTCCCCGATGCCCGCGGCGGCCGATGTCTGCCAGCGTCGGTGCGTAACAGAGTGGCACGGTCGTGTGCATGCAGGCATGTCGCCAGCGTCAACTAGGAGGTGCGCTTTCGTGGTGCCCAGCGACCAGACGGAGCCCGGCGAAGTCGGAAGTCGTGGCCCGCTGGTCCTTCAGCTTGTCATCGACGCGACCGATCCGGTTCGCGGCACGGTAACTTCCCGGGATCGCGCGGCCACGATCGCTTTCCATGGCTGGATCGACCTGATGAGCGCGATCTCCGAACTTGGCCCATGCCCCGCGCCAGACCGTGCGGAAAGCGCTTAAAGATAGGGGCATTTCCGGATGTGTGCAGGTCGCGCCGCTCGTTACGGTCGCTCGGAGGCCTGAGCCATGGCAGCAGGAGGGGAGGGGCGGAGTTACATTGCGACCTCGTATGTCGGCTCCGCCCCTAGGGCCTCGCGCAGTTCGATCGAGCCGACATGGCCGGCCGACCGCACGTCCTGGCCGGCGGCATCAAGTGCCTTCAGGCACTCGCCGCCGCCGGTCACGACGAGCGCTCGCACCGGGTTCTTCATCGGCACGTTGGCCTGTGACTTAGCCCTCCTGATCGCGCCGATGGCCGCGGCGGCCGCCGTGAGCACCCTGTCGTCGCCCGGCCCGGCCTCGCCGCGAAGCGCGGCCGCGTCCGGCCATGCGGCCAGGTGAATGGAGCCGTCCTGCCACCACGACCACACTTCCTCGGTTACGAACGGCAGCACGGGTGCTAGCAGCCGAAGCACCACCGACAGGCCGAGCCGCAACGTCGCCCGGGCGGAGACAGCCGCCTCCGGACCGTGCTCGCCATAGGCGCGGGCCTTCACTAGTTCCAGGTAGTCGTCGCAGAAGAACCAGAAGAACCGCTCCGCCTGCTCCAGCGCCGACGCGTGCTCGTAGGAGTCGAGGGTGGTGGTGCAGGCCTGCGTCACGGCCGCGAGCCTGCGGACTAGCGCCAGGTCGATCGGCGCCGTGATTTCGCCGTCATGGGAGCCGCTTTGGTGCTGCCCGGGCGACACCAGATCGGCTCCCATCCGCGCGGCCGAAGCGTCGCTGGGGCTGGGGCTGGGGCTGGCGGGGGAGTGGTCGTCCGGTCCCTCGGTGCTGACGCTCAGCACGAACCGCGCAGCATTCAGTACCTTGATCGCCAGCCGGCGGCCGATCTTCATCTGCCCGACGTCGATGGCGGTGTCCACTCCGAGCCGGGCGCTGGCCGCCCAGTACCGGATCGCATCGCTGCCGTGCTCGCGCAGCAGGTCGGCTGGTGTTGCCGCATTGCCAGCCGATTTGCCCATCTTCTTGCGGTCCGGATCGAGGATCCAGCCGGAGATCGCGGCGTGCCGCCAGGGCAGCGCGTCCTCCTCGAGTTGCGTGCGCAGCACCGCGTAGAACAGCCAGGTCCTGATGATCTCGTGGGCCTGCGGGCGCAAGTCCAGCGGGAACAGCCGGCTCATCAAGTCGCGGTCGTGCGGCCACCCGGTGGCGAACAAAGGCGTCAGGGAGGACGTTGCCCAGGTGTCCATCACATCCGCGTCCCCGGCGAACCCGCCCGGCTGGCCGCGGTGGTCCGGCCGGTAGCCGGGCGGGGGGTCCGCGGCCGGGTCGACGGGCAGGCTCGCCTCGTCCGGCAGGATCGGCTGGTCGGCCTGCAGCCGGCCAGCCGGGTCAATCGGGTACCACACCGGGATCGGCACGCCGTAGAAGCGCTGCCGGCTGAGCAGCCAGTCGCCGGTCAGGCCAGTCACCCAGTGCTCGTACCTGGTCCGCATGTGCTCGGGGTGCCAGCTGAGCTCGCGGCCGCGGGCCAGTAGCTTGTCCGCCAGCGCCGGGTCGCGGCTGCCGTTGCGGATGTACCACTGCCGGGTGGTGATGATCTCGAGCGGGACCTCCCCCTTCTCGTAGAACTTGACCGAATGCCGGATCGGCTCGGGCTCGCCGCGCAGCAGCCCGGCCGCGTCCAGGAGGTCGGTGACGCGCCGGCGCGCCGCTTTGGCGGTGGTGCCAGCCAGTTCCCCGTAGGCCTTGATACCTGCCTCGGTGGTCAGGCCGGGCGGCGGAGCGGGCAGCATCCTGCCGTCCGCGCCGAGCACCGGCCGGGTCTCCAGCTGCAGGTCCCGCCACCAGGTCACGTCCGTCGTGTCGCCGAACGTGCAGACCATCACCAGGCCGCTGCCCTTGCCCGGGTCGGCCAGCCGGTGCGCCAGGATCGGCACCGCCACCCCGAACAGCGGCGTGATCGCGGTCAAGCCGAACAGGTGCTGGTAGCGCTCGTCGTCGGGGTGCGCCACCAGGGCTACGCAGGCGGGCAGCAGCTCGGGCCTGGTCGTGGCCGCGATGAGCTCTGGTGCGGCCGCACCCGAGGGCTCGGTCGGGCCGGCGGGGCTTGGACCTTCCCCCGCTGGATCAGCAAGCGCAAATGGCAGCTGCACGAATGTGCCACCGAGCTCGCGATCCTCGATCTCGGCCTGCGCCACCGCGGTGCGGAAGGTCACGTCCCACAGCGTCGGCGCCTCGGCCTGGTAGGCCTCGCCCCGCGCGAGGTTGCGCAGGAACGCGAGCTGCGAGGTGGCGCGCACTCGCTCGTCGATGGTGCGGTAGGTGATGTCCCAGTCCACCGACAGGCCTAGCCGGCGCCAGGATTCGGCGTAGGCACGCTCGTCGACGTCGGTGAGCTCGCGGCAGAGCTCGGTGAAGTTGCGGCGTGACACCGGCAGCTGGCTGGCCAGCTCGCGGGCGCTGCGCCCAGCGCCGCCGCGGGCGGGCGGTGTCAGGCCAGGCTGGTAGGGCAGCGAGGGATCACAGCGGACGCCGTAGTAGATCTGCACGCGACGCTCGGTCGGCAGTCCGTTGTCGTCCCAGCCGACGGGATAGAACACCGACTTGCCGCGCATCCGCTGGTAGCGGGCGATGACGTCGGTGTGGGTGTAGGAGAAGGCATGCCCGATGTGCAAGGAGCCGCTAGCTGTCAGCGGAGGGCTGTCGATGGCGTAGACGCCGTCGCGGCCCCGGGAGCGGTCAAACTTGTACTACACGCTCCTTAGCCCACCGCTGCGTCCACTTGTCCTCAAGGCCGTCCAGTGTCGGCTTAGCCGGGATCTGTGACTCGGTGTTCATGGCGGCAAGGATAGCCCTGCCTGGTTGCGCGGCGCACCGGAGTATCGCCTCCCGCCGTCGGTCCCCGGCCCCCGCGGCCGCGGTCTCGGCTATGGGCGCCGATCTGGTGCTGCTATAGCGACACCAGATCGGCTCCCACGGCGGCTGTACCGGCTCAGGCGGCACCCGGGTGGCGCGATCTGAGGGTTTTGTCGGCAGTCGCTGGCAAGGTGGCCGCCATGTCAGCCGACCTCCACGCCATTGACTGGTTACTGAGGTATCAGCATGGTGTCCTTTCCCGCGCTCAGGCGATCTCGGCGGGAATGACGCTCGCGCAGGTACGGCACCGCGTGCGGGCAGGAGGTCCGTGGCAGCGATTGCTGCCTGGCGTATACCTCACCTCGACGGGCGCGCCGACCTGGGAGCAACGACAGGTCGCCGCGCTCCTTTCGGCCGGACCGGCGAGCATGATCACCGGAACGGCCGCACTGCTGAGCCACCGCATCTCCTCGCCGGCGCCCGGCCTGGTCGACGTACTGGTCCCCATGAGGTGCAAGCGCGCCAGCTGCGACTTTGTCGTCTTCCACCGGACGCGACGATTGCCTGCAGCGTTCGCGTGTGATGGGCCGCTGAGGTTCGCGCTGCCTGCACGGGCAGTCGCGGACGCGGTCCGCGACCTGACCGAGCTGTCGGCGGCGAGAGCAATCGTGGGGAGCGCCGTCCAGAAACGCAGGTGCTCCGTCGCCGACCTGGTGACCGAGTTGCGCGCCGGGCCGGTCCGCGGTTCCGCAAGCTTGCGCGCGGCCCTGGCCGAAGTCGCGGACGGTGTGAGGTCGGCAGCCGAGGGCGACTTCCGTCGGCTGATCCTTCGCTCTGGGTTGCCCCGCCCGCTGTTCAACGCGACGCTGCTGCTAGACGGCCGGTTGCTGGCGATCGCGGACGCCTGGTGGCCGCAGGCTGGCCTGGTCGTCGAGATCGACTCGCGCGAGTGGCACCTGTCGCCAGCAGACTGGGAACAGACGATGCACCGCCACGCCCGGATGACAGCCGCCGGGCTTCGGGTGCTGCATGTCAGCCCGCGGCAAGTGCGGGACGAGGGCAAGGACGTGCTCCAGCTGATCGCGAGCGCACACCGGACGGGACGGCGAGTGCCAGACGTCACCTGGCGGCCGGCTGCGGCTTGAGGGGCGGCGAGCTCGGGCGACGAGGCTATTGGCTCGGCCAGCGCGCGATATCAGCCGAAGGCTCGGTGTCCACTGGGTGGTGGACACCGAGCGCAGCCGCTTGGCGGTCGCGGGGAAGGGGGCCGAGCGGGCACGCTGTAGCCATGACAGCTGAACCGGCGATCCGCGCCACCGGGCTCCGCAAACGCTACGGCCCGCTCACCGCACTGGATGGCGTCGACCTGGAGATCGGGCACGGCGAGGTGTTCGCCCTGCTCGGCCCGAACGGCGCCGGCAAGACCACCACGGTCGAGATCCTCGAGGGCTACCGGCACCGGGACGAGGGCACGGTGTCGGTTCTCGGTGCGGATCCCGCGCATGCGGGCAGGCCGTGGCGGGCCCGCATCGGCATCGTGCTGCAGAGCAGCGGGCGGCTGGAGCTGACCGTGGCCGAGCTTGTCAGCCAGTTCGCCTGCTTCTTCCCGCGACCGCGCGACCCGGCCGAGGTGATCGAGCTCGTCGGGCTCACCGCGCAGGCCAGTCGCCGGGCGGACCGCCTGTCGGGCGGGCAGCGCCGCCGCCTGGACGTGGCGCTCGGCATCGTCGGCCGGCCGGACCTGCTGTTCCTGGACGAGCCGACCACCGGGTTCGACCCGGAGGCACGCCGTCAGTTCTGGGACCTCGTCCGGCAGCTCGCTGGCGACGGCACCACGATCGTGCTCACCACGCACTATCTGGAAGAGGCCGAGGCGCTCGCGGACCGGGTAGCCGTGGTTGCGGCTGGCCGGGTGGTCGCTCTCGGCGCCCCGGCCGCGCTTGGCGGCCGCGATGCGCGGGCGCACAGGTCAGCTGGGAGGCGCCAGCAGGCAGGCGGACGGTGCAGACCGACACGCCCGCCACCCTGGTGGCCGAACTCGTCGCCGCGCAAGGCGGCGAGCTGCCGGGCCTGACCGTGACGCGGCCGAGTTTGGAAGAGGTTTACCTGGACCTGATCGGAGCAGCCAGATGACCGCCAGTCAGACCATCACCACCGCAGCACCGGACACGGCCGCCGTTGGCACAGCCCGGCTGCCGGGCGCGCTGCGCGTCGGCGTCGCCCAGGGCCGGCTGGAGCTCGCCAGCTTCTTCCGCGACCGGCAGGTCGTCTTCTTCGTGTTCGCGCTGCCGGCGGTGCTACTGGTCTTGCTCGGCTCGATTTACGGGAACAAGTCAGCGCTGCATGGCCTGTCCGTCGGTCAGGTGTTCACGGCCGGGATGATCGCCGGCGGCATCGCGGCCACCAGCTTCCAGAACCTCGGCTTGTCGATCGCCGGCGAGCGAGATCGCGAGGTGCTCAAACGGCTGCGGGGCACGCCGATGCCGCCCGCCGCGTATTTCGTCGGGAAGGTCGTCCAGGTCTTTGTCGTAGCGGTGGCCGAAGTGGTCGTGCTGGTCGTGGTCGGCCTCGCCTTTTACCATCTGCACCTGCCGACGTCGGCCGCCAAATGGTGGACGCTGGCCTGGGTGTTCGTGCTCGGCACCGTCGCGTGCTCGCTCCTTGGCATCGCGGCCAGCAGCCTGCCGAAGTCGGCGGGCAGCGCGATCCCGGTGATCACGCTGCCGCTGCTGGTCCTGCAATTCATCTCGGGCGTCTACGTGCCGTTCAATAATGTGCCGCCATGGCTGCAGCAGATCGCGGCGCTCTTCCCGCTGAAGTGGATGAGCCAGGGCCTAAGGTCGGTCTTCCTGCCGCCGCAGGCGGTCACGCTGGAGCCTTCGCAGTCCTGGCAGCATGCGGAGACGGCGCTGGTGCTCGGAGCGTGGGCAGTCGGAGGATTGGTCCTATGTCTGACAACGTTCCGCTGGCTGTCGAGCAGCGAGCGGTGAGCGCGCCGCCCGCGACCACCTCCACAGCCCCGCCCGCTTCAGGTGACGAGCTGGCCGTGGCGCAGGCGACCGTGCGGCGCGAGCGGGACGCGTGGGCTTCCAGTCTGGGCCGGTGGGACCTGTTCTATGCAGTCCTGTTCGCTGGGACGCTGCTGATCGTCGAGGCCAGCACCATGAGCACGACGGCTCGGGTGATCGCCGCCGTCGCCCTGGCCGCCATGGTGCCCTGGTACCTGCTGATCGGACGTCGCCTCATCCTGGCCAGCGGGCCGCAGCCGGAGATCCGCGGCACGATCTACCTGGCCGGGATTGTTGTGCTTTTCGCGGTGGCAGATAGCCAGCAGCCGAATGTGTGGTTCATCGCCTTCGCCCTCTGCCCGCAGTGTTACCAGCTCGCATCCCCGCGGCGGGCCATCGTCCCGGCCGCTGCGATGAATCTGATCGGCGGCGCCAGCATTGGCTACGCGAACCAGAGCCGCGGCGGAATCGAGTCGGCTGCCGGGCTGGCCATCTGCGGCATCGCGTTCCTGCTCGTGTACAGCGGTTACATCACTCGCATCATCACCCAGAGCGACGAACGGGCGAATCTGATCGCTCAGCTCGACGCCACCCGGGCAGAGCTCAGTCAGGTGAGCCGCGAGGCGGGCGTCATGGCCGAACGTCAGCGCCTGGCTACCGAGATTCACGACACGCTGGCCCAGGGGTTCTCGAGCATCCTGATGCTGATCCAGGCGGCCGACGCCCAGCTCGGCCCGGAGGCGGGCACCGCCCGCCGACAGCTCGACCTGGCCGCGCAGACCGCGCGAGAGAACCTCGCTGAGGCCCGCAGCCTGGTCACCGGCCTCGCCCCGGCGCACTTGGAGGCGAGCACGCTGGCGGATGCACTGCGGCGCATTACCGAGCGCTGCGGGGCCGAGTCGGGCATCGCGGCGAGCTTCGGCCTGGCAGGCGATGATCGCCCGCTGTCGGCGGCTACCGAGGTCGTGCTGCTGCGCGCCGGTCAGGAGGCGCTCGCCAACGTCCGCAAGCATGCCGTCGCCGCTGCCGTCACGGTAAGGCTCGCCTACGCCTGCGACCGGGTGCGGCTTGAGGTCACCGACGACGGCACCGGCTTCGACCCCGCACTGGTCAGCGGCGGCTACGGGTTGCGCGGCATGCGCACCCGGGTGGACGAGGCCGGCGGCACAGTGACGGTCCGCAGCGCTCCGACGCGGGGTACGTCGGTACTGGTGGAGGTTCCCGTCCCTGAGGTTGCCGCATGAGTGCGGCATCGCGATGACAGCCGCCTCTGGCGGGAACGGCGCTCCTTCGCCCGCGCCGCCGCCGCCCCTGCTGGCAGTGCTGATTGCCGATGACCACCCCGTGGTGCGGGAGGGGCTGCGCGGCATGCTGGCGGCCGAGCCCGGTCTGACGGTCGTCGCCGAGGCGGCCTCGGGTGACGAGGCGGTGGCCATGGCGCTGGCGCACCGGCCGGATGTAGTCCTGATGGACCTGCGCATGCCAGGCGGTGACGGGGTGCAGGCGACGGCCGGCATCGTCGCGGCCGTGCCCGCTACCCGAGTGGTGGTCCTGACGACCTACGAAACCGACGCCGACATCGTCCGGGCGGTCGAGGCGGGCGCGACCGGCTATCTGCTGAAGGACACCCCGCGCTCGGACTTGATCGCGGCCATCCGGGCGGCGGCCCGGGGCGAGACCGTGCTTGGCCCGACGGTGGCTGGCCGGCTGGTCAACCGCCTGCGCCGGCCCGCCGCCGAGCCGCTCTCGGCGCGGGAGACCGAGGTGCTGGCGCTGGTGGCGCGCGGCCGCACGAACGCCGAGATTGGCCGCGCCCTCTTCATCGGCGAGGCGACGGTTAAGACCCACTTGCTGCGGGCGTTCAGCAAGCTCGGCGTCTCGGACCGGACGGCCGCCGTGACGAAGGCGATCGAGCTTGGCATGCTGCCCGCACCCGGTTCAGCGCGCTGACGGCCGCCGGTCACAAGGTGCGTAGCGCGCGCTCGCCGGACCAATCCTGATGGGCGGCTCGCTCGGGGCCCGATTCGACCCCGGCGTGCTGAGGTTCGCTAGCCGGCCTCGAATCGGGCGCCGACATCCGGTCCGAGCGCGTGCTGGATGGCCGCGACATGCCTGGTCGGCATGTCCGGCAGCTCGTCCAGCCGGAACCAGCCGACGTCAGTGGACTCGTCGTCGTTGACCCGGGCGCTGCCGCCGATCGCCCGGCACCGGAAGGCGAGGTCCAGGAAGCGGGACATGTCGCCGTTCGGGTACTCGGTGGGCGGCAGTGAGGTGACGCTGAGCAGCCGCTCGGCCTCCGCGATCACCGCGGTCTCCTCTTCGACCTCCCGCACTGCCCCCGCGGCAGGCTGCTCGCCCGGGTCCAGGATTCCCGTCACCAGCGTCCAGCGCCCGTTGTCTGCGCGGCGCACTAGCAGCACACGGCTGTCGCCATCGAAGACCACCGCCGTGACCCCCGGCAGCCACAGCAGGTCGTGGCCGACCTTGGCGCGGAGATCGAGAACGAACTGGGGAGTCGGCACAGGCGCAGCTTAGGGGAGCCGCGTGATTCGTTCGCCATAAGGTGGGCGCATGTCCACTCGCGTACTCGGCGCCACCGGCGTGCATGTCAGCCCGCTGTGTCTCGGCGCGATGATGTTCGGGGCGTCCTGGGGTGGCAACCCAGATCACGACGAGTCGATCCGGATCATCCACCGGGCGCTCGACTCCGGC
>DASXMP010000041.1:0-29504 GCA_036495585.1 Streptosporangiaceae bacterium
GTAGGCGATGTCTTCCCGTTCCTCGATCCTCAGCCGCCGCCCCGGCATCACGCCTCCACCTCGACACCCGCGCGATGATCGCCGCACGCCCATCATCGTGGTGCTTCGCTGCCAGTCCAGCGTCGTTCGTCCTCGCTGCGCGCTGGACAAGCCACCGCTCACCACCACGGTGCGGGCAGCTATCGGCGAAACCCCACTCCTGCCACCTCATGATCCGCCCGGTCACAGGCGTTGCAACCATCCTGGACAGGGAGGGTGGAGAGTGAGTCTGCCCCTGTGCCACGGCCGCGATAGCGTCGCAGCCTGAGTGTGGGGCCGGCGGCCCTTTGTTGCGGCTGAGCTAGCGGCGCAGCCTTCGGCAGAGTCCTGCACCCTGTGCCACGGCCGCGGTAGCGGCGCAGTCGTAATGCGGTTCCGAGGGCTCGTTGGTAACGGCCGAGGCAGCGGCGCAGCCGTAATGGGGGTCCGGGGGGTCTCCCCCCGGGCAAGTACCGCGAGCCTTCGGTGAGGGTGCCGCAGGCACCCGAACATGAGGCGACGTAATGGGGGTCCGGGGGGTCTTCCCCCCGGGCAAGTACCGCGAGCCCACGGCGAGGGCCTGAAAGGCCCGAGCATGAGGCGACGCCGGGTGGCTACGGGGGCAAACCACCCGGCGTCGCGTTCATCGGCGCTCCGACGGGGGCCCGGAACGCCGGCAATTGGTGCCCCAGCGGGGGACCAGAGCACCGTTAAGCATGTTACACCGAACAGGCCCCTAGTGCGTCAAGACCGGATTAGGAGGCAATCTCAACCATCCCGGTCGACTGGCCTCAACGCCCGATTAGCCGTGAATGTCGGTAGACATCCGCAACTGCCTGGGCAGTATGCCGGGACGCTCCGGTTACGCCCGGATCGTCTCGGCAGCCCGGGCTCACCTGGATCGAAGCGCGACGGCTAACCTGCCGGGGGAGTCGACGGCGGCACGTCCGGCCCGTGCGGCCCGCGTGGCGTCGGCGGCTTATAGATAGCCGGCGAATTGGGCTCGTACTGCCGGAAAGTCCGATTGGTGTGTGGCTCGCGTCCGGCATTCGCGAAGATCACCGCGAAATAGGGGATGACGATTGCGCCAACCACCGGGATAGCGGTCAGCCAGCCACCGTGGTTCACGAACACCAGGACAGCGGCTATGAAGCACGCTGTCCGGATTGCCATCATGATCAGGTAGCGGCGCTCGCGGTAGCGGATGTCCTGGGACAGGCCAGGCCGCGCTTCGGTGACCAGGTGGGCCTGGTCGTGGCGGGATCGCTGAATGCTGCGCACCCCTCCACGTTATGCCGTGTGCAAACGGACCGCCAGCGTGGGCACGACTAGGTCAGGGCAGGGGCGGCGACTGGCAGCCGCCGGACTGACAGACTCAGCCTGAACCTAGGTCACATCGACGCCGGCAATGCCAACGGAGGCACAAAATGACCGATCGCACGTATCGGGTCACCGAGATCGTAGGGACCTCGCCGGATAGCGTGGAGGCCGCCATCAAAGGGGCGCTGCACCGGGCCGCACAGACGCTGCGGCACCTGGACTGGTTCGAGGTTACCCAGGTCCGTGGCCAGATCGTGGATGGCGAGGTGGCGCACTACCAGGTCGGCCTCAAGGTCGGTTTCCGGCTCGAAGACGCCTGACCAGCCCGGACTGGGCGCACGTGAGCGTCGATTTGCCCGCAGCGTGGGCTGCGGGCAGATCGACACTGATAGCGGGTCATGTCCGAGTTCCGCCTGTCTGGAGCGCCGCCTAGCTGGCCTGACTAACCGAGGACATGTTGAAGCCCTCGACGCGCACCGGCGGCATCGCGGCTCGGGTGAAGTAGTCGGCCCATTCCCTCGGCAGCGTCGGCACCGTGGTCCCGGCCTCGGTGATCCGGTTCAGCATGGCGACTGGGCTCTCGTTGAAGCGGAAGTTGTTCACCGCGCCGGTGACCTCGCCGTTCTCGACCAGGTAAACCCCATCCCTGGTGAGCCCGGTGAGCAGCAGCGTCTGCGGGTCGACCTCGCGGATGTACCACAGGCAGGTCAGCAGCAGGCCCCTGCTCGTCCGGCTGACCAGGTCTGCCATGGAGCCTGCCGCCCCCGGCACATCCATGATCAGGTTGTCGATCGCTGGCGTGACCGCCTGCCCGGACAGCCGGGAGGTGTGTCTGGTCTGCGTCAGCGCGGCGAGCTTGCCGCCGCCGATCCAGTCGGTCCGCCTAGTGGGGAGCCCGTTGTCGAAGACCGACGCCTCGCGGCTGGATGCGTGCGCGAGCACGAATGGTGCACACTGCAGGCCATGCGCGGCCGGGTCGCTGCGCAGTGACAGCGGCATACCAGCCAGCTGGTCACCGATCCTGCTGCCACCGCCCGGCTTGCTGAACACCGTCCGGCCATCGAGGGCGTCCTTGGCGCCCGCCGACCAGTACATGTAGATCAGTAGGTCAGCGACGGCGGTCGGTGGCAGCAGCGTCTGGTACCGGCCAGCAGGCAGGTCGACAGTGCGCTCCGCCCAGGCCAGGCGCTGCGCGAGGTCGGCCGCCACCGCGGTGACATCGACGTCGCTGAAGTCCCTGGTCCCTGCGCCTGCCCAGGCGGAGCGGGCCAGGTCGGCGGACTTGGCGTTCAGCTCGAGCCGCCCGGTTGGCTGATCGTGGCGCAACCGCAGGCCCGCCGAGGTGCCCAGATAACTGGAGGTGAACTGGTGCTCGGCGAACCCGTACAGCTTGCGGCCACCGCTGGCCGCGCCGTCGAAGACGCCGCCGAGATCGCGGGCGAAACCGGCGAACACACCGATCTCAGTCGCGGCCGGCGGCTCGGTCCAGCGTTCGCCGTGTCCGGCCGCGGCATCCGGCGTGATCAGCGGCTGCGCGTCCTCGGCCGGGGAGGCGTCGGCGGCGGCCTGCTCGGCCTCGGCCACGACGTCCGCTACCTGATCAGGGCCGACGCCAGCCCGGGAGATCACGCCCACCCGCGCCTCGTCGCCATTGCGATTGATGGCGATGACGGTGAGCTGCCGGGACCGGGAGACCCCGTTCGTGGTGAGGGAGTTGTCTGCCCAGCGCAGGTTCGCCGACGAGCTCTCATCCGCGATGACCACGCACTCTTCGCTCTTGGCCGCCTGCAGCGCCCGTTCGACGGCCTGCTGCGGGGTTAGCACGATCGTCATGCACCTGCCTCCTGGACAGTGTTGAGGATCCTGATGCCCCGGAAGACCGCCGAGGGGCAGCCGTGGCTGACTGGTGCCACCTGCCCGGGCTGGCCCTTGCCACAGTTGAAGGCACCACCGAGCACATAGGTCTGCGGCCCGCCGACCGCCTCCATGGCGTTCCAGAAGTCCGTGGTCGTCGCCTGGTAGGCAACGTCGCGCAGCTGGCCGGCGAGCTGGCCGTTCCTGATGCGGAAGAATCGCTGCCCGGTGAACTGGAAGTTGTACCGCTGCATGTCGATGGACCAGCTCTTGTCGCCAACGACGTAGATGCCGTCAGTCACGCCGGCGATCAGCTCGGCAGTCGACGGGCCGTCGGCGGCCGGCTGCAGGGAGACGTTGGCCATCCGCTGGATCGGCATGTGACTGGGCGAGTCGGCGAACGCGCAGCCGTTCGACCGGCCGAAATCCTTCAGCGCAGCCATCCGCCGGTCCAGCTGATAACCAGTCAGCACACCGCCAGCGATCAGGTCCCAGGACTGTCCGGCCACGCCTTCGTCGTCGTAGCCGATCGTGGCGAGTCCGTGCTCAGCGATCCGGTCGCCGGTCACGTGCATGACCGGCGAGCCGTACTGCAGGTTGCCGAGCTTGTCGAAGGTGGCGAACGACGTGCCCGCATAGGCGGCCTCGTAGCCGAGGGCCCGGTCCAGCTCGGTGGCGTGGCCGATGGACTCGTGAATGGTGAGGAAGAGGTTGGACGGGTCGATCACCAGGTCGTACCGGCCCGCCTGGACCGACGGCGCGGCCAGCTTCTCGGCCAGCAGCGACGGGATCTCCGCCAGCTCGGCCTGGAAGTCCCAGCCGGTGCCGGTCAGGTATTCATAGCCGCGGCCGGCCGGGGGTCCGAGCGTGCGCATTGTCTCGAACCGGCCATCCGGCCCGACCGACACCGCCGTGAGCGACGGATGCACGCGCACCCGCTGCTGCAGGGCCGTGGTCGCGCCGTCGGTGTAGAACTTGGACTCCTTCACCTGCAGCAGCGAAGCGTCCACGTGGTCCACTCCGGCGGCGGACAGCAGCCTCGCGCTCCAGTCGGCGAGCAGCGCGATCTTGGCGCCGACACTGACGGTGAACGGGTCCACCTCGTACGCCGACAGCCAGGTCACGTCGCCATGTGCGGGCTCGCCTGCCAGCTCGATCCGGTCGGAGTTAATCGCGGCAGCGACCCGGGCGACGTCCACGGCCTCGGCCGCAGCCTGTGCGGCCGCGTCCGCGGTCAGGTCGACGGCCGCAGCGAAGCCCCAGGTGCCGTCCACCACGACCCGGACCGCGAGGCCAAGGTCGTCGGTATCGAACTGCGTCTCCAGGTGCCCGTCGGACAGGCTGATGTGCTGTCCCCTGATCCGCTCGGCCCGGAAGTCCGCGTGCTCAGCCCCGAGCTGAGCAGCCCGCTGGAGGGCCGCGTCCGCAAGCTCACGCAGCGGATAAGCGGTGAACTCGGAGTCGATCTCATTAGCGCTCACGACTGGTCAACCTATCCCAGCGTGCCGCGCCGGGGCTGCACCGCCGCGGACAGACCGGTACGCTCACGGGTTCAGATCCACCGCAGACACAGTGTTTACGCCAATCAGTGGGGAATCATGAGCCGATCAGTCCTCGTCACCGGCGGTAACCGGGGTATCGGGCTGGCTATCGCCCGGCGTCTGGCCGCTGGCGGCGACAGTGTGACGGTGACATCCAGGTCCGGTGATCCGGTCGACGACTTCACCGTGGCCGCCTGCGATATCCGGGACAGCGCGCAGGTGGACGCGGCGTTCAAGGTCGCGGAAGAGGCGCACGGCCCGGTCGAGGTGCTCGTCGCCAATGCTGGCATCACCAGGGACCAGCTGCTGGCGCTGATGAGCGAGGACGATTTCACCGATGTGGTGAACACGAACCTGACCGGTGCCTACCGGACGGCCAAGCGAGCGGTGCGGGGCATGATCAGGATGCGCCGCGGCCGCATCATCCTCATCTCCTCGGTGGTCGGGCTGCTCGGCTCGGCCGGGCAGGTCAACTACGCGGCGGCCAAGGCAGGCCTCGTCGGCTTCGCCCGGTCCCTCGCCCGCGAGCTGGCCAGCCGCGGCATCACAGTCAACGTCATCGCGCCCGGTTTTGTGGAGACCGATATGACCGCGGCGCTGACCGACGAGCAGAAGGCTGCGATTCTCGCGAGCGTGCCGCTGCGCCGGTACGCCAGCACCGATGAAGTGGCCGCGGCCGTCGCATTCCTGGCCAGCCCGGAAGCTGGCTATATCACTGGCGCCGTGCTGCCGGTTGATGGCGGACTCGGCATGGGTCACTAAGGGCTCGTTCCCTCTCAGCAGAAGGAAGCGCAATGGGCATCCTGTCCGGCAAACGGATCCTGGTGACCGGCGTCCTGACGGACGCGTCGATCGCCTTCCACGTCGCGCGCATCGCCCAGCAGGAGGGCGCGACCATCGTGCTGACCGGTTTCGGCCGGCTGAGTCTGGTGCAGCGCATCGCCAAGCGGCTGCCCGATCCGCCGCCTGTACTGGAACTGGATGTGACGGACGAAGGACACCTGGCGTCGCTGGCCGAGCGAGTGTCGGAGCATGTCCCCGCGCTGGACGGGCTGGTCCATGGGATCGGGAACGCCCCGGCGAGCGCACTCGGCGGCAACTTCCTGCACACGCCGTGGCCCGACGTAGCCGCCGCTATGCAGGTGTCGGCGTACTCGCTGAAGTCGCTGGCGATGGCAGTACTGCCGCTGCTGCAGCCTGGCAGCGCGATAGTGGGGATGGATTTTGACGCGAGCGTGGCCTGGCCGGCCTACGACTGGATGGGCGTGGCGAAGGCCGCACTCGAGTCGACCGCGCGTTACCTCGCGCGTGACCTCGGACCGAAGGGCATCCGGGTCAACCTGATGTCCGCTGGGCCGGTGAGGACGATGGCCGCGCGCAGCATCCCTGGCTTCGAGCAGTTCGAGGGCGTGTGGTCCGACCGGGCGCCGCTCGGCTGGGATCTCGGCAACGCCGAGCCTGCCGCGCGCGGCTGCGTCGCGCTGCTGTCGGACTGGTTCCCCGCCACGACGGGTGAGATTGTGCACGTCGATGGCGGCATGCATGCGATCGGCGCCTGACGCCGGTTTCCGGCCTTATGGGACTCTTGCGGCATCAGTTCAATGTTTAACAAATCGTAACAACTTTGCGACTAGGTTAGTGACGCAGGCCACTTTATGCTGGCGCTGGTCACGGTCCGCTGGGCGCACGTAGCCCGCACTGGCGGGCCGAACACGTATAACGGCGTGTGCGAAGAACAGTCTTCGCACCACTTACCCCACCCGACGCAGGCTTCCGGTCCGGTTGCCGCCGTCATCGCTTAGGTATGCGAGGAGCACTGATATGAGGTTAATGAGCCGTACCAGCACGACGATGGTGGTGCTCGCACTCGTGGGCGCGACCGCCCTCGCCGCCTGTGGCAAGGCCAACAACGGCAGCAGCAACGCGGCAGTAAAGGGCTACGCGGGAATCCCTGCGCAGGCCAAGAGCAAGACTTCCGGCGGTACGATCACGTTCGGCATGGCGGCCGGCGCGACGCCGACCTACATCTTCCCGATCACGCCTGGCGCCGACCTGTCGGTGTACACGGCGGGTTTCTTCCAGAGCCTGATGTACCGGCCGCTGTGGTGGTCGCCCAGCGGCGATCAGCTCGCTTACAACTACCCGGAGAGCATCGGCAACCAGCCGGTCTTCAGCAACGGCAACAAGACCATCACGATCAACCTGAAGTCCAACTACAAGTGGTCGAACGGCGAGTCGGTGGACGCGCAGGACTTGATCTTCTACACCCACCTGCTCGAGGGCGCCGTCCAGCTCAGCCCGGCCAACTTCGGCGACTACACCCCCGGCCTGTTCCCCGACAACGTGGCGAGCATTACCGCGCCGTCCAAGGACCAGGTCGCCATCACCCTGACGAAGGCATATAACCCCAGCTACACCCTGTACGACCAGCTGGGCGTGCTCACCCCCATGCCGCTGGCCTGGGACGTGACGTCCTTCGGCAAGGCTGCCGACAGCGGCGGCTGCCTCACCGACAGCGCGGCCGACAAGTGGGCCAAGTGCAAGGCCGTCTACACCTACCTGAACAAGCAGGCGCTGAGCCTGTCCACATACGCGAGCAACCCGCTGTGGCACGTGGTCGACGGGCCGTTCACGCTGAGCGCGTTCAACCCCAGCACCGACGCCAACACGATGGTGCCGAACACCGCGTACACCGGGCCAGACAAGCCGACCGTCAGCAAGTTCGAGGAGGTCGCCTACACCTCCGACAGCGCGGAGTTCTCGGCACTGCAGTCCGGCCAGCTCGACGTTGGCCTGATCCCGTCGGACGACTACCCGCAGGTCCCGAAGCTCAAGACCAGCGGTTACGCCGTGTTCGGGTACCCGGACTTCGGCTGGGACTACATGGTGTTCAACTTCAAGGACACCACGAACGACTGGAACAACATCATCGGGCAGCTGTACGTCCGGCAGGCGCTCGCGCACCTGGTGGACAGCGCCGGCTACATCAAGAGCGTCGACCACGGCTACGCGGTGCCGGCCACCGGCCCCGTGCCGCCCGAGCCGGCCAGCCCCTACACGCCGTCCAACGCGACATCGCTGTATGGGTTCAATGTGTCGCAGGCCAAGTCGATCCTGGCCGCGCACGGCTGGAAGGTCGTCAACGGTGTGCAGACCTGCCAGAGCAGCAAGTGCGGGACGGGCATCCCGACCGGCACGCAGCTGAAGATCCAGCTGGTCTACAACAGCGGGTCGCCCGCCATCACGGCTGAGGACACGGCATTCGCGTCCGACGCCAAGAGCGCTGGCATCCCCGTCTCGCTGATCGGCAAGACGTTCACGTTCATGATCTCCAACTACGACGACCCAGCGGCGCCGTCCAACGTGAGCAAGTGGGAGATGGAGGACTTCGGCGGCTTCTCCGAGGCCACCTACCCGACCACTGAAGAGATCTTCAACACCACGGGCTCGTTCAACATTGGTGGCTACCACAGCACCAAGGCGGACTCGCTCATCAACGATTCGATCAACGCCTCCAACCCGACGGCGGTGAAGAACGAGGCTGCGTATATCGCGGAGAACCTGCCTGCGCTGTTCCAGCCCGAGGCCGACCACGTCTACGCGTGGAAGACGAGCATGTCGGGCCCGCAGGCGTCGTTCTGGGAACTGACCCAGTTCTCGATCAACCCGGAACAGTGGTACTTCACCAAGTAACAGCGGGCTGATTTACCTGACCCGGAACTCCGGCGGCGGCGCCTGACAGCCGCCGCCGGAGTCCGGGCGCAGGGCGAGCACGTGGCAATTCCTGGAGGCACGAACCATGGGCACTTACCTTCTGCGACGGGCTGGGACGTCCATCGTCATCCTGGTCGGCCTGTCGATCCTGATCTATCTGATGTTGCACGGGATTGGCGGTGCGCCGGGCCGTGCCGTTCTCGGGCTGAAGGCATCACCGCAGGCGGTCGCGAGCTGGAACAAGACACACGGCTTCGACCGGCCGATCGCGGTGCAATACCTGAGCTGGCTTGGCCAGGTACTGCAGGGCAACCTGGGATACTCCTACAAGCTCAACGAAAGTGTCGACGCGGTGCTCGGCCAGCGGGCGCCGATCTCGGTGTACCTCACCGTGCTCGCGCTCGTCATCACGATCCTGCTCGCCTTCCCGGTCGGTATCTACCAGGCCGTGCGCCGCAACTCCCTCGGCGACAACGTGGTGACGACGGCGGCCTTCGTGACCTACTCGATCCCGATCTTCCTGCTCGGGCTCATCTTGATCCAGATCTTCGCGCTGGGCCTCGGCATCTTCCCGGTCGGTGCACCGGCAGGCGTCAGCCAGAACAGCTCACTCACTGCCGCCATCCTTGACCCGCGCGCGATGGTGCTGCCGGTGGCCACGCTGACGCTGGTCAACATGGCGGCCTATTCGCGGTACATGCGCTCGTCGGCGCTGGATGCGCTTGCCCAGGACTACATCAAGGCGGCGCGGGCCAAGGGCCTGCCCGAGCGGCTGGTGCTGTGGCGGCACCTGGTGCGCAACGCCTGCCTGCCCATGGTCACGCTGATCGGGCTCAGCATTCCGCT
Organism: Streptosporangiaceae bacterium; assembly: GCA_036495585.1. Classification (GTDB taxonomy): domain Bacteria; phylum Actinomycetota; class Actinomycetes; order Streptosporangiales; family Streptosporangiaceae; genus JAJYUU01. The sequence continues at coordinate 9,294 of DASXMP010000041.1, forward strand.
GCTGCTGGCCGGCAACCTGATCACCGAGTACGTGTTCAACTATCCCGGCCTCGGGATCATGTTCATCAACGCGCTGAACAACCAGGACTATCCGATCCTGCTCGCGTACACGATGGTCGCCGGTGTACTGACGGTCGTCGGCAACTACGTGGCCGACATCGCGCTCACGGTCGCCGATCCGCGCATCAGGCTGGCCTGACGGGCCGCTGGACTAGGAGGGCAACATGCTTCCCAATGTCTCACTCGGCCCGCCGCCCGCGCTGAGCAGCCGGGCGCCCGAAGGCGGCGAGGTCGCCGTCCGCAGCGGCTGGCGGCTCGCGGTGCGTGCGTTCGCCGAGAACAAGCTCGCCGTCATCGGCGTAGGCACGATCGTGTTCTTCGTGCTGTTCTGCTGGCTCGGCCCGCTCTTTTATCACGGGAACGTGACGGTGGCGGCGCTGCTCGACTCCAACGCGCCGCCCGCGGCTGGCCACCCGCTCGGCGCAGACAACGAGGGCTTCGACATCCTCGGCGAACTGATGAAGGGCGGTCAGACTTCGCTGGAGATCGGCCTGCTGGCCTCGGCCATCGCAACGGTTGTCGGCACGCTGTGGGGCGCGATCGCTGGCCTGGCAGGCGGCATCCTCGACGGCATCATGATGCGCATCGTCGATGTCATCCTGTCAGTGCCGCTGCTGTTCGTGGTCCTCATCGTCGGTGCCCGATGGGGCTCGACGGTGCTCCTGCTCGCGCTGATCATCGGTGTCTTTTCCTGGCTGGGTCCGGCGCGCCTGGTGCGAGGTGAGGTGCTCACCCTGCGCGTGCGTGACTTCGTTGCCGCGGCGCGGGCCGCTGGTGCGCGCCAGTCCAGGCTGGTCCTCCGGCACCTGATCCCGAACGCGCTCAGCGTCGTGATCGTCAACATCACCTTCCAGGTAGCGGACGCGATCCTGCTGGTGTCTGCGCTCGGCTTCCTCGGCTTCGGCCTGAACTATCCGAATATCGACTGGGGCGACATGCTGTCGGGCAACAGCGGCAGCGGCACGGCCAATCTGCTGAACGGTTACTGGTGGGAGGTCTATCCGGTGGGCTTTTGCATCGTCGCCACAGTCATGGCGTTCAACCTCATGGGTGACGCGCTACGAGACGCGCTCGACGTCCGGCTGAGGCGGCGGTAGTGACGACATCCTTCGGTTCGGCACAGACCGGCGCCGCGCACGCGGCGCCGGTCCTCGAGGTGACTGACCTCTCCACGCACATAAAGCAAAGCACCACGACGGTGGAGGCGGTCGGCAACGTCGACCTACGCCTGGACGAGGGCGAGACGCTCGGTCTAGTAGGCGAGTCGGGTTGCGGCAAATCGATGACCGGCCTGTCCATCATGCGGCTGCTCCCACCGGGCGGGGAGATCGTCGGCGGCTCGATCAAGCTGAATGGCGGCGAACTAGTCGGGCTGGGCGAACGGGAGATGTGCCGGATCCGCGGCAACGAGATTGCGATGGTCTTCCAGGATCCGCTGACCTCGCTGGATCCGACGAAGACCATCGGCTCGCAGGTGGGCGAGCCCCTGCGGCAGCACCGGGGTGCGACCAAGAAGCAGGCGCTGGACCGGGCAGCCGAGGTGCTCGGCCTGGTCGGGCTGCCCCGGCCGGCCGAGCGGCTGGACGATTACCCGCATCAGCTCTCTGGCGGCATGCGCCAGCGTGTCATGATCGCGATGGCGCTGGCCTGCGAGCCGCGCGTGCTGATCGCCGATGAGCCCACCACCGCGCTGGACGTGACGATCCAGCGGCAGATCCTCGACCTGCTGGATGACCTCAAGTCGCGGCTGCGCATGGCGATGCTGCTGATCACGCACGACATGGGCGTGATCGCCGGGCATACCGACCGGGTCAACGTCATGTACGCGGGCCGGCTCGTGGAAACGGCCGAGACCGGCGAGTTGTTCGAGCACATGCACCACCCCTACGCCCAGGCACTGCTTGCCTCGATTCCGCTGCTGAGCCAGGACCGCAGCAGGCGGCTGCTGAGCATCCCGGGCCTCCCGCCCGACCTGGGCCATGTCCCGTCCGGGTGCCGGTTCGCGGCGAGATGCCGCCTGGCCACCGACAAGTGCCGGACGGACGAGCCGCCGCTGTCTGGTCCCGATGCCGAGCACGTGTTCGCCTGCTGGCACGCGGTCGACGGCCCGCTGGACGCAGCCGCGATCTGGGCCATCGTCAGCGAGTCGTCGCCTGGGTCGCCCGAGACGGCAGCCGGATCGCCTGAGATGGCGGCTGCAGCGCCAGAGTCGCCTGCGGCCACCGCCCACGCGACGGTGGCGGATCGGTGGCCCGCCGAGTCCGACGGAGTGCCCCTGCTTGAGCTGACCGAGCTGGTGAAGGAGTTCCCCGTGACCGCGGGCCTCCTGCAGCGCAAGGTGGGCAGCGTCAAGGCTGTGTCCGGAGTGTCGTTCTCGGTGGCCGCCGGCGAGACGTTCGGTCTGGTCGGTGAGTCAGGCTGTGGCAAGACCACGGTCGGCCGGATGGTGGTGGCGCTGGAACGGCCGACCGCCGGCGCCGTGAAACTGCGCGGTGTGGAGGTCTCCAGCCTTGGCCACGCCGAACTGCGTTCATATCGCCGGGACCTCCAGCTGATGTTCCAGGACCCGTACTCGTCTCTCGACCCGAGGATGCGGGTCGGCGCAATCATCAAGGAGCCGCTGACGATCCAGAAGATCGGCTCTCGGAAAGAGCAGGACGACCGGGTCTACGAGCTGCTCCAGGAAGTCGGGCTACCGCGCAACTCCGTCGAACGCTTCCCGCACGAGTTTTCCGGCGGCCAGCGCCAGCGCATCGGCCTGGCCCGCGCGCTCACTCTCAACCCGCAGGTAATCGTCGCGGACGAGCCGGTGAGCGCGCTGGACGTGTCGATCCGGGCTCAGGTACTCAACTTGATGAAGCGGCTGCAGGCAACGCACGGGCTCACTTACATCGTGATCTCACACGATCTGGCCGTGGTGAAGTACATGGCCGACCGGATCGGCGTGATGTACCTGGGCAAGCTGGTGGAGCTGGGCACCGGCGCCGACATCTACGCTCGGTATGCCCACCCCTACACCGCCGGGCTGCTGTCGGCGATCCCGATCCCGGACCCGAAAGCGAGCCGGGCCGAGACGAAGGTCGGGATCGAGGGCGAGCTGCCGAGTGCCCTCAACCCGCCGTCGGGGTGCAGGTTCCGGACGCGCTGCCCGTTTGCGCAGGAGATCTGCGCCGAAGAGGAACCGCTGCTGCGGTCGTTCGGGCCCGGGCACATTGCTGCCTGCCACTTCCCGTTGCAGCAGCCGGTTGGCGAACTGGCGGGCACCGCGATACCGGAGCAGGCTGTGCCGCAGCAGCCGGTCGGCCGGTCGGCCGCTGCGCAGTAACTTGCCTGCAGACAGCCCTGGACGGGCCGCACAGCGGGCCGGGCCCATGCTCGGCTGGTGTTCCAGCCGAGCATGGACCCGGGCGTGCACCACGGGGCTGGGTTACGGCGTTTCGCGCGCAAGGCGCCCTTGTGGGCGAGTGCGGCAGCCACCGATAATCCTGGTGTGGCGGGAGGGCCGGAGAGCACGGACAGCGCGGACCTGATCCGCGTATCAGAAGCCGACCGGGAGCGGGCGCTCGCCGCGCTCCAGGATGGCTTCGCGGCCGGCCGGCTCACGCATGACACCTTCGCGCACCGGGTCGAGCAGGCGCTGCGCGCACGGGTCAGCGGCGAGTTGCTTGGCGTGGTGGCGGACCTGCCGCGCCGACGTCGGATTGGCGCCCTCGTCGGCAGCACCGCCGTGGCCGCATGGCGGCGCGCTGTGGCCGCAACCGACCGCTGGCTGCGAGGGTGGCCGCCGCCGATGACGCTGCCGCGCGGTTCACAGCGGCACTTCACCATCGGCCGGGAACTGGCCTGTGACATGACGCTGACGGATCTGACGGTCTCGCGGTGGCATGCCAGCCTGTCGCGCGCGGACGACGGCTGGCTGGTGGCCGATCTCGGGTCTACCAACGGGACCCGGCTGAACGGCTGGCGGGTGACTGACCCGATGCTTGTTCGCCCGGGCGACATGATCTCTTTCGGCGCGGTCACGTATGTGCTGACCGACCGGCCCGGCCGGGTCGGGTAGCGGCCTGCCAGGTCGCCAGCCCGGCTAGAGTCACTGAAATGAGCGTCGTCCTGCTAGTCCGCCATGGCCTGACGGCTTCGACCGGCAAGGCCCTGACCGGCTGGCTGCCGGGCATCTCGCTGGACGACCGGGGCCAGGCGCAGGCGGCGGCGATTGCCAAGCGCCTGGCTAGCCTCCCGCTCGCGGCGATTGTCAGCAGCCCGCTCGACCGCTGCCTGGAGACGGCCGCGATGATCGCGGCCGGGCAGGCGGAGCCGATGCAGGTGCTGGTCGAGGAGCGCCTTGGCGAGTGCAAGTACGGCGACTGGACCGGGCAGCCGCTGCGCAAGCTGGCCCGTGACCCGCTCTGGCGGGTCGTGCAGGCGCATCCGAGCGCGGTCCGGTTCCCCGGCCCAGACGGGGAGACGATGACCGGCATGCAGCAGCGTGCGGTGGCTGCCATCCGGGACTGGAACGACAAGCTCGGCAAGGATGCTGTCTACCTGATCTGCTCGCATGGGGACGTGATCAAGGCGATCCTGGCCGATGCGCTGGGCATGCACCTCGACATGTCGCAGCGCATCCAGGTTGACCCATGCTCGCTCAGCATCATCAGGTACACGACGCTCCGGCCATTCGTGCTGCGCATGAACGACAGCGGGCTGGACGCGGCTGCGCTCACCGGGCTGGTGCGCAGCCACGGTCAGGCGTCAGCGGGCGCGGAGGCCGATGCGCAGGTCGGCGGAGGAGCGGGTGCATAGCCCGGTAGCCTGACTATCGGGGAAGGAGCGGGCGATGCCGATCTCGGCACCCGGCGGGCTGGCGGCACAGCTGCGCACCGCCGGTTGCTCCGCCAATCGGCCGGGCTCATCACCAGCCGGTGCCAGAGCCAGCCGACCAGCTGGCAGCTTCGGTGCAGGAGGATAGGGGTCATGCCGGTCTACTCGTACGACCCGCCGCAGCGATTCATCGCGGGTACCGTCGGCCAGCCCGGCGAGCGGACGTTCTACCTGCAGGCCGCGCTCGGCGCCAGGGTGACCAGCGTGGCGCTGGAAAAGGGCCAGGTCAGTCAGCTCGCGGAGCGCCTCGATGAGCTGCTGGATGAGGTGCAGCGGCGGACCGGCGCTGGCAGCGGCGGTGGCGGTGCGGCCGATCTGGTTGACGACGGCCCGCTCGACCTGCCGCTGACCGAGGACTTCCGCGTCGGCGCGATCGCGCTGGCCTGGGACCACGACGACGAGCGCGTCATCATCGAGGCGCAAGAGGAGAGCGAGGAGGCGATCGAGCCGCTCGCGGAGGACGTTCCCGAGGACGGCCCGGCCGTGCTCCGGGTGCGCATCACGGCAGCGGCAGCGCGGGCATTTTCGCGGCGGGCCATCCAGGTGGTGCGGCAGGGACGGCCGCCATGCCCGCTCTGCGGCCTGCCACTCGATCCGGCCGGGCATATCTGCCCGCGGCAGAACGGGCATCGCGTTGGGCATGCCTGACGGTCCGTCGGCTTGCAAGCCGACGGCCAAGCGCGGTGCGGGACGGGGCGCCGCGTCGGCTAAGGCTGTGCCGGGACCGCGGGACGCGGCCGGGCAGGATGATGACCCCGGTCAGCGCGATGACAGCGCGACGATTGACCTGCTGACTCGCGGGGACCTCGACGTGCAAGGCCGGCTAGTAGACGCATCGAATGCGACGCTCTACTGCGTCATCAGCGGCAAGCCAGGACAGGCAGCCTGCGTGTACAAGCCGGTCGCGGGGGAGCGGCCGCTCTGGGATTTCCCCGATGGCACCCTCGCTGGCCGCGAGGTCTCCGCTTACCTCGTCTCGCATGCGGCCGGCTGGGATGTGGTGCCGCCTACCGTCTATCGGGACGGGCCCTTCGGGCCGGGCATGTGCCAGCTGTGGATCGACGCCGATGACTCGGTGGATCTCGTCGAGCTAGCCAGGAGCGGCAGCGATGCGCGCCTCCGGCAGATGGCCGTATTCGACGCCGTGGTCAACAACGCCGACCGAAAGATCGGGCACCTGCTGCCGGACGCTGGCGGCCATCTGTACGGCTGCGACCACGGGGTCTGTTTCGGCACCGACTACAAGCTCCGGACCGTGCTGTGGCAGTGGCGCGGCAAGCCGCTGACCAGCGCAGCCATGGCCAGTCTCAGCAAGCTCAAGAAGGAGCTGGAGCATGGTGAGCTAGCCACGGATCTCGCGCATTGGCTCACGCCTGCCGAGGTAGGCGCTACGGTCCAGCGGGTCGAGCTGCTGCTTGCCCACAAGGTGCACCCGCAGCCGCCTGCCGACTGGCCGGCCGTGCCCTGGCCGCCTGTCTAGCATGGTCGCCCGTCGAGGCTGGCCGCCCGTCTAGGCATGGTCGCCTGTCGAGGCTGGCCGCCGGTCAGCTCAGCGGGCTCCGCCGTGCTCGCCGCGATCGCCACGACGGCGCAGGTAGCGCTCGAATTCCCGGGCGATGGCGTCGCCACTGGCTTCCGGAAGGTCCGTAGCGTCCTTCGCTTCCTCGAGGCTCCGGACGTACTCGGCCACGTCGCTGTCCTGTTCCGCCAGCTCGTCCACGCCTCGTTCCCATGCCTTTGCCTCAGCGGGCAGATCGGCAAGCGGAACCGATATGTCCAGGACGTCCTCGACGCTGCGCAGCAACGCGAGTGTCGCCTTGGGGCTCGGCGGCTGGGCTACGTAGTGCGGCACCGCGGCCCACAACGAGACCGACGGCAGGCCGGCGGTTGTGCATGCGTGCTGGAGGACGCCGACGATCCCGGTCGGGCCCTTGTAATCGACCGCCTCGACGTGCAGCTGGGCGGCAAGCTCCGGGCCTGAGGCGGCCGCGGTCACCTGCAGCGGCCGGGTGTGCGGCGAGTCGGCAAGCAGCGCACCGAGCAAGATCACCATCTCGACCCCGAGCTCGGAGAAGGCGCTGACCAGCTCGGCGGTGAAGCCGCGCCAGCGCATGTTCGGCTCGATCCCCTGCAGCAGGACGATGTCGCGATCGATCCCCGAGGGCCGTGCGATGGCCAGCCGACTGGTGGGCCAGACCAGTTCCTCAGCGCGCCCCTCCGAGATCTCAGTGACCGGCCTGGTGACCTGGAAGTCGTAGTAGTCCTCCGGGTCGATCTCGCCAATGGCCTTCGCGTCCCAGGCCGACATCAGCTGGCTGACCGCGCTGCTGGCGGCTTCACCAGCATCGTTCCAGCCCTCAAAGGCAGCGATGAGCGCAGGCGAGTTGAGTTTGCCTACAGCGTCGAGCTCGATCGCCAGCCACCTCCCTCAGGCATGCCCGCGGCCAGCGGCCGGGGCCGGATGAGTTAAGCCTATGTTCTGAGCGCCTCGGGCAAGAAAGGCTGCCTTCTGCGAGTCAATCAGGTCCGGTCCCTAAGATGGGTCATCATGCCGCGATCTGGACAGCCCTCCGCGCCACCCGAGGGCGGACCCGCCTCCCCGCTTGACGCGGCTCAGCAGGCAAAGCCCCTGCTCGAAGCCGTGATGTTCGACATGGATGGCCTGCTAGTCGACTCCGAGCCATTGTGGTTCCAGGCCGAGAGCGCCGTGATGGCGCGGCTCGGCGGGCCCTGGACGCGAGCCGATCAGGACGTGCTCGTCGGGGGGTCGATGGTTGCCACCGTCACCTACCTTCTGGCGAAGGCGACGCGGCCGGCCGAACCTACGGCGGTGGCGCAGTGGCTGACCGAGGCCATGATTGAGTTGATTCGTACGCAGCCCCTGCCGGTCCGCCCCGGTGCTGTCGAGCTGCTCGCCGAAGTCGAAGCGGCGGGCGTGCCGCGCGCCCTGGTGACATCCTCCGAGCCCGAGGTCGTGGCGGCGGTGCTGTCACGGCTTGAGGCCGTTGCCTTCCCCGTCGTGGTGCATGGCGCGGACGTGGCGCGCGCAAAGCCCGATCCGGAAGGGTACCTGCTGGCAGCGGCCAGGCTCGGTGTAGATCCGGGCCGGTCGATCGCGCTCGATGACTCGCCGAACGGCGTAGCCGCCGCGCTGGCTGCGGGGTTCCGGACCGTCGGCGTACCGAGCGTGGTCCCGGTCGCGCCGCGGCCCGGGCTCGAGCTCGTCGATTCGCTCGCCGGGATTGACTTGACACGACTGGCCAGTCTGGTCGGGCTGGCGCTGGCCTGACCGGGCCCCAGTTCAGGCTGGGGACGGAGGCCCGCAGATGTGCGACAATGGAGCTGATCACGCCTAGGCCGCCGGTGCTGGCGGGCGGCCACGAGGGGAGGCGAGAGTGGGTACCTGGCTCAGTTTCGTTACCAGCAGCTTCGCAGGACCTGTCTGCCTGGCCGTTACCGTTGCCGGACTCGTTCTAAGCGCCATCGCCTGGCGCAAGCGGGGCGTCAGGGCAGGCATCCGCGGCGTGGCCTGGTCGCTGTTGCCCACTGTCGCCTGGCTCACACATGCCCTTGGGGCGCTTGGCCGAATGGTCTCGGCGCTCGTCCAGTTCGCGAGTGGATTCGTCTTCTCTCCGCAGACCTGGGTCGGCGTCATCCTGGCGGGCGTTGCCGGCGTGTTGTTCCTGACTTCGGGCGGCATTCCCTTGCTTCGGTGGCGCCGTCGCCGCAGGAGCGAGGTCCGCGGGCGCGCAGGCCGTGGCGCAGACTCGGCCGATGCCCCGGTGCACTCTGCGCGGGAACGCCCGGCGGTGCAGGCGCCCGCTAACGACGACCTGTCTGACGTCAAGGACATCCTTCGCCGCCACGGCATCAGCTGACCAGCCCGGGGTGGGGCCGCCCAAGTCGGTCTGCGGTCCTTCCGTCGGTTTGCGCCGGACCTCGTCCGTTACGTGCGGCCGTAAACCTAGGTGCGGCTGAGGCCGGAGGTGTCTTCGCAGCTGGATGGCTGAGGGCGGAGCGTTTCTAGTAGTTGCGGCCGCCATTTCCAGAGCGGCCTTCGAGAGCGCGTGTCGCACTCTAGGAGCGGCGATCGGACTCGCCCGGCTGAGCGGGCACGACGGCCGTGGCTGAGTGTGCAAGCGCAGCGTGGTCCGCAGGCAGGAGTTGGCTCGCGGGCTGCACGTCCTCCGCAGGCACCATGTCATCCGTCGACGCGATGTCATCCGTCGACGCCATGTCATCCGCGGGTAGCGGCGGCGGAGTCCCCCCGAATGCTGGGCAGAAGGCCTGGTAGGCGCACCACTCACAGAGCCGGCTCTGGTGCGGGCGCCAGTCGCCGCTGCTCCGGGCCCGGTCGATGGCCTGCCACAGGGCATTGACCTTCCGCTCAGTAGCGAGGAGATCGGCCTCATCCGGGGCGTACCGGACGATCTCGCCGTTGCCCAGATAGATGAGCTGCAGCAGCCGGGGTACCGTGCCCTGGCCACGCCACAGGGCCAGCGCATAGAACTTCATCTGGAACAGCGCCCTGGCCTCGTACTCCTCGCGTGGCGCCGTGCCGGTCTTGTAGTCCACAATGCGGATCTCGCCCGTCGGTGCCACGTCGAGCCGGTCGATATAGCCGCGTAGCGTCAGCCCGGACTCCAGCGCCGCCCGCACCGACATCTCCCGGTAGGTCGGTTCGATCCGCCTCGGGTCCTCGAGCGTGAAGTAGCGGTCCAGCATCTCCCCGGCCGCGTCCCGCCAGGTAACGAGCTCCGCTTCGTCCGGGAACAGATCGGCCAGCGCTGGCTCTTCGGCGACCAGCCGCTCCCACTGCGGTGCCAGCAAGCCCTTGGCCGCGTCCGGGGTACGGTTCCCGGCTGGCTCGTCGAAGAGTCGCTCCAGCACCGCGTGGACGAGCGTGCCGCGCGCAGCGGCAGGGCTCGGCGGCTCCGGGAGCCGGTCGATGACACGGAATCGGTAGAGCAGCGGGCAGGTCATGAAGTCGCCAGCGCGCGATGGCGAGAGGCTCGGGCCTTTGACCGCGTCGAGCTCCGCAGCCCGAACGCCCGCCTCTTCGTCGGCCGGGTCGCTGGCGGTCACAGTGCTGGCGGTCACAGTGCTGGCGGTCACCGTGCTCGCGGCCGCGGTACTGGCGGTCACCGTGCTGGCGGCCATGGTCCTGGCGGCCGCGGTACTGGCGGTCACCGTGCTCTCGCCGACCGCATCGACGGTAGCGACATCGGTCCCGGCAGCCGCGGGCGATGCCACAGCCGGGTCGAGCGTCGTGACGTCAATCCCGGTCTTGCTCATGTCCGCAGACTATGGGACGGCTCGGACAATGGCGCGCTGTCTGCCCGGCGCGTCGGACCTGGCGCCGGGCGACCGGCCGGCGCTAGGCCCTCGGGCGAAGGCGACCCGCAGGTCCCGACCCGCCGGACCTGGCCGGCCCGGCTAGGGACTTGGCCGGCCCAGCGCCGGACCAGGCAACCTCCAGGCCAGGCTGACCTAGCTCCGGACCGGCCCGGCTCGCAGCAGATCGAGGCCGCCCCTGGCCAACTCGACGCCGCGCGAGCAGCAATTGAGATGAGTCTGGCTTTTGCCGCGTAGCATCGATGCGTGGCAGGAGAACTACCGCCGGGCAGGCCGCAGCAGCAGGACCGCCCGGGGTCGGGGCGCGGGGGAGCCGGACGGGGCAGCGGCCGTCCTGGGATCGTCATCGCCAGGCCTTTCGGTATCCCTGTCTTCATCTCGCCCTATTGGTTCGTCATCGCCGCCGTGCTGGTGGTGCTCTACTCCAACTCCGGGGCGCTGTCCGGTCCCTCCGGCTCGGTCGCGCGGTATCTGGTCGCGGTGGCGTTCGTTGTCCTGCTGTACCTCTCGGTGCTGATCCATGAGCTGAGCCACAGCCTGGTCGCCCGTGCCTTGCATCTGCCGGTGCGGCGGATCTTGCTCTATCCCCTCGGGGGGTATTCGGAGATCGAGCAGGAACCGCCGACGCCAGCCGCCGAGTTCCTGGTCTCCGGCGCCGGGCCAGCCATGTCGCTGCTCCTGGGCGGGATCGGCATCGGCATAGACGTGCTGTTCGACTTCCGCGGGATCCCGCGCGTGCTCATCGACCGCCTGATCCTGGCCAACCTGGTGGTCGGTGCCTTCAACCTGCTGCCAGGGCTGCCGCTGGACGGCGGCAGGGTGCTGCGGGCCATCTTGTGGAAGGTCACCGGCAAGGCTGATTACTCCACCGTGCTAGCTGCATGGGGCGGCCGTCTCATCGCGGTGGCCCTCGTGGCCTGGGCGCTCGCCTCGCCCTCGAGCAGCTACGGGCTGGACAGCGGGTATGGCCTGTGGATAGTCGTGGTGGGCGTGTTCATGTGGATGAGCGCTGGCCAGGCGCTCCGGTCCGCCAAGATCCGCGAGCGGCTGCCTGCCCTGCAGGCCAGGACGCTGGCCAGGCGGGCGATCCCGATTCCGCAGAATCTCCCGCTCGCAGAGGCGATCAGGCGTGCGGACCTGGCCCAGGCCAGGGCTTTGGTGGTGGTCGACCACGAGGCCAAGCCGATCGCGATCGTGAACGAAGGTGCCGTGATCGCAACGCCTGAGCAGCGTCGCCCGTGGATCGACGTCGGCTCGCTCGCCAGGACCCTGGACCCGGACATGATCTTGTCCGCTGACCTGTCCGGCATGGACCTGATCGAAGCCGTCCGGCGTGCGCCAGCATCGGAGTATTTGCTGGTAGAGCCGAGCGGCCAGATCTACGGCGTGCTCGCTACTTCCGACCTGGATCACGCCTTCGCCGGAGCCTGAGCGGGCGACGCTAACCTGGCCTGCATGATCACGCAGCCACGCGGTCCGTTCGCGGTCGGCGATCAGGTCCAGCTGACAGATCCGAAGGGCCGCCAGCACCGGCTTGTGCTGACGCCCGGCAAGTCGTTCCACACGCACCGCGGGTCGCTCGCCCATGACGACCTGATCGGGAAGCCAGAGGGCAGCCTGATCATGTCGGCGGGCGGTACGCCGTACATCGCTCTGCGGCCGCTGCTCGCCGACTACACGGTTTCCATGTCCAGGGGCGCGGCAGTCGTGTATCCGAAGGACGCGGCGCAGATTGTCGGCCTGGCCGACATCTTCCCTGGCGCGCGCGTGGTGGAGGCTGGCGCAGGCTCCGGCGCGCTGTCGTGCTGGCTGCTGCGGGCGGTCGGCGAGGGCGGCCGACTGATTTCTTTTGAGCGCCGCCCTGATTTCGCTGAGATTGCCGTCGCGAACGTCGAGCGGTACTTCGGCAAACGGCATCCGGCCTGGCAGCTTGTTGTAACCGATCTGGACCCTGCCGGAATCACCGACACCGATCGGGTCGTGCTTGACCTGCTGGCGCCGTGGGAGCAGGTCGCTGCGGCCGCGGCCATGCTCATTCCTGGCGGGCTGATCTGCTGCTACGTGGCGACGACAACGCAGCTTGCGCGGATCGTGAGCGCGCTGCGGGAGCAAGGTAACTTCGCCGAGCCGGCTGCCTGGGAGACGATGCAGCGCGGCTGGCATGTGGACGGCCTGGCGGTCCGGCCTGAGCACCGGATGGTGGGGCACACCGGGTTCCTGGTGACCGCCAGGCGGCTGGCTGAGGGCGTCACCGCGCCGCCGCGCCGTCGGCGCCCTTCGCGCGGCGCGGAGGCGGCGGCGGAGGAGGCTGCTAGTCAGACCGTTGCTGGCCGGGCCGACCTTGGTGGGCTCGCTCCTGCGCTGCCTGCGGCTGAGGAGGGCTGACGGGCGCTCTGCCTGGCAGGGGGCCTGCTACTGGCCGTACGCGCAGAAAATGCGCCTGACCCGGAATACGGGCCGAGGCGGGTGAGCTGAAGCCGGGACAGCGGTTAGCTCAGGCTGGACCGAGGGGCGGCTGGCCGCAGCTCGTGGCGCCTGAGGCAGTGATATCGCTTTGAGTTTTCCGGATCGTGACGCAGAATGCCCAGACGAGGGCTGCCGTGAGGTTACGGATTGACCTTGGATAGGTAGGGTCTAGGTAACTCAGCTCGCAGGAGGGGGTGAGGGGCATGGCCTCTCGTGACGACAGCGTCCACTCTGGACGGCACGACGACGAGGTCAAGGTCCTGACCACGCAGGTTTCCTTCCTTGAAGAGGAGGTCGCGGCGCTGCGCGGCCGGCTCGCTGACTCGCCGCGCCAGGCGCACCTGCTCGAACAGCGGCTGCGCGAGGCAGAGTCCAACCTCTCCTCGCTGACCAGTCAGAACGAGCGGCTGTCCGGCACGCTGCGCGAGGCACGCGACCAGATCATCGCGCTCAAGGAGGAAGTCGACCGGCTGGCGCAGCCGCCGTCGGGCTTTGGCGTTTTCCTGCAAGCGAACGAGGACGGTACCGCGGACGTCTTCACCGCTGGCCGCAAGATGCGGGTCAGCGTGAGCCCAGGGCTCGAGCTCGTCGAGCTCCGGCCAGGCCAGGAAGTAGTGCTGAACGAGGCGCTGAACGTCGTCATCGCCCAGGGCTATGAGACGGTCGGCGAGGTAGTCATGCTCAAGGAGGTCCTGGACGGCGGTGACCGCGCGCTTGTCATCTCCCACGCCGACGAGGAGCGGGTCGCGCGGCTAGCGGAGCCGCTCCGCGACGAGACGCTGCGCCCTGGCGATTCCCTGCTGCTCGAGCCGCGGTCTGGATACGTGTACGAGCGGATCCCGAAGGCTGAGGTCGAGGAGCTCATCCTCGAGGAAGTCCCCGACATCACCTACTCCGAGATCGGCGGCCTTGGGCCCCAGATCGAGCAGATCCGCGACGCAATCGAGCTGCCGTACCTGCACGCCGACCTGTTCCGCGAGCACCAGCTGCGGCCGCCGAAGGGCGTGCTGCTGTACGGCCCGCCGGGATGCGGCAAGACGCTTATCGCCAAGGCCGTCGCGAACTCGCTGGCCAAGCAGGTGGCCCGGCGCACCGCGGAGGACGCCAAGGCCACCACGCCGGCCGACGCTGTCATCGCCGAGGAGCTCCTCCCCGAGACGCTCGGCACCGAGGCGGCCCAGAGCGCGATCGGAGACGGCGAGGCGTTCGACATCGAGATCCCGGGCTCGCCGGCAGCGAACGGCTCCGATGGTCACAAAGCGCGCCGGCAGGGCACTGATTCGCTGACCGACACGGTGCTGACCGCATCTGGTCAGGCACGCGAGCGACGCAGCTTCTTCCTCAACATCAAGGGGCCGGAGCTGCTGAACAAGTATGTCGGCGAGACCGAGCGGCACATCCGGCTGGTGTTCCAGCGCGCCCGGGAGAAGGCCAGCGAGGGCATGCCGGTGATCGTGTTCTTCGACGAGATGGACTCGATCTTCCGGACGCGCGGCTCGGGCGTGTCCTCGGACGTGGAAAACACCATCGTTCCGCAGCTGCTCAGCGAGATCGACGGCGTGGAAGGCCTGGAGAACGTCATCGTGATCGGCGCGTCCAACCGCGAGGACATGATCGACCCGGCCATCCTGCGGCCCGGCCGGCTGGACGTGAAGATAAAGATCGAGCGCCCGGACGCCGAGGCGGCTCGTGACATCTTCTCCAAGTACGTGCTGGCTGGCCTGCCGCTGCATCCAGACGACCTGGCCGAGCACGGCGGCAACACCGATGCGACCGTCGGCGCGATGATCCAGCGAGTGGTCGAGCGGATGTACTCCGAGACCGAGGAGAACAAGTTCCTCGAGGTCACCTACGCCAACGGGGACAAGGAAGAGCTGTACTTCCGGGACTTCAACTCTGGCGCGATGATCCAGAACATCGTGGACCGGGCCAAGAAGATGGCCATCAAGGAGTTCCTGGAGACCGGGCAGAAGGGCCTGCGCGTCTCCCACCTGCTGGCCGCATGCGTGGATGAGTTCAAGGAGAACGAGGACCTGCCGAACACGACCAACCCGGACGACTGGGCTCGGATCTCCGGTAAGAAGGGCGAGCGGATCGTCTACATCCGCACGCTGATCTCCGGGAAGAGCGGGACCGAGGCGGGCAGGTCGATCGATACCGTGTCCAACACCGGCCAGTACCTGTAGGCGCCATCAGAAGGGACCCGGCAGGGCGCGGCGTGCTGTGCTTCGGCGGCCCGGCATTAGGCTCTAGTGCATGAGCGTTCGCCGCGTGATGGGCATCGAGACCGAATACGGGATTTCCGTACCCGGTCAGCCAGGCGTGAACGCCATGGTCAGTTCCTCGCAGGTGGTCAACGCCTACCAGGCCGCGACCGCGGCCCGGGCTCGGCGCGCGCGGTGGGACTTCGAGGAGGAGAACCCGCTGCGTGACGCCAGGGGGTTCGACCTCGCTGCCGAGACAGCGGACTCGTCTCAGCTGACCGACGAGGACCTTGGGCTGGCCAACGTCATCCTGACCAATGGCGCCCGGCTGTACGTGGACCACGCACACCCGGAGTACTCGGCGCCGGAGTGCACCAACCCGCGCGACGCGGTGATCTGGGACAAGGCTGGGGAGCGGGTGATGGCCGAGGCGGCGGCCAGCGCTGCCGCACCGCCTGGCGGCCCGGTCATCCAGCTCTACAAGAACAACACCGACAACAAGGGCGTCTCTTACGGCTGTCACGAGAACTACCTGATGAGCCGGTCGACGCCGTTCGCCGACATCGTCAGGCACCTGACGCCCTTCTTCGTATCCCGTCAGGTGGTCTGCGGCGCCGGGCGTGTCGGCCGTGGCGCCGACGGCCGCGAGGAGGGCTTCCAGATCAGCCAGCGCGCCGACTTCTTCGAGGTCGAGGTCGGGCTGGAGACGACGCTGAAGCGGCCGATCATCAACACCAGGGACGAGCCACACGCTGATCCGGACAAGTACCGGCGCCTGCACGTCATCCTTGGCGACGCGAACATGAGCGAGACCTCCACGTACCTCAAGCTCGGCACAACCGCGCTGGTCCTGGCCATGATCGAGGACCGCTTCCTCGCCACCGACCTGACCATCGAGTCGCCTGTTGCTGAGCTACGGGCCGTCTCGCACGACCCGAGCCTGCGCCACCTGGTCACGCTGCGGGATGGCCGCAAGATGACGGCTGTTCAGGTGCAGCTGGAGTATCTGGAGCTGGCGCGCAAGTACACCGAGGATAAGTACGGGGCCGATGTCGATGACGTCACCAGCGACGTGCTGACGCGCTGGGAGAGCGTCCTTGGCCGGCTGGCCGACGACCCGATGCAGCTGTCGCGCGAGCTGGACTGGGTGGCCAAGCTAGAAATCCTGGAAGGCTACCGCGCCCGGGATGGCCTGAGCTGGGGACATCCCCGACTGCAGCTCGTGGACCTGCAGTACTCCGACGTCCGGCCCGAGCGCGGCCTGTACAACCGGCTCGCCAGCCGGGGCCGGATCGTCAGGGTCGTCGATGAGCAGGCAGTCGTCGCGGCGATGGATAACCCGCCAGAGGACACCAGGGCGTACTTCCGTGGCCGCTGCCTCCGCCAGTACCCGGACGCGGTCGCTGCGGCCTCCTGGGACTCGGTCATCTTCGACATCCCCGGGCGTGAGTCGCTGCAGCGGGTGCCAACGCTGGAGCCACTGCGTGGCACTCGGGCGCACGTGGGCGCGCTGCTGGACGCCAGCGCAACCGCGGGTGCGTTGGTAGCGGCGCTAACCGGCCAGGACAGCTAGCCCTTTCACGCTCTTGGCGTAATTGCGGAATCGATTGCGCCTTATATCACGTGGTGCGAGTTAAGTCGCTAATGTCCCTCGCCAGATTTCGTGTCGCCGTGCCTATCCTGGCCACGAGTGTCTCGTCGTGATACCGATGCTGTGAGCAAGGGTTGGACCGCAGGCCGGCAGGCGAGGATAGGTTGGGACCGCGGCACCGCGGCACCGCGGAGCACGGAGGTGGTGGCATGGCGACAAAGGACACCGGCGGCCAGCGGCAGACGTCGCGCCGGACGCAGGACGAGGAAGACGTAGACGTCCAGGAGACTGAGGAAGTCAAGGAACGCCAGGACAAGCTGACCGACGATGTCGACGCAATCCTTGACGAGATCGATGAGGTGCTTGAGGAAAACGCCGAGGAATTCGTCCGTTCCTACGTGCAGAAGGGCGGCGAATAAGCGCCCGTTCGGCATCGTGCCCTCGCTGAGCGCCGCCGCAGGCAGGGCTTAGGGTCGCACTAGCGGCGGCATTTCACTGCAGGGGACCGTCGTCGTTCCGGGATCGGCACTTCAGTAGGCTCGCGGCTGCGCCGGGGGCGATCGCCGGCACGGCACAAGGAGCGGAAGGACGTTGGCGGTGGACGGCTTCGAACCCGCGGCTGAGTGGCAGGCAGCCGGCTGGAACCCGATGGACGGTCAGGCGGGCGTCGGGCAGCCTGCTGGCTGGGGCACACCTGCCCGGCAATCGGCCCCCTGGCATGCGGCCTATCTAGCCGCCGGATCCTCCTCGTTCTCGGACTTCCTTGCCGCGGCCGCGCCGGGCCTGCTACCCCGCGGCCAGGTTGGCCCGGCCGGGATGCCCGGTCCAGGCGGTGCTGGCGGTGCGGGCGAGATCCCGCACGGCACCACGATCGTCACCGCTGTGTGCGACGGCGGCGTCGTGATGGCGGGCGACCGCCGCGCTACCGCCGGCAGCATGATCGCGCAGCGTGACATGGAGAAGGTTTTCCCGAGCGACGAGTTCTCCTGCGTCGGCATCTCCGGTGCGGCCGGCGTTGCTGTCGATATGGTCCGGCTGTTCCAGGTTGAGCTGGAGCACTACGAGAAGCTCGAGGGCAGGTCGCTGTCGCTGGAAGGCAAGGCGAACCGGCTGGCCGGGCTCGTGCGGTCCAACCTCCCCGCCGCGATGCAGGGCCTGGTGGCGGTGCCGCTGCTGGCCGGCTTCGACGAGGAGACCGACCAGGGCCGCATCTTCAGCTACGACCCGACCGGCGGCCGGTACGAGGAGCAGCGCTTCGCATCGATCGGCTCCGGGTCGATCTTCGCCCGGGGCTCGCTGAAGAAGCTGTACCGCGCCGGCATGAGCCTTGACGATGTGGTGCTGGCGCTGATGCAGGCGCTCTACGACGCCGCAGACGACGACTCAGCGACCGGCGGCCCGGACGTGAGCCGGAAGATCTATCCGAGTGTGGCGACCGTCACGGCCGACGGCTACCGGCGCTTGTCGGAGCAGGAGGCCAGCCAGTACGCACAGACCGTCGTTGAGCAGCGGCAGCAGCAGCCAGATGGGCCAGGCGCAGCGCTGCGGCAGGCCGCCTCCTGAGTTCTGAGTCCGACTGCTAGCAGTTCGCGCCACGCAGGCTCCCGACAACAGACAGTTCCTGACCACACAGCAGTCTCCGACCACACAGCAGTCTCCGACCACACAGCAGTCCCCGGACAACACAGCAACGTAAGGAAGCGCCCGCGGTGTCGATGCCGTTCGGTTACGTGTCACCTGAGCAGCTGATGAAGGACAAGTCGGACTATGCCCGACGGCGCATCAGCCAGATCCGCAGCGGCGTAGTGCTCAGCTGCGCCGACGGGATCTTGTTCGTGGCTCCCAACCCGTACCGGGCTCTGCGGAAATTCAGCGAGCTCTACGACCGGATCGCGTTCGCCGCGGTCGGGCGCTATCCGGAGTTCGAGACGCTGCGCAAGGCAGGCGTCCGGTACGCGGACATGACCGGCTTCACCTACGACCGGCGGGACGTGACAGCACGCGGCCTGGCCGACTGGTACGCGCAGCTGCTCGGTTCGCTGTTCACCGAGAGCCCGAAGCCCTACGAGGTGGAGATCGTCGTGGCCGAGGTGGCCAAGACGGCCGAGGACGATCAGATCTACCGGATCATCTACGACGGGTCCGTCACCGAGGAGCACGGTTTCGTGGTCATGGGCGGGCAGGCGGAACGGGTGGCTGGCCTGATCTCCGAGCGGTACTCGCCCAGCCTCGACCTGCCGGGCGCCATGGGTGTCGCGATGAACGCGCTGGCGAGCCAGACCGACGACAACGGTGACTCCGGCCAGGTCTACCTGGAGGTCGCCCTGCTCGACCGGGATCGGCCACTGCGCAAGTTCCGGCGGCTGACCGGCAGCAAGCTGGACGATCTGCTGGCACAGGCGCTTCCAGGTGGAGCGGCCGCTGACGGCGGCGAGGCCGAGCCGAGCGGACCGGCGCCATCCGGCGGCGAGGCTGACGGCGGCGGTCCGGCGGGCAATGGTTCGGCGGGCAAGGGTCAGGCGGGCAATGGTTCGGCGGGCAACGGTCAGGCGGGCAGCGGTCCTGCGGGCAACGGCGCCGGGACGTAGCGGCGGCCCAGCCAGCACGGCGGCGTCCAAACCGGCCAAACCAGGCTGAGTCCGCAGCTCAGCCGCAGCACACTTCGCGTTGGGTAGTGTCGAGGCAGGGTATGTAACCCGCGCCCCGGCATAGGGAGGACATCGTGGCAGCCGACCTGGCCAGCATCACTGGTATCGAGGCGCCGACCGGCCTGCTGATCGGCGGACAGTGGTCGTCGGGACGCGCGGGGACGCTGCCGGTGATCAACCCTGCCACCGAGGACGCGATCGCCGAGGTCGCCGATGCGAGCGTCGAGGATGGCCTGGAGGCGGTGGGGGCCGCCGCCGCGGCGCTGCCGGCCTGGGCCGCGACGCCGCCGCGTCAGCGCGCCGAGTGCCTGCGCCGCGCCTGGCAGCTCATGATCGACAGGTCGGAGCAGCTTGCCCGGCTGATGGTGGTGGAGAACGGCAAGGCGCTGCCGGACGCGCGCGGCGAGATCACCTACGCGGCCGAGTTCTTCCGCTGGTATGCCGAGGAAGCCGTCCGCATCGATGGCGCGCTGTCGGTAGCGCCGTCAGGCGCGAACAAGATCATGGTCCTGCGACAGCCGGTAGGCGTCAGCTACCTGATCACGCCGTGGAACTTCCCGGCCGCGATGGCCACACGCAAGATCGGGCCTGCGCTCGCAGCAGGCTGCACTGTGCTGCTTAAGCCCGCCAAGGAGACCCCGCTGACGGCGCTGGCCGTGGCTGAGCTCCTCGCCGAAGCTGGCGTTCCCGAAGGTGTGGTGAACGTTCTGCCGACCGCGAAGCCCGGCCCGATGACCGAAGCGGTGCTGGCCGACCCGCGAGTGCGCAAGCTGTCGTTCACCGGGTCTACCGAGGTGGGCCGGATGCTGCTCAAGCAAGCCGCCGACTACGTCATGAACTGCTCGATGGAACTCGGCGGCAACGCTCCCTTCCTGGTGCTCGAGGACGCGGATATCGACGCCGCGGTCAGCGGCGCGGTCCTGGCCAAGATGCGCAACGGGGGAGAGGCGTGCACCGCGGCCAACCGGTTCTACGTGCACGAGAAGGTCGCCGCCGAGTTCTCGGCCCG
>DASXMP010000042.1:0-1610 GCA_036495585.1 Streptosporangiaceae bacterium
CCTGGCTGCGCGGCGGAACCGGTGTCGTCGTGTTCGTGCTGCTGGCCGAGGCGGCCGGGCGGCTTGGCATCATCAGCCGTTCCGCCCTGCCGCTCGCCTCCTCCGTGCTGGCCCGGGTGGTCCTGCTCGCGGGCAGCGGCAGGTTCCTCGCCGACTTCGGCGCGACCGTGGAGGCGTGGGCGGTCGGGATGGCGGTCACGGTGGCCGTCGGCGTGCCGCTTGGCGTGCTGCTCGGCAGCCTGCCCGGAGTCCGGGCGGCGACCAGGGCCATCGTGGAGTTCCTGCGGCCCATCCCCTCGGTCGCGCTGATCTTGCTGGTCAGCCTGCTGCTCGGACCCGGACTGCGAATGTCGGTGACGCTGATCGTCTACGGCGCGATCTGGCCCGTGCTGTACAACACGATCGCCGGAATCGACGACGTCGACCCGCTGGCGAAGGAGACCAACCGCGCGTTCGGCTTCTCCCCGGCCGCCACGGTCCGCATGGTGTCGCTGCCGAGTGCCGCGCCGTTCATCGCCACCGGCATCCGGCTGGCCTCCGCGGTCGCGATCATCCTGGACATCGCCGCCGGCTACATCACCGGCCCGATCAACGGCCCGGGCATCGGCGCCTACATCGCGCAGGAGAGCACCGGCGCGACCGACCTCACCGTCATCCTGGCGGCGACGGTGTGGGCGGGCATCCTCGGCCTCGCCCTTGACCTGATCTTGATGGGGGCGCAGCGCCGGCTGCTGCGCTGGCACCACGCGCGCCTGGGGGAGGCGGAATGAGGTGGCTGTGGCGCTGCGTCGTGCTTGCCGCGGGAGTAGGCGGCTGGCAGCTGTGGGCGTCGGCGGCGGGGAGCAGCTTCTTTCCGCCGCCGTCGGCGATCGCGGACAGGATGTACCAGCTGTGGTTCTCCGGTCCCGCCGCGCACCTGTTCCTCACGCCGGACGCCACGGGCAACATCCTGCCGAGCCTTGGCCGGGTGCTCGCGGGCCTGGCGATCGCGACCGCCATCGCCGTGCCGCTCGGGATCGCCCTCGGCCGCTCCCCCGTCGCCACCAGCTACCTCAACCCGCTGCTGCAGTTCGCCCGCGCGCTGCCGGTCGTGACGATGGCGCCCGTCTTCATCGTGCTGTTCAAGATCGGCACCGACATGGAGGTCGCCACGATCGCGTTCGGCACGATCTGGCCGATCCTGCTCAACACGATCGACGGCGCCGCCACGGTCGACCCGCAGCACCTGGAGACGGGCCGGGCCTTCCGGCTGACGCCCTGGCAGCGGCTGGCCTGGGTCATCATCCCCGCCGCCCTGCCCAAGGCCTTCGCCGGCTTCCGGCTCAGCTTGTCGCTCGCGCTGATCCTGATGGTCTTCGCCGAACTGGTCGGCAGCAGCAACGGCATCGGCTACGAGATGAGCAACGCGTCGAACTCGTTCGACCTGACGTTCCTCTGGTCGACGATCGTGCTCCTCGGCATCCTCGGCTACCTGCTCAACGCGCTGCTCGGCGGCGCCGAGCGACTTGTACTCTCCTGGCACACCGACAAGGGGCAGGACTGACGTGCTCGAGGTAACGGACCTGACCAAGACCTACGGCCGCGGCGATGCCACCCACCTGGCCATCGAC
>DASXMP010000043.1:0-5715 GCA_036495585.1 Streptosporangiaceae bacterium
CACCGGCAGCTGCATCTCGCCCACCCCGCGCCGGAAGTAGGACGGCAGGACCACGGTGGACATCAGGCTCGGCGGCAGGATCTTCTCCTTCACCAGGACCTGCGGCGTCACCCCGTTGAGCGGCTGCATGTACCCGTTGAAGCTGATGTTCTCCAGCACGTTGGGCAGGTCGAGCATGTAGTCGAGGAACCGGTGGGCGAGCACCGGGTTCCCCGAGGAACGGAGCAGGACGTTGGTGTCGTTCGCCACCGGCCCGCGGCCGTCGGCGGGGAACCAGTAGCCGACCTGCTCCACCGGGACGCCCTTGGGCATGTAGTAGGCCGCCGCGGCCATGTCGCCGGACCAGGCGTGGTGGACCCAGGTCTCGCCGTCCGGGACCTCGGTGTAGTCGTTGTTGTCGATGCGCACGTTGACCAGCCTGGACAGATCCTCCAGGGCGCGCCGGGACAGCGTGATCTGGCCGCGGTCGGTGGTGTTCAGGTTGTAGATCCCGTTCTTCATCAGCCCGAGGCTGATGCCCTCGCGGTAGTCGTCCAGGATCGCCACCTTGCCCTGGTACTTCGGCTGCCAGAGCATCGACCAGGGATTCTTCATCGCGTACGGGTTCTCGGCGACCAGGTCTTTCCGCCACGAGATGCCGGTGGTGTAGATCGTGTAGGGCACGGTGTACCGCCAGCCCCGGTCGTAGAACGGGCTGCCGAAGTCCGGCCAGGCCTGCGTGATGTTCGGGATGTAGCCGTGGTTCAGCGGCTGGGCCAGCCTGGACTCGATCAGCTGGCCGAGCACGTCAATGGTGGCGCCGACCAGGACGTCGAAGCCGAGCCCGCTGCGCAGCTTGGCCATCGCCTCGTCCATCGTGTTGAACGTCGTGATCTGCACTTTGCACTTGTACTTCTTAGCGAAGTTGTTGAC
The DNA here is from genome assembly GCA_036495585.1 of Streptosporangiaceae bacterium. GTDB lineage: Bacteria > Actinomycetota > Actinomycetes > Streptosporangiales > Streptosporangiaceae > JAJYUU01. Next base: position 913 of record DASXMP010000043.1, read on the forward strand.
GACGGCCTGATTGATGTAAGCAACCCACGTGTAAATCTGCAGCGTGGCGCCGGTCTCCTGCGCCAGGCCGGACTTGATGGCGGCATTGTCGTCAAAAATTGGCCAGGTCACCGGATGATTAGGCCGGGGCAGCGGCAGGCTGCCAAACCCGGCCAGGGCCGGCGCGCAGGCGTCGAGCAGCGACCCCGCGCCGAGTGCGGCCAGCGCCGCGCCCGCGCTCCTGGTGAGGAACCCGCGCCGCGACAGCAGCGGGCGCCGCGGCCCGGTGCCGTCCCAGCCTTCACGCGGGTGCGTCATCAGGTCAGGTCACCTCCAGTCCCGGCCCGAACGGCCCTGACTGAACATTCCGTCAATTACGGGTAGTACTACTCCTGGGGGGACCCGGGCGCAAGCCCTGGCCCGCAATTGCCCGGCCAGAGCACAGTTCATGCGCTGATCGCCGTCGCGAACACGCCGAAGTTCTCGATCAGCCGGTCGATGTCCTGCGGCTCATGCTGCACCGAGATCAGCCACTGCTCGATCTTGCCCCACGGCGGCAGGAAGACCCCGCCGTTGTGCTGGAAGAGCCAGTGCGCGTGGCTGTACCTGTCGTCGATGCCGAGGAAGCCCCGGTAGTTCCTGACCGCTCCCGGGGCGAACACCACGCAGCCCTTCGCGCCTACCGACACCACGTGCGCCGGCAGGCCCTGCTCGGCGATCACCCGCTCTATCCCGGTCACGGCCTGGCGGCGCAGCGCCTCGATCCGCCGGTACGCCTCGGGCGTGGCGATCTCGCAGAGCATGGCGCGGGCGGCGGCCATCGCCAGCGGGTTGCCGTTGAACGTGCCGACCATCTCGTAGCCGCCGCTGGCGACGTGCTCCATCACCTCGGCGGTCCCGCCGACCGCGGCGACCGACACGCCGCCGCCGATCGCCTTGGCCAGGCAGATGATGTCGGGCCGCACGCCGGTCAGCCCGGTGGCCCCGGCCGGTCCCGCGGTGAGCCCGGTCTTGACCTCGTCGAAGGTGAGCAGCGCGCCCTCGGCGTGCAGCAGGTCGGCCAGGCCGGCCAGGTAGCCGGGCTCCGGCATGATAATGCCGGCGTTCATCATGATCGGCTCGATGATCATCCCGGCCACCCGGCCGCGGTGCTCGTCGAGCAGCCGGGCCACACTGTCGAGATCGTTGAACGCCGCGACCAGGGTCAGCCTGGTGAACTGCGCCGGGATGCCGCTGCTGGCCGGCGTCTGCGCGGGCTTGTGCTCCGGGCCGACCTCATCGGCCTCCGGCGTGACCGAGACCTGGACCGAGTCGTGATGGCCGTGGTAGCAGCCCTCCACCTTGATGATCAGGTCCCGTCCGGTGATCGAGCGCATCAGGTGGACGGCGTCCATGGTGGCCTCGGTGCCCGAGTTGGCGAACCGCCACAGCGGCAGGCCGAACCGGCCGCCGAGTTCCTCGGCGACGAGCACGGCGTCCTGGGTGGGCTGGGCGAAGTGGGTACCGCGGCCGGCCTGGGCGCTGATCGCCTCGACCATGGCCGGATGCGCGTGCCCGGCCAGCGCCGCCCCGTACCCGCCGTGCAGGTCCACGTACTCGCAGCCGTCCACGTCGTAGATCTTGGCGCCGCGGCCGTGGCTGAGCCAGACCGCCTGCGGGACGGTGATCTGCCAGCTGGAGGTGACGCCGCCCGCTAGCGATCCGCGGGCCCGCGCGGCCATCCGCGCCGATTCCGGCTGCCGCGCCAGGAAGGCATCCTCCTGCGCGGCGATGATCTCCCCGAGCTTCGCGCGCTTCGCGCCGGCGTGCTGGCCCGCGGTGTTGATGCCTGCGGTCGATACCTGCGCGCCGACGTGCTGGCTGGCCACGGCCATCTCCTCAGGTTGACTGAACATTCAGTCTAAGCGCGAGGCCGACCGGACGGCAAGGAGGTGATCTCGTTGGTGGCGGTTTACTTGGTGGCGGTGCGGCGGCGGCCGATCGCCGCGTAAGTACGCTCGAGCGCGTCCACGGTCTGCTCGAAGTTGCGCTGGGCGACCAGCGCGAAGACGCAGTCGATGACGGTGAACTGGGCGATCCGGCTGGTCATCGCGCCGGACCTGAACGTGGTCTCGCGGGCGGCGGTGGTTAGCACCAGGTCGGCCAGCGAGGCGAGCGCCGAACGCGGGTGGTTGGTCAGCGCCACCGCCAGCGCGCCGTTGGCCTTGGCCAGCCGGACCGGATCGATGGTGTCCAGCGTCGTCCCGGTGTAGGAGATGCCGATGACCACGTCCTCGGCGCCGAGCATGGCCGCCGAGGTGAGCGCCATGTGGGTGTCGGTCCAGGCGTAGACGATCTTCCCGAGGCGGTGCAGCTTCTGCTGCAGGTCGAGCGCGACCAGCCCGCTGGCGCCGACGCCGTACACGTCGATCCGCCGCGCGCTGATCAGCGCATCCACGACCTTGGCCAGCACGGTGAAGTCGATCTGGCCGATCGTCTCCTCGACCGCCCTGGCGTCCGCGTGGCCGACCTTGCGCACCACCGTGGCGATGTCGTCCTCGGGGCCGATGTCCCCCGATACCGAGCGCCAGGTCCCCGCGGCGCCGTGGCCGGCCGTCGCGGCCAGCGCGATCCGCAGCGCGGGGTAGCCGTCGAGCCCGATCGCGCGGCAGAACCTGATGATCGTGGTGCCCGAGGTCCTGGCTCGCTCCGCGTACTCGGAGATGGTCCACCGGGCCGCCCGGCCTGGGTCGCTCACCGCCAGCCTGGCCACCCGCTGCTCGGCCGGGGCCAGGCTCGGCATCAGGGCGCGGATGCGTACCACCACGTCCATCTGGGCATCGGTTTCTGCCTGACGGGCAGATCGTCCGGTCGTAGACCGGAGACGCTGCCCCGTGGAGGTTCGCCGCGCAGCCATCGCCAGGATCTCCATTCGCCCATGGCCGGCTCAGTCGGTCGGCCTGCCTCAGCGGGGCGGTACCGGACGGCTAATATCCCAGTGACTACCAGTGCAGTCACCGGCATGCAAGGTCGCGGAAGGAACTCCCGGGCGCGGGCAGTCCAGACTGGACACCGGCGTCCCCCCCACGGCCTGCCGCATGGCGGCCGCTCCGCGCTGTACGGCGATTAGCCTACAGCCAGTACCCCCGCAATTGCGCGCATCGCCACGAGGGTGTGCAAATGCGTTGCGGCGGAGCGTCACAACTGCGATTTAGCGCATTAGGCTAGGTATCAAAGTCACCAACTGCACCCCGTGAACGTTCCGTAGTGTCCGTGCGACATGACGGTACCTACCTCCCAGGGGAGGGATGCCTTGATCACAGCACGTGATGTAGCGCTTCTCGCGGGTCTCGGCACAGAGCAGGCAAACTCAGCATTCAGCGATCTTGACCGGCTGCCCGTCACCGATCTCGTGACGCTGATGGCAGCGCAGGCCCAGCGGGCAGGCGATGCCGTGGCCGGGGCGGTCCGGCTGCTCGCGCCGGTGGTCGAGGAGGTAGTGAAGCGCCTCGAGACCGGCGGCCGCCTGGTGTACGTCGGCGCGGGCACGGCCGGCCGCCTGGGCATGCTCGACGCCGCCGAGGCCGTGCCCACCTTCAGCGTGCCGGCCGGCACGATCGTGGCCGTGCTGGCCGGCGGTCAGGAAGCATTCGGTAACGCTGCGGAGAACGCGGAGGACGAGCCGGAGGCCGGCGCGGATGCGCTGGACCGGCTCGGCGTCAGCGACCGGGACGCGGTGCTCGGCATTTCGGCCAGCGGGCGCACGCCGTTCGTGCTCGGGGCCATCCGGCGCGCCAATGAGCTTGGTGCCCTCACGGTCGGCCTGGCGTGCAACGAGTCCACACCGCTCGGCGCAATTGCGCACCTGCCGGTCGAGATTCCGATTGGTCCCGAAGTGATTGCCGGGTCCACCCGGCTCAACGCGGGCACCGTGCAGAAGATCGTCCTCAACATCATCTCGACGGCGGCCATGGTGCGGCTGGGCAAGACCTTCGGCAGCCTGATGGTCGACGTCAAGCCGACCAACGCCAAGCTGCGCGAGCGGGCCGTCCGGATCGTGACCACGATCACCGGCGCATCCGCCGACGCCGCCCGCGATGCGCTGGTGACCAGCGACTGGCGGCCCAAGGTGGCCAGCATCGTGCTCGCGGCGGGGCTGGATGCGGACAAGGCCGGCGCGCTGCTCGACCGGCATCGCGGCCGCCTGCGGGACGCGCTGGCGGCCGGCTTCAGCACGGGTCAAGTCAGCACGGGTCAAGTCAGCACGGGGCAAGTCAGCACGGGTCAAGTCAGCACGGGGCAGGGCGTCAGCGCCGGGCAGGGCGTCAGCGCTGGACGCGAGGTCAGCCGCGACGGCCACGGGCGTGCCGCGCCGGTGGCATCCCGGTCGGCGAAAGGAGCTCCCGGCTGAGGCGCCCGATGCGCGCGGTGAACACCTTGAACGCCGTGCCCGGGTCGCTGGTCCTGCCAGCCGGGCAGGATGGGAGCTTGCGACCGGGGAGGCGTGATGACCTGGGAAGAACTGCTCGATTACTGCCTGGCCAAGGCCGGTGCCTGGCAGGACGAGCCGTGGGAGGGCGATGTCGTCGCCAAGGTCGGACCCAAGATCTTCGCGTTCCTTGGGTCCGGCACGACGGTCGGGCTCAAATGCGGAGCGAGCAGGGAAGCGGCCGACGAATGGCTGCACCGCTACCCCGCCGACACGTCGGTCATGGCCTACATCGGCCGTTCCGGCTGGAACAGCCTGCGCATCGGCGGCGCGATCCCCGACGACGAGTTGCTGGAGGCGGTCGATGCCTCCTACGACACGATCGTGAGCAAGCTCCCCAAGAAGGACCGCCCGCC
>DASXMP010000044.1:0-63223 GCA_036495585.1 Streptosporangiaceae bacterium
CTTGCATTGCCACTAGGTAAGTGGCAACAGTAGTCGCAGTAACCGCCGCCCACCAGTACTCAATCCCCCCGGAGTTGCTTCCATGAGAAGGCTGGACGGGCTGAACCGGGCAGTCACCTCGGCACTTACCTGGCCGAGGGCGCGTCGGGCGGACATGCCACGGACGTCAGGACCTTCCCGGTGCTGGCCTCCTCCGCCAGCGGCATGAACGAGTATGCGGTGACGCGCCTCCAGCAACTCGCGCCGCCAGCAGCGCCGCCGAATATGACGGTTGCGTGGATGACGCGAGAGGAGGCGGCGAACGGGCAGACCATCGCCACGGTCACGACAACGGCGCAGCAGGCGTACCACCGGATGCTCAAAGGCTTGTGACGAACACGACTGCTAACACTGTCGCTGTCGCAAACCGGACAAAGCACTCCCTCAGATCACCGAAACTGACAGGGTGTCGACGCATCAGCCGAGTCGGCTGCGCTTTAGGGCCAGCCGCGCACAGGCGCGCTTCATCGCACTGCCCTTCGCCGCGATCGCGCTGATCGAGTTCATCGAGCATGTCGCGGATCACGGCCGCGTCGTCAACCCGGCGATGAACTGGACTTACCTGCCGCTGATCGCGGCTTTCGTGGCGGCCATGTGCCTGCAGGCGTGGTTCGGCGCCACCCTCACGGCCGACGGCGTGATCGTGCACGGCTTCCGGCGGCGGCTGATCGCCTGGCGGGACGTCACCGTGATCCGGTCCGAGGAGTTCACCTCCAACCGCGTCATCGCGATCTATGAACGCGGTCACCGGCGGACGCGGCTGCGCTATCCCACGTCCGGGCCGCTGTACGCGGACCGTCAGTTCGACGCCAAGCTCGCGGTGATCCAGGACTGGTGGGCGCGCCAGTCCTGATGTCGTAGCTTTCGTCCGGCAAAACTGCCACGAGAGTGACCCGATCATGGTCCGCTACGATCGTCGGGTCCCGATGCCACCCCGCAGCGAGCCGATCCCGGCAAGAGAGTTAGACATGCCAGCAGAGCAGTACGCCGCTGACCCTTACGCTACGGCCGCGGCGAGTGCCGTCCGGCTGGCCGAGCTGACCGGGCAGCGCCGTCACGACGTAGCGGTGGTACTCGGCTCGGGCTGGGCTGCTGCCGCCGATGCGCTTGGTCCGGCAGACACGCAGGTCCCGTATGCCGATTTTGGCCTCCCCGCGTCGACGGTGCCCGGGCACGTGTCCGCGGTTCGCTCGCTGCAGATCCGCGACCTGCGCGTGCTTGTCTTCCTCGGTCGCGTACACCTGTACGAGGGCCGCTCCCCCGCTGCGGTCGTGCATGGTGTCCGTACTGCGATCGCGAGCGGCTGCCATACCGTGGTCCTGACCAATGCCGCCGGCGGCATTCAGGCCGGGCTGGCGCCTGGGCAGCCAGTGCTCATCAGCGACCAGCTCAACGTGACGGGTCAGTCGCCGCTCAGCGGTCCGCCCCCGCCGGCCGGCTATCCGTCCAGGTTCGCCGACATGTCTGACCTGTACTCGCCCCGGTTGCGAGCGGAGGCCCGGGCGGTCCGGCCAGGCCTGGCCGAGGCGGTGTATGCCGGGCTCCCCGGACCGCAGTACGAGACACCGGCCGAGATCCGGATGCTCCGCACGTGCGGCGCGGGACTGGTTGGCATGTCCACCACGCTCGAAGCGATCGCAGCCCGGCACCTTGGTGGGGAGGTGCTCGGCATCTCGCTGGTCACCAACATCGCCGCTGGTCTGAGTGACCAGCCGCTGGCCCACGACGAGGTCGTCGAGGCCGGACAGCGAGCGGCGGCCGAGATCGGCGTGCTGCTCGGAGCGATACTTCGCCGAATCAAGCCGGAGGCCGGCTGAGATGGTGCCTGGCGAACTGCGCGAGCGCGTGCTCGCCTGGATGGCCGAGGACCCGGACGAGCGCGACCGAGCCGAGCTTTCTGCGCTGCTGGCCGACGGCACGGCCGAGGCGGCCGCGGACCTGGCCGACCGGTTTGCCCGTCGGCTGGCCTTCGGCACGGCGGGGCTTCGGGGTTTGGTCGGCGCCGGGCCGGGCCGGATGAATACCGCCACCGTGACCGCTGCTACCGCAGCGCTAGCAGGCTGGCTGGCTGGCCGCCAGCCCGACGCTGCGCAGGCTGGCGTGGTGGTTGGCTGTGACGCTCGGCACCGCAGCGAGGAGTTCGCCGTCCAGACGGCCCGGGTGCTCGCCGGGGCCGGCATCCGGGTGCACCTCCTGCCGCCCAGGGAACCCACGCCGCTGCTGGCCTTCGCCGTCCGGCAGTTGCGCGCCGCGGCCGGGGTGATGATCACCGCGAGCCACAACCCACGTGGGGACAATGGCTACAAGCTGTACCTGGGCGACGGCGCGCAAATCGTGCCGCCAGCCGACACCGACATTGAGGCCGCGATCGCCGCGCTCGGGCCGCTGTCCGCTGTGCCGCTGGCGGCAGCGGACAGCCCGCTCATCACTCCCTCCAGCGACGAGGTCGCGCAGGCGTACGTGGACACGATCTGCGCGGTGGCAGGCCGGGCGGGCGACGGCGCTGCCTGGCTTCGGTTCGCCTATACGCCGCTGCACGGTGTGGCCGGCCAGCTCGCGCTGCGCGCGTTTGCAGAGGCCGGCTACGCCGAGCCAGATCTGGTGCGGGCCCAGTTCGAACCGGACCCGGAATTCCCGACCGTCGCGTTCCCGAACCCTGAAGAGCCGGGCGCGCTGGACCTGGCGATCGCGCAGGCGCGGCGATCGGGCGCGGACCTGGTGATTGCCAATGACCCGGATGGCGACCGGCTGGCCGTCGCTGTGCCGGACGCGGACTCTCCTGGCGGATACCGGCAGCTGACCGGCGACCAGGTCGGAGCACTGCTTGGCTCATTCGTACTCGGTCAGCTGGCCGGGTCGGGCACGCCGATGTCAGGCCAGCTCGTGGTGAGCACCGTGGTATCCGGCACGCTGCTGTCGAAGATCGCGGCCGCGGCGGGCGCGCAGTATGCGCAGACTCTGACAGGTTTCAAGTGGATCGTGCGGGCGGCCGACCTGCGCGAGGATGTGCACTTTGCGTTCGGTTACGAGGAAGCGCTCGGATACGCGGTCGGGGACGCGGTTCGGGACAAGGACGGCATCAGCGCTGCGCTCGCCATCCTGCAGCTGGCTACCGAGCAGTGGTCGGCCGGCCAGACGCTCCAGGACGCCTATGACGCGCTGGAAGTTGCCCATGGCGTGCACCTCACTGAACAGCTCAGCCTGCCGACCGAAGCCACCGTCCACCTGATGGCGCGCCTGCGCGCGGCCACGCCGACTCGCCTCGGCGACGAACCGGTGCTCGACATCACCGACTACACCGGCGGCAGGTGGGACCTGCCGTCCGCCGACATGCTCAGCTACCAGCTACCCGGCGCCCGCGTGGTGATCAGGCCAAGCGGCACCGAGCCAAAGGTCAAGGCCTATCTCGAGGTTGTCGAGCCGGCTGCGAGCCGCGGCCTCGCCGTCGCCCGCCACGCCGCGGCCGAACGGATGGACAGGCTGCGCGGCGGCGCCGGAGACCTGCTGGCCTGACGCCGGCCGGACTCTGCGCTTGACCCGCTAGTCGGGCACGCCAACGATCACGTCGGACGCCTTGACGATCGCGACGACCTTGGCGCCCTCCCGCAAGCCGAGTTCGGTCGCTGCCTCTACCGTGATCGAGGCCACGAGGCGGACGCCGCCAGCGTCGAGGACAACGTTGGCGGTCGCCTCGCCCCTGGTGATATCCGTGACAGTTGCGTCGATCTTGTTCCGGGCGCTCAGTCGCATTTGCCGCTCCGTATCTGGGCCGCGTGAAGTTGTTAAGCTCAGCATTATGGCGAATTCGCACTCCGACCACGAGCACGATGCGAGCTGCGCCGTTGCTCACGGCACCGCCCCCACGGGCGACGCGATCGCGCACGGCACCGCGAAAGCGCCGGCCGAACAGCGAACGCTCGCGGCGGTGTTCGCCTCGCCGGTCGCTAGTTTCCTGCTCCGCTACGCCGCCGACACCGGCTACCGCGCCGTGCTGGTTGAGCCCGACCCGGAGCGGGCCAAGGCCGGAGCCGCGCAGGCCGACGAGACCGGGCCCGCTGATCTTGAGATCGTCGCCACTCTGGATGGCGTGGCGGACGGCCACACCGACGTGGTCGTCACTGACCATCATCGCGACGAGCTCGGCATCCAGCTCCGCGACGCGCTGGCCCTCGGCGCGCGCTGGGTCGGCATCATGGGTAACCCGCGGGTAGCAGGCCCGCATATCGCCGCGCTGACTGAGCTCGGCGTCCAGCAGAGCGAGATCGCGAAGGTGCACCGGCCGATCGGGCTGAACATTGGTTCCCGCCGGCCAGCCGAGATTGCCATTGCGACGATCGCCGGTCTCATCGCAGACCGGAACGGCAAGCCTGGCGGACTGAGCTTCTGAACTCCCCGGCTCTCCGCATTCCCTCGACTCGAGGCTGCCAGGCTGGAGATGTGGCAGCACGGTCGCGCAACGAAGAGGATCCGGCATAGTGACGGCTAGACAGCGAGATGGGGCAGTGAGCAGCTGCGCCGCCACGGGCCGGGGGCGCAGTGGCAGGTGAGGCAGCAGCAGTGCCCAGTTCACCTGAGGAAGCCAGCGCACAGCTGGCGCGCAAGCTCGGCATCGGTGCGGGCGATGAGGTCGCCCTGATTGGCGCACCCGGGCAGATCGAAGACGCCATTGCCGCAGTACCGGACGTAGCGAGCCTTCATACCGCCATGACCGACGACGCGCGCTACGACGTCATCGTGGCTTTCGTCACCGAGCGTGCGGAGCTCGAGGCCGGACTGAGCTGGCTGCGGAGCCGGATGGCGCCCGCCTGCGGGCTATGGATCGCCTGGCCCAAGCGCGCGGCACGGGTCCCGACAGATATGTCTGACCACGTCGTCCGCGAGGTCGCCCTGCCGACCGGGCTGGTCGACAACAAGGTCTGCGCCATCGATGAGACCTGGACGGCGCTGCGGCTGGTGATCCGCCGTGAGCACCGCTGACCCCAAAGATCCGGAGTAGCTTCTCGGGGTCACATCCGGGTGGTTCCCGATACCGGGACGGACGCCGGCCGGGCAGGCTTAAGACATGAACAGCACCGACGGACTGCAAGACGAAGCCCAGGATCAGGCCAGCAGTCAGCAGAAATCACAGCCCCGGCGGCCGCTGAGTCGCCCAGTCAAGGGCCGGATGCTTGCGGGCGTCGCGGCCGCCATCGCACGACACTTCAACGTAGACGTGACCATCGTCCGGGTGGCCTTCGCCGTGGTGACGATCGTCGGCTTCACCGGCCTGCCGTTCTTCGGCAGCGTTCCGGTGTACCTGGCCGGCATCCCGCTGTATCTGGCGTGCTGGCTGCTCATCCCGGAGGAGGGCTGTGAGCATTCGATCGTGAGCGGCTGGATCCATGCGCGGCAGGACCGTTCGCGCTCGTAACCACGAGCTGCTGGCGATAGCCGCGGCTACTCGACCAGCAGCTCGCCCTCGAACTTGCCGAGATCCTCCCGGTACAGTTCCAGGCCGACGCCGTTCGGATCGCGGAAGTACAAGCTGTTGTCGGCACCGCGATCCGGACCGAGGTAGTCGACTCCGGCGGCTTCCAGCTTCTTCTTCGCCGACTCGAACTGGTCAGCAGTCACCGAGATGGCCAGGTGCTGGACGCCGCCGATCGTCTCCTGCCACGCCGGGTGCTCGTGGCCCGGGAAGTCAAAGAACCCGAGCAGGTTGTGGTTGCCGATGTCGAAGAAGAAATGGTTGGACCCCGCGTAGTCCCTGTTCTCCACCAGCTCCACCAGCGGGAAGCCAAGGAACTCCTGGTAGAACTTGATCGTCGCCTCGGCGTCCTTGCAGATCAGCGCCAGGTGATGTACTCCGCTGACGGTGCTCTTGCCGCGCTCGGCAAGCGGATGGAGGTAGCGCTTGCGCAGTTCCTCGCGCCGCGCTCGCACCTCGGCAAGCTCTTCGCCCTGTGGTTCTGGCATCGCAGCCTCCTCGCCCGGTCTTGTCGGCGGGGTGTGATGTGCTCCCCTATGGCGTTATCCAGTCTCCACTAGCCTGTCAACGCTGGCTTCCGCCGGGGTGCAGCGGAGTCAGAGCGGCAAAGGCAAGTTGACGCCCGCCAGGAACCACTGCGAGCGGCAAACGCCAGCGGCTTGCGCTGCGGCGCACCCAGCACGCGCGACGAGCTTTCAGGCGCCGGCCGGGTGCAGTTCGTTGCCGCTGCGAACCAGCCGTCGCCGGAGCATGAACCAGCGCAGCCCGTGGGCATCGTCCGCCAGTTGTGCTGGTGGCACTGCGATCACGGGACACCTGCCGTGGCCGAGGCAGTAACGGCTCACCTTGCAGGCCAGCATCCGACGCAGCGGGCCGTGCCGACCGGACCCGATCACGAGTACGTCGCCCGGCTGGCACGCCACCTCGATCAGTGCCGGACCAGCCTCGCCGCGGACAATCTCCGGCTCGAACTCAACGTCCGCGGGCGGTCCGCCGATCGCTAGCTCGACGGCCCGGCTGAGCCGCTCCCGTGCTGCCTGCCGCCAGATCCGCCGCAACTCCGCACTGGGCATGCGGCGATCGGCCATGTCCCCGCCTGGTGGCACCCAGGCGAGTACGACCACCAACTCGGCCTGGTTGCTTCTGGCCATCTCGGCCGCGAATCGCAGCGCCTGCAAACTGCCTGCCGACCCGCTGACACCGGTGACGACCCTGCGCAGGTCCATCCACGGCTCCTTGTTGTGCAGTCCTCTTAGTTCTCGTCCGCGCAGCTCCGCCGCGCAGCTGAGTTCTCATCCCTGGTGATTCCAGTAAAACCCGTCGCCCGGTGGCGTAACCGCCTGCTAACAGAGTCCATGCGCCACCGGGCTGTGCGCAAGCGACTCTCATGCGCTCGAGCCGACGGACGGCAGCGCCAGCACGAGGCCTCCCATTGTGACGGCAGCTATCTTTTGATAGCGTCTCTCGTATTAGAGCAACCATCATATAAGGCGTCAGGTGGACTCAGGAGGATCCGATGACTCCACAGCAAGCCGCGGGAAGTGACAGGCGCCGCTGGCTAGCGCTCACCGCACTCGCACTCAGCGTCCTCGTCGTCGGGCTGGACCTGTTCGTGCTCTCGCTCGCGCTTCCGACGCTCTCCGTCGACCTGCACGCGTCGACCGGCGACCTCCAGTGGTTCGTCGACGCCTACAGCCTGGTGCTGGCCGGCGCGCTGCTGCCCGCTGGCATGCTCGGCGACCTGGCGGGCCGCAAGAGACTCCTCATCGGCGGGCTGATCCTCTTCGGTATCTCCTCGCTGGCATGCGCCTACTCGACCTCCACTGGCGAGTTGATTGCAGCGCGGGCGGTGCTGGGCCTGGCCGCCGCGGTCATCATGCCGCTCGCCCTGGCAGTCCTGCCGGTGATGTTCTCGCCGGAAGAGCGGCCGCGGGCGATCGCCATCGTCGGCGGCGCCACCTTCCTCGGCTACCCGCTCGGCCCGATCCTGGGCGGCTGGCTGCTGGATAACTTCTGGTGGGGTTCGGTCTTCCTGATCAACGTCCCGATCGTGCTCGTGGCGCTGGTCGCAGTGATCTCCCTGATGCCCGAGTCCCGTGGCGGGCAGCGGTTCCGGATCGATTTCATCGGCGTGCTGATCTCCAGTGCCGGCCTGGCTGCTCTCACGTACGGCGTGATCCGGGCGGGCAACCACGGCTGGTCGGACACGACCGCAGTCGCCACCATGGTCGTCGGCGCGGTCGTGCTCGGGCTGTTCGTGGTGTGGGAGCGAATCGTCGCATCGCGCGGTGCGCGAGCGCGCGCCGATGGGCGGCCCCGCTTGCAGCCCCTTGTTGACCTGGGCCTGTTCAGGTCGCGCGGGTTCACCTGGGGGACGGGACTGTCCACCATGATCTCGTTCGCGCTGTTCGGGTTGACGTTCGCTATGCCGCAATTCTTCCTGGACGTCAAGGGATTCGACTCGCTGGCCAGCGGGATCCGGTTGCTGCCGCTCATCGGCGGCCTCGTCGTCGGTCTCGGTGTCGGGCAGCGGCTGCAGAGCCCCCGTAAGGCGCGTGGCGGCGGACCAGCCAAGGCGCCGCTGCTCGGCGGCCGGCAGCTGGGCCCGGCCGGGTTCGCCATCATGGCCATCGCGCTGGCGGTCGGCACCGCGACCAGCGCGGCGAGCAGCACTGGATTCACGTCCGGATGGTTCGCCGTGACGGGGCTGGGGCTCGGCCTGGCGCTGCCGACCATGCTCAACGTTGCGCTCAATGCGCTGAGCCCGGAGCGCAGCGGATCTGGCGCTGCGGTGCTGACGACGGCTCGCCAGGTCGGCGCCACGATCGGCATCGCCGTGCTGGGCACGGCGCTCGCCACCGTGTACCGGAGCCACATACACACTGCTGGGCTGTCGCGCGACGCCGCCGCGGCCACGCGAAGCGGCGTTGGTACCGGCGTAGCGGTCGCCGAGCGACTGCATTCACCGCAACTGCTGGGCGCTGTGCACACTGCCTTCGCCAGCGGCGTCGACGTGATGCTGTGGGTCTGCGCGGCAATTGCGCTCGCCGCAGCTGTGCTCGGCGCGCTGTTCCTGCCCGGGCGGGCAGCGGCCGCGCCCGATGCCGGCGAGAGTATCCAGGACACGCGGCCGGAGCAGGACGCCCCGGAGCAGCCTGCCCTGGACTCCGCGGGGGCAGAATTAGGGCCATGACGGAAGATCATCCGGCACAGCTGAGCCTCCGCGAGCGCAAGAAGGCCAGGACGCGTGCTGCGATCAGGCAGCACGCGCTCCGGCTCTTCCGCGAGCAGGGGTACTACGCCACGACGGTCGAGCAGATCGCCGACGCGGCCGAGGTGTCGCCCGCCACTTTCTTCCGCTACTTCCCCACCAAGGAAGACGTGGTCCTGCAGGACGACATGGATCTGATCTCGATGGCGCTGCTGGCCGAGCAGCCGCCCGAGCTGAGCCCCATCGCCGCGTTCCGGGCCGCCAGCGGAGCCACCCTCGCCGAGATGACCCCCGAAGATCTCGCCAGGTTCCAGGAGACGACAGCGCTCACCGCTTCGATCCCCGAGATCCGGGCGAGAGCGATCGACGAGTTCGTTCGCACGATCAACCAGATCGCGGAAGGGGTCGCGCAGCGCAGCGGGCGAAGCGCCGAGGACTTCGAGGTACGGACGGTCGCCGGTGCCATCATCGGGGTGATCATGTCCGTAACAGTGCCGGACGCCACGTCCACGACCTGGGCGCCAGTGCAGATGGCCGATATCAAGCTGCTCTTCGAGCAGATCGACAAGGCGCTGGCGTACCTGGAGCGTGGTCTGCCGCTATGACCGGCGCTGCACCCCGGCCAGCCGCAGCGGCAAGTCCACCGCATGGGCTGGCCGTGGTCGTCGCGCACTGGGGCGGGCAGGAAGCAGGGATGGTGGCTGCACCCGCACCGTGGCGCTGGATCGCGCTGCCTGACCTGTTCGTGGCCGGGACGCCCTAGTGCTGCTCACCTATGGTCATGGCACGGAATCCAGCGAGCGGACCATGGCCCTGCTGTCCGGCGCGGGCGTCGCATCGGTCGTGGACATCCGGATCGCCCCCGGCAGCAGGCGGAACCCGCAGTTCGCCCGGGCCGAGCTGGAGCAGTGGCTGCCGGCAGCTGGCATCGCTTACCGCTGGGATAAGCGCCTCGGCGGATTTCGCAAGCCCAGCGCGGACAATCCCGACATCGTGTGGAGAGAGGAGATGTTCCGCGGCTACGCGGAACACATGCGATCCCCGGAGTTCCTCGCGGCGATTGATGCCGTACTGGTCGAAGCACAGGCCAATGCGGCAGGGCATCGAGTGACTGTGATGTGCTCGGAGAGCCTATGGTGGCGGTGTCACCGCCGCCTGGTTGCGGACTTCGCATCGGCCGCGCGCGGTGTCGAAGTCCGCCATCTCCTGCACGACGGCCGCCTGCATGATCATGTCAGCTCCACCGGCCTGCGCCGTCGCGAGGATGGCTTGCTGGTGTACGACAGCGGGCAGTCACCCCTGCTGTGAGCAACCGCGCCGGGTGTGTGCCCCTCGATCCGCCGCGGTTGCTTAACGCTGCCCGGTGAAGGCCTCTGCTGAACAGCCTGGCGACTTCGGATGCGTCGGCCGGAGGTCAGTCAGATCCATCTCCGGGCCCAGCCTTGCCGCGTCCCGGCCGGACACCGAAGCTGCCGATGGCCGGCTCCAGCAGGTCAAATCCACGCTCGGCCGCGCGCGCGAGTACCGCTCACGATGCTCGGCCCCGCGGACGACCGGAGTCAGGAACCCGATCCGCGTTATGGCGGGTCTGGGCTGGCGGACCAGGCCGGTGTTCCACGCCTTGGCCGAGCTGGAGCGGGGCTCGGCGTCGTCCTGATTGGGCTCGTTCCCGGATAAAGCAGGCGAAGTCGGGAACGGCGTGAGCCTGAGGGAATGTTGCACGTTCAACTACTGTTCTGGGCAGGCAGACTAGCGAGACCGAGTGCAGAGGAGGTAGGTCATGCCAGCCGTGACTGTCCAGGACATCCTGGTACTGCCGAGGATCACCGAGCCCGACCCGGCCACCGCCAAAGACCGCCCGGTGCTGTCGGTGACGACGGCGCCGTCGGCTTTCGAGGGCGAAGGTTTCCCGGTCCGGCGTGCGTTCGCCGGAGTAGACCTGCGAGCTCTTGACCCGTTCATCCACATGGACCAGATGGGCGAGGTGGACTATGCGCCGGGCGAGCCCAAGGGCACTTCGTGGCACCCGCATCGCGGTTTCGAGACCGTGACTTACATCATCGACGGAACGTTCCGCCATCAGGACTCCAACGGCGGCGGCGGACTGATCACCAATGGCGACACACAGTGGATGACCGCTGGCGGCGGCATCCTGCACATCGAGGAGCCGCCGGAGGAACTGGTCGCTAGTGGCGGCCTGTTCCACGGCTTCCAGCTCTGGGTCAACCTGCCTGCCAGCCTCAAGATGGCGCCGCCGCGTTATCAGGACATCCGCGCTGGCCAGGTTGCCCTGCTGACCTCCGCGGATGGCGGCGCGCTCGTTCGTGTCATCGCCGGCGAACTGGATGGACACGCTGGGCCAGGCGTTACCCACACGCCGATCACGCTGCTGCACGTCACCGTGGAACCTGGCGCCGAGTTCCGGCTGCCCTGGCGTGCCGATTTCAACGGGCTCGGCTACGTGCTGGCCGGCACAGGCACCGTCGGCGCCGACCGGCGGCCGGTGCGCACGGGACAGCTCGCCGTCTTCGGGCCTGGGGAGGTGCTGACCCTCGGCGCCCAGCGCACGATGGATGGCCCGAGCGACAAGCTGGACATTCTCGTGCTTGGTGGCCAGCCGATCCGCGAGCCGGTCGCCGCGTATGGGCCTTTCGTCATGAACACGCGCGCCGAACTGGTGCGGGCCTTCGAGGACTATCAGGCTGGGCGGCTCGGCACGGTGCCGGCGACCGCGTATACGCCACTACCGCAGGAGCCGCATCCGGGCCACGACGTGCTCTAGGACCGCCAGCTCGGCGCAGGGGCACGAGGCTCCGACCCTGGCCAGGCCGCGCTCGCCAGACCCGCCGCTGCCACACCCCTCTTGCCCACGGCGAGAAGCAGTTCGAGCCGCAGGCTTGCACCTGACGCGCCGTGAGGTCCTAGCGTCGGAACATGACGAGTTTTGGCCCGGCCGACGGGTCAGTGCAGAGGTGGAAGGTCGGAGCGCTCTCGCAGTCGACCGGCCTGTCTGTGCGGACGCTGCGCTACTACGACGAGATCGGTCTGCTCTGGCCCTCGGGCCGGTCCGATGCGGGCCACCGGCTGTATGACGGTGCCGACGTAGCCAGGCTGTACCGGATCTGCTTGCTGCGCCGGCTCGGCTTCCCGCTCGACCGGATCGCTGCCGTGCTCGAGGACCCGCAGTGGCAACTCGCGCCGGCCGTCACCGCGCACCTCGCCCAGACGCGAGACCGCGCCGCGATCGCGGCTCGCCTGTGCGCGAGGCTCGCCGCTATGTCGGCCGCCCTCGGCCGGCAGCGCGATCCTACGCCGCGGGACCTGTTCGCAACCCTGGAGGAAATGACCATGCTCGACCACGCCACCATCCGCGGCACCACCGGCCTGCTCGTTTATGACGACGTCGAGCGGGCTCAGGAGTACATCGTGCGCGTCTTCGGCCTCACGCCCGGCGAGCTGACGCGAGACGCCAACGGACGAGCCAATCACGGCGAGGTCCGGGCCGGCGACCAGGTGATCTATCTGCACCCCTCGGGCGATGCATATCGCTCGCCGAACTCGCTGGGCGCCGTCTCCGGCATGACGGTTGTGACAGTCGACGACGCCGACGCGCACTACGCCAGCAGCCTCGCCGCAGGCGCCGACATCATCGAGGAGCCGGAGAGTCAGCCCTACGGGGTGCGCGAGTGGGGCGCCCGCGACCCGGAGGGTCAGCTCTGGTACTTCCACTCGCCGCTCGACTAGTCGCCCCTCATGACCCGCTCCGGGCCGGTGATCCGCCGCTGCCGTGGCTGGTGGCCACTCCCCGAGATGTTGGTGGGGTCGCGGGCCTTGACATAGTTCACGATGGCGTTAACTATTATCTATATGAGCAACCAAACGCCTGCGACATCCGACGTCGCAGATCTGTTCGGCGCTCTGGCGGACCCGGCCCGGCGCCAGGTAGTACAGCTGCTCGGCCAGGCGCCGCGTCGGGCGGGCGAACTTGCGGAGGCGGTCGGCATGTCGGCCCCGGCCATGAGCCGGCATCTCCGAGTCCTGCTCGAGGCCCGCATCGTCACCGACGAGCGCACCGCCAAGGATGCACGGATGCGTTACTTCCGGCTACGGCCGCAATCGATGGCCACTTTGCAGGCCTGGCTTGACCAATTGCAAGCCCACTGGGACGAGCAGCTGGCGTCGTTCAAGCGACACGTCGAGGAGAGAGCACGATGACAGCAACACCCGCGGCCCAAGACTTCGAGCCCGCCGCCACCACGACCGTGTCTTCGCAGGTTACCGTTGGTGTCGATGCGGCCACCGCGTTCCGCGCGTTTACCGACGAGATGAATCTGTGGTGGGTACGCGGCCCGATTAACTTCCACGACTCAGCCCGGGCCACGGGCATCCGGTGCGAACCGGGCGTAGGCGGCCGGCTGCTTGAGCTCTACGGCTCAGGCCAAGCCGATGCGCTGGAAACCGGTCGCATCACTACCTGGCATCCCGGCGAGGTGGTGGCCTGGGATAGCTCTCTCGACGACGTCAGGGTCGAGGTACGTTTCGAGCCCGTCACTGACGGCACCGTAGTGACAGTGACGGCAACCATTCCAGCTGGCGGGTCCGATCAGGGCGGAACCTCGTGGGTTCGCGTGACGCCACGCTGGCTCGGCGACTGGTGCGCGCGCCGGGATGGCGCGCCGCGCCAGCCGGTCGAGAACGACAGGCTGGCGCTCGCCCTCTACTACGACAAGCCAGCTGCAGCCGCACGCTGGCTGGCCGAGATATTTGGCCTCACCCCGGTCCTCGAGCTGACCGGAGATGACGAGCACAGCTGGATTGAGTTCCGGGTAGGTCGCTGTTCGGTGATGTTGTTCTCGCGGGAGCCGGATGGTGGCAGGCCCCGGCCGGTCACGCACGTGCCGTGGGTCTTCGTCGACGACCTGGAGGCGCATCTCGCCAAAGCCCGCGACCGGGGCGCTGCGATCCTGTCCGACATCCACCAGCACGGGTATCGCGCCTACGAGGCCGCCGACCTTGAAGGCAATCGATGGACCTTCGCGCAGGCCCGGCCGACGATGTGAGCCGCCGCGGCATGGTGGCCGGCTGACCCTGGGCCTCGTGGCCAGCTGACAGGGGTCCGGTCGCTAGCTGACTGCCGTGGCCGCGGTCTGGTTGCTCGCCGGCGTCGAGGCCTCCGCCGCTGCCAGGCGCCGCAGGGCGCTGCGCACGATCTGCCGGTCGTAGGTCTGCCAGTACGGCGGCAAGGACGCGCGCAGGAAGCCGCTGTAGCGAGCGGTGGCAAGGCGCGGGTCCAGGACCGCGATGACGCCGCGGTCATCCACGGTGCGCAGCAGCCTGCCAGTCCCCTGCGCGAGTAGCAAGGCAGCCTGTGCGGCCGCGACGGTCATGAATCCGTTGCCACCGCTCGCGGCGACCGCGCGCTGCCTGGCCGATGCCAGCGGGTCGTCGGGGCGTGGGAACGGGATGCGGTCGATCACGACGAGCTGCAGGGACCGGCCCGGCACGTCGACGCCCTGCCACAACGAGAGCGTGCCGAACAGGCAAGTCGGCTCGTCTTCGGCAAACTTGCTCACCAGTAGCGCTGTCGAGTCGTCGCCCTGGCAGAGCAGCGGGACGCTGAGCTCGTGCCGGAGCGCGTCAGCGGCCTGGCGGGCCGCGCGCATCGAGGAGAACAACCCAAGCGTGCGCCCGCCCGCAGCGGAGATCAGCTCCCGCAATTCGGTCAGGTAGGCATCCGCTAGGCCATCTCGGCCAGGCGGTGGCAGGTGCCGGGCGACGTACAGGATGCCGCTGCGCCGATGATCGAAGGGTGAACCGACGTCCAGACCAGTCCATGCCAGTCCATCGTCGCCGGTGTCGGCCTGCTCGACTGGCGCGGCCGGAACTCCAGGAGCAGGAGCAGCAAGAGGCAGACCCCACTGCCGGGCCAGCGGCTCGAACGACCCGCCGAGCGTAAGAGTCGCGGAAGTCAGCACCACTGTGCGCAGGCGGAACAGCCGATCGGCGAGCAAGCCGCCGACTTGTAGCGGCGCTACGCGGAGCGTGTCCGGCCGATTCGAGTCCTCCGCGATGGGGCGTTCTAGCCAGACCACTTCCGGCCGGGCCGGTATGCCGGCAGCGAATGCGGCCACCATCCTGGTCGCGTTCTCCCCCACGTCTTCCAGCGCGGCTGTCGCGGCCCGCACCGTTATCTGCTGGTCTGCGCCTTCCTCCGCATCGGTGTGACTGCGCAGGTCGGTCGCGGCCGCGCCGACGGCATCGCGGACCGCAGCTAGCGCCGTCTCCAGCTGGTCAGGCAGAACATCCAGCCGACCCGCCTGCGCGTCGGCCAAAGCCAGATTCAGACCCTGCGCCGCGGCCCGCAGTCGATCTGTCAGGCCATCGCTCACCAGCCGACCGCACCTGCGCGCAGCCGCGTCGACGCCGGCAGCAGATAGCTCACCGGCCGCAACGCTGGTGACGCGGTCGACGAGATCATGTGCCTCATCGATCACGACGGTGTCATGCTCGGGGAGAACGATGTTGTTTTCCATCGCGTCAATAGCGAGCAGCGCGTGGTTGGTGACCACCACATCGGCCTCGGCCGCCGCGTCACGCGCCTGCTCGGCAAAGCACCGCGATCCGTACGGGCACTTCTGCGCGCCGATGCATTCCGTCGCGCTGACCGATACCTGATGCCAGGCCCGATCATCGACTCCTGGTATCAGTTCGTCCCTGTCCCCGCTGTCCGTCGTGGCCGCCCACTCGTGTAGGCGCGCCACCTGGCGCCCAGTCGCCGACACCGAACGGGAGTCGAACAGGGAGTCCGCAGGGTCTTCGATCTCGTCACCGTGCACCTTGTAGAGGCACAGATAATTCCGCCTGCCCTTGAGGATCGCGAAGACGGGCTCGCGGCCGAGCAGCTTCCGCAATGCCGCGGACAGCCGCGGCAGGTCACGCTCGATCAGCTGCCGCTGCAGCGCGATAGTGGCCGTCGAAATGACCACGGTCCCGGCCTGGCCGAGCGCGTGGCGCACCGCGGGAACGAGGTAGGCGAGCGACTTTCCGGTACCGGTGCCGGCCTGCACCGCGAGATGGCGCCCAGACCTCATTGCGTCCTCGACCGCCTCCGCCATGGCCACCTGCCCAGGCCGCTGCGTTCCGCCGATGCCGTCGACGGCAGCGCCCAACAAGGTGGTGACGCTCGGCAGTTCGCCGCGCCGAGACTGAGGTACCGACCGCGCCCCACCACGCTGGGGCGGGACTCGCCGGCCACCAGCAGTTCCAGCCAGCGCGGCGCCAGCCAGCGCGAGCTCGCCCGGCGCAATCTCAGCCGGCCCGGTCTCAGCTGGCACGACCTCAGCCGGTGCGACCTCAGCCGAGGCAGCCTCATCCTGCGCCGTGCGAGCCTTCGTCGACCTAGCCTTGGCCGAGCCCGTTTTGGCGGGCGCAGCCTTGGCCGAGCCTGCCTTGGCCGAGCCCGCTTTGGTGGCTGCAGCCTTGGCTGGCCGCTTGGCGCGTGGCTTCGGCGACTGGCTATCGGATGGGATCGGCCGAGGGCTGGACACGCCCTGAACGGTACCGCCGACGACCGTCAAATGCGGATGCACCACTCGCGGACTCGACTCTTGATCGATTGTGCAGCCACATACCGGGGCATATCTCCCGCGTCAATGGTGCCGAATCGATGAAAAGTGGCGACCCGCGGCCCGAAACCAGCTACCAGCTACCGGCGGCCGCGCGCTTCGATCATTACCCGGGCGCGTGCGATGCGCACCGCCTGCGACAGGCTTGCCAGGTCGAAGGCGCCCTGATGCCGGCTGCCGTTGACGAAGAAGGTCGGCGTGCCGGAGACTCCGCTGAGATCGGCTGAGTCCACATCCGAGGCGATCTTGGCGACACCGACGTCCTTGGCCATGTCGCGGCGGAAGCGCTCGACATCCAGGCCTATCTCGGCCGCCTGCCGCACCAGCTCCTTGTCAGTCAGCTCATCCTGGTGCCCAATGAGCTGATCGTGCATTTCCCAGAACTTGCCCTGTGCCGCGGCCGCCTCGGACGCCTGCGCGGCCCGGTAGGCGTGCGGATGCACGTCCTCCAGCGGCAGGTGCCGCCACACGTAACGCAGGTCGCCGTAGTCGGAGAGCAGCTCGCGGACGATCGGCTCGGCCTGGCCGCAGTAAGGGCACTCCAAGTCCCCGTACTCCACCAGCGTGACTGGCGCTTTGCTGGGGCCGCGCAGGTGGTCGCGCTCCGGATCGACAGGTGCTACCAGGTCGATCACGACCTCTGAGGTACCGAACAGGGCCCGCACCCTGAGCTTCTTCGGCAGCCTGGCGATGACGTGGAAGATGATCCAGGTGAGAAGCGACGCGCCCACCGCGGCGGACAGCACGCCCAGTTTCGCCTCAGCCAGGCGTTCGCCGTGGAATGCCAGCGTGGCGATCAGCAGCGACACGGTGAACCCGATGCCGGCGATCGCGCCAGCACCGGTCACGGCCCCCCAGCCAACCGGCGGCTGGATCCGGCCGTGCGTCACCTTGGCCAGCACCCACGCGGCAGCCACCGTGCCGATGGGCTTCCCCGCGACGTAGCCGACGAGGATCCCGAGCGTCACCGGGGATGCATAAGCCTGCGCCAGGAACCCGCCGCTAATCGTGATCCCGACATTGGCCAGTGCGAAGATCGGCACGATCACATAGCTGGTCACGGGGTGGAAGATCAACTGGAGCCGGTCGTTCGGCGACAGCGCGGTCCGCACACTCTCCCTGGCCACGCTGGCTAGTTCCGGCGTCGGCTGCTCCCGGAACAGGCGGAAAGAGCGCGAGGCTTGCTCCAGGTCGGTCCGCCCCGCCGGATAGGCGAGCGCCAGCAGGCCTATCACCAGACCAACGACCACCGGGTCAATGCCGGACTTGAAGAACGCGACCCACGCGACGAGCCCGAGCACAAGGTAGACCACACCGTGTCGCACATGGCGCAGCCGCGCGAGTATGCCCAGGCCGAGCACCCCCAGCCCGACCACGAGCGGGACCAGGTCAGTGTGGTGGCTGTAGGCCAGCGCGATGATCACAATTCCGGCTACGTCATCCACGATCGAGAAGGTGAGCAAGTACGTCCGGACTCGGTCTGGCGCCTGCGTTCCGACTAGCGCGAGCATCCCGAGCGCGAACGCCGTGTCTGTCGACATCGCCGTGCCCCAGCCTCGGGCGGTCGGCTGGCCCGCGTTGAAGGCCAGGTAGATCACGATCGGCAACGCCATGCCGCCCAGGCCGACGATCAGCGGCAGCGCGAGCCGACGGCGTTCACGTAGTTCCCCCATGTCGAACTCGCGGCGCGCCTCTAGGCCGGCCACCAGGAAGAAGAACACCATCAGACCGGAGTTGACCCACACGCGCAGATCGGCCGTCAGGTTCGCCGAGCCAACCCGGATGGACAGCTCGGTCGCCCAGGTGCGCGCATAGCTGGCCGCGCTGATATTGGCCCAGATCAGTGCCGCGATCGTGGCGACGAGCAGGAATGCGGCGCTGCCGGTCTCGGTGGCCACGAACCGGCGCAGCGACGTGTCCGCGCGGGCCCAGGCAGTGCTGAACTGATGCGTGCCCGGTGTGCTAGCGCCGTTCGCAGCCGCCGCGCTGTCGTCCGGCGTGTCGCCCCGCTCGGTCATTCCAGCGATTGTGCCCTAGCCGCTACGACGGTCAGCTAGCGATGTCGGCCGACGTCAGCCTGGCCCACGCGATCGTCCAGAAGATCACCGCGTAGACGACGAACGACACAAGGCCGTGCTGCACGCCTGACCAGTCCACCGGCGACCGGAACAGCCCGTCCCAGGTGAGCCACCAGTGCGACGGAAGGTACGGGTGAATCGCGGAGAACTGCGGCACCTGGTCGC
Source organism: Streptosporangiaceae bacterium (assembly GCA_036495585.1). Classification (GTDB taxonomy): domain Bacteria; phylum Actinomycetota; class Actinomycetes; order Streptosporangiales; family Streptosporangiaceae; genus JAJYUU01. The sequence continues at coordinate 18,586 of DASXMP010000044.1, forward strand.
AGACCTCGCTCACGATGATCACAACCACCCCGACCGCGATCGCGCCAACCGGATGCCGGGTCAGCGTGGAGGCGGCCAGCCCGATCGCTCCGAGCGATGCCATCGCGGCCGCCACATAGAGCGTGACTAGCAGCACCCGGAAGACCCCGACCCCAAGGGGCACTGTCGACCCGGATAGCAGCGTGACCTGGCCATCTGGGAACAGGATCAGGCCCACGATCAGCGAGACCAGCGACACGACCAGGCAGGCGGCCAGACTGAAGACAACGATCGCCGCGTACTTCACCGCCAGCAGCCGGGTCCGGCCGACCGGCACAGTGAGCAAACCCCGCAGCGTGCCCAGATTTGCCTCGCCGGCGATCGAGTCACCGGCCACCACCGCGACGCTGAACGGAAGCATGAGCAGCATCAGCATCAGCAGCAGGACAGCCAGGGCGAGGAAAACCCCACTGCCCGCCACCTGGTTCAGGAACAGCGGGCCGCCAACCGTGGTCGACGATTCCAGCCGGAACACGACGCCGAAGAGCACCGGCACCGCGGCCAGGAGCCCGAGCAGCGCGAGAGTGCGCGGACGGCCTAGCAGGATCCGCAGCTCCGAAGCGAAAAATCTGAACCAGGAGGGAACGGGTCCAGTCCGTCTTCCGGCCGTGACCTCCCGAGCGGCGGTCGGCCGCCAGTCGGGGAGCTCGGCTGCGGCTTCTCCGGGGCGGCCATCCAGCGCAGCGGAGGTTTCGTGCTCAGCTGACATCGAAGCCCTCTCCCGTCAGCTCGACGAACTCGTCCTCAAGGCTGCGACGCGGAGTCTCCAGGCCCGCCACCGGAACGCCAGCCAGCACCAGCCGCTCGCAGACCGCCTCGGGAAGCATGGTCCCAAGCTCCGCGCTGACCTCACTGCCGGCCGCCGTCACGCCGCGGAGGCGCAGGCCGGTCAGCACCTCGACGGCGCGGTTCGGCTCCGGGGTACGGACCAGCAGCCGGGCAGGTTCGCCAGCTCGCAGGTCAGCGAGCGGCCCTTGGTACGCGAGCTGCCCGGCGCGCATCACCCCGAGGTGCGTGCAAATCTGCTCGACCTCGGCCAGGAGATGCGAGGACACGAAGACGGTCGTGCCGTCGGCGGCTATCTGGCGGATCAGCGACCGGACCTCCCTGGTGCCCTGCGGGTCCAGGCCGTTGGTCGGCTCGTCAAGGATGATCAGGTCACGATCCCGAAGCAGGCTGGTGGCGATGGCCAGTCGCTGTTTCATGCCGAGCGAGTAGGCCCGGTACCGCTTGTCAGCCGCGGCGAGCAGGCCAACCCGGTCCAGCGCGCCGCTGATCCTGGCCGCCGCAGTTGCCGGGCTCGCGGTCCGGTCGGCAGCGTCAAGGCGGGCGAGGTTGGCCCGGCCAGACAGAAACGGATAAAACGCCGGGCCCTCGACCAGTGCGCCGACTCGCGACAACGCCTCCGTCTGCGCGTGCGGCATCGGCAGGCCGAGCAGCTCGTGGCTGCCAGCGGTCGGGCTGATGAGCCCGACCAGCATCCGGATCGTGGTCGTCTTGCCTGAGCCATTCGGCCCGAGGAAGCCATAGACCGAACCCTCAGGCACGGCCAGATCGATCGCGTTAACCGCGACTTGGCCGCCACGGAATTGCTTGGTAAGACCCTTGCTGGCCAGCGCCATAAGGCGGCTGTTCACTTGGCCGGAATCGCCGCGTCTGCGTACAAGACAGCCGGGGTCACGGCGCCGGCCAGGATCCGGCCGTCGCTGGTGATCAGGACGGAGAGCAGCTTCGTCGTCAACAGTCTGCCGCTGCCCCAGGCGCCGTGTGCTTGGACGGTCGCCTTGAGCAAGGCCTGCAGGATCGCCAGGTCCGGCCCCACCGGCGCATTCACCGGCAGCGTGGAACTGTTGACGATCGTCTCTGACGAGTCCGCGGGTCCGCTGGCGCTGGCTGGCGCCGTGGCCTGCTTCGTCGGGCCGCCGGGATTAAAGGTAGTGGCCGGATGGCGGTTGGCCAGCAGACTCTGTACTGCGGCAGCAACCTCCGGGCTCGGCGGTGTCGCGAGGACCTGCAGCCAGTCCTTGCCCATCGCGGTGGGCTGGCCGGCTGTCCCGAACGGTGAGGCCGGCGGGCTCAAGGGCGTTGTTGCCGTCCAGCCCCCAAGGCCCAGGCTGCGCAGGGTGGCCGGCAGGTTGCTGGGCACCGATTCCGTCCGCACGGTAGCGCCGGCCGGCGGGGTGAAGCTGAAGTTCGAGGCGGCGGGCTTGCCGAAGGTCAGCGCCGTGAAGCCGATGCTGTAGGCGAGGCTGTCAGATGCGCGCGCATACACCTGGACGCGCAGCGGGATGTGGCGGCTCGCGTCGATCGCCAGCAGGACCCGGCCGACCAGCGACTGGCTGCTCCGCGGCTCGAGCGAGAGCTGGTAGGCAGGGCGCCCGGCAACGTAGAGCGTCCTCTGCACGCTCACCGCGGTCGATGGCCCGATCTCCTTGAGTACCTGGTTCGCGGCCGCGAGCGGGTTAGCTGGCAGGAAGTCCGGCGCACGGCCCGAGGGGACAATGCGCCGCCGGGGCGAGCCGGGCTTGTCCCCGACGTTCGTGGTGAAGTGCGACGGCAGCGCGACGTGAGTCGCGGTCTGGTTGTTGCTGCTCCAGAGCCACAGCGCACGGCCCGACAGGCGAGCATCACTCTCGCCGCCCTGGGTCGGCACTGCGACCCGGACGTGCTGCGGGTCGAGATACCAGTAGCTGACCGACTGGGTGCCGCTGATGAGGCTGGCAGCGGACGGGCCGCTGGCCGCCGGGCCCCCGCCGGCCTGACCACCGGTCAGGTCCGATGGCAGTTGCGGGAACCCAAGGCTCGCCGTCTCCTGCACGGTGGCCGTCAGCGGACCAAGCGGCTTCGCGCTCGCCTGCTCGGCGCTGGCTAGCAACTGTGCCGCACTGCGAGCGGGCAGCGACGGTGAGACATCCGCACTGGCCACGGTGGTCGCCGCGATAGCGATGCCGGTCAGCGCGACGGCCCCAGCCGGCACGGCCCACCGGGCGCGGAGGCTGAGCCTGCTCATCTGCTCACCTGCCATTCCAGTTGCCCACCCGTGTGCTCAACCATAGCCAATGCGCAGGCCATTGCGACCGCGGCCACCGCGTCGGTGGATAAGTCCGGGCGGCTTACTGGCCGGTGGATATGTTCGCGCCGAGCGGATCGCCCTGGCGCTCGTGGATGGCGTCCAGGTTGTCGCGTGCTGGGTATTTCGTCGCCGCCGGGCCGTCAGCGAAGGCGCGCAGGACATTGGCAGTCACCGTGCGGGTGAAGGCGCCGCTGGCCTTGGTGAGGCCCCAGCCGTACAGCGGCGTCCCGAAGGACTCGACCCAGCGCATCGTCCCGGTGTTGAACACGCCTGCGCCGCCGGGGTGGGTGTAGTAGGCCGAGTCGGCGAAGCTTGCCACGCCCTGGCAGGTCAGCGGCGAGTGCGCTAGCACCTCGATCGGACGCTGCACCGGGAAGCCGGGCGTGACGCGGTCGTACTCGACGCCGACGAGCACCGGGAAGCTCGTTCCCGCGCGGGCGCCTGTGCCCTTGAACATCCACGCATCGGGGCTGTGCACGACGTAGTCCGCGATCGCTGGATAGCCCTCATACATCGTGCCGATCAGCGACGACTCGGGATCCGGATGCGGCTCCTCTCGCCAGTCGCTGGTGACCAGCCCGTTGTCCGTCCGGTACATCGGGTCCAGCTGGTAGCTGGTCTTGTAGCAGACGATCTCCCGGTCCGGGCCGAGCGGCGAGGGCTGCAGCCTGGTACGGCGGAACATGGCGTTCGCCCCGAGGAAGGCTATGTTCATCCCGCGGTCGCGGGCCCCGGTGACGATCTGCCGTTCCGGCGGCGACCAGTACTCGTCATGCCCGGGGGACGCCAAAGCGACGGCCCCGTCCAGCGAATGCGGGTTGCTTGCGATGTCCATGCTGGTCAGGTAGGCGAGCGGCAGTCCTAGCCGCTCGGCGAGGTTGATCAGCTTCCGCTCGTAGACCAGGAAGAGGTAGGCGCCGTCGTAATCGCCTGGCCGGTCCAGGCTGACCACAAAAGAGCGGTTGGCGTAACCGTTGCCCGGCCCCTTGTAGAGGTCGTAGCTGCCCCAGGTGTTGTAGGCCTGCCAGGTCGGCACCGCTTGCTTGAGCACGACCTTGCCGGCCGTGCTCGCTGATCGGATGGTAACGGGCACGTACCGCTGCGCGCCGTCGTGCGCATCCAGGCGGAACAGATAGGCGCCCTCCGGCCAGTCGTGCGTGGGTACGGTCATGGTGACGTCCCAGCTGGTACTGATCGTCCGGGTCGCCGCGTCGAACTTCGGCCCGCTCTGCCGCTGACCGCGGATCGCGCCAGATGCCCAGATCCGGCGCGCCAGGTCTCCGCCGTACCACCCGATCCGGAACGCGGTCGCCTTGAACTCGCGCGACGTGGTGGATACGTAGAGGTGAATCGGCTCGCCTGGCAGCACGCTGGCCTGCCCGGCATAGCCCATGATCGCGTCCGGCGCGCCGATGGTCTGCAGCCACCAATGCGGGTCACCCGGCAGCGCGTTCTCCGCCGCCGTGCTCCGCGTGAGCGGGGCCTTGCGGGAACTCAGTCGCTGTCCGGTGCTGTGGCCCGCCGCTTTCGGCGGCCGCGATCCGGTCAGGCTGAGCCCGGCCGCAACGGCGGCGGACCCGGCCGCCGCCGCCGCAGCCCCGCCGAGGAATGCCCGTCGGCTCCACCGCACGCTGGCAAGGATGGCCAGTGCGCGGGCACGCCGAACTCAACCACGTGTAATTCTTCGGCTACCAGCCGTGCACAGGGATGAGGCGCACAGCCGACTACCAGCCGTGCCACGGCAGCAGCGCCGTCACCGCGATCACTGCGAATAGCAGCGTCAGGTAGATGATCGACAAGTGGAACAGGCGCATCGGCGCCGGCGCACTGCCAGCGGCGATGCGGCCGCGCAACTGCTGCGCCTCAACGAGGAACCACACGCCGAGGACGGCAGCGCAGCCGCCATAGATCCATCCGGCGTAGGGGGTCAGCAACAGCGTGACGCCGACCATCACATAGGAGTAGATGAGGATCTTCCTGGCGACTGTGGCCGGGGTCGCCACGACCGGCAGCATCGGCACGTTGGCCGCGGCGTAGTCATCGCGGAACTTCATCGCCAGCGCCCAGAAGTGCGGCGGAGTCCAGAAGAAGATCACGGCGAACAGCACGCCGGCCCACCAGCTGACCTTGCCGGTCACCGCCGCCCAGCCGACGAGCACCGGGAAGCAGCCGGCCGCGCCGCCGATCACGATGTTGGACGCGGTCCGCCGCTTGAGCACGATCGTGTAGACGAGGACGTAGAAGAGAATGGCGCTGTCGGCCAGGATCGCGGACAGCCAGTTCGCCGCCAGGCCAAGCAGCAGCGTCGACGCCGCTCCGAGTGCGATGCCCCAGGCCAGCGCCTCGCCAGGGCGGATCGGAGTAGCGGGTCCCGCACCCGCGCCGTGGCCGGAGGCAACCTTCGGCCTCGGCTCCGGCGACGCCGCCGGGGCCGCAGCCGGTTCGGCATTGAGCCGTGACACCAGCGGACGGCCCGAGGTCCGCCGCATGACCGCGTCAATGTCACGGTCGATGTAGCAGTTCAGGGTGTTCGCACTGGCGGCCGCGAAGGCGCCGCCGATCATCGTCACCGCGATCAGCCAGAGCGACGGCAGGCCCCGGTCGGCCAGCAGCATGGTCGGCAGCGTGGTGACGAGCAGCAGCTCGATGATGCGCGGCTTGGTCAGCAGGAACAGCGAGCGGGCGATCAGCGCGACCGACCGGCGGCCGGTCGCGGTCATGCCATCGCCTGCCGCGTAGCCGAGTGCCGGGTCTGCCCCGGTGGGTGCCGGTGCGGAGAACTCAGGGTCGGCCGGGCCCGGAACGAACGTGCCCGTCGCCTGTGTCACTAACTTGCCTCCGCGTTGTCCAGGTGCTCCGCCGGCTGGCTGGGCTCGCCAGCCGGCGCACTGACCAGTCGCCCGGGGCTGCCGGACTGACTCTCGCGGGTAGGCCTTGCGCTTACTGAGCCAAAGATGAGCTTCTACTACCGAGCGTAGGCCACCACGCCAGCAGACACGTTACCTGCTCGGTTAAACCCCGGACGCACCCGGTCCGACCGCAGGCCACTGAGGCCCCTGACGTCAGGTGGCCTCAGTTGGCCCGGCGGCTGAGCTCTAGGCCTGACGGCCGCGACGCGGTCGGACGATAGAGCCGACGACACCGGTCACGCCCCACGCCAGCGCCCCGTGCCAGATGGCGGTGAACCCACTGCCGAAGATGCCGCTGCCGTGGATCATCGTCAGGGCAAAGACAAGGACCGCCGCCGCGGCCCCGGGCACCACCGCGAATCGCCACGGCCTGGTCCGCGCCCAGCGCAGCGCGCGGCTGTGCCGGGTCCGCACCAGGGCGCCCGCGCCGGCGACGGCGAAGAACGCCACGATGCCCCAGGACAGCGGCGTGAAGACCTCCGGGTGGAACAGGTGGAAGGGCAGGTGGATGAGGAAGTCAGCGCCACCGACGACGACACCAGCGGCGCCGGCGAGCTTCCATGGAGCCTCTGCGAGAGCGGCGCCGGAGACGGCCATCTCCTCGCGTGGCTTGAGGTTGGACTGGTAGGTGCTGGGCGGTGCCGACATCCGTATCTCCTGTGCGACGGCGCTTTCCTGCGTTACAGTGCTCAAGATATATCTTCACGCTCGACAGCACAAGATATATCGCCTTTGGAACGAGCTCGGCCCCGCTGGTGGTTGTCTCATCGGCGGCAACTCGGCACCCTGAGCGCGGAGCATCCAGGGGTGCCGAGGACTAGCCCGCCTATCACGAGCACCAGGCGCCCGGTGCGAAGCAACCGAGGACCGGGACCTGGGGGCCAGGCCTCTATCCCTGTCGCCAGGCCACGAGCCTCAGCGCCGGGCCCGGTCAAGCGAGGCCTGGGCAGGCCAGCATGGCGGAACTAAGCTTGGTACATGTGGCGCAACCTGCCAGGGAGTGTGTTGGACCTGTGCACCAGCTAGGGAGGTCCTGGTCCGGGACATCCTCGGGACCCCGGTACGCGCGCGGGCTGAGCAGGACGCTGGCGCGACCTGGCCGGCGGGGCTGCGTTCGGCCGGGCCGACCCGCTCCGGGTTTGCACGGCGACCGGATCTCCGCATGACAGGGAGTCGACAACCGTCTTTAACGCCCAGGCTGGCTCGCGGACCGTGGCCATGACCTGGTGCTTCGCGACCGGCCGCAGGGAGCGGAAGGGATCCTCAGTGGTCATTCAGCTAGCTTCCAGGTCGGTAACGCTTACTAATAGGGGTACCTGGTTCTAGGCAGCGGGGCCCGGCGGGGCCGGCCGCGTGTGAGCGGACATAGGCTGGCACGGCACTCGGCAGAAGGATGATGTTGATGCGAGACGAGCAAAGCGACGCGGGCCAGCAGGCAGGGGCGTGGGTGCCCTGGGGCGGGTCGGCGGAGCAGTCGGGCCAGCCAGGGTCAGCGGGCCCGGGGCCCGGTGAGCTCGCGGACGCCCACGACAGCACCGACGCAGCGGGCAGCGAAGGCACTAGCGGGCCTGAAACAGGCCAGTTCGGTGCCGACCAGGCCGGCTCTGGCTCGGCCGCTTCTGCCGCTGGCGGCGCAGCGGGGGCCGCCACCAACATTCCCGATGCTGGGCAGCAGGCTGGCCAGCCCGGATTCACCCAGCCCATAAGCTTCCCGTCGGGCGGATCCGACCAGGCGGGCTACCCGGCCGGGTACGGCCAGCCCGGTTACGGTCAGCCGGGCCAGCCCGGCGCCAGCTACCCCGGCTATGGACAAGCGGGTTACGGTCAGCAGAGCTACCCGCAGCCTGGCTACGGGCAGTCTGCGTCGCAGGAGCCTGGTGAGCCGGGTGACTACGGCCAGCAGGGCTATGGCCAGCCCGGTGGCTACGGGTACCCGCCAGCAGGCGGCTACGGCCAGGCTGGGTATGGCGGCTACCCGCCAGGCGGCGGCTATGGGCAACCGCCGGGCGGATACGGCATGCCGCCCGGCTACGGTCCGCCTCCGCCGCCTCGCCGCCGGGGCCTGACCACGGTGATCGCCTATGTCGCGGTTGCGGCTATCGCGGCCGCAGCTGGGGGCCTGGTGGTCGGATTCGCCGAGACCGGCAACAACTCCAGCCCGCCGGCTGGCTCCGGTTCTGGCAGCAACTCGTTCCCCTTCGGCAACGGCGGCGGGCTAGGAAACGGCAGCAACCAGGGCAACGGCTCGACCATCAATGGCGCTGCGCTGCAGCAGATCAAGAACAAGGTCATGCCGGGCCTCGTCGTCATCAACAGTGACCTGAAGTTCGAGGGCGCTGGCACCGCGGCCGCGGCCACTGGAATGATCATCAGCAGCTCCGGCCTGGTGCTGACCAATAACCACGTCATCGACCAGACCACCGGACTCACCGCGATTGTCGCGTCGACCGGTCACTCGTACAAGGCCAAGTGGCTCGGTTACGACAAGAGTGACGACATCGCCGTCCTCCAGCTTGAGGGCGCTTCCGGACTGCAGACCGTCCCGCTCGGCAGTTCCACCTCGGTCAAGGTCGGGGACAGCGTTGTCGGCATGGGCAACGCCGGCGGTACCGGCGGAATCCAGACGGTGACCGGCACCATCACGGCCCTGAACCAGACGATCACGGCTAGCGATGGCGGCAGCGGTGTGGCGCCCGAGCGGCTGACCGACATGCTGCAGACCAACGCCGACATCATCCCGGGTGACTCGGGCGGCCCGCTGGTCAGCTCCCATGGCCAGGTGATTGGCATGGACACGGCAGCGAGCTCTGGCAGCAGCTTTGACAACCAGCAGCAGGAAGCCGGGTTCGCCATCCCGATCAACCGCGCGATATCGATCGCGCACCAGATCATTTCCGGCAAGTCAAGCTCGCGGATCCACATCGGGCCGGCTGGCTTCGTCGGAGTTCTCGTGCCGAGCGGCAAGAACGGGGCGCAGAGCACCGCGACCAACCCGAACGCGCAGCTCCAGCAGGAGGAGCAACTGCAGCGGTCGTTCGGGCAGACTCAGCCAGCGACCAACGCGTGCGTCATGAACGACCAGCAGTCGGGCATCCCGACCAAGATCGCGCCGGTCAGCTCCGGGACACTCGTGCTCGGCTCGCTGTGCAAGACCCCCGCGGCGGTCGCTGGCCTCGTGCCCGGCGATGTCATCACTCAGGCTGGCGGCCAGACAGTGACCTCGCCGGCGTCCCTGATGAACATCCTTGGCAACGTCTCTGGCGGATCCAAGATCACGCTGACCTGGATCACGCCGTCGGACCAGACGGTGACCCAGTCGATCACGCTGGCCTCGGCGCCGCCCCAGTAGCGCTTTACGCAGCGGCCAAGAGCCAGGCGAGCACCTGCTCCTCACACTGCCCGATCTGTGCCAGGGGCACGTGCTCGTCGCGGCTGTGCGCGACGCCGGGATCTCCCGGCCCGAAGTTGACGGCCGGGATCCCGAGGTCAGCAAAGCGAGCCACGTCGGTCCAGCCAAGCTTTGCCCGCGGCTCGCCGCCCATCGCGGCCACGAACGAGGCGGCAGCCGGCTCGCCCAGTCCCGGCCTGGCCCCGCTGGCCACGTCGGTCACTCGCACTTCGAACCCGCCGAACACCTCCTGCACGTGCTCGGTCGCTTGCTCGGCCGACCGATCCGGGGCGAACCGGTAATTCACGCTCACCACACACTCGTCCGGGATCACATTCCCGGCGACACCCCCGGCGATGCCGACTGCGTTCAGCCCCTCGTGATACGCCAGCCCGTCCACGACCGGCTGGCGCGGCTGATAGGCACGCAGCACATTCAGGACACCGGCGGCGGCATGAATCGCGTTGCTGCCGAACCACGAGCGCGCGCTGTGCGCCCGTTGCCCGTGCACCACCACGTCGGCCCGCAGCGTGCCCTGGCAGCCGCCCTCGACCACCGCCCCGGTCGGTTCGAGCAGCACGGCAAAGTCGCCAGCCAGCAGTCCCGGCTCCCGACGGCTGAGGCGCAGCAGCCCGTTGCGCTCAGCCTCGACCTCCTCGCAGTCGTAGAAAACGAAGGTCACATCCCGGGCCGCGGACGTGAGTTGCGCAGCTACCCGCAGCTGGACCGCGACACCTGATTTCATGTCGCAGCTGCCGCAGCCGTACAGGATGCCGTCCCGCGCGCGCGACGGCAGATTGCCAGCTACCGGCACGGTGTCGATGTGTCCGGCCAGGACGACGCGCTCGGCCCGGCCGAAACTTGTGCGCGCGACAAGCGCGTTGCCGTCCCGGAGTACGTCCAGGTGCGCCAGCCCGGTGAGAGACTCGGCAATGGCGTCGGCGAGCTCTTCCTCGGCGCCGCTGACTGATTCGACATCGACGAGCTGGGCGGTCAGGTCGGCCGCAGACTGGGAAAGATCAAGTTTTGCCACCCGGGCAGCCTAGCCCGGCTAGCCGCAGCCAACACGTCAGATCCGGCCGCCACGGCACCTGGCACGGATCGCAACCTCATGGGGATAGCAAGCATGTACCACGTCAACTCCGAGGTCGGCCGGCTGCACGAGGTGATCCTGCACCGGCCCGGTCTTGAGCTGAAGCGGCTCACCCCGGACAACGCGGCCGACCTCCTCTTCGACGACATGCTCTGGGTCGCCGAAGCGCAGGCTGAGCACGACGACTTCGCCAGCGTCCTCCGGGCGAACGGCGTCACCGTGCACTACTACGCCGACCTGCTCGCGCAGACCATGGCGATCGATGAGGCTCGGAACTACGTGCTCGACCGCGTCTTCGACCCCCGGCTGCAAGGGCCTCTGGCGGTTGACACCCTCCGTCGCGCGTTCGCGAGACTCGACCCGGCCGAACTCACGACGTTCCTGATCGGAGGGATTTCCCGGACAGAGTTTGCGGATCTGGCCGAGGAGCCACAGAGCATCGCGTTCCGATCGCTAGATCCCGACGGATTCGTGCTGCCGCCCCTGCCCAATGTGCTCTACCAGCGGGATGCGTCCTGCTGGGTGTACCAGGGCGTCTGCATCAACGCAATGCGCAAGCGCGCCCGCACCAGAGAGACGATCACCGGAGAGGCGATCTACCGGTGGCATCCGATGTTCGCGGGCGGTGGCTTCGAGGTCTGGTATGACGGCGAGCGCGCGGCGCCAGCATCGCTGGAAGGTGGCGACGTCCTTGTGATTGGGAACGGCGCCGTGCTGATGGGGATGTCCGAGCGGACACAGCCTCAGTCGGTGGAGATGCTGGCGCATCAGCTGTTTTCGGCCGGCGCCGCAGCCCGGGTGCTGGCCATCGACATGCCGAAGGCACGCGCATTCATGCACCTGGACACTGTCTTGACCATGGCCGACTACGGGGTATTCGTGAAGTACGCGGGCATGGGCATGCTGCCCTCGTACACGATCGAGCCAGGCAACGGGCCCCGCGAGCTCAAGGTGACCGAACATCTGCCGGAGGCGATGCACGACGCGATCGCGGCCACGCTCGAGCTGCCGCGGATCACGGTGCTGACGGCCACGCAGGGGGTCCACGCGGCCAGCCGGGAGCAGTGGGACGACGGCTGCAACGTGCTGGCGATCGCGCCTGGCAAGGTCATCGCCTACAACCGCAACGTGACGACCAACGCGTTCTTGCGTGACAACGGGGTGGAGGTACTCACGGTCCGGGGCGGCGAGCTAGGCCGCGGCCGCGGTGGCCCGCGCTGCATGACCTGCCCGATCCTGCGCGACGCCTGAGCCCGGCCTGCCCTCAGGCGCAAGCCACGCTGGGCTCAGGCAGCAGGTGCGGCCATATCATTCGCGCTGGGACATGCTGGGCTAGGCTGTGGCGTTACTATTTGCCATAGTGGCATCTACCAATGGCGAAATTTCACAACGTCGCGCCACCGTGCTCGGCTGCATGTCCGGCACGTCGGTGGACGGCATCGACGTCGCCTGTGTGGACCTCCAGCTCGACGGGGACGAGCTGACCTGCCACTATCGCGGCCTGGTCAGCGTTCCGTTCGAGCCTTCGCTCCGGGACCGAGTCGTGGCCGCGCTGCCACCTGGCCTGCCCGGCGCCGGAGAGCTGTGCGAGCTGCATGCCTGCCTCGGCCGCGCGTATGCGGACGCCTTCGACCGTGCCGCCGCCGACCTGGCCGCCGGGCGCGCCGACCTGGCTGTCCTGCATGGTCAGACCTTCTATCACTGGGTGGACAACAGCGGCCGAGCCCACGGCACGTTGCAGCTCGGCTGCGCGGCCGAGGTCGCCGAGCGCACCGGCCTGCCGGTCATCTCCGACCTGCGCAGCCGCGACGTCGCGGCCGGCGGCCAGGGTGCGCCGCTGGTCTCGGAATTCGACGAGCTGCTGCTGGCCGGACGGCCGGGCCCGGCCGCCGCGGTGAATCTGGGCGGCATCGCCAACCTCACGGTCGTCGACGGCGGGAAGGTCGTGGTCGCCTACGACCTCGGTCCGGCGGGCGCGCTGATGGATCCAGCCGCCGTGCTGGCCAGCCGCGGCAGCCAGCTGTTCGACACCGGCGGTGCCATGGCCGCACGCGGATCAGTCTCGGCTCTGCTGCTGGCCACGCTGAAGGCGGAGCCCTATTACCTGCTCCCCCCGCCGCGCAGCACCGGACGCGAGCTATTCAACCGGGCCTACCTGGAGAAGATGCTGGCCGCCATCGCACCGAGCCCGCCGGCGGACGACATCGCGGCGACCGTCACCCGCCTGCTCGTTGACCTGCTTGCCGCCGCGGCCACGGAGCGCGGCCTGCGCGAGCTGATCCTGTCCGGCGGGGGCAGCGCCAACCGGACCACGATGCGATGGCTCCGAGCAGCCCTGCCGGATGTTGCGGTACGCACCACCGAGGACCTTGGGCTGCCCGCCCAGGCGAAGGAGGCCGTCGCATTCGCAGTGCTCGGATTCCTCAGCTGGAACGGGCTGCCCGGCTCGGTGATCGCCGCCACCGGAGCGCGGCATCGCTCGATCCTCGGCTCTATCCAGCCAGGGCGCCGGCCACTGATCCTGCCCCCGCCTGCCGCCACCGCGCCGCGCCGCCTCCGGCTCGTGGCGTAGCCCGGTGCGCCGGCGAGCCCACCAGCGGCAATCCGCCACGACTACCAGCGGCGCGACCGGTACGCACATCGGCCGCGTGGCCAGGGTCAGCTGGCTTCCGGAACCCGCGCGGTGCCACCGGGCAGACCCCGTGCGGCCGACGTCAGCGCCCGGATGATGACCGTGATCGCAGGCCGCCGCAGTGAGGACTCCCTGGCCACCGCGTAGACATCCCTGGTCGGGTTCCGCCCGGGCAGGTCCCGCACGACCACGCGGCCCTCGCCGCCAGCCAGCGTGAGCCGCGGCAGGATGGCGATGCCGGTCCCGCGTGCGACCAGGCTCAAGATAGTATCCAGGCCCTCGAACTCCGAGGGTGGCTCGGCCACTACCCCAGCCGCGGCCAGCGCCCTGTCCACGGCCTGCCGTGACGCCTCGCCGGCCGGCGGCGCCAGCCATGGCTCAGCCCGCAATTCGCTCAGCCGGACCGGCACGCCTGAATCGGCAGCCCAGTGCCCGCGCGGCACGACAAGCACCAGCGGATCGGTGACCAGCGGATAGCTCCGCAGGCCAGGCTGCTCGCCGGCCGAGAGCCGCCCGGCCCAGTCGTCCACGATCGCGACATCGACCTGGCCGGCCCGCACCAGCCGCAATACCTCGCCCCCGGCCGTCTGCCGTAGCAGCAGGCGCAGGCCTGGATGCGCTCGCGCCGTCCGGGTCAGGGCTGGCGCGAAAGCGACGGCCGCAGTAGGGAACGCCGAGATCGAGACTCGTCCGGCCGGCTCCGGCGCGGCCAGGTCGGCTTCGGCGGCCTCGATCAGCGCCAGGATCTCGGCCGCATGCGCGGCCAGCCGGCTGCCCGCCTCGGTCAGCTCGGCAGCCCGGGGCGTCCGGTCCAGCAACTGCGCGCCAGCTTCGCGCTCCAGCGCGGCTAGTTGCTGCGACACCGCCGACGGCGTATAGCCAAACGCCGCCGCTGTCGCCGCGATTGTGCCGCGCTCGGCGAACTCGAGCAGCAGCCGCAGCCGGCGGACGTCCAGCATGGATGTCAGCATAAGCCCGATCAAGTGAGCATAAGAAGAGCTTAAGCTCTGCCACAGACATGCTGGCCCGGCCTAACGCTTTCGTTAAGAAATGCTGGTCATGGGCAACAGCAGAAGTAGCCTCACAACCTGACGAACACTCGCACAAATGCCCCCGCAGCGAGGAGCACGACCAATGCCATGGGCTGGCCCCGCCACCCTGACCCCATCCGTTCCCTCGTCCGCCGACACCACCACGCGCCGATCTGCTCGCACCGAGATGCGCGCGTCCGCGACGGCTCAGGCCGACCAGCACGCCGCAGTGCCCGTCTCGGCCACACTGGCCGCTAACGAGGCGATACAGCGGCGCCGCGACCGCGGCGAACCCGTGCTGCCGCTGGCCTTCGGTGAGTCGGGGCTCCCCGTTCATCCGAGACTGCGGGCCGAGCTGGCCAGCACGGCCAGCGATGGCGCCTACGGCCCGGTCGCTGGCACGGAGCGCCTGCGCTGCGCCGCGGCGCGCTACTGGTCCCGCCGTAGCCTGGCTACCATCGGCGATGCCGTAGTGGCAGGTCCCGGCAGCAAGGCGCTGCTCTTCGGGGTGCTCCTCGCGCTCGGCACTGATGTAGCGGTGCCCAACCCCAGCTGGGTCAGTTACGCAGCGCAAGCCAGGCTGATCGGGGCCACCGCACACTTCGTGCCGGCCGTGCCAGGCGAGGGCGGCTGCTGTGATCCGGACGCCCTGGAGGCCGCAGTTGTCGCCAGCCGCGCCGCTGGCCGCCCGATTGGAGCCGTGCTGGTCACGCTCCCCGACAACCCCACCGGGCGGCTGGCCAGCCCGGGGACCATCCGGGCGCTGTGCGCGGCCGCCGAACGGCAGGACCTGGTCATCGTCAGCGATGAGATTTACCGGGACCTCGTGCACGATCCCGGTACGCCATTCCTGAGCCCGGCCACCGTCGCGCCGCATCGCACGGTGGTGACGACCGCGCTCAGCAAGAGCCTCTCGGTGGGTGGCTGGCGGATCGGGGTGGCACGGATGCCAGATGGTGCGGCCGGAGTTGCGCTGCGGGACCGGCTCCTCGGCATCGCGAGCGAGATCTGGTCAGCCGCGGCCGGCCCGGTGCAGCATGCCGCGGCTGTCGCGCTCGAGGAGCCGGCCGACTTGGCCAATCGGGTGACCCGCAGTCGGCTGCTGCACGCGGCCGTGTGCCAGGCCGCGGCCCGAGTCTGCGTGGCCGCTGGCCTGTCGGTCGAACGACCGCAGGCCGCGTTCTACCTGTACCCGGACTTCGCACCGTGGCGGGAGCACCTGCAGACCAGGTTCGGCGTCGGCACCGGGCCCGAGCTGGCCGCCATGCTGCTCGACCGGTACGGCGCGGGCACGCTGCCCGCGAGTGCCTTCGGTGAGAGCCCGTCCTCCCTGCGCCTGCGCCTGGCCACCGGCCTGCTGTATGGCGAGACCGACGAACAGCGCGAGACTGCCCTGGCGGCCGACGATCCGCTGGCCCTGCCGTGGATCACTGCCAGCCTGGACCGCCTCGCCGAAATCCTGACCGACGTCCGCCGCAGGGCAGCCTGAAACTCCACCGGCAAGCGGCCCGTCCTGACTACGGCAGGACGGGCCGCTTTGCTTGCCAGCATGTCGACCACTCCGGGCACTCGTTGCGTGACCACCTTGCTGCCGTGCCGGTCCGTCCCTACTCCGGCGCTGATGCGGCCGCCACCACTGCACATCCAGGCCCGGACATCAGCACCCGCCGACAGGCATCCGCGCACGCGCGGCGTTAGCGCGACCAGCCCGATGGGAAATGCAAGGGCAACCTCGGCATGTCTCCAGATGGGCTGAGGCGGCCACCGCGGCCACCATGCGCCGACCGCTGCATGGCCCCTGTTAGGAAACGCCCTGGCGACGCATGGGCTCTGTTTGTGTCCGCTGTTTGCGCAGTTCAGACCGGTTCACTGAGACAAGTCAGTCACTTGCACCACGCAAGGCGTCCTGCTGGAGGGCAGCATGCTTGACCTCGCATACATCGCGCTCACCGTCGCCGTGTTCGGCCTGCTCTGGCTCATCCTCAAGGGGGTCGAACGCTTTGAGCGTTGAGAACTGGGTGGGTCTTATCGGCGGCATCTTGCTGCTTCTCTACCTATTTGTCGCTCTCGTCCTTCCTGAGAGGTTCTGAATGAGTTCCGCCAGCGCCGGGTGGCTTCAGCTTGCCTTGCTGGTCGCCGCGCTCGCCGTGTGCTACGTGCCGCTCGGCAACTACATGGCTCATGTCTTTACCACCGGCAGACACTGGCGGCTGGAGCGCGGGATCTACCGCCTGATTGGCGTCAACCCGGACAACGATCAGAAGTGGAGCTCCTACGCCCGCAGCATGCTGGCGTTCTCGGCCATCAGCGTGCTCTTCCTCTATGGCATCGAGCGACTGCAGGCCTACCTGCTGCTGTCGGAAGGCATGAAGAACGTGCCGCCGGCACTCGCCTGGAACACCGCTGCCTCGTTCGTCACGAACACAAACTGGCAGAACTACTCCGGCGAGTCGACGATGGGCTATCTGACCCAGATGTCGGGCCTGGCCGTGCAGAACTTCATGTCCGCCGCCGTCGGCATTGCGGTGGCCATCGCGCTTGTCCGCGGATTCACCCGGGCCAAGACAGACCGGCTCGGCAACTTCTGGGTGGACACCACCAGGATCACCATCCGGTATCTGATCCCGCTGGCGGTCATCGGCGGCATCATCCTGATGGCCAGCGGAGTCATTGACAACCTGACCAGCTACCACACCGTGACTACACTGTCCGGCGCGCACCAGACGATTCCTGGTGGCCCGGTGGCTTCGCAGGAAGTGATCAAGGAAGCCGGCAACAACGGCGGCGGCTTCTTCAACGCAAACTCCGCCCACCCATTCGAGAGCCCGAACCCGTTTACTAACTGGTTCGAGATCTTCTTGCTGCTGCTCACCGCCTTTTGCCTGCCGCGCACCTTCGGCAAGATGGTCAACGACAACCGTCAGGGTTACGCACTGCTGGCCGTGATGGTGGTCCTCTGGCTTGCCGCCGTTGGCGGGATTAGCTTCTTCGAGGCGCAGTACCACGTCGGCGGAGCCACTGCAGCAGTCGTGGCGCACGGCCCCATGGAAGGCGTCGAGACCAGGTTCGGCACGTCTGGGTGCTCCTTGTTCGCCGCATCCACCACTACCACCTCGACCGGCGCAGTGAACTGCTTCCACGACTCGCTGACGCCCTTCGGCGGGGGGATCGCGCTCGCTGACATGGCGCTCGGCGAGGTCGTGCCCGGTGGAGTCGGCGCCGGGCTGTACGGCATCCTGGTGCTGGCCATCGTCACGGTCTTTGTCGGCGGGCTGATGGTGGGCCGGACACCGGAGTACATCGGCAAGAAGATCCGGCCGGCCGAGATGAAGTACGCGGCGCTGTACTTCCTGACCACCCCAGCGACCGTCCTCGCCGCGGTGGGCCTCTCCATCGGCCTGAGGATCCCGCGGGCTTCGATCCTCAATCCGGGCCCGCACGGGCTGACCGAGATCCTCTACGCGTTCACCTCCATGGCCAACAACAACGGCTCTGCCTTCGCCGGCCTGACCACGGCAACGTACTGGTACAACACGGTCGGGGGCATCGTCATGCTGCTGGCCAGGTTCGCCCCCATGCTGTTCGCCATCGGACTGGCCGGCTCACTCGCCCGACAACAGCCGGTGCCCGCCAGCGCCGGCACGATGGAAACGCATAAGCCGCTGTTCGTCGGCATGCTCATCGGCGTGATCCTCGTGCTCGTCGGCCTCACTTACTTCCCCGCACTCGCCCTCGGGCCGTTCGCAGAAGGACTGCACTGAGATGTCCGTGACAACAACGCAAGCAGGCGGCAGGCCAGCGCGCCGCACGGGCGGGCCGCCGTCCAAACTCGGCGGCGGTCTGCTAGACCCCAAGATGCTGTGGAAGTCGACACCCGACTCATTCCGCAAGCTGGACCCGCGGATCCAGATCAAGAACCCGGTGATGTTCGTGGTGGAAGTCGGCGCTGTGCTGACCACTGCTACGGCGATCGCCACGCCAACCGCCTTCAACTGGACGATCGTCGTCTGGCTCTGGCTAACGGTGCTGTTCGCCAATCTGGCCGAGGCGGTCGCCGAGGGCCGCGGCAAGGCTCAGGCTGAGACGCTCCGGAAGACCAAGCGGGAGACGGTGGCGCGCCGGCTCTCTGGCTGGCAGCCTGGCCAGAAAACGGTCACCGAGCAGGAGGTGCCCGGCGCTCAGCTAACACTCGGCGACCACGTGCTCGTCGAGGCCGGTGAGATCATCCCCGGCGACGGAGATGTCGTCGAGGGCGTGGCCTCGGTGGACGAGTCGGCGATCACCGGCGAGTCGGCACCCGTGATCCGCGAATCCGGCGGTGACCGGTCAGCGGTGACCGGCGGCACGCGAGTCCTGTCCGACCGGATCATCGTGAAGATCACCTCCAAGCCCGGCGAGACGTTCATCGACCGGATGATTGCCCTGGTCGAGGGTGCCAAGCGGCAGAAGACACCGAACGAGATCGCGCTGAACATCCTGCTGGCGTCGCTGACGATCATCTTCATGATGTCGGTAATTACGCTGCAGCCGATGGCGTTCTACTCAGGCGCTCCGCAGACCCTGGTGGTCCTGGTCGCCCTGCTGGTGGCGCTTATCCCGACCACGATCGGCGCGCTGCTGTCGGCCATCGGTATCGCGGGGATGGACCGGCTCGTGCAGCGCAACGTGCTCGCCATGTCCGGCCGAGCGGTCGAGGCGGCTGGTGACGTCAACACGCTGCTGCTGGACAAGACCGGCACGATCACCATCGGGAACCGGCAGGCCACCGAGTTCCTGCCGGTCACCGGCGTGTCCGCCGCCGAGCTCGCGGACGCGGCCCAGCTGTCCAGCATGGCCGACTACACGCCCGAAGGCCGGTCCATCGCGGTGCTCGCCAAGGAGAAATACGGGCTGCGCGAACGGCACGAGGGCGAGCTACAGGGCGCGGAGTTCGTCGAGTTCACCGCGCAGACCCGGATGAGCGGGATTGACCTGGCCGATGGCCGGGAGGTGCGCAAGGGCGCGGCGTCGTCCGTGGCGAACTGGGTGCGTGACCACGGCGGCACGCCTACGGACGACCTCGGCGGCATGGTAGACGGAATCTCCGCCGTCGGCGGCACGCCGCTCGTCGTTGCAGAGAAGGCCAACGGGGCCGCCCGGGCGCTCGGCGTGATCTACCTGAAGGACATTGTCAAGGAGGGCATCGCCGAACGGTTCGCCGAGATGCGCCGGATGGGCATCCGCACCGTCATGATCACCGGAGACAACCCGCTGACCGCCAAGGCCATCGCGGACGAGTCCGGCGTGGACGACTTCCTCGCCGAGGCCACGCCCGAGGACAAGATGGCGCTCATCAAGCGCGAGCAGGAAGGCGGCCGGCTGGTCGCCATGACCGGGGACGGCACGAACGACGCGCCGGCCCTGGCCCAGGCGGACGTCGGCGTAGCCATGAACACCGGTACGTCCGCGGCCAAGGAGGCCGGGAACATGGTCGACCTGGACTCCAACCCGACGAAGCTCATCGAGATCGTGGAGATCGGCAAGCAGATGCTGATCACCAGGGGCGCGCTGACCACGTTCTCGATTACGAACGATGTGGCCAAGTATTTCGCGATCATCCCGGCCATGTTCTCTGGTGTACTGCCCGCGCTGAGGCACCTCAACATCCTTGGCCTGCACAGCCCGCAGTCGGCGATCACTTCGGCGATCATTTTCAACGCGCTGGTCATCGTCGCGCTGATCCCGCTGGCCCTGCGCGGCGTCCGGTACCGGCCCTCGTCCGCGTCCGTCATGCTGCGGCGGAACCTGTGGATCTACGGCATCGGCGGGCTGATCATCCCGTTCGCCGGCATCAAGCTCATCGATCTCATCGTGATGAACATTCCTGGATTCAGGTGATCTGACAATGAACCGCGTTCCTGGTTTCGTCCGTCAGCACATCGCAGCACTGCGAGGCATCGTGGTGTTCACCGTGCTGACTGGCATCGCCTACCCGCTGGTCATGCTGGGGATAGCGCAAGTCGGGTTCCAGCACAAGGCCGAGGGGTCGCTCGTCAGTTACAAGGGCAGAGTCGTCGGGTCGAGCCTGCTGTGCCAGGAGTTCGTCAACGCCAAGGGCAACCCTCTGCCGCAGTACTTCCAGCCGCGGCCGTCCGCAGCTACCAGCGGCGCGAGTCACGATTTCGGCTGCAACCCGCTGTTCTCGGCCGCCTCCAACCTCGGGCCGACTAACCCGAAGCTGATCAACCTGATCAAGGAGCGGCAGAAGCAAATCGCGGCGTTCGACCACGTGGCGATCAGCAAGATCCCTGCCGACGCGGTCACGGCGTCAGGCTCTGGCCTCGACCCGGACATCACGCCGGCCAACGCGGCGATCCAGCTAGACCGGGTGGCCGCGGCCCGGCACCTCACCCCGGCGCAGGTCGAGGTCCTGGTCAAGAAGTACACCACCGGCCGGACGCTGGGCTTCCTCGGCGAGCCGGTGGTGAACGTGCTCCTGCTGAACATCGCGCTCGATGCGAAGTACCCAGCCTGAGCCCGGCCGCATCCTGGTGGTCGAAGACGAGCCGGCCCTGCTGCGGGCCCTGGAGATCAACCTCCGAGCCCGCGGCTACCAGGTGGCCTGTTCATCGCGCGGTGAAGCCGCCCTGGCCGAGGCAGTACGGCGCCCCCCGACGCCGTGCTGCTCGACCTGGGCCTGCCGGACCTCGACGGCACCGAAGTGATCCGGCGGCTCCGTGACTGGTCCACAGCTCCGGTCATCGTGCTCTCCGGCCGGGCCGGCTCTGGCGACAAGATCGGTGCACTGGACGCCGGCGCCGACGACTACGTCACCAAGCCGTTCTCCATGGAGGAACTGCTGGCCAGGCTGCGCGCCGCCCTCCGCCGGGACGCACACCGGCTGCCCGGCCGCTCCTTCACCATCGGCAGCTGCCAGATCGACCTGTCCGCTCACACCGTCCTGCGGCAGCCTCACCCCGGCGGCGCCGGGCGCGCCAGTGCCGACGGCGCCAGCGGTGGCAGCGAGATCGCCAGCAGCGGCCGCGGAGCACCGGACCCCGAGGTGGTGCATTTGACCAGGACCGAATGGCGCATGCTGGAGGTGTTGCTGCGATCTGCCGGTCGCCTGGTGCCTGCCAGCGAGCTGCTCACTGAGCTCTGGGGACCGGGCACCGAAGACAGCGCCCACTACCTGCGCTTTTATCTGGCCAGGTTGCGCCGCAAGCTGGAAGACGACCCGCCGCGGCCCCGGCACCTGCTGACCGAGCCCGGGATGGGCTACCGGTTCCAGCCATGAACGTAGGCTCGGATCGGGAGATCGACATGGACACCAAGGAGGGCCTGGCCGACGTCCGGTCCGTCCGGCCGGCCGGCAGCCGGGGCCAGCTGCGGATCTACCTCGGCTCGGCCGCCGGGGTGGGAAAGACGTTCGCCATGCTGAACGAGGGCCATCGCCGCCAGGAGCGTGGCACGGACGTGGTCGTCGGCTTCGTCGAGACGCATGGCCGTCAGCACACGGCCGACCAGGTTGGCGACCTGGAGGTCATCCCGCGCGCCACGGTGCCCTACCGCGGCACCCTTCTCGAGGAGATGGATACCGACGCGGTTCTGGCCCGGAACCCTGACGTGGCCCTGGTCGACGAGTTCGCCCACAGCAACGTCCCGGGCTCTCGCCACGCCAAGCGCTGGGAGGACGTGAACGAGCTGCTCGACGCCGGGATCGACGTAATCTCGGCCATGAACATCCAGCACCTCGAATCGCTCAACGACGTGGTCGAGAAGATCACCGGGGTGCCTCAGCGCGAGACCGTGCCGGATGCCATGGTCCGCGCCGCCGACCAGGTCGAGCTGGTGGATATGACACCGGAAGCGCTGCGGCGCCGGATGGCGCACGGCAACATCTACCAGGCCGAGAAGATCGACGCTGCGCTCACCAACTACTTCCGGATCGGCAACCTGTCCGCGCTACGCGAGCTTGCGCTGCTGTGGCTGGCCGACAAGGTGGACGAGGGCCTGCAGCGCTACCGCGACGCACACGACATCCACACCACCTGGGAGGCCAGGGAACGAGTGATCGTCGCGCTTACCGGCGGCCCGGAAGGCGAGACGCTGATCCGCCGGGCGGCCAGGATCGCGGCCCGCTCGGCCGGCGGCGACCTGCTGGCCGTGCATGTGACCAGCTCAGATGGCCTGGCGGGGGCCGATCCGGCGGCGCTGGCCCATCAGCGCCAGCTCACCGAATCCCTCGACGGTACCTACCACCAGGTGGTCGGTGACCAGGTGTCGGAGGCGCTGCTCACCTTCGCGCGGGCCGAGAACGCCACCCAGCTCGTCCTCGGCGTGAGCCGGCGCGGCTGGCTGTCCTCCCTGCTGACCGGTCCGGGCGTGAGCATGCGGACCATGCGCGCGTCAGGCGACATCGACGTGCACATGGTCACGCACTCCTACGTCGGCCGTGGCCGCGCGCTGCCGCGGGTCCGCGGTGGCCTGACTCGCAAACGTCAGCTAGCCGGCTTCGGCCTGGCGGTCGTCCTGATGCCGTTGATCACCGTGGCGCTCGACAGCCTGCGGGGCGACGTCAACCTGACCACGGACATGCTGATTTTCCTCACCGGCGTGATCGCGGTCGCGCTCGTCGGCGGCTTCATCCCCGCGGTACTGGCCGCTATCGCCGGTTCCGTGCTGCTGAACTTTTTCTTCACGCCGCCGGTGCATCAGTTCACCATCGCCCAGGTCAACAACGTCGTAGCCCTCATCATCTTCGTAGTGGTCGGCCTGGTGGTCAGCTCGGTCGTGGACACCGCCGCCCGGCGGACCAAGCAGGCAGCGCGGGCGGGTGCCGAGTCCGAGCTGCTGGCCACGACGGCCGGCGGCGTGCTCCGTGGCCAGCAAGCGCTCGGGGCCGTGCTGGATCGGGTTCGCGAGGCGTTCAGCATGGAGTCGGTCACCCTGCTCGAGCATGCGCCGCCGGGCCAGCCAGGCACAGGTACCGGTGGTCCCGGTCGCTGGCGAGCGGTCGGTACCGCAGGCGAGCCGCCAGTGCCTCAGCCCGAGGAGGCCGACGTCGAGGTGCCGGTGGGCGACGGCCTCGTGCTGGCCCTGCGCGGCCGGACGCTGCCAGCCACCGACCGCCGGGTGCTCGGCGCCTTCGCTGCCTATGCCGCCACCGCGCTGGAGCAAGGCCGCCTGAGTGCGGCCGCTGAGGCCGCCCGGCCGATCGCCGAAGCCGACCGGGTCCGCACCGCCCTGCTTGCCGCGGTCAGTCACGACCTGCGCACTCCGCTGGCGTCGGCCAAGGCGTCCGTGACCAGCCTGCGTTCCAGCGATATCGAGTGGGACGCCGCCGATCGGGACGAGCTGCTCGCCACCGCCGACGAGTCCCTCGACCGGCTCGCCCACCTGGTGGACAACCTGCTTGACATGAGCAGGCTGCAGGCGGGCGCCCTCGCAGTGTTCCCGCAGCCAGTCGACCTGTCTGACATCGTGGCCCGGGCCCTGGACGACCTCGGCGCGGGCGGCCGGGCCGTCACGGTCAGCATCCCGGACGACCTGCCCGAGGTGGCCGTGGACCCGGGCATACTCGAACGGGTCATCGCCAACCTCACCGCCAACGCGCTTCGCTACTCACCGCCCGGCTCGCCGCCCACGCTGGCGGGGAGCGCGCTGCGGGACCGGGTGGAGCTGCGGGTCGTCGACCGGGGGCCGGGCATCCCGGAGGAGAACCGCGATCGGATGTTCGTGCCGTTCCAGCGCCTCGGCGATACCGATAACACCACGGGCGTCGGCCTCGGCCTCGCGCTCTCCCGCGGCCTGACCGAGGCGATGGGTGGCACGCTGGAACCGGACGAGACGCCCGGCGGCGGGCTGACGATGACGCTGTCGCTCCCGGCCGTACCGGAACCGCCGCTTGCCAGCCCGGCGCTAGCCAGCGAGGACCGCGACGCTGATGCGAGCTGACCTGGCCGCGTGGCACGCTGGTGCCGTGACGACGGTGCTGGTCATCGATGACGAACCGCAGATCCTCCGCGCGCTGCGGATCAACCTGCGGGTGCGCGAGTACGACGTACGTACGGCGAGCACCGGCGCCGAGGCCCTGGAGGTGGCCGCGAAGCATCCCCCGGACCTGGTCATCCTTGACCTTGGCCTGCCGGACCTGGACGGCGTCGAGGTGATCGGCGGCCTGCGTGGCTGGACCCAGGCGCCGATCATCGTCTTGTCGGGGCGGGCCGACAGCGTGGACAAGGTGGAGGCGCTGGATGCCGGCGCGGACGACTACGTCACCAAGCCGTTCGGCATGGACGAGCTGCTGGCCCGGATGCGGGCTGTCAGCCGCCGGACGCCGACCGCCGCTGAGGTGCCGAGGGTCCGGCTCGGTGATCTGACCGTCGACCTGGCCGCCAAGCGGGTCGTCCGCGACCAGGGTCAAGAGCAGGAAGAGACTCCGAACGGCGATGTCCGGCTGACTCCGACCGAATGGCATCTGCTGGAGGTCCTGCTGCGTAACCCCGGCAAGCTGCTCAGCCAGCAGCAGTTGCTCGCGGATGTCTGGGGCCCCGGCTACTCCGACGCGGCCGGGAATCTGCGTCTCTACATGGCGCAGCTGCGCCGCAAGCTCGAGCCGGATCCGGCCCGCCCGCGCTGGCTGCTGACCGAACCCGGCATGGGCTACCGCTTTCAGCCCGACCCGGAGTCCGACGCGATGTCATCCAGCCGGTAACGCAGCCGGCAGACGACCACGTCCTTGGTGCCGTGCTGGATAGCCTGCTCCAGGACGAAACCGCGCTGGTTGTGCAGCAGCCGCTGCCAGGGTTGTGCGGCCTGCACCTCGGGGATGAGCACCACGAGCTGGTCCTGGCTGAAGGTTTTCTCCAGCTCGCGCAGGTAGTCGACCACCGGCGGGCCGAGCGAGCGCTGGGCGGTGTGCAGGGTCAGCAGCGGCACGCCCGGATTCCACTGTTCCCACTGCGCACGCAGGTGCTTGGCCGCCGCCTGCGACTCCGAGTCTTCGTAGCAGACGGTGACGGCGACAACCTCGTCGCCGAGCGACAGCGCCGCCGAGATGCCCTCGCGCACCAGTCGGGACATGGTGCCAACCGGGACCACGACCAGTGCGGTCTTCACCTGCGGCGGTCCCGGCGGGACGCCGATTTCCAGGGCCTTGCCCATCCTCGCGTAGACCGTGTGGATCCGGCTGAAGAGCAATACGAAAGCGGGCACGATCAAGACGATCAGCCAGGCGCCCTCGGTGAACTTGCTGAGCAGCTCGATCACCAGCGCGGCCAGGGTGAAGACGGCGCCGACGCCGTTAATGATCGCGCGGCTGCGCCAGCCTGGCCCCTGCTGCCCGCGCCAGTGCCTGACCATCCCGGCCTGGGACAGGGTGAAGCCGACGAAGACCCCGATCGCAAACAGCGGCACGAGCGCCTGAGTATCGCCGCGGGAGACCACGAGCAGCGCGGCCGCCGCGACCGCGAGCACGATCACGCCGTACCGATGCACTTGCCGGGCCGCTCGCAGGAAGAACAGGTGCGGCAGGAAGTTGTCTGTGGCCAGCAGGGACGCCAGCACTGGCAGCCCGCCGAACGAGGTGTTGGCGGCCAGCGCCAGCAGCACCACGGTGATGAGCTGGATCGCATAGAACAGGAAGCCGTGGCCGAGCGCGCCTGCGGTGAGCTGCGCCAGCGTGGTCTGGGTTGGCGACACCCGGACGTGGTAGCGCTGGGCCAGCACGGCGATCCCGATGAGCATCAGCCCGAGAATGACGCCGAGGCCGACCTCGGTGTGCTGGGCCCGGCGCGCCCGCGGCTGGCGGAACGACGGCACCGCGTTCGCGATAGCCTCCACGCCGGTCAGCGCCGAGCAGCCGGACGCGAAGGCACGCAGCAGCAGCAGGATCCCGATCGGCGCGGCGACCGACGCGACGCTGCCGGCCGGCTGGATGATGGGATGCGGCCTGGCCAGGCCGGCGATGATCATGACGAAGATGGCGGCGATGAACGCCAGCGTCGGGACGATGAACAGCCTGGCCGATTCAGCCACTCCCCACAGGTTCGCCCCGGTGATGACCGCCAGCACGATCAGGCAGATCAGCGTGCGTTCGGGATACAGCTTCGGGAAGGCAGACGTCAGCGCTTCGACGCCGGCCGACACCCCGACGGCTGCGTTCAGGATGTAGTCGACTACCAAGGAGGCGGCCGCGAACAGGCTGGGGCGGACGCCGAGGTGCGCCTTGGCGACAGCGTAGGCTCCCCCGCCGGTCGGGAACGCCGCGATGACCTGCCGGTAGGAAAACACCAGGACTACGAGCAGGACAACGATCGCCAGGGTGACGGGCAACGTGTAATTCAGGGCTGCCGCGCCGGCCGTGGCCAGCACGATGATGATGGCCTGGGGTCCGTATGCCACCGAGGACAGGGCGTCCAGCGACAGCGCGGCCAGCCCCTCCAGCGCGGTCAGCCGGTGCCGCTCCTCGCCCGGCGGCTCTCCGTCGGGCTGGTCGGCTGTCGATACTGCCGGAGCCGACGTCATGGTTGCCAATACAAGCACGTTCCGCCCGGCCTAGCCGGATCGGGCGGAACGAAGGCGGCGCCTACAGCACGACGAACGCGATGATGACGAGCACCACGACGACAGCTGCGATGAGCAGCCCTAGCTTGACGAAGCTGCGGCTGGGTGCGCCCATCTGCCATGGCTTACCGGGCTCGGCCTCATGGGCGGCGAAGGCCTGGAACTGTGCGGTGTTCGCGGAGGCATCCGGCACTGCCCGGAACTCACCGGTGGTGAGCGGACGGCTCGTGCTCGTCGGCCGGCCGCCGGTGGCTGCATTGTCATCACGACGCTCGGTCATGGCCAAGAGATTAGCCGATGGCGCGGCACATAACCGCCACTCGGCGATATCGGGGAGGAACTAGCCTGAACTGCGGTTCCTGGCCACTGGCCCGGGCGGCAGCTGCTCAGGCCGGTGCACCAGCCTGGACAAGACGATTACGCTCCGTGTGCGGACGACAAAGGGCTCCGCCCCGATCCGCTCGACGACTTGCTCGAAGTGCCGCACATCCGCGGCCATGATGTGCAGCAATGCATCCGCGTCACCGGTGACCGTGCAGGCGTCGATGATCTCCGGATGCTTGCCGACCGCCGCCGCGATATCGGCTGGCGACGTGCGACCGCGGCAGAACAGCTCGACGTAAGCCTCCGTCGTCCAGCCAACCGCGGCCGGGTCCACCTGCGCGGCAAAGCCGGTGATCGCGCCCGAGGCGCGCAGCCGGTCCACCCGGCGTTTCACCGCCGGGGCCGAGAGCCCGACCAGCACCCCGACCTCGGCATAGGTAGCCCGGGCATCGCCAACCAGCGTGGCCACGATGCGGCGGTCGATCTCGTCGAAGCTCATACATGTTGATTATCGGCCGGGCCGGCGGAGGCGGTGCGTTCCCGCCCCTACTCGGCCAGGCGCGTGCGCAGCCTGGCCAGGTCCGGCTCGCCCACCCCATGGTCGGCCAGGTAACCCGCCACCGATCCGCCGCGCGCCCGCACCTGGGCGAGCGTGTCGAGCATCAGCTGCGGCGGGCTGGTGAGCAGCGCTCTCGTCAGCTGATCGCCGAGGCCCGTGCTGGCCTGCAGCTGCCCGATGGCGGGCGTGTGCTCCTCGTCCAGGTAGCCGCCGCTCAGCGCGTAGTCGGCCGCGATCAGCTCGTCCGGGACGCCGAGCACAGCCAGGACCAGCGCGATGACGATGCCAGTACGGTCCTTGCCCGCGCTGCAGTGCACGAGGGCCGGGTAGGCGGCGGGATCGCACAGCTCCGCAACGGCGGCGCCGATCCTGTCCCCGCGTTTCTCGACGAAGTGCCGGTAGACGGCGGCGAGCTCGACGGGCACGTTCTGCAGATCGCCGGCGAGAATCGAGATGTGCACGGTCCGGGCGTGTGTGCCGACCAGGACCGTGGGGGCATATTCAGCCTCGAGTTGTGTGCGCAGGTCCAGGATCGTCCGCACCCCGAGGTCGGCCACCGTGGCCATTCCGGCATCGTCCAGGCGGTGCAGCGCGTCCGACCGGAATAGGGTCCGCCACCGCACCCGGCCGCCTGCTGCCGTCGGATATCCGCCGACATCACGCAGGTTGTATACGCCCGTGATCGCCAGCCGCCGAACCGGCGTCTCGGGGCCTTCCACGGTTCGGGCCACGTGGCTCATGCCTGCTCCGTCCGCGTCATACCGGCACGATCTCATACCCACCTTGCCGGCCGCTGACCACGAAGTGAACTCGCCAGGCCGTCCCCAGGGGACGGGAGCGGGTCAGCGCCGGCCGCAGCCGGCCAACCGGAACGGCCGGCCGCAGCTCCACCACTCCGGTCCCGGCGCGGCCCATCGGTATCTTTGGCTGAACTCGGAGGTGGAGGCTGACGATGGCACGACTGGGCGGGATGTATGGCCCCGATGCAACGTTCCTCGGTGTGCCGCGCGCAGACCTGGGCGACGCCGAGTCGTGGGCGGGCACAGACGTGATGATCATCGGGGCGCCGTTCGACGGCGGGACCTCGCATCGGCCGGGAGCCCGGTTCGGGCCGCAGGCGATCCGGTTCACCGACTACCTGCCGCACGATGGCTCGCGGCCGCACCTCGCGCTGGGCGTCGACCCGCTTCGCGATCTGCGCGTGGCCGACGCCGGGGATGTCGAGATGCTGTCTGGGGAGACGAAACGGTCCCTGGACCGCCTCGAGGAAGCGGTATTCCGGGCGAGCAGCGGCGGGGCGATCCCGGTCGTGCTCGGCGGTGATCACACGATCGCGCTTCCGGACGCGACCGGAGTAGCCCGGCATGTCGGCTGGGGTCGGGTCTCGTTGATCCACTTCGACGCGCACGCGGACACTGGCGACACCCAATTCGGGTCGCTGTGGGGCCATGGCACGCCGATGCGCCGCCTGATTGAGTCGGGAGCGGTGCGGGGCGACAGGTTCCTCCAGCTCGGGCTCCGCGGCTACTGGCCAGAACCGGACACGCTGGACTGGATGGCTGGCCAGCGGATGCGCAGCTTCGAGATGACTGAGGTAGTCGCTCGAGGCCTGGATGAATGCCTGACCGAGGCGTTCGCCATCGCAACCGACGAGTGTGAGGCTGTGTTCTTGTCCGTGGATGTCGACGTGGTGGACCCGGGCATGGCGCCGGGCACCGGCACGCCCGAGCCGGGCGGCCTGACCGGGCGCCAGTTGCTCGATGCGGTGCGCCGGATCGCGATGGAGCTGCCACTGGCCGGGATCGACGTGGTTGAGGTGGCGCCGCCATTCGACCATGCCGAGGTAACCGCGTTCCTGGCGAACCGGGTGGTGCTGGAGGCACTATCCGGCATCGCCTGGCGCCGCAAGCACGCGGCCGACCCCGGTGCCGCCCGGCCTGACCCGGCCGCGCCGCTCCTGGAAGGTCGCATTTCAGCGAGTGACTAGCGCCGGCCCGCGGCTGCACGGGCTGCCCGGGCCGGTGGCTAGTGCACGAGGATCGCGATGATGAACACCACCGAGTCGTAGAGGAAATGCGTCAGGATGGGCCGGCTCAGCCGGCCATGCTTCTGGAACGAGCGCGTGACGAAGTAGCCGAACGGCAGCGTCAGCAGGATGCCGATGCCGTAGTAGGAGTGGTAGCTGGTGCGCAGCGCGAGGCTCAGCCAGAACGCTGAGGTGCGGGACCAGCCGAGCTGGTCAAGCCGCGTCAGCAGGTAACCGTTAACCGCCGTCTCTTCGGCAACTGAGGTGATCAGCGCCTGGCTGATGCCGAAAATGATGTAGTAGGCCGGCACATGCAGTGGCCCGGTGGTGTTGGCCAGCCGGGAATGCTCAAGCGGCGCGAGAAGGATGGCCAGCACCACCTCGCAGCCGAGCGCCGCAGCAGCCAGGCCGATAGCCGCGCCGATGTCGCTGCCACCGACTTTGGTGAGCCCGAGAACGGCCGGTCCCTGGCCGGTCCTGGCCAGCAGGAACAGCGCGAGCGGCACCACCGCAGCCGTCGGCGTGTAACTGAGCAGTCCGAGGACGATGTTGATGGCTGCCTGATGCCTGTCGAAGCTGGGCAGCTGGCTCAGGCTGGCGCCGGTGGCCAGGTGGTTCCCCAGCACCACGACCGCACTGACCACCCAGGGCAGCAGGAACGCGATCATGACCACCCAGGTCTCGAGCACGAGGCCGCGCCTGGTCGGCTCCGCAATCCGGACTGTGGTGTCGATGATCGGCTCCGCGGGCACCCAGAACTGCCAGCCCGGCGGGGCCGCCGGCCACTCCGGCGACGGATTCCAGCCCGCTGGCGGCTGCCAGCCGGGCGGCGCCGGTGGCCATCCGGGTGCAGGCCGCCAGACCACATTTCGCGCGCGCATGGGTCAAAGGATGCCGCAACTGCGCACGCGCCGCGTCGTCAGCCATAGCCAAATGGCTGGCCACCTGGTCACGCTGCACCGTTTCCCGGCCGCACTGTTTCCCGGCCGCGCTGTTTCCCGGCCGCCCACCGCGGGAACGTCACGCGCCTGAGTCGGACCTGATCAGGCAACGGCCTGCCGGAGGGGAGCCTGATGCACGCGTCGCCGCGAGGGAGCTTGTCATGGCATCGTCGACCCAGGTAGAGGAGCAACCGGGGCGGAGCATCCTGGATCAGCTGGACAGCCGCATCCCGACCAACTTTTACTGGTACCTGGCCGTGCTGGCGTGCATCGGAGGGTTCCTGTTCGGATACGACACGTCCAATGTCGGCTCGGCGCTCGGCTTCATCCCCTACCACCTGTCGAGTTTCGCGACGGGTTACCTGGTAGCCGGGGCCTCGCTCGGCGCGGCGGTGGGCGCGATACTCGCCGGACCACTGACCGATCGGTTCGGCCGCAAAGCGCTGCTGATCAGCGACGCGGCGATTTACGCCGTTGGATCTATCTTGTCGGCCATCACGGTCGACGCGGGCATGCTGCTGGCTTCTCGCACCCTCATCGGGCTGGCGATTGGGGCGGACTCGGCCATCGCGACCGCCTATATCGCGGAATTTGCGCCGCGCAGCCGACGGGGCCAGCTCAGCATCATCCAGCAGTGGATGATCACCGTCGGCATTCTCGTCGCGTACCTCGTGGCTGTCATCATCCTGAGGACGGCACCCGGCAGCGCCGGCACCGCCGACTGGCGGCTCATCCTGGGCCTCGGCGGAGTGCCTGCGCTGATCGCTGTCGCGTTGCGGTCGCATATGCCGGAGTCGCCGCGATGGCTGATGTTGCACGGCCGATATGACGACACCAAGAAGGCGTTCGGGCGGCTCGGCATGAACGTCACCGACGAAGAGGTGCGCCGCGGCGCCGACGAGCTCGGCGCGCAGGAGCAGCAGCGGCGCACCAAGACACAATGGACCGCGGGCGTTCGGCGGGCTCTGATCATCGTCTGCGTTTTCTTCATCTTCCAGCAGATAACCGGCATCAACGTGCCGTTCTATTACGGCCCGACTATCTTGTCCGGCTTCTTCTTCAGCGGCCACAACGCGGTAGCTGCCGCGGTCGCCGGCGTCGAGGTCACCGCCATCCTCGGTGCGGTGAACGTAGTCGCGACCTACTTCGCCTTCCGCTGGATCGACAAATTCGGCCGCAGGCCGCTGGCCATCGGCGGCTACACCGGCATGACCATCTTCATCCTCGTCGCCGCCGCCGGCGGCGCCTATCTGGCCGGCATCCCGAAGACGGTGCTGGTCATGGTCGGGTTCTCGTTCTTTATCTCCTCTTTCGCGGTCGGCGTCGGCGGGACCGGGTGGCTCATCCAGGGCGAGGCCTTCCCTACCGCCGTCCGGGGCCGCGCGGCCGCGACCGGCGCATGTGTCGACTGGCTGGCCAACTATGCCCTCATCGAGGCGTTCCCGGCCTGGCACCGGGCGATCGGGCTTTATTGGGTGATGTTCTCCTTCGCGGTTCTCTGCGTGCTGGCGATTGGGTTTGTGTACTGGTTCCTGCCCGAGACTAAGGGACTCTCGGTCGAAAGCGCGGTGCACCTGTACGACCGGGAAGCGGCAGGTTCCGGCACCACGCCCAGGTTCCTGAGCATCCCCCGGTGGCCGCTCAGGCGAGGAAAAACTTGAGCACGAGACTCCGCCGCCGGGGTCGTGAGTGCTCCAAAGATATGCGCACAAACCGGAAGGCAGGCTGGATAGATCAGCGTGATCTATAGTTGAGCAATGCTGGATGTGACCAGGCTCCGGGTGCTGGTCGCGGTCGCCCGGCATGGCTCCGTCACCGCCGCGGCTCGCGAGCTGAACTATGCGCAGCCCTCGATCAGTCATCACATTGCCAGGCTGGAAGCCGAGACCGGCGCCCAGTTGCTCGAGCGGGTCGGCCGCGGGATCCGGCTCACAGACGCCGGCCGGCTGCTTGCCGAGCGAGCCGAGGAGATCATCGGCCGGATGGATGCGGCCGAGGCCGAACTGGCCGCCCACGTGGGTTTGCGGGAGGGCCGGGTCCGCCTGGCTGGATTCCCCTCCGCGCTCGGAACGATCATCCCCGCGGCCGCGGCCAGGCTGGCAGCCGAGACCCCGGGCATCGAGTTCATGCTCACCGAAGCCGAACCGCCCGAGGCCCTGCGCATGCTCCGCGCCGGGTATGTCGACGTTGCCGTGGTCTTCTCGCACTACCAGCAGGGCACCGGAGCTGCGCCGCCCGACCCGTCCGACGAGGGCACCCGCGGACGGCTACTGCTCGATGAGCCGGTGTACCTGGTGTCCTCGGTATCTGTTGGCGGAGCCACCGCGGCGACCCGGCCAGACACTGAGCTAGCTGCCTACGCCGGGAGCCGGTGGATCGCCGGCTGCGAGCGCTGCCGTAGCACGCTTGTTCAGCAATGCGAGTCGGCCGGGTTCACGCCGCGGATCTCCTTTACGACCGACGACTACCTCGCGGTGCAAGCACTCGTCGCGGCTGGCCTCGGCGTCACCACACTCGCCGGGCTGTGCCTGCGTGCGGTACGCCACCCCGGCATCGCCGCCGCTGAACTGCCCGGGGCGCGGCGGCACGTGTTCGCTGTGACCTACGGCCAGCCGCCCGACTCGAAGGCAACCACCCGGCTGATCGACATGCTGGCCCGCGTAGCGGCCGAGACCGCTGGCGATCCGGCCTGCGTTCCGGCCCTGCCCGGGCCGGACTAAATCTTCGTGGCCTCGGCGGCCCAGTAGGGGTCGCGGAGGCGGCGCTTGAGCAGCTTGCCGTTGGGATCGCGCGGCAGCTCGGGCACGAAGTCGATGGACCTCGGCCACTTCATCTTGGCGAGGCGGCCCTCGATCCCGGCCAGGATCTCGGCGACCAGCTCAGGACCGGGCGGCACGCCGTCGGCCGGCTGCACCACGGCCTTGATCTGCTCGCCCCACTCCGGGTCCGGGATCCCGAACACGGCCACGTCAGCGACCTTCGGATTCATGATGATTTCGGCTTCGATCTCGGCCGGGTAGATGTTGGTGCCGCCAGAAATGATCATGTCGGTCTTGCGATCGCAGAGGAACAGGAAGCCGTCGTCGGTCAGGTACCCGATGTCTCCCACCGTGAAGTAGTCGTCCAGCCGGCTCGCCTGCGTTTTGGCCTTGTCGCCGTAGTACTCGAAGGTGACAGGCCCCATCGCCATGTAGACGGTGCCGGGGGTGCCGGCTGGCACGCTCGTGCCGTCCTCGTCGGCGATCAGCAGCTGGCTGGTCGGCCAGGCCCGGCCCACGGTGCCCGGATGGGCCAGCCAGTCCTCAGGTGAGGCGATCGTCCCGCCGCCCTCGGTCGCCGCGTAGTACTCCCACACGCACGGACCCCACAAGTCCAGCATCTGCTGTTTCAGCGGCACCGGGCAGGGCGCGGCGGCATGGATCAGCCAGCGCATCGAGGACAAGTCGTACCGTCCCCGCACCTCCGGCGGCAGCGCCAGCATCCGCTTGAAGTGCGTCGGCACCATGTGCGAGTTCGTGCAGCGGTACCGCTGCGTCAGCGCGAGGGCAGCCTCCGCGTCGAAGCCATCCATGCACACCATCGTGTGGCCGTAGTTCAGCGCACCACCGCCGAACACGGTGACGGCGGTGTGGTAGTTCGGCGATGTCAGCAGGTGAGCGTTCGGCTGGCCTTCGGTCACTCCGAACATCATCAGCAGGCTCGCCGCCCGTACCGCTGCCTCGTCCGGGTCGAGGCCGGTGAGCGCGCGCCGCACGCCCTTGGGTCGCCCGGTGGTCCCGCTGGTGTAGTGCATGGTGGCACCAGCCGTGCGCTGCTCGGGCAGCGTGGCCGGCTGTCCTGCCCGCAGGTCGGCGACCGGGATGAAGCCGGGCACATCACCGAAGCCGAACCGGGCGTCAGCCGGCACGCCCGCCTCGTCGGCGGTCGCCGTGCCGAGCTCGGCGAATCGCTCGTGCACGAACAGCGCCTTGGCGCCGCAGTCGGTCGCGATGTAGGCCGCTTCGGGCGCAGTGAAGTGCCAGTTGATCGGCGTCAGATACCAGCCTGCCTGGAGCGCAGCCAGGTAGACCTCCACCGGGGCGGCTCCGTTCGGCAGCAGCGCCGCGATGCCATCGCCCGGCCGCAGACCGCGGGCCTGGAGCGCGTGGGTGAGCTGGTTGACCCTGGCCAGCAGGTCGCCAGCCAGGTGCTGCGTGCCGTCCGGATCGACGACCGCGACCCAGTTCGGATCCTCCAGCGCCCGGCGCCAGAACCCCTTCATTGCCACCTCCAGGCCGCGCGCTCCTGCGCGTTAGTCAGGCCCAGACTAGAACAGGTTCTAGTCTGACGGTAAGAGGCGGCGCTGGCGGTCAGGCCTCGCTCGCGACCTCGGTCTCCAGGTCGTCCTCGTATTCGAACTCGTCGCTTGGTTCGAACGAGACGAGCAGGATGCCGACGACGACGAGGATAAGGCCAAGAATCAGGCCGATCAGCGGGACCAGCGTCTGCAGCCAGAGCAGCTCGGTGTCGTACTTCTTGGCGGTGCTCGCTGCCGACGAGATGCTCTGCGGAGTCGAGGTCAGCGTGCCGTGGAAGAGCGTCAGCGCGCTAGCGCCGGTCGTCGGGTCCTGCAGGAACTGGTCCTGCTGCTCGACTTCCTTGATCGGCGAGCCAACTCCAGGGTCGACGTAATAGGTGTTGGTCGCCGTCAAGACCTCGGGCAGGGTCACTGTCGATTGCGGCAAGTTCACCAGGCTGCCCGGCACAGTGATCGAACCGAACTTCTGGGCAGTGACGCTCTCCACGAACACATACGTCTTGCGACCGTCCACCGTCGCGGTGCCGGTGTACCTGGCCGGCTCCGGCTTCAGCAAAGTGGTGTCGAAAACCTGGTACGTGCGCTTCTGGACGCCGATGGGCCAGACGAAACCCTGGCCGGACATCTTCGGCCGCTTGGTGCCGATCTCCGCGCCGCAGCAGTTCACCAGCTCGCCGGTCCGGCGGTTGAAGGCCAGGCGCTCGGTCGAGTAGCTGATGGGCTGACCAGGGGAAGCGTTGTTCGTGATGTCGAAAACGCCGATGATGTCGTTCCACACCGCAACGCTTGAGCTGCCAGCGCTCACGTCGCCTTGCGTCGTGCTGACCGCGCGCACCTGGGAGGCCGTCGCCTCGACACCGAGCTGAGCGTTCAGGTAGTTCACGTGCGTCCCGGTGAGCCGCGTAATTGTGTACTCGTTCAGCGGGAACTTGACGACCTGGCCGGGCAGATAGAAACGGCTCAGCACGGCCAGCACAATGAGGAACGCGCCAAGCCCGGTGAAGGTAACCCCAAGGACACGGCGCATCTAGCTCTCCAGGGACCTCAGCGATATATCAGTAAAGGGATAACTTGCAACAAGATTGGCACATACTACTGACTAGTAGCCTCTGCGTCACGCGAAAGCCGGATACATATCGGTAACAGGGGCAGCGAGACACGAGCGGCTGGCCCAACCGGGTCCGGCTGCGCTAGCCGCCGTAGTTGTAGGCAGCCTGATTCGCTGGCGTCGGCGTCTGGCTGATGACAGCGCTGACCGTGAAGGTAGCCCCCAGTGCCAGCACAACGCCGACCGCCGCGCTCACGATGATGACGAGCAGACGTGACACCCCGGACCCCTCTGGTCGCCGCGACACTGAGATGCGATTGCCCGCACCAGCACCCGAGTGTGCCACCACTTCACGCATTTTGGCCAGTAAAGCCGAATTCTGATGTGTACTCTTTTTGCGTGCTGCAGCGGATACGGGCACGTCGATGGGTCCGCGTCGGGTTGGCACTGCTGATCTTGGCGTGCTGCAGCTATGTGCTCGCCGCCGAGTGGCCGCAGGTGCACCCGACGCTCGACAGCATGCACCCGTACGCCCTGGCAGGCTCGCTGGCAGCAGCGTTTGCGGGATCCGCCTGCATGATGATGGCGTGGCGGGTCATCCTGGCTGATCTCGGTTCGCCGCTGCCGGTCCTGGTGGCGGCACGGGTCACGTTCATCTCCCAGCTCGGCAAGTATCTGCCGGGTGCGGTCTGGTCTTTCGCGGCGCACGTCGAGCTCGGCCACGACTACCAGGTACCACGGCGCCGTGGCGCCGCATCCGTCATGGTTGCCCTCGCCGTGACGGTCGGAGTCGGGCTGCTCATCGCGGCCGTTGCCCTGCCCTTGGCCTCGCCGGCCATGGCCCGCAAGTACCTGCTGGTGCTCGCGGCAGTCCCGGTCATCGCCGTCGCGCTTGCGCCGCCAGTTCTGTACCGCCTGCTCAACTTCGCGCTGCGACTCATCCGGCAGCAGCCGCTGGAGCAGCCGGTGAGCTGGCGCGGGCTGGCTACCGCGCTGGCGTGGACGACGCTGGGGTGGCTCCTGCTCGGCGTGCAAGCCTGGACGCTGCTGCACGAAGTCGCCGCAAATGGCGGCCACTCACTGCTGCTCGCGCTCGGCGCGTACGCGTTCGCCTGTTCGGCTGCGCTGCTACTTGTGGTCTTCCCGAATGGCATCGGCGCCCGGGAGGCGCTGCTGGTCGCCGCTCTGGCGCCGGTCCTGCCGGGCGCCCAGGCACTTGCGGTCGCGCTCGTGGCGCGGGTGATCACCACCGTGTCGGACCTGGCGTGGGGAGCCCTTGCCATGACCCTCGGGCGCCGTGTGCGGGCGGCCGAACTGGGCGACCGGCCCGGGCCGGGCCGCCACCGCAAGGCAGCGCGCCCGAACTGGGTGACAGCCACGCCCGCCGGGCCTGTCGGTCAGGTCGGGCCGGTCAGCCCGGGTCGGGAAGCATAAGGACGGCTAGGTCCTGGCTGGCCACCAGCGTCCGGGCGCCGGGCAGCCGGGCAGCCGCGGCAAGTCCGCTGGCAGGCTGCCGCAGCAGCGGGCCAGAATCGATCACCACGAAGCGCACGCCCGCCGCCCGCAGCGCCCGCGTCATGGACCCGTGCACCGTCGTCACTATCCGGTTCATCTCGACGGATGCGGGACTCTCCGGTGCCAGTGTCTGCCGGCCGACCTGGAGGGCGTCGTCGGAGATCACCTCGCGGCCGAGGAGCTTGGTCCATGGATCGTAGACCGCCTCGTCTCGGTTCCACGCGTACCGCCGGTAGGCACCCCACGGCAGCAGCAGCACGCTCCCGCTGGCCGGACTGGAGTCGATTTCCTGTCGGGCGGTGAGCCAGTCGGCTGGGTACTCGACCGGACGCAGCCGGCCGAACTCGCCGAAGGCCATGCCAGGCAGTAGCAGCAGCGGCGCGATCATGGCGAGGACGGCGAGCGCGATGGCGGCGGGCTCTGGCCGTGGCTGCCGGCGCGCGGTGTTAGCGCGCTCCAGCACCCAGGCAATCCCGACCGCCAGCCCGATGGCTTCGGTCAGCGCGAGCGGCGCGACGAACTGCTGGCCGTCCCGGAAGACGGCGAAGCCAGGCCAGGCGGCGACCAGGGCGCGCAGCGCGGCCCGGGTCGGCGAGCTGATGCCGATGGCCGCGACGGCCAGCCCGATCGCGCCGGCCACCCCGAGGCCCGGCCACGCCGGCCGATCCGGCCTGCCTCGCCACACCAGCAGGGTCCGCCAGCTGCCGGGGGCCGGGCGGCCTGGCCGGCCGGGCCAGCTGAGGTGCGCCAATGCACCGGCGCGGCACGCGTAGCCCGCCAGCGCGCAGACGACGACGACGAGCCAGATCGCCGCACCGGCGCCGCCATAACCGCGCGGCACCGTCTGATCGTTCCAGATGCCAGACAACAGCAAGAGGCTGCCGATGCGGCCGAACGGCGTGTCTGCCCTGGCCGCGAAGAGATTCACCCCACGTGGATCGGTGTGCACGGACACCAGCAGTGAGGGGATCAGCCACGGCAGGCTGAGCAGCAGCATCGCCCCCAGCACCGTCGCCAG
This sequence comes from Streptosporangiaceae bacterium, assembly GCA_036495585.1. Classification (GTDB taxonomy): domain Bacteria; phylum Actinomycetota; class Actinomycetes; order Streptosporangiales; family Streptosporangiaceae; genus JAJYUU01. Next base: position 57,025 of record DASXMP010000044.1, read on the forward strand.
CCGCCGGCGGCGACCAGCCCCACGCCCGCTCGCCAGCGCCACCGGGATCGCGGCCAGGCCGGTCACTGTCATCGCCGCGAAGCCGCCGACGGCCGCCGGGGCAAGGGTGAGCAGCAGTCGCCACGGCCTGATCCTGCCCGGCGAAGCCACCAGCTCGCGCAGCACCCAGGGGAGGCCCGCGTACCCGAGCAGCAGCGCCCACTGGCCAATCAACAGCCGTTCCGCCACGTACGGATTCCACGCGTAGTAGATCCCGGCCACCATAAAGGCCAGCATGGGCGGCCGGGCGCCGGTCGCCTGCCGCCACCCAGTCGCCAGCAGAGCAGCGGCGCCAGTGCACGCAGTCACGAAGATCAGCAGGAGGATTGCCTTCTGCAGAATGTCGGCCGGCACGAGGCGCGCAAGCACCGCGACCACCGCGTCGCTCGGTACCGCACGAGCGGGACCGCCGCTCACCCCGATGAGCGCGGCCGAGAACGGGGGCGCAGGACCGAACACCATGTCGTAGCTGAGCAGGAAGCCGCGGGCCAGACCCGGGCCTAGCGCGAGCAGGCCGAGGGCTAGGCCCACGATGGCCGCTACGGCATGACCGCGGAGCCTTTGCCCGAGCCCGGACGCCGCCCGGTACCAGCGCGCAGATGGCTGCCCGCCGCCAGATGATTGGCCCTGCCGGGCCCGGCGCCGCAGGCCCGGCACGCCGAGCCTCGGCCGGAGCGCGCCGTCGCGCCCTGGCCCCGACGCCTGGCGCGTCGCGGTATCGCCGGCGAAGTCACGCGCGGTCATGTCTTGCGGGCGTGCACCAGCAGGATGGACGCCGCGCCCGGCCACCGGGCGAATGCCCGGTCCAGCGGGCGCAGCGGCGCAGGGACGTCGTGGTAGCAGGCGCCCGAGACACTGATCGGTCCGAAGCCGTGCGCAGCGAGCAGACCGACCAGGGCGCGGCGGGTGAACATGTGCAGATGCCCGGCCACCTGACTGCCCGGCCTGCCGTAGACCCCGCGGAGGCTGACCTCCGAGAAGACCGGCTGGACCCCGATCGCGAGGAGGCCCCGGTTGTACCAGGCGGCCAGATTCGGCGTGGACAGCAGCAATGCGCCGCCGGGCCTCAGCACCCGGTGGGCTTCGGCCAGTACCAAGTCGGTGTCGACGAGGTGCTCGATCACCTCGCTCAGGATCACCACGTCGACGGTTGTGGCGGCCAGGGGCAGGCACGTGCCCTCCACACTTGCTCGCAGCAGTGCGAGACCGCGCTGGCGGGCCTGGCGGACAGCGTCGGCCGACCAGTCGAGGCCGACGAACCGATGGCCGGGGGCGGCGTCGGCGGCAACGCTCGTGGCCAGTCCGTCTCCGCAGCCGACATCGACGATGACAGCCGGAGCCGCCACGTTGTGCAGCAGGCCGGTAAGCATCTGCGCCTGCCGCCTGGCCCGGTCCGGCCCGGAACTGAGCGGCACGGCCGGGTCCTCATAAAACTGCCGCAGTCCCCCGGCACCAGGGCCGGCCTTCCTGGCCTGGCCCACCGTGGTGCCGCCGGCCCCGAAATTCATCGTCATGACCGGCGCCGGCCGCCGGGGGCCGGCGAGCCCGCCCGATCGATTGCCTCGTCCGCGATGGCAGCAAAACCGTCGATGGCCAGCGACCAGTGCAGCCGCTCGGCCCGGTCCCTGGCCACCTCGCCCATCGTCGCCCTAGTCCGGCTGTCGAAGGTGAGCGATGCCCAGGCCGAGGCAAACTGGCCCTCGTTGGCCACCAGCACGCCGGTCCTGCCGTCGACCACCGAGTCCCGCAGACCGGGCACGTCGAATCCGATGGCGGGCGTGCCGCGGATCGCGGCCTCGGCGATCACGATGCCCCAGCCCTCCACCAGAGCCGGATGCAGGAGCATCCAAGCGGAGCACAGCAGGCGGTGCTTCTCCTGCTCGGAAACGCGGCCGGCGAAGATGACGTCGCGGCCGGCCTGAGCTTCAAGCCGGGCCCTTTCGGGCCCATCGCCAGCGATGATGAGCTGGCCGCCGACCACTGCCCTGACCCGCTCCCAGAGCCGCAGCAGCAGGTCGATCCGCTTGTACTCCGTCAGCCGGCCAAGCGCCAGGAACAGCGGCGTTGGCGATCGCTCGGTCAGCGGGTCCGGCTGCACGACGCCATTGCAGATCTGCCGGATCCGATCGTCGGCGACGCCGATCTCCCGTAGCGCTTCGGCGGTTGAGTTGGACACCGTCAGGAACAGGTTCTGGCGGTGTGCCCAGGGCAGCATCCTGCTTTCCAGGAACTGGCCAACCGCAGCAGCCGGCCGGGGGTAATTCATCCGCCACAGCTCGGTGTGGACATGGTTGACCAAGCACAGTTGCGGCCGGTCGGTCCACGCCGGGGTGAAGAACGGCATCCCGTTGCAGACCTCGACCACCAGGTCGCTGTCGCGGAGTTGCCGCCGGAACGCCACGGGCGCGCGCAAGAACTGGCTGTATGTCCCGCCGTTGCCGATCACGCGATAGGGCCGCTCTGCCGTCGGCCCACCGCAGAGCAGCGTGACCTGGTCACCCCGGGCGGTCATGCCCGCGGCCAGTCGGTCGACCAGCACCTCAGAGCCGCCAGCCCGTGGATTCGCCAGGTCCCGCCAGGCGATGAAAGCCAGCCTGCGGCCAGCGCCTGATGGCGCGCCGGGCCAGCCGGGTGGCTGATCTGGCACTAGCCGCAGGTCAACGCGGGGTTCCGGGGAAGCCGCGGCCAGGTGCGCGGTAACTCTCGCGTCCGCGGACGCCGATCGTGCAGCCTGGTCGCTACTCACCCTATGACTCCGGTTTTAGCTGTCCAGCAAAGCGGGCGTCCGTAAGATACCAACTAGTAATGTGTAGCGGACATTGCCGCATCATTCTGGTAATTTCCACGAACTGGCAGCGTTAGCCGGGAAGCGGACTGCGTTTGAGCTGCTACCTTCCCACCAGCCAAGGCGAAGACAGGCGAAACGACCACTGCCTTCAGCCGAGCGAGGAAGGCATGGTCGGGAGCAGGTCATGAGTCAGCGACAGTCACGTCGGCTGGCTGGGCCCGGCCAGGGCACGGTCGCTGCGGATCCAGCCGGGCTTGACACCGCCGTGGAGGGGCTGGCCAGATCATGGCGCCTGTTCCGGCTGTTCCGCCGGGAGCAGTCGGATCCCGGAGTGTTCTATTCGGCGCTCGCGGCGGACGCTGTCCAGCAGCTGGCCCTCTACACTCGGCTCGACGGCCAGACGGTCATCGACGTCGGGGGCGGGGCCGGCTATTTCACCGCCGCATTCCGGGCCGCCGGTGCGGACTGCTACCTGGTCGAGCCCGACGGAGCTGAGCTGCGGGCGGGCGGGCGGACGCCCGCCGGCGCGATCCTCGCCGACGGATACTGGCTGCCGGTGGCCGACGGCAGTGCCGACATCTGCTTTTCCTCCAATGTGCTGGAGCACGTGCCCGATCCCATCGGCCTCGTCGACGAAATGATCCGCGTGACCCGGCCAGGGGGGTTTGTCTACGTCTCATTCACCAACTGGTACTCCCCGTGGGGCGGCCACGAGATGTCGCCCTGGCACCTGCTCGGGGCTGGCTTCGCCGAGCGACGGTACCGGCGTCGCCACGGTCGCGACCCCAAGCACAGGGTCGGGCATAACCTGTTCCGCCTGCATGTCGGCTCGACCCTGCGGCTGCTGCGAGCGCGGGCTGACATCAAGGTTGTTGCCGCCCTGCCGCGCTATTACCCGCGCTGGTGCCAGCCCATCGTTGCCCTGCCCCTGCTGCGTGAGCTAGCCACCTGGAACCTCCTGCTCGTCCTTCGCAGGACGGCATGACGGCCGGCGCGGCGCGGTGACGACCGGGCAGCAAGCTGCGCTGGGGCCAGTGACCCATCCGATTCCGGCGGTCACCCCGGCCACACCACGGCGTTCGGGCAGGCAGCTCACGGACTGGCAGTGGTTTCTGCTGGTGTTCCTGGTCGGGCTGATCATCTTCGGCGCGACGGACGCCGGTCGGATGATCTTCGATACCAAGCTCGGCGTCGACATCAACACCCGGGAGTTCCTGGCCCGGCTGTGGTCGCTGTGGAACCCGCTCGAGTGGTTCGGCAGCCTGCAGGACCAGTACATCGGCTACGCGATCCCGATGGCGCCGTTCTTCCTGGTCGGTCAGCTGCTCCACGTTCCCATCTGGCTTATCGAGCGGCTGTGGCTGGCTTTGCTCATTGCCGTCGGCTTCACCGGCATACTGAAGCTGGCTCGGGCCCTGCGCATCGGCACCGACGGCACCCGGCTGGTCGCCGCCGCGGTCTTCACGCTCTGGCCGACATTCACCATCATGATCGGCTCGACCTCCGCTGGCGCGCTGCCCGGCCTGCTGGTGCCGTGGGCGCTGCTTCCGCTGATCTCGGCGGCCAGGGGCGAGACCAGCGAAGGCCGGGCGGCGGCCCGCTCAGGGCTTGCGGTCACCGCGATGGCCGGCGTCAATGCCGTCTCTACCCTTGCGGTCCTCCTGCTGCCCGCGATCTACATCCTGACCCGCACCGACCGCAGGTGGCGCATCAGGATGAGCATCAAGTGGGCCTTCGCGATCTTCGCCGCCACCGCCTGGTGGCTCATCCCGCTACTGCTTCAGGCACGGTTCTCCTACAACTTCCTGCCCTACATCGAGCAGTCGTCAACTACTGCCAAGACGATGTCCGCGGCCGCGGTGCTCCGCGGGACTGGCAACTGGACCGCCTACTTCAACTTGGGCGGCACCCCGTGGCTGTCCGCAGGCTGGTCCATGGTCAGCTCGCCGGCTGCCATCCTCGCCTCGGCCGTCGCGGCCGCGGCTGGCCTGGCCGGCCTTGCTCACCGGGATCTGCCGGAACGGCGCTGGCTTTGCACATGCGTGGGCCTGGTCGCGGCCGCGGCACTGGCTGGCTATTACGGCTCGCTCGGCGGTCCGTGGCACGCCGAGGTCGGCAGGCTACTCGACGGGCCGTTGGCGCCGTTCCGCAGCCTTTACAAGCTCGAGCCGGTGCTGGCGGTCCCGCTCGCGCTCGCCGTGGCGCATGTGCTGGACCGATATTCCGGCCTGACTCTCAACCTGGGCCGCCGGACCGGCCTGCCTGCGAGTGCACTTACGGCGCCGCTACTAGCGCTGACGCTGGCCGGGCTGGCGCTCCCGCAGCTGTCCGGCCAAGTTCTGCAGCCAGGGTCGTTTGCCGCTATCCCCTCGTACTGGTCGCAGGTGACGAAGTTCCTGGCTGCGCACTCGCCGCGGCAGACGGCGCTCGTGGTGCCTGCAGATCCACACGGCCAATTCACCTGGGGCGACACCATTGACGATCCGCTCGAGCCGCTGGCCACCTCGCCATGGGCAGAACGCGGCCTGGTGCCCTATGGCGGTGCCGGCTCGCAAATTCTCCTGGATAACGCCGAGCAGGCCGTCGAGTCGGGCCAGCAGGTTTCCGGTCTGGCCGCCTACCTGGCCAGGGCCGGGATCCGCTACGTCGTGGTCCGCAACGACATCAGCCCGGCCGAGGCCGGGTATACCCCTCCGCAGCAAGCGAACGAGACCATGGCCCAATCGGGCTTCCGCCGGGTCGCCGCGTTTGGGCCGGCCGTCGCGGCCGCGCCGTTCTATCCAGACCTCGCCGGGCTTACCAGGGGCCTTGCGAACAGCTATCCGGCCGTGGAAATCTTCGCCGCGCCGCCTGCCGCGGGCCCCGACTCGGGTCCGGTGAGCGCACTGCCCGTCAGCCAGACCGTGCTGGTGAACGGCGGCCCGGACGCGCTACTCCAGCTTGCGGCGGAAGGGTCGCTGGGCGCTACGGCGCCGACCGTGATCGCCGGCGACAAGCTCGCCAGCAAGCCCGCCCTCTGGGCGATCACCGACGGCCAGCGGCGCGCTGACGACGACTTCGGCACGACCTCCGGCTATCAGTCGTTCACCTATACCGCCACCGAGGTCAACCCGCCCGACGATCCGCTCGGCGGTTCGGGCCTGCCGCCTCGGCAGATCCTGCCGGTGTCGGCGGCTGGGCACCAGACGGTGTCGCTGCTGTCCGGCGCCGGAAGCGTGACGGCGTCCTCGGCAGGCACCTGGCTGAGCGAGTCCGCCCAGTCCGATCCGGACAATGCCTTCGACGGCAATCCGGCCACCGCCTGGACCGAGGCGAGCCCGAGCACTCCAGTCGGACAGTGGATCCAGATCAACTTCAGCCACGCGGTCGACC
>DASXMP010000045.1:0-48295 GCA_036495585.1 Streptosporangiaceae bacterium
CCCGTGCCCGGATAGCGGTCCGGGTCAGCAGCGGCTTCGAACGCCTCGACCGAAACCTCGTGGCACTTGATGTGGTCTGGGTGTGGGTAGCCGCCATTCTCGTCGTAGGTGAGCATGACGTGCGGCCGGAACTCGCGCACCGCCTGTACCAGCGGCCGGGCCGCCTCCTCGAGCGGCTTGAGGGCGAAGCAGCCCTCCGGCAGCGGCGGCAGTGGATCGCCCTCTGGCAGTCCGGAGTCGACAAAGCCCAGGAATTTGTGCTGCACGCCGAGGATCTCGCGCGCTGCGGCCATTTCGGCCTGGCGGATCTCCGGCAGGTTGGCGCGGACATCCGGGCGCTCCATGGCCTTGTTCAGAATGTCGCCGCGTTCGCCGCCCGTCAGCGTGCAGACCAGCACCTCGACCCCGGAGCGAACGTACTTGGCCAGGGTCGCCGCGCCCTTACTCGATTCATCGTCGGGGTGGGCGTGTACCGCCATCAACCGCAGCGGCTCGACGGAGCAGTCATCTGCCGGCCCAGAAGCCGAGTTGCTCGCCGTACTGGCCTCGTTACGAGCAGAAAGCACCTGGAACGTCACCTCGGCGTCTCGTTTCGGAAAGCTCATCAAGCTGGGGCAGTCCGCCCGGGCATAGAACACAGCGACGAACGGGCCGCATTCCCGGGCAGCGGGTATCTGCCGACCCGAAAGTCGCCGGGATGGTCTAGCGAGAGCTCGCCGCGACCAGCCAGGCCGGTAGACCGCGCCCAGTCAGTGCGGCCGGTACACCGCGCCGGGCCATGCCGAGGAGCCGAGTCGGCCCACGCCACCATGCCCGGCTGAGACCACCACGCGGGTTCGCAGAGCCAAGCCCAAGGGCGAGGCTAGTCGCCGCGCCCTGATCCCCGCCGGCGCCAGCGCTGGCGCATCCACTCCTGCAGGAGCGCGATCGGCATCGCGATCCCGATCAGCAAGGCCGATCCGCTGACCGCGCTGACCAGGAAGTTGCCGGGGACCTTCGCGACGCCGTAGTAGTACCCCAGCACGATCGCCACGAGGAGCAGATAGCCGCCAAGCGCATCCCCGGCCAGGTGCCCCACCAGGGCCGGCCAGCCGACCCGCCGCGGGGCAACAATCCTGTCCTGCGAGGCGCCGGGTGGCCGTCGGCGGGCGAGGAGCAGGCCAACCGCGAGGATGATCATGAGAATCAGGTAGCCGCTCACGACCGGCACCAGGTCAGACCTGATGAGGTGCGAGGACATCTCAAGCTCGCAGCAGGAAATGCCAGCCCCGGATGAACAGGTGCCAGCCGAGCCACAGCCACAGCGCGAAGAGCGCCCACCTTCCAGGTGGATAGCGCATTATCGCCCGGAAAGTGGCGCTTAGCGTGGGCACGCTGCCGCTGATGCCGCTGAGCGCAAGTCCCTCCCACGCAAATAGGGCGCCGAACAGCGCAGCCCAGATCAGATAACCAATCAACGGATGATTCCCCACCTCGACCCTCCCAGGTCAGCGCAGCGGGATGCGAAAACCGACCCTATGCCGGAATGAGGCCTGACAGTAGCGAACGCGCTGGGCGTTGGATCACCTGGAATGGGAACGAGCCCTAGAGCGACCGCAGCCTCTCCGAACCGGCGCGGCCGGACTCGCATTTACCCGATTTCGCCCCGCTTGTTTGTCCCCCCGGGCCATTGACATGCACGAGGTACTTGCGGAGCCTTGTTAGCCTCGAAGGATTACCCCGTGGGACAAGCCCACCGGAACCCCGACTCCGTTACCACCTAGGAGTACCCGTGACCGAGACGCGCGATGACACCTTTACCTGGCTCACCCAGGAGGCGTACGACCGGCTCAAAGCTGAGCTCGACCACTTGTCGGGTCCTGGCCGGATCGAGATCGCGAAGAAGATCGAGTTGGCACGGGAAGAGGGCGATCTGCGCGAGAACGGCGGCTACCACGCGGCCAAGGATGAGCAGGGCATGCAGGAAGCGCGCATTCGGCAGCTCACCCAGATCCTGCAGAACGCCAGGGTCGGCGAGCCGCCGCGCACCGAAGGCGCTGTTGGACCAGGCATGACGGTCACCATCAGGTTCCAGGGCGATGACGAGGAGGTCACGTTCCTGCTTGCCTCCCGCGAAGAGGTTGGTACGCCCATCGACGTGTACTCGCCCAAGTCCCCGCTCGGCAGCGCCATCAGCGGTAAGAAGGTCGGCGAGTCCGCCACCTACACGCTGCCCAATGGCCGCTCGACCAGCGTCGAGATCCTGAGCGCCGTCCCCTACACCGGCAAGTAAGGCAGGGCAACGCGCCGGTCCCTAGCTGGTAGCGGCCGCAATTGCACGGTTCGCTCGCGGTGGCGGGGTCGGCGCAGTCGTCATGCCCCGTGCCTGGCTGGATTCTCCGGGTGGCTGGATTCTCCGGGCTGGCTGGACTTCCGGGCTGCCTGGATTCTCCGGGCTGGCTGGACTTCCGGGCTGCCTGGATCTGCGGCTGGCCGGATCTCCGGGCTGATGAGCCGCGGCCGATGAGCCCGGCTGACCTGCCTCGGCCTGTTAGCCCTCGTGAACGAGTTCCGGTGTCGCTGCGGGCTGCTCGGGCGCCGGATCGTTCCGCCCGCGCAGCGGGATCTCCTTCACGGCCAGCGCGAGCAGGAAGACCAGGGCTGACGCCGGAATCGTCCACCAGAACACAGCATCCAGGCCGTGGCTGATACCGGTGAAGGCCGCCACCCTGTCCACCAGGGGCATGGTGTTGATCGTCGCCGGGTCGAGGTTGCTGGAGTTTGCCTGCAGGTGCGCGCCGGGCACCAGCGACGACATCGTCGCTGACAGCTTGTTGATGAAGATCACGCCGAATACCGACACGCCCATCGAGCCGCCGATCTGCTGGAAGAACGCCCGTGAGCTGCTGGCCACGCCCATGTCCTTCAGCTCCACGCTGTTCTGCACGATCAGCGAGGTGATCTGCATCAGGAAGCCCATCCCGATGCCGAGTACCACGAAGAAGATCCCGGTGGTCAGCTTCGTCGAGTGCGGGCCCACGTGCGTGAGCAGGTAGATCGCGAAGGTCATGATCGCCCCGCCCATCACCGGCAGGATCTTGTACCGGCCGGTCTTGCTGGTTACCTGCCCGGCGATGAGCGACGTCACAGTGGAGCCGATCATGAGCGGGATCAGCATCAGGCCGCTGGCCGTCGGCGACAGCCTCTGCACGGTCTGCTGATAGAGCGGCAGGAACGTCAGCGCGCCCAGCATGACGAACCCGAGCAAGAAGCTCATGGTCGAGGCAAGCGAGAAGTTCCGGTTCTTGAAGACGTGCAACGGGAGCACCGGCTCGGCCGCGCGCGCCTCGACTACGAAGAACGCGATAAGCGAAGCGGCGATGATCACCACCAGCATCATGATCTCCCAGGAGCCCCAGGAATACTGAGTGCCACCCCAGGTGGTCAGCAGGACGATCGCGGTGGCGCCGACAGCTATCACGAAAGCGCCGAGATAGTCGACCTTGTGCGCTACCCGCTTGCGCGGCAGATGCAGCGTCGCCCAGAGGTAAACCAGCGCGAGGCCGCCGATCGGCATGTTGATGTAGAAGATCCAGCGCCAGGACAGCGCGTCGGTGATGTAGCCGCCGACTAGCGGCCCGGCCACCATGGCCAGCATCATCGCGGCCATCATGTAGCCCATGTACTGGCCCCGCTCGCGCGGCGCGACCAGGTCACCAATGGTGGCGATGGCTCCTACCATCAGGCCGCCGGCCCCGAGGCCCTGGAGTGCACGGAAGGCGATGAGCTCGACCATCGAGTGGCTGAGGCCCGACAGGGCAGAGCCAATCAAGAAAATTACGATCGCGATGATCAGGAAGCGCTTGCGCCCGTAGAGGTCGCCGAGCTTCCCATACAGCGGGGTCGTGATCGTTGATGCCAGCACGTATGCGGTGACCACCCAGGCCAGGTGGTTGATCCCGCCCAGATCCCCGACAATCCGCGGCAGGGCGGTGGAGACCACGAGCTGGTCGAGCATGGCCAGGATCAGCGTGAGCAGCAGGCCCGGCAGGACAATCAGGATCTCGCGCCGCGGCCCTGACGGCGCAGCGCTGGCAACTGCGTCAGCCACCGGGATCGCCCCGTTGGGTGCGCCGTTCCTGGTGACCCTCCCGTCGCGGAAGACCGCACCGTTCCCCGGCACTGCCCCGTTGCCTGGCACCGCGCCGGGCTGGCTGTCTGTCATGAGTCGGGCTCCTCGCTCCGTGGGTCGGGCCATGATGAAGTGCTCAGGGCCGAATGACTTCAGGCCCGACGTCTCGTTACCCCGTGGGGGAAGCCCGCGACCTTGGCGCTTCCAACTTACTTACCGACCGGCTAGCATCCTGCCAAAGCTAAGGTAGGGTTGCTACTAACCGGCCGTCAAGTAGATTTCGGCGTCTAAAGGTTCGACCGCACCTCAGGATGGCATGGACCAGACCAGGGTGACCCGGCCGGACGGCTGGCCGCAGGAAGGGCAGCATGTCAGATAACGGCCCGACTGGCCGCACTCGCGAGGACGGGAACGACACCCGGTCGCGACTGCGCGAGCTGGCCCTGCAGCTCTTCTCCGAGCAGGGGTACGAGAAGACCTCTCTTCGCGAGATCGCCGAGCGGCTAGGCGTTACCAAGGCCGCCCTGTACTACTACTTCAGGTCCAAGGAAGACATCGTCGTCAGCCTCGTCGAGGACTATGTCGCCGAACTGGACGAGCTCATTAGCTGGGGCCGGTCTCAGCCACGTACCGCTGCCACCAGAGCTGAGATCGTGCGCCGGTACCTGCACATCGTGACAGCTGCGACGGGCGTGTTCCGGATGCTGCACCAGAATCAGGCGGCGCTCAGCGGGCTCGCGGCTGCCAAGCGACGCGGCGAGCTTTTCCGTGAACAGATGGACACAATCGTGGATCTGCTAGCCGAGCCAGATGCGCCGCTATCCGCTCGGGTCAGGGCCGCATCATGCCTGGTCAGCATGAGCTTCTGCTGCATGCACTACAAGGACGAAGCGACCCCGGCCGAGCTAGAGGCCGCGATCATGGACATGGGCCTCGAGCTGGCCGACGCTACGCCGGAGCGAGCCGCAAGCTAGACCGCCGCGGTCAGGCACGCATCGGCATCGAGGTTGCTCCTGTCGGACCTCCAGGTCCTGCTTGCCCGCCAGCTGATGCCTGGCGGACGAGGGGCAGTACCCGGTATTGCAGCGGGCTCGCCAGGACAATGACCGTCGACGTCCGCAGCACGCCTTCCAAGTCGACGATCTCGTCGATCACACGCTGCAGGTCGGTATTGCTGCGCGCCACCACCCGGCAGATCATGTCCGCGCCACCCGTGATGGTGTGCGCCTCTAGCACCTCGGCGATCTCCGCCAAGCGCGCCGCGACCGGATCGTGGCCCCGAGCCTGGCGCAGCTCAAGCGTGACATAGGCCATCACGCCGTAGCCGACCGCGGCAGGATCGACGTCCGGGCCATAGCCGGTGATCACGCCGCGGGCCTGCATCCGGTCCAGGCGCGCCTGGACCGTGCCTCGGGCGACTCCGAGGCGCCGCGAGGCCTCGAGCACCCCGACCCTGGGCTCGGCCTTGAGCAGCCCGATCAGCCGGGCGTCGAGTTCATCGATCACCTTGACTTATCCCGTTACCAGTCTGTACATAGTCTGCACCGATACTCCTAAGTAGCTATGCAATTTGCCTAGCTCGTTGACAGGTAGTTGCGCATCATGACCTCTCGACCGATGCTGCACCAGAGACCCACTCAACCGCAAGGAGCGAGAGATGACGGCTGACGAGTTCCCGGTGCAGGGAATGGACGCGGCGGTGTTCGCGGTCGGCAACGCCCGCCAGGCTGCGCATTTCTACTCGACAGCGCTTGGCATGCGCTGCGTCGCGTACCGCGGTCCGGAGACCGGCAGCCGCGACGAGGCGTCGTACGTGCTGGAGTCGGGCAACGCCCGCTTCGTCTTCCGCGGTCCGGTGCGCGCGGGCACCGGACTGGGGGCGCATGTGGCCGCCCACGGCGATGGAGTCATCGACCTGGCCATCACGGTCCCGTCCGCCGAAGCCGCTTATGGCTACGCGGTCGCGCACGGGGCACAAGGGATCTACGAGCCAGAAGTGCGCGAGGACGAGCACGGCAAGGTCGTGCTCGCCGCGATCAAGACCTACGGCGACACCAGGCACACGCTTGTCGAGCGCGCCAACTACGCCGGCCCCTACCTGCCCGGCTATGTGGCGGCGAGCGCGCTGACCGCCGAGCCAGCCGGGCCGTTCTTTACGGAGATCGACCACTGTGTGGGCAACGTGGAGCTCGGCCGGATGAACGAGTGGGTGGACTTCTACCACCAGGTGATGGGCTTCACAAACATGAAGGAGTTCGTTGGTGACGACATCGCCACCGAATACTCCGCGCTGATGAGCAAGGTGGTGGCGGACGGCACCCGCAAGGTCAAGTTCCCGATCAACGAGCCTGCCGCCGGCAAGAAGAAGTCCCAGATTGACGAGTACCTCGAGTTCTACGGCGGCGCTGGCGTGCAGCACATCGCCCTGGCGACCGACGACATCGTGGGCGCAGTCCGTGGCATGCGGGCACAAGGGATGCAGTTCTTGAGCACCCCGGACAGCTATTACGACACGCTAGGCGAGTGGGTCGGCGACACCAGGGTGCCGCTGGACGAGCTGCGAGAGCTGCGGATTCTGGCGGACCGGGATGAGGACGGCTACCTGCTCCAGATCTTCACCAAGCCCGTGCAGGACCGGCCGACCGTGTTCTTCGAGCTGATCGAGCGACACGGCTCGCAGGGCTTCGGTAAGGGCAACTTCAAGGCCCTGTTCGAGGCGATCGAGCGCGAGCAGGAGCGACGCGGCAACTTGTGACGCACAGCCGGGCCGGCGCTCCGCAGCGGGCTTCTCGACAGCTATGCACCGGCCCGGCTAGTGCGACATCATGACCGGGTGACTCAGCCACAAGAGCCCGCTGGGCCGGGTGATCAGCCGAGTTCGGGTCAGTCTCCCGAGTACGGCCAGCCTGCACCTGGCCAGACACCCTCTGCCGGGCCACCGTCGCAGCCCGGCGAGGGTCAGCCAGGGCATGGGCAGCAGAGTCCGGCCACGCCCGTCGTGTCAGGCGAAGAACCTGCGCCGCCGTATCCCGCCTACGGCCAGACCCAGGGCGCCGGGCAACCCGCCGGTTATGGCCAAGCCCCGGGCGCAGACCCGAGCGCAAATTATGGGCAACCCGCCGGTTACGGCCAGCAACCCGGATACGGCCAGGCCCCCGGATACGGCCAGGCCCCTGGATACGGGCCCTATCAGGGCTATGGTTACACCGGCGACAAGGACCCTGACCTCGCGGAATGGTGGCGCCGGCTACTGGCTCGGCTCATCGACTGGGTCATCTTGTGGGCCGTATTCGCGCCCCTGTGGGTCCCGCCGTGGCGCACCTTTATCCGTGCCTACCGGCGGATCGCGAGCGCCTACCCGCCGGGTGCCAACCTGAATAACTACCCAGCGGCGAAACAGGCCGTTTCCACCGCGTCCGGAGACCTCCTTTACAAGCTGATCTTTATCGGCCTGGTCTTCTACCTGGTGGCCTTCAGCTACGACGCGATCCAGCACGCGGCCTGGGGGCAGACAATCGGCAAGCGTGCGCTCGGCACCAAGGTGGTCAATGCCGACACCAGGGCGAACGTGGGCGGCCTCGCCGCTTGCGGCCGGGCGGCTATTTTCGCCCTTTCACCGCTGGTGCCATTGGTGGGGTGGATTTTCGCACTGCTGAACGAGCTGTGGCTCACATGGGACCGCCGCACTCAGTGCCTGCATGACAAGGCCGCGCATACAGTGGTCGTCAAGAAGAGCTATCCGGGTACGCCGCCAGCCGGCCGCTGGTAGCCCGGCAATTTGAAACGAGCCGGCCGGCCAGGGTAGGTCGGCGCGTCCCCAGCCAGGCAGCCGACCACACGAGGAATCTTCAGCGATGACGCAGCAGGACGACGCCGGCGCCGAGTCGGCCGCCGGCGGCGCGCCACAGCCTGACTCTGGCGGGTCGGTCACTGCGGCTGCTCCAGCGGGTCCGGCAGGTCCTGCCACGCCACCATCATCGCCGGGGATACCGGTGCAGTCGGGCCAGCGGCCGGCGGCTCCGGCGAGCGACGCGTCGCAGCCCGCACAGCCGCCTCAGGTCAGCTACCCATCGCCCTATCTGGAGCCCGGCGAGACCATCCCGCATGCCTACCTTGCGCCGCCGCAGCCTGATCAGCCTCGCTACGGACAACAGCCCGCGACCGGATACCCGTTCGCGCCGGGCCGCCAGCAGGGCAGCCAGCCTGGCTCCGCGCGGCCGCGTTATGGCCAGCCCGGCTACGGGCAGCCGGGCAACGGGGAGTTGCGGCGAGAGCCAGGGCGACCGGGCATGGCTGGCCGCGGTTACGTCCCGCGAACGCGTACAAAGAGAGAGCCGGGGCTGGCGGCAGCCTGGGAACGGCTCGTCGCCTCGATCATCGACTGGATCCTGATCTCGGCGGTCGCGCTTGTCGCCTTCGCCGCACCCCTGCTGCGGATCTGGCGCCGCATGCAGAGCCTCACCGTCCAGTACCCGAACCTGGACTCTTCCGCCGCCCAGCGGGCCGTTGACAACTTCCTCCGCGAGCCGGCGAACCTGAGCACGATGCTCCACGTCTTCCTGACGCTCTTCGGCGTGGCCCTGGTGTACTACTGGGTCCTGGAGGCCACCTGGGGCGCAACGCTCGGCAAGCGTGCACTCGGGATGCGCGTGGTCACCGCGACCGATCGGTCCCCGATCGGCGTCCGGGCCGCGGGCATCCGAACCATCACCTTCCTCGTCGGCCCGTTCCTCTTCATGCTGCTCGGCTCGCCGCTGAACATAGTGGCCGGGATCCTGTGGTTCGCCGATACCGGCACGCCGCTGATAGATCAGCGAGTTCAGTGCCTGCACGACAAGCTGGCGGGCACCGTGGTGGTGAAACGCCAGCGCGAGAAGGAGAGTCAGCCGGCACAACCGTCCAGCCCCTGGTAGCCAGGAGTTGCTGGCGCCGCTGGCTGCAGCCCAGCCGCCGCAGCGGCGAGCACTCAGTCAAACAGCAGTGTGTAGCCGGCCTTGCGGAGCTGACTGACCACCGTTTCGCAGTGCTCCGGCCCGCGTGTCTCCAGGTGCATGCCGACCTCGGCCTCGTCTACGAGCAGGCCAGCGGTGACCCGCTCGTGGACCACATCGACGACGTTCGCGCCCAGGCCGGCCACCTCACGCAGCAAGGTAGCCAGTGCCCCAGGCTGATCGGGCAGCTTGCAGCGGAACGCCAGGAATCGCCCGGCTGCCGACAGCCCGTGCCGGAGAACCTTCGAGAGCAGGAGCGGGTCAATGTTGCCGCCGGACAGGATGACAACGACAGGCGGGGTGAACAGGGCCAGGTGCTCAAGCATCGCCGCGACGCCGGCCGCGCCGGCCGGCTCGACCACCTGCTTGGCTCGCTCCAGGCAGAGCAGCAGGCCACGGGAGAGGTTCTCCTCGGTCACCGTGACCACCTTGACGCCCAGGCCTGCTAGCAGCTCGACGGGCAGCTCTCCTGGCGTAGCGACCGCGATGCCGTCAGCCATGGTGGCGGCCGTGGCCACGCTGACCAGCCGCCCGGCCGCAATGGACTGGGGCACCGGCGCAACCGCCTCCGCCTGGACCCCGATGATCTGAGCGTCCGGCAGCGCGCTCGCCGCCACCGCCACACCTGCCGCGAGGCCGCCGCCTCCCACCGGCACCGCGATCGTCCGCACATCGGGCAGCTGCTCGCCGATCTCCAGGCCCACGGTGCCCTGTCCGGCGATCACATCCGGATGGTCGAACGGGTGGATGAAGATCGATCCAGTCTCCTCGGCGAACTGCTTCGCCATCGCGAGTGCGTCCTCAATCGTCGCGCCATGCAGCACGACTTCGGCGCCGTAGGACCTGGTCGCGGCGATCTTCGGGAGCGTGGCCGCAGCGGGCATCACCACGGTGGCGCGGGCGCCGAGCGCGGAAGCGGCGAGCGCGACGCCCTGGGCGTGGTTGCCAGCGCTGGCGGCCACGACGCCTCGGGCCCGCTCTTCCGGCGTGAGCCGGGCGATGCGCACGTAGGCACCGCGCACCTTGAACGACCCGCCCCGCTGCAAGTTCTCGCATTTGAGGTAGACGGGGCCGCCCGCTAGGGCGGACAGGGCACTGGACTCGAGCAGCGGGGTCTGCCGGGCGATCGGCCCAAGTGTCGTCCGCGCCGCCCGCACGTCGTCCAGTCCGACCGGCAGCGCGTCCGCGCCGTGCGCTGTACTCACCGAGGTTCCACTCACGCAGGCGATTGTTGCACTCACTGCGACTGGACCGGGCGCTCCCGTCTCAGTCGCCGCTCCAGTAGTTGTCGGCGGCCGAGATCAGCGCGGCAGCACCGACCAGGCCGGCGCTCTGGCCGAGCTCCGCGGGCACCACGGTGACCTGGCGGGTGAACCCGAGCCGCGCGTGCGCCCGCAGCGCCTCCTCCAGCGGGTCGAAGATCAGTGTCCCGGCCTGCGACAAGCCGCCGCCGACGGAGACGACCTCCAGGTCGCACAGGCTGGTCGCGGAAGCGATCGCGATGCCAAGAGCACGGCCGGCCCGCTCCATGGCCGCCAGGCCGATGGGATGCCCGAGCGCTGCGTCGTCGGACAGGTCCCGGGCGGTCGCATCCTGCTGATCCGGTCGCCAGCCCTCCGCCTGCGCCCAGGTCACCAGCCCAGGGCCGCGCGCGATCGCCTCAGTGCACCCACGCCCGCCGCAGGCGCAGATCGGCCCGGTTTCCGGGTCTACCACCACGTGGCCAATGTGCCCGGCGTTGCCTGAGTTGCCGTTGACCAGCCGTCCGTCCAGCACCAGCCCGCCGCCGACGCCGGTAGACACCACGATGCCCAGCATGTTGCGCCGGCCGCGGCCGGCCCCGCGCCAGTGCTCGCCGATGGCCATGCAGATGGCGTCGTTGTGAACCCGCACCGGCATCCCGTCCAGCCGCTCACTCAGCCGGGCACGCAGCGGGAAGTCCCGCCAGGCCGTGATGTTCAGCGGAGACACCAGCCCGGCGGGCCACTGCATCGGGCCGCCGCAGCCGCAGCCGCAACCCGCCAGCTCGGCCGGCGTGACCCCAGCGCCGGTCAGGACGCCGGCGATCAGCGCCTCCAGAGTCGCCCAGAGCTGCTCGGCGTCAACCCCGCCCGGCGTCGGCACCTGCGACCAGGTGAGGACGCGCCCGGCGGGCTCGACCAGCCCGGCAGCCATCTTCGTGCCCCCGATATCCAGCGCCAGGACGGGGCGCGGATCCTCCATTGATGCCTCCCAAGATGCGGAACCCGCCTGCCTCGACATACTGTCGAATGGTGCAGCCTACGACTTCGAATCAGCCAGCAGCCGACCAGCCATCCGTCTCCGCGCCGCCGCCGCACCTTGCGGCGATCGGTACGCTCGGCGAGCTACGCGCCAGCGGGCACCAGTACGGCTCGGTGAAGCAGGAACTCCGTCGCAACCTGCTCGACAAGATGCGGGCCGGCGAGGATGCGTTCCCGGGCATCATCGGGTTCGGCCAGACGGTCCTGCCCCACCTTGAGCGCGCCATCATTGCCGGCCACGACGTCATCCTGCTCGGCGAGCGCGGCCAGGGTAAGACTCGCCTGATCCGGACGCTGACCGGGCTGCTGGACGAATGGACACCGGCCGTCGCCGGCTGCGAGATCAACGACCACCCGTACGCGCCGGTCTGCGCCCGCTGCCGGCGCCTCGCCGCCGAGCAGGGTGACGACCTGCCGATCGCCTGGCTGCACCGCAGCGACCGCTATGGCGAGAAGCTCGCCACGCCGGACACGAGCGTCGGCGACCTCATCGGCGACATCGACCCGGTCAAGGTGGCCGAGGGCCGGACTCTTGGCGATCCGGAGACCATCCACTTCGGGTTGCTGCCGCGCACCAATCGCGGCATCTTCTGCCTGAACGAACTGCCCGACCTCGCCGAGCGCATCCAGGTCTCGCTGCTGAATGTGCTCGAGGAGCGGGACATCGGCGTCCGCGGTTACGCGCTGCGGCTGCCGCTGGACCTGGTCCTGGTAGCAAGCGCGAACCCAGAGGATTACACCAACCGGGGCCGCATCATCACGCCTCTCAAGGACCGGTTCGGCGCCGAGATCCGTACCCACTACCCGATCTCGCTCGACGCCGAACTAGCCCTCATCGAGCAGGAGTCGCGCCTGGCGTGGGACGGCGCGGACCAGGACGCAGTCGTTCCCACTCATCTGATCCAGGTTGTGGCACGGTTCACGCGCCTGGTCCGCGCCTCGCCGGCGGTCGACTCGCGGTCCGGCGTCTCCGCCCGCTTCGCGATTGCCGCAGCCGAGGCGGTCGCTGCCTCGGCCGTCCGCCGCGCCGCGATCACCGGCGAAGAGCAGCCGGTGGCCCGCGTCTGCGACCTGCCGGCCGTGATCAGCACGCTGCGCGGCAAGGTCGAGTTCGAGGTCAGCGAGGAGGGCCGGGAGCAGGAGGTGCTCGAGCACCTGCTGCGGCGCGCGACCAGCGACACGTTCCGCGCGCTGCTGGGCAACGCCGACATGTCCGGCCTGCTCGCGCGCTTCGCGGACGACGCCATCGTGGAGACCGGCGAACTGGTCCCGGCCGCTGATCTGCTCCGCCGGATCGGCGAGGTGCCCGGACTGGCCAAAATGATGGAACGGCTCCAGATGTCTGGTGGTGAGTCGCTCGGCCAGGCCGCGGCAGCCCTGGAGTTCGCACTCGAAGGGCTCTACCTGATGCGCCGGCTATCGAAGGACTCGATCGATGGCGGCGGCGCGGTGTACCGGACCTGAGCAACATGCTGAATCACGGGGCACCAACCCACGTGCGCTCGCCGTCGTCCGACTTCGCCCTTGTGAAGGGAGGGGAACGTGGCCGGTTATCGCTACGGTCGTTATTCCGGTGGGCCAGACCCGCTAGAGCCGCCTTACGACGTGCGGGGTGCGGTCGATGCACTCGGCGAGTCGGTGCTCGACGGCACCGACCCGGCCAGCGCCCTCCGCGATTTGCTGCGGCGTGGCATGTCCGGGCACCGCGGCCTCGACGACATGCTCCGCCGTGTCCGCGAACGCCTCCGCGAGGTCCGCAGCCGCGGTCGACTGGACGGCATCCTGGACCAGGTCCGCTCCATGCTGGACAAGGCCATCGGCCAGGAGCGAGCCGAGCTGTTCCCGAACCCCGACGACTCAGCGCGGCTGCGCGAGGCGGAACTGGACACGCTGCCTTCTGACACCTCCCAGGCGATCCGCGCGCTATCGGAGTACGACTGGCAGTCGCAGGCCGCGCGGCAGACCTTCGAGGAACTGAAGTCGCTGCTGCGCCGTGAGGTTCTGGACAGCCAGTTCCGGGGGATGCGGCAGGCGCTCGAGCAGCCCGACCCGCAGGCCCTGCAGCGGGTCAAGGACATGATGGCGGCCCTGAACTCGATGCTGGACGCGGACGCGCAAGGCCAGCACACGCAGCAGGACTTCGAAGACTTCATGGCGCAGTACGGCGACATGTTCCCGGACTCGCCCGCGAACCTCGAGGAACTCGTCGACTCTCTGGTCCGCCGGATGGCGGCGGCCCAGCGACTGCTGAATTCGCTGACCGACGAGCAGCGGGACGAACTGGCCGGGCTGATGGCCCAGGCGCTCGAGGACGCGGGCCTCGGCGCGGAGATGTCCCGGCTGGCCGACTCGCTGCGCTCGCGGCGGCCGGACATGGACTCGGGCTGGCCGCAGCCAAGCATGACCGGCAGTGACCCGCTCGGCCTCAGCGACGCGACGTCGGCGCTTGCCGAGCTCGCCGATCTGGCCGACCTGGAGGACGCGCTACGCCAGGACTACCCAGGCGCTCGGCTGGATGACATCGATGAGGACGCGGTGCGTCGTGCCCTCGGCCGCCAGGCAGTTGACGACATGGAGGCGCTCCGGCAGATCGAGCGCGAGCTGGAGAACCAGGGCTACCTGGAGCGCAAAGACGGCAAGCTGGAGCTGACCCCCAAGGCCGTGCGCAGGCTCGGCCAGACCGCGCTGCGGAAGGTGTTCGCCAGCCTGCCGGACGGCGGGACTGGCGACCACAGCCAGCATGACGCCGGCCAGGCAGGCGAATACACCGGCAGCACGCGGCCGTGGCAGTTCGGGGACGAACAAGCCATCGACACCGCGACCACGGTGCGCAACGCGCTCTTGCGCCAGCGCGTGTCGACCGATCCTGGGCCGCAGGAGGCCAGGGGGCTATCTGAGCCCGAGGTAGCTCGAAGGCGCGCGGCCGGCAGCAGCGACGCGGTCGGCGGCCGCCGCCGGCCCCGGGTTCGCCTGAACGTCGAGGACTTCGAGATCGCCGAGACCGACCGGCGCGCGTCCGCGGCGGTCTGCCTGCTGGTCGACCTGTCCTACTCGATGGCGCTGCGTGGCACCTGGGGCGCCGCCAAGCAGACAGCCCTGGCCCTGCACGCGCTGATCCGCACCCAGTACCCACAGGACGCCGTCCAGGTCATCGGCTTCTCCAACTACGCACGGGAACTCCGCGAGACCGAGCTAGCCGGGCTGAGCTGGGACATGGTCCAGGGCACCAACCTGCATCACGCCCTGGTGCTGGCCGGCCGGTTCCTGGACCGGCGGCCCGAGCACAACCCTGTCGTCATGGTCATCACCGACGGAGAACCGACGGCCCACCTGAGGCGGGACGGCCGGTTCTGGTTCGACTGGCCGCCGTCTCCAGAAACGCTCGAGCTGACGCTCGCCGAGGTCGACAAGATGACCAGGCGGCGGGCCACGATGAACGTGTTCATGCTGGCTGACGACGAGCGGCTGACCGCGTTCGTGGACGAGGTCGCCAGGCGTAACGGTGGCCGCGTGCTGCGGGCGATGCCGGACAGCCTGGGCGAGTACGTGGTGAAGGACTTCCTGCGCACCCGGCGCCAGTTCGCCCGCTAGCCGCAGCCAATCGCGGCGGGCGAAGCGACCCTGCGGCCCCTGGCTAGCCGGTCGTCGGACCCCAGCCGCCAGCCGCGAGACCGCCAGGAAAGCTGCTGCGCTGCGGTTAGCGGAGCGCTGGCCTGCCTTCGGTCTAGTATCAGCGCCATGTCCTTCACTGACCGGCTCATTTTGTGGCTGCACATCGCGTTTGCCATCTTCACGATCGGGCCGGTTGCGGTCGCTATCTCTTCCACGCCGCGCTACATCCGCAAGCGCGAGATTGCCATTGTCCGCTATCTCAGTCGGACCACGATGATCTTCGGCATTGGCTCGCTACTGGTGCTGATCTTTGGCGTGGCGCTTGCCCAGCAGGACAAGGCCTTCGCTCATCCGTGGCTCTCGTCCTCACTCACGCTGTTCATCGTCGCGATCGTGCTCCTGGTGCTGATCGTTCGCGATCAGCGCCGCGCCATCGTCTCCATCTCCAGCGAGTTGGGCGCCGCGGTACCCGCGCAGGCCGTCGCCGCGGCGGACACGATCGGCGGCGAGACCGTCCCGGCTACCTCAGCCAGCGGCACGGTCGCGAGCGAAGGCAGTTCCAGCGGGGCCGGCGGGGGCGTGACGGGGGCCCAGTCCCCGGCGCGGGACGGCGGCGCGGCTACCCCAGGGACGCCGGCCGCGAGCTCCACGGGGACGCCCACGGGGGCTGCCGCCGCTGGCCACCTCGCCTCAGTCGAGAGCGGCAGGATCGCGCTGATGGGCGGCGTGGTCAATCTGATCTGGCTCGTCATCCTCGTTCTGATGGTGTGGCGACCCTAACGCCGCCCCGAAACCTTGACGAGTTGGAAAGATTTTAGGTTTTTGCTCCCAATCTGCCCCAGCGGCATGGCCGCCCGGTAGTACCGTGCCGCTGGTAACTCATCGCTGGCTTCGCTGTGCCCTTCAGATCGGGTCCGTCAGCATCTTTCGCAGCCAGCTTCTAAGGAGGAATCGTGAGTTCTCAAACCGTGTCCGGCGGGAGCGGCTCCAAGCGCTCGCTGGTCATCATCTTGGCGGTCGTTGCCGTCATCGCGCTCGTCCTCGCCATCCTGTGGCTAACGGGCACGGCTCCGCACTTCCTGGACTCCGGTAGCCACGTGAAGTCCTCGAGCGGCGGCCACGTCTATCGCGGCATCGCAGCGCTCGTCGTCGCGGTGGTGCTCGGCGCCGGGGCGTGGTGGACCAACAAGAAGTAACGCTGCGGGCAGCGATCGCGGCGATGTGACGGGCGCGTACTCGCGGAGGCGACCCTCCCGAGTACGCCCCAGTTGCCGACCGCAGGACAGACTCGCTTAAATGAGCACTGCTCCAGAGCAACCATCGCTCTGAAGCCACTGCTGGTGGCAGCCGTCGGCGCGAGGAGTGCCCATGAGTTTGCTAGACAAGTCGACGTGGGAAGGCAAGGCCTTCTCGGGCGGCTGGATCGAGCCGGGCGGCGGTCGCGCTCCAGTCATCGAGCCAGCGACCGGCGCGGAGCTTGGCCAGGTCGGCATCGCCGGCCCGCAGGACGTCCGCGCGGCGGCAGCAGCCGCGGCCGCGGCCCAGGCTGACTGGGCCGCTCTCCCCCATCCGCAGCGCTCTGCCGTCCTGCGCAAGGCAGGCCAGATCTGGCTGGACAACGCTGCCGAGATCGAGGACTGGAGCATCCGCGAAGGCGGCAAGATACCGCCGGCCGCGCAGTTCGAGACTCACGTCGCCACCGAAGAGATCTTTGAGGCGGCCACCCTCCCCTCGCGGCCATACGGCGAGCTGCTGCCGAGCGAGCAGCCGCACCTGAGTTTCGCCGAGCGCGTACCGGTCGGCGTCGTCGGCGTCGTCGCCCCGTTCAACTTCCCGCAGATCCTGGCCATCCGTTCGGTGGCGCCAGCGCTCGCGCTCGGCAACGCGGTCGTACTCAAGCCGGATCCCCGGACGGCGGTCTGCGGCGGCATCGTGCTCGCCCGCGTCTTCGAAGAGGCGGGCCTGCCGCCTGGCCTGCTGCACGTGCTGCCAGGCGGCGCTGACGCGGGCGAGGCACTGGTCACCGACCCGCAGGTGCCGGTCATCTCGTTCACCGGGTCCACCGCCGCGGGGCGCCGGGTCGGTGCCCTCGGCGGCGAGCTGCTCAAGCGCGTCCACCTGGAACTTGGCGGCAACTCCGCGCTCATCGTGCTCGACGACGCCGACCTGGACAAGGCCGCATCCGCTGGCGCCTGGGGCTCGTTCCTGCACCAGGGCCAGATCTGCATGACAACGGGTCGGCACCTGGTCCACGAGGCCGTCTATGACGAGTACGTGACGAGGCTCGCCGACAAGGCCGCGCACCTGCCGGTGGGCGATCCGACATCCGGGCAGGTCGCGCTCGGCCCTATCATCGACGCGCGCCAGCGTGACAAGGTACATGCCCTGGTCACCGGCAGCATCGACGCGGGCGCGAGGCTGGCCGCTGGCGGCAGCTACGAGGGCTTGTTCTACCAGCCCACGGTGCTGGGCGACGTGACGCCTGCGATGCCTGCCTACGCCAGTGAGGTCTTCGGCCCGGTCGCGCCGGTCGTCCGGTTCGCCAGCGCGGACGAGGCGGCCAAGCTGGCGGCCGACTCCGACTACGGCCTGTCGCTCGGCATCTTGACCAGGGACGTGATGCGCGGCCTGGACCTGGCACGCCAGATCCCGACCGGGATCGTGCACATCAACGACCAGACGGTCGATGACGCGCCGAACACGCCCTTCGGCGGCATCCGCGCCTCCGGCACGGGCGCCCGGTTCGGCGGGCTCGCCAACCTGGACGCGTTCACTGACACGCGCTGGGTGACGATGCGCGGCGATATCGCACCGTACCCGTTCTGACATCCGGCAGAGCAAGACTCACAACGTGACGCCTCAGCAACATCGGACCCAGGTCGGCATCGTCGGCGGTGGGCCGGCCGGGCTGCTGCTGTCACACCTCCTGGCGCTGCGCGGAGTCGATTCGGTCCTGGTGGAGAACCGCACCCGCGAGTACTGCGAGGCCCGCCAGCGCGCCGGAGTCCTGGAGGACGGCAGCGTAGCCACCCTCCGCGCGGCGGGTCTTGCCGCCCGGCTCGATCAGGTGGGCCTCGAGCACGGGGGCATCTACCTGCAGTTCGACGGCCAGCGTCACCACCTCGATTTCCGTGAGCTGACCGACGGCCGGACCGTTACCGTGTACGCGCAGACCGAGGTTGTCAAGGACCTGATCGCCCGCCGGCTGGCGGACGGCGGCGCGCTGGAGTTCGCCGTTACCAATACTGAAGTTTCCGGGCTGGACACCGACCGTCCGGTGCTCGGCTACACCGGCGCCGACGGCACGCCGCGCGAGGTCCACTGCGACGCGATCGCCGGCTGCGATGGCTTCCACGGGATCTGCCGGCCGGCCATCCCGACTGGCGTGCTGACCACGTGGCAGCGCGATTATCCGTACGCGTGGCTTGGCATCCTGGCCGACGTGCCGCCATCCACCGACGAGCTGATCTATGCCCACCACGCGGCCGGCTTCGCCCTGCACAGTCTGCGCAGCCCCACCGTCAGCCGGCTCTATCTCCAGGTCGACCCGGACGAGGACCTAGCCAGCTGGCCGGACGAGCGGATCTGGGCCGAGCTGGAGCGGCGGTTCGCGTTGCCTGGCTGGACCCTGAACCGAGGGCCCGTGCTGGACAAGGGCATCACCCCGATGCGCAGCTTCGTCAGCGCACCGATGCAGTACGGCCGGGTGTTCCTGGCCGGCGACGCGGCCCACATCGTGCCGCCAACCGGGGCGAAAGGCCTCAACCTCGCGATGGCCGACGTCACGGTCCTCGCGCCCGCCCTGGACGCGCTGGTGCATGGTGATGACAAGCTCGCGGCCCAGTATTCGGCCACCTGCCTGGAACGGGTCTGGCGGTCCACGCACTTCTCCTGGTGGATGACCACGATGCTGCACAACACGCCCGGCGCGGATGAGATGGCCACGCAGTTGCAGCTCGCGCAGCTGCGCTACGTGGCGTCCTCCCGGGCAGCGGCGACGTCGCTGGCCGAGAACTACACCGGCTGTGCGCTCCCGCCCGCAGCGCTCTAACACCCTTCACTACCGGGAACGGCGCCGTCTCCAGACTCGGCTACCCGATAGGGCCGCGGTCCCAGCGGGGTGGGTCGTCTAGACGCCAGGGCCTCGCGCTACCGGATCGCGCACCCAGTAGCCCACTGGGAACAGCCGAAGGTGCAGGTAGTCGTCAGCCAGGCCCCAGAGGCCGCGCCGGGCGAACAGCGCGACTCCGATCGCCACCAGGCCCAGAACGATGAGGTACCAGGCGTTAAATGACGCCAGCGTCTGCTGCAGCACCATGTAGACGGCCGTGCCGATAATAGGCCCCTCAATGGTGCCGAGCCCGCCGATGATGACCGCGAACGCCATCTCCGCGGTCCAGCTCACGTCGAATACGGCGCTCGGCTGGACCTGGAGCTGGCTGATCGCCAGCACCGCGCCGGCCGCGCCGCAGCCAATACCAGCCACCACGAAGACCAGCAGGCGGGCCAGGCCGACGCGGGCGCCGGAACTACGCGCTGCCACTTCGTCATCCCGGACCGCGGTCAGCACAAGGCCCAGCCTGCCGCGCAGCAGGAGATAGACGGCCAGCATCGCGAGGACTGCCACGGCCAGTGCGACCCAGTACGTGTCAGCGGTGAGCAGCGTGGGACTAAAGCCGGCGAAGCCCGGCAGCGGCATGCCCGTGCCGCCGCCGATCGAGGAGAACTTCTCGATGAAGAGCATGATGGTCGCGGCGAGCACCCACGTCGCGATTGCGAAGTACCCGCTGCGCAGCCGGGAGATCAGCCACCACAGCGGCAGCGCCGCGACCCCGCAGGCGATGGCCGCTATCGGCAGCGCCGCGAAGGGGGAGACGCCGTGGATGGCCAGGATCAGCACGAAGTACGCGCCAAGCCCGATGAATGCCTGCTGGCCGACCGAGACCAGACCCGCGTACCCGGCCAGCAGGTTCCACATGCATGCCAGCGTGAGCACGATGAACGCCTGCACCAGGATCGCGGTGGTGCCGGAGTAGACCAGATAGGGGAACAGTGCCAGCACTACAACGACGGCCAGCGCAACGATCCCCGTCCAGGCCACGTTGCGGCGTGACCGCGTGACCCGGACATCTCCCACCGGCGGGCTGGTGACCGCGGCGATCGTGCTCACGACTGCGCCCTCCGAGCGGTCAGACCCTGCGGCCGGAGCACCAGCACCGCGAGGAACACGAGA
Organism: Streptosporangiaceae bacterium; assembly: GCA_036495585.1. GTDB lineage: Bacteria > Actinomycetota > Actinomycetes > Streptosporangiales > Streptosporangiaceae > JAJYUU01. Next base: position 20,230 of record DASXMP010000045.1, read on the forward strand.
TACCCGGCGAGGACCTCGTCGGAAATGTTGATCTGCGCGCCGATCTGCTGGGCCACGCCCAGCACAACGCCGCCGAGCAGCGTGCCCCACAGCGAGCCCAGCCCGCCGATCACCACGGCCGCGAACGCGAACAGCAGGATCGTGTCGGTGCCCGCGGTCGGGTCGAGCTGGGAGTACATGCCGTAAGCAATGCCGGCCAGCGCCACGGTGCCGAAGGCCAGCCCGGCCGCGATCCCGAACACGTGCCGGTAATCGGCACCGGAGAGTTGCACCGCCTCCTGGTCGTCCGCGCTGGCCCGGATCAGCCGGCCGTATTTGGACGAGGAGAGGAAGTACTGGAGTCCGAGCAGCACCACGACGGCGACCGCGAAGATCAGCACGAGCAGGTAACCGATCTGGATCTGCGAGCCGATGCTGAATGACTTGGTGACGAGCGAGAGGTTGGCTCCGATGCCGCGGCTGTTGGCCGTGAAGAACTGCAGCAGGCCGTTCTCGATCACCACCGACACGCCGAAAGTGACGATCAGCGTGGTCAGCACGCCTCGGTCCAGCGAAGCCTGGATCAGCGTGCGCTGCAGCACGTAGCCCGCTCCGGCCATCACCGGTACCACGATGATGAACGACCACAGCACGGGGATGTGAGTAACGGTAATGACGCCCACGGCGATGTAGCCCGCGACCACGGCGAGGTCGCCGTGAGCGAGGTTGACCACTTTCATCACCCCGAAGAGCAACGACAGACCGCACGCAAATAGCGCGTAGAGGCCGCCGGTAAGCACCCCCTGGATGATGGCGTTGACCCAGGCCATTAGGGCTCGCTCCGTTCGGTTCGCTGGGCCGACGCCTGCGTCGGCGGGCCGCCCGGACTCGCTGGCTCGCCTGCCAGCCCGAAGTACGCGGCCTCGACCTGGGCGGGGCTAATCTCGGCTGGCGTGCCTTCCAGCGTGGTCCGGCCCTCCAGCAGGCAGTGCACGTGCGACGCCACCCTCAGGGCCTGGCTGACGTCCTGCTCGACCAGCAGCACGGTGAGCCCGGTCGCGAGGATCTGCGGAAGCATCGCATAGATCCGCTGGACTACCACGGGCGCCAGGCCCAGGGACAGTTCGTCCAGCAACAGCGCACGCGGGTTGGCAACGAGCGCACGGCCGATCGCGACTGCCTGCTGCTCGCCGCCGGACAACTGCGCGGCGCGCTGACTGCGGCGGTCGCGCATCCAGCCGAACAGCTCGTACACAGCCTCGATCGTCCAGGGACCCGGCCGCGCGTAGGTCGCACCGACCTTCAGGTTCTCCTCGACCGTCAGCGACCCGAACAGGCGCCGGCCCTCCGGCACCATGACCAGGCCGCGGGTGGCCCGGCGCTCGGGCCGCAGCCTGCTGACGTCCGCGCCGTCGTACCGGATGACGCCGCTGGTCGGCCGGTGCAGCCCGGCGATCGTGCGCAGCAGTGTCGACTTCCCGGCCCCGTTGGCACCGATGATCGCGTAGACCTCGCCCGGGTACACCCGGAGCGAGATTGCGTCGAGCGCGCGCAGCTGGCCGTGGTGCACGACAAGGTCGTTGACCTCGAGCAGCGGGGTCCCGTTCCCGGGCCGGCCGGCGCTGTCCAGCTGACCGGCGCTGCCTTGCTGACGGGCGCTGTCCTGCGTACCAGCACTGTCCTGCTGACCGGTACTGTCCTGCTGACCGGTACTGTCCCGCTGACCGGTACTGTCCTGCTGACCGGTACTGTCCCGCTGACCGGTACTGTCCCGCGAACCGGCCGCCTGCCCGTCCGCGCTGTCCGCGGCGGTCATGGCTCGCTCCGGTCGTTATCGGGCGCTGGCCGGGGCTCAGGTACTGGCTGTGCCGTCTGCGAGGCGGCCTGCTGAGCGACTGGCGCGGCCTCAAGCGAGCCGCCCGTGAGCGCGGCCGTCACCTCACTGCCGAGGAACACCTCGCGCACGGCCGGGTCCGCCAGCACCGTGGCGGGATCGCCGTCTCCGACGAACCGGCCGCCGGCCAGGCAGATCAGCCGGCTCACCACGGCGGTCAGGGCGCGCACCACATGCTCGATCCAGATCACCGCGATGCCCTCGGCATTGACGCCGCGGACTATCTCCACAAGCTGCGCGACCTCCGGGTCCGTCAGCCCGCCGGCCACCTCATCCAGGAGCAGCAGTGTGGGACGCGTAGCGAGTGCGCGAGCGAGCTCCAGCCGCTTGCGCTGGAGCAGGCCAAGGCGCTCGGCCGGGACGTTGACCTGCGCGGACATGCCACTACGCGCCAGCGCGTCGACCGCCGCCGCATAGCTGGCGCGCCGCCGCAGGCCGCCACCCTGCTGCGCGGCCACGAGCACGTTCTCGAACACGGTCATGCCGCCAAAGGGCCGCGGCACCTGGTACGTACGGCCCACGCCGAGTCTGCACCGGCTCGCTGGGTCCAGCCGGGTGACCGCGCGTCCGCCGAAGCGGATCTCGCCGCCGCCCGGCGCGAGGTCGCCGGAAATGAGGCCGAACAGGCTGGTCTTGCCAGCACCGTTCGGCCCCACGATTCCGACTGTCTCGCCCGCACCGACCGCGAGCGACAGGTCCTCGGCGATGACGACGCGGCCGAACCGTTTCGTCACATGCTCGAGTTCCAGCAGCGGAGTTGTCATTCGCTCACTGGTTCGTCGGTAGCAGGTCCGCCGTGATCTTCGCGTGTGGCTGCAAGGTGTTGTCCACGACCTGCATCTCCAGCGGGTACTTGGTGCCCTTCTGCCACTGGACGCCGACCGGCGGGGTGATCGCCACGCCCGGTGCCGGGCCGCCCGAGGCAAAGTCCAGCGGTCCGGCCAGTGCCTGAATGTTCACCTTGTGGATGGCGTCGGCGACCTCGTTCTTGTCATGCGGGTCGCTGACCGTCTTCAGCGCCGCGTAGGCGGACTCGAAGAGGCTGTAGTTACTGATGTTGGAGTTCCACTGGCCATGGCCGGTCTCAAACTGATCGGCCATCGACTGGCAGGTCTCGCCGGTGAGCGACGACTTCCACGGCAGCGATGGTGCCCACCACGCGTCGGTGGCGATGTTGTACGCCTCGGAGCCCATGGCGTAAGCGTCAGTCGGGAACAGCAGCACCTTGGCCACGGTGGCGAGCTTCGGCCGGAAACCCTGCTGGATTGCCTGCTTCCACATGGTGGCGAAGTCTGGCGGCAGCGGCACGTTGGTGAAGAAGTCCGCCTTGTCCGCCTTGAACTGCGAAATCATCGACGAGTAGTTGGTCGTCCCATCCGGGTAGGCGGATGACATGTCGAACTTGTAGCCCGCTCCCGACACGATCGGCGGGAACACCGCGCGGAACGCGTTGCCGTCCGAGTCGTTCGGGAACGCGGCAGCGACGACCTTGTCGGTGTGCAGCTGGGCGTGGATCCGGTTCCACATCGGGATAAAGCACTCCGCCAGGTGCTCGGCACCGAGGAAGTACATGGTCACGTACTTCGCCTTCTCCGTCGCATGGACTGGGTTGCCGTGCGGGAACAGGTTCAGGTACCAGGACTCCCAAGGGATGTTCGCGCAAATGAGCGGGGTACCGAGCGACTCGGCCTGGCTGGCCACCGCGTTGACGGTTTCCGGCGTGGATGAGGCGAGGAGCAGGTCAACGTTGTCGTTCAGAATGGCGGTCCGGGCCAGGTTGCCGGCCCGGGTGACGCTGGACTGGCTGTCGTAGGACTTGATGGTGACCGGGTAAGTCTTGCCGCCAACCTTGATCCCGTTCTTGAACTGGGATGTCGCCTTGACCTTCTGGATTACCCAGTTGTCAGGCGCGCCGAAGCCGGCCAGCGAGCCGGTGAGCGGGTGGATCCACCCAATCGTTATCGCCTTGGTACTGGACCCCGAGTTGGAGCCCTTGATGCCCCCTCCACAGGCGGCCAGCAGCCCGCCAAAGCCCATGAAGGCCGCACCCGCGCCGGCCGCGCGGAGCACGTTCCGCCGGCTGACATCATCCGCCGGTCTGGCGCCGCCGGATTGCGCAGTCTGATCACTCATGCAATCAATCTCCTTACGACGTCGTGGCAGGTCCCCGACCGCACCCGCCACGGAGCGCGACGACTTCACCAGCGCCCGCTGACCCGCGTCCCGGTGCCTGCTCGTCCAGCCAAAGGGCTGAGGAACTCCGAACCACGGGATTGAAGTGACTGCAGGCGTTCGCTTGGCGTACGACCATACGCAGGGCAGAAACATAGCCATCCGGGCGCTGCGATGTCAACGGTCAAGATCTCCCGACATCAGACCTGCTGACAACAAAATTGTCAGCAATAGTGGTGACAATATAGCCCGGCTGCAACCATCAGATAGTGCGCAACGCCGGAGCAGGCAAAGCGGCTGCGACATTCGTTACGCACACCGCAATTGCGGACGCACGCCAGGCGCCGGGAGGTAGTAGAGCGCCTGCAAGGACGAGCCGCTGCTTGGCGCTCGCGGCGCCGGCGACGTCGTCAGCCCTGGCCCTGGGACCTCAAGTCCTCCTCGATCCGGCCAGCGGTCTCCAGCAAGGCCGGCAGCAGTTCAGCCCGCATCGCGTCCATGCTGACTCGGCTCGCGTGCGCCGACAGGTTGATGGCCGCGATCACCGTGCCGCCGGCGCCATGAATGGGCGCTGCGATCGCGCGCAGGCCCTCTTCCAGTTCCTGGTCGACGATCGCGTAACCCTGACGGCCGGTCTCGCGGACGATCTGCATGAGTCCGTCAGGCCCGGTCACGGTGCGCGCGGTGATCGGCGCCAGGTCTGCATCACGCAAGTACGCGTCGAGTTCCGCGGCAGGCAGTCCGGCCAGCAGGACCCGCCCCATCGAGGTGGCATAGGCGGGGAACCTGGTACCGACCGAGATCGCCACGGTCATGATGCGCTTGGTCGGCACCCGCGCCACATAGACGATGTGCTGGCCATCCAGCACCGAGATGGAAGAGGATTCCCGCACGCGGGCGACGAGCTCCTCCAGATGCGGAGACGCCACCTCGGGCAGGCCGAGCCCGGACAAGTAGGCGTAGCCCAGCTCGAGCACGCGCGGACGCAGGGAGAACTGCCGACCGTCGCTGCGGACATAGCCGAGCTTGACGAGCGTCAACAGGAAACGCCGGGTCGCGGCACGGGTGAGCCCGGTCTCGCGCGCGACGTCGCTCAGGCTCAGCCGCTCTCGATCCGGCCCGAATGCCCTGATCACGGCGAGTCCCCGGTCGAGCGACTGAACGAAGTCGCTGTCGCGAGCGTGGCCGTTCGCGGACGCCTGTCCGGAGTTCGCTTGCTCGCTATTCGTCTGTCCGCTCCTGGCGAATGTGTTCGCTCTGCGCCCGGAAGTTGCCATCAGCAGGCATGGTAGCGCCAGATCGCGGTTATCCGGCCACCCTCTCGTACTGGATGGAAGACTCTCCAGGGCGAACTACTGGTCACGGGCCTGCGCAAGCAGGTGGTCGGCGAGCGCGGGCGTGACGATATCCGGCGCCGACACGGGTGCCAGATGCGCCGCGTCGGGCACCACGAGCAGCCGCGCGCCGCCGATGCCGGCCGCGATTGCCTCGCCGTGAGCGGCGGGCGTGGCCGGGTCGTCAGCACCCGCGATCACCAGCGTCGGCGCGGCGATCGAGGCCAGGTCGGGCCGCAGGTCCAGGCCGGCAATCGCGTGGCAGCACCCGGCATACCCGGCCGGATCCGTCCGCTCGAACTCCGCCCGGAACGCCGCGATGACCGCAGGATGCGCGGCCGCGTAGGCCGGGGTAAACCAGCGCCCCAGCACGGCGGCGCTGATCGATGCCGGGCCCGCCGCCAGCACCTGGGCGGCGCGCGCCCGCCATCCCTCAGCCGGCGGCAGGAACGCCGACGTGCACACAAGTCCGAGCGCGGCAATCCGGTCGGGCGCGTGCGCGGCCAGCCACATCCCGATCATGCCGCCGATCGAGACACCGCAGTAGCTGGCGCGCTCGATGCCGTAGGAATTGAGCACGCCGAGCACGCCCGCGCCGAGGTCTGCCAGCTCGTATGAGTTGCCAGGCCAGGCGGCGGAGCCCCCGTGGCCTGGCAACTCATACCGCAGCAGCCGGAAATTCTGCTCCAGCGCCGAGGCCTGGGCGTCCCAGACCGCCCGGCTGGTGCCGAGCGAATCGCCGAGCACCAGGACTGGCGCGTCGGCCGGACCCGTCAGCGAGGCGGCGAGCGGCCGACTCGCCATCGAAGCCGTGCTCACGTCGCGTTCGCCGGGGTAGCGCCGCCATGGGTCTCCAGAGTTCGCGCGGCGATCGCGAACGCGGTGTTGGCGGCCGGCACGCCCGCGTAGATGGCTACCTGCAGCAGCACCTCCTGGATGTCCCGGGGGGTCAGGCCGTTACGCAGCGCGGCGCGGACATGCATGTCGAGCTCGGAGTCGCGGCCGAGCGTGGCGAGCATGGCAATCGTGATCATGCTGCGCTCGGGTCTGGAGAGTCCAGGCCGGTTCCAGACCTCGTCCCAGGCGTACTTGGTGATGAGGTCCTGGAACGGCGCGGTGAACTCCGTCGTAGCGGCGACAGCCTGGTCGACGTGCTCGTTGCCGAGCACCTCGCGCCTGGTCCGCATTCCCGCGGCCACGTGTTCCTCATCGTTCACCGATCAGGCTCCTTCCTCGTGGTGGGCAAGCGCGCGCCGCACGAACTGCACGGTGGCGCCCAGGTAACCGTCCGGGCTCGTCGCCGCAGCCAGCTCGGCGCGGCCGATCCCGGAGTCAGCCAGCGCCGTCGCGGCTGCGGCGTCAGCGAGCAGCGCGTCCGCCAGCCCGATGTTGTCCCGCCCGGCGCGAACTGCGGCCGCAGCGACCAGCTCGTGCGCAGTGAGCCGGCCGAGGACCGGCGCGAGTTCCGCGGTCACGTGCTCAGCCATGGGCAGTCCGCGGGCTGCATCGATATTGGCGCGCATGCGGTCCGCGTCCACCACGAGCCCGGCCATCAGGTCAGCCAGCCACGACGTGGCCGAGCCGGCCAATGCCAGCAGGTCGCGCAGTGGCAGCCACTCCGCGTGCCACGCTCCGGCCGCGCGCTGCAGTTCCTGCTCCGACGCCGCGGCCAGAGTGGCGAGCAGACCGGGTGCCTGCTTAGCGCAACCCAGAATGAGCACCGAGATCACCGGGTTGCGCTTGTGCGGCATGGCCGACGAGCCGCCTTGACCGGCGGCACCACCGCCCTCAGCGACCTCGGCGACCTCTGATTGGGCCAGCAGCGTGACATCCCTGGCAATCTTGCCTGCCACCGCGCACGTCCCGGCCAGCGCCGCAGCGAGCTGCACGATCCGCAGCCGGTCGGTGTGCCAGGGCAGCACCGGCTCGCCCAGGCCGAGTTCCTCGGCCAGCAGCGCGCTCACTGCGGGCCCGGCGTCGCCGAGCGACGCCAGCGTTCCGGCGGCGCCGCCAAACTGGATGGCCAGCCGGGTCACGCGCACCTGGGTCAGGTCCCGGCGCGCATCGTCGATGGCCGTCAGCCATCCGGCCGCAATGAGGCCGAAGGTGACGGGCACGGCGTGCTGCAGCAGCGTTCGTCCCGTCATGACTGTGGAAACGTGCTCGGCCGCCAGCGCGGCCGCGCGCACCGAAGCAGCCGACAGGTCCGCCTCGATCGCGTCCATGGCCCGGCGCGCCAGCAGCATTGCGGCGGTGTCGATGATGTCCTGGCTGGTGGCGCCCTTGTGCACGGCGTCCCGAGCAGGCCCGGCTGGCAGTTGCTCCGATAGCGCGCGGACCAGCGCAGCGACCGGGTTGCCGATGAGCACGGCCTGACGGCCGATCGCGGCCACGTCAAACAGCTCGGCCCTTGCGACCTCGGTGACGGCCGCACCGGCACCGCGGGCCGCTACCCCCGCCCGCTCGAGCGCCCGCGCCAGCGCCGCCTCGGTATCCAGCATGGCCTGCAGCCAGTCCTGGTCCCCGGCAGCCGCCGGGCCGCGCCCGAAGAGCGCGCCGAACAGACCATCGCGGCCGGTGTCGCTCACAAACCCAGCATCCTAACCACCGCAGGTGTCCGGCGGTGAGGCCGAGCTGCGCCGCCAGCTCGATAAATCGGACATCGGCACTCCAGCCCAGCGCCGCTCAACCCCGGCGCCACTCAACACTGGCGCCGGGTATCCGGGCTGAGGCCAGCGTCGTGGTTGTCACACCGCAGGGGTGCTGGGCCGAGCGGAACGTCCTGGTTGCGATGGCGCGGTCGTATCAGCCCGGCGAAACGTCATGATTGTGACGCTGTGGGCGTTCTATCGCCCGCGCTGCCCACAGCCATGACGTACAGCCATGACGTACAGCGAGGGCGGCAACGGGCTCAGCCGAGCGCCGAGCGCAGGTCCTCGATCAGGTCGTCCGCTGACTCGATGCCCACCGACAGGCGCACCAGGTCGTCCGGCACCTCCAGGGGTGAGCCCGCGGCCGAGGCGTGCGTCATCCGGGCCGGGTGCTCGATCAGCGACTCGACGCCGCCGAGCGACTCGCCGAGCGTAAAGAGCCGGGTCCGGCCGCAGAGCGCTACCGCCTCCTCCGCGCCTGCCCGGACGCGGAACGACACCATGCCGCCAAAGGCACGCATCTGCTTGGCGGCGATCTCGTGCCCGGGGTGCGAGGGCAGTCCCGGATAGTAGACCTGCGAGACAGCCGGGTGGGACACGAGCATCTCGGCGATACGGGCGGCGTTGCGGCAATGCCGGTCCATCCGCACGGCCAGGGTTTTGGCGCCCCGAAGCGTCAGCCATGCATCGAAGGGACCTGGCGGCGAACCTACGGCGTTCCGGACGAAGTACAGGCGCTCGGCAAGGGCCGCGTCGGCGACCACAACGGCGCCGCCCACAACGTCCGAGTGGCCGCCAATGTACTTGGTGGTGGAGTGGACCACGACGTCAGCGCCGAGTGTCAGCGGCTGCTGCAGGTACGGCGAGGCGAACGTGTTGTCCACCGCGAGCAGCGCGCCTGCCTCGCGGGCGAGCTGAGCGAGCGCCGTGATGTCGGCGATGGAAAGCAGCGGGTTGGTCGGCGACTCTACCCAGATCAGGCGGGTCGGCCGCGCGGCCAGCGCAGCCTGCACCGCGGCACTGTCGGCCATGGCCACGGGCTGGTACGACAGGCCCCAGCCGGTCAGTACCTTGTCGAACAGCCGGAACGTGCCGCCGTAGGCATCGTCGGGGATCAGCACATGATCGCCTGGCTGGCACATGGCCCGGACCAGGCTGTCGGTCGCGGCCATGCCGGAGGCGAACGCCAGGCAGCGAGCGCCAGCCTCCAGCGCGGCTAGGCACTCTTCCAGCGCGCCGCGCGTCGGATTGTCGGTACGGGAGTACTCATACCCCTCGATCCAGCGCGCTGCTTCGCCGAGTTCCTTCCCGCGCAGGCCGCCAACACCGTCCTGCTTGTACGTGGAGACCTGGTAGATCGGTGGCACGACCGCGCCGGTCGCCGGATCGGGCTCCTGCCCGGCGTGAATCGCGAGGGTCTCGAACGCGTCATTGCGCTGCATGCGGCTCCCCTGTGTTCAGCTCGACCGTGCTTAGTTCGACCGTGCTTAGTTCGACCGTGGCTGGCTCAACCGCGCTTGCCTCGACCGTGCTGACCCGACCGTGTCAGCCGGGCTGACCGGACAGGAACGTGAGCACGTCCTGCCGCGTGATGAGACCAGACGGCTTGCCGTCGACCAGCACTAGTGCTGCCCCGGCCCGGCCCAGCGCCGCGGCCGCGACGCTCACCGGCTCGCCCGAGCCTACCGACGGCAACGGCGGCGACATCAGGCCGGCCACCTGGTCGTCCGGCGCGGCCTTGCCGCTGACCAGCGCCTCGAGCAGGTCGTGCTCCACGATCGAGCCGACCACTTCGGCGGCCATCACCGGCGGCTCGGCGCTCAGCACCGGCAGCTGGGACACGTCAAATTCCCGCAGCGCCGCGATGACGGTGCGGACGGTGTCCGTCGGGTGCGCATGCACGAAGGCCGGCAGGCCGCCATGCTTGCGCTGCAGCACGTCAACCACCCGAGGCTCGGCCGTCTCTGCGGTAAGGAAACCGTAGTCGGCCATCCACTCGTCGTTGAAGATCTTGCCCAGGTACCCGCGGCCGCCATCGGGCAGAATCACCACGATCACATCACCCGGCGCGGCCTCGGCCGCGACCCGTAGCGCCGCCACCACGGCCATGCCGCATGACCCGCCCGTCAGCAGGGCCTCCTCGCGGGCCAGGCGCCGGGTCATGAGGAACGAGTCGGCGTCGCTGACCGCGATGATCTGATCGCAGATGCTCTTGTCGTAGGTCTCCGGCCAGATGTCCTCGCCGACGCCTTCGACCAGGTAGGGTCGCCCGGTGCCGCCCGAATAGACCGAGCCCTCCGGATCGGCACCGATCACCTGCACCCGGCCGCCGGAGATCTCCTTGAGGTACCGGCCGGTCCCGGAAATAGTGCCGCCCGTACCGATACCGGCGACGAAGTGCGTGATCCGGCCGTCGGTCTGCGCCCAGATCTCCGGGCCGGTCGACAGGTAGTGCGAGTTAGGATTCTCGGCGTTCGCATACTGATTCGGCTTCCAGCCGCCCGGGGTCTCCCTGGCTAGCCGGTCCGACACCGAGTAATAGGAGTCCGGGTGGTCCGGCGAGACCGTGCCGGGGCAGACCACGACGTCCGCGCCGTAGGCCCGCAGCACGCTGATCTTGTCCTGGCCGACCTTGTCCGGGCAGACGAACAGGCAGCGGTAGCCCTTCTCGGCCGCCACGATAGCCAAGCCGACACCGGTGTTGCCCGAGGTCGGCTCGATGATCGTGCCGCCCGGCTGAAGCTCGCCTGACCGCTCGGCGGCTTCTACCATCCGCAGCGCGATCCGGTCCTTGACCGAGCCACCGGGATTGAAGTACTCGATCTTGGCGAGCACAACCGGCCCGTCGCCCCCACCAGGCAGGTGCCGTGTGACCTTGCGCAGCCTGACCAGCGGCGTGTCTCCGACCAGTTCGATCAGGGACTCGTGCACGTGCATTCCGAAAACCGCCTCGTGTTACTGGCCAGCCCGTACTTCCAGCTAGCACCGTATTTTGCAGCTAGCCCTGTGGCCTGCGCATTTCTCTCGGGTCTACATTGACGCTATCGCACGAGCGATATCCCACCACAAAGGCCAGCAACAGGCACGGGACTAGCCTGTCTGAACTGGCCGCTACAGGTTCACCAGCCGGATTAGCCGCCACGGCGGCTCTGAGTTACTGTCGAGTTAACTAACCGGACTTGCCAGGAGCTTGCCATGCCTGAGGCCGTAATCGTCGCCACCGCCCGTTCGCCCATCGGCAGGGCATTCAAGGGATCCCTCACCACCATCCGGCCCGACGACCTGACGGTGCAAATGGTCGCGGCGGCGCTGGCCAAGGTGCCGCAGGTCGACCCGGCCCAGATCGAAGACCTGATCCTGGGCTGCGGCCTGCCGGGCGGCGAGCAGGGTTACAACATGGCCCGCGTCGTGGCGACCCTGCTCGGCTATGACTCGCTCCCCGGCACGACGATCACCCGGTACTGCTCGTCCTCGCTCCAGAGCACCCGGATGGCCTACCACGCGATCAAGGCAGGCGAGGGCGACATCTATCTCTCGGCCGGCGTGGAGACGGTGAGCCGGTTCGCGAAGGGGAGCAGCGACGGGCTGCCCGACACCAAGAACCCGAAGTTCGCCGAGGCTGAGGAGCGCGCGGCAACCACCGCCCAGACGCCTGGGTCGAAGTGGCACGACCCGAGGCAGGACGGCCAGGCTCCGGACATCTACATTGCGATGGGCCAGACGGCCGAGAACGTCGCGCAGATTCGTGGCATCACCCGGCAGGCCCAGGACGAGTTCGGCGTGCGGTCGCAGAACCTCGCGGAGAAGGCGCTGGCCAACGGCTTCTGGCAGAGGGACATCACGCCGATCACCCTTCCGGACGGCTCGACAGTGTCGGCCGACGACGGACCGCGGCCAGGCACGACCCTGGAAAAGGTCTCCCAGCTGCAGCCGGTGTTCCGGCCAGACGGCACGGTGACCGCCGGCAACTGCTGTCCGCTCAATGACGGCGCCGCTGCAGTGGTTGTGATGAGCGACACCAAGGCCGCCGAGCTTGGCGTTACGCCGCTGGCCAGAATCATCTCCACGGGCGTCACGGCCTTGTCGCCAGAGATCATGGGCCTCGGCCCGGTCGAGGCAAGCCGTCAGGCACTGCGCCGCGCCGGGATGACGATCGATGACGTTGACCTGGTAGAGATCAACGAGGCGTTCGCTGCTCAGGTGATCCCCTCCTACCAGGATCTGGGCATCGACATCGACAAGCTGAACGTCAACGGCGGGGCGATCGCGGTGGGCCACCCATTCGGCATGACGGGTGCCCGGATCACCTCCACGCTGCTGAACAGCCTGCAGTTCCACGACAAGTCGATCGGTCTGGAGACGATGTGCGTGGGCGGCGGCCAGGGCATGGCGATGCTTGTGGAACGGCTGAGCTAAGCACCCCTTTAATAGAGTTCACGGGCAGATGAAGGTATCCGCCCGCAATGGGCGCTGGCCCGGGCGGCGGCGGTCCGGGACCTCGCTGCTTGTAAGGCTTTGACCAGGTTCGCGGAGCTCCAGTCAAACGACGCATTACGGAACGGTAGCCTCCAGGGGTTGTCAGACGGCGGCAGGTGGTGCAGTCTCGACTGCATGGACTGACTCTCGGCCTGGAGGTGCCCGTTGTCCCTGACCCACTCTCCGGAGATGCAACAGAACCTGATCGCACGCATCCCGTCCGTGACAGGACTACAACTGAGAGAGTGGTTCAGCAGGCTGGAATCCGGCCCTGCGTTCCTGCGCTGTAGCGAGCGCGCACACTGGCTGTCGGACGAGCATGGCCTCTCCAATGGCTATGCGATCGCCATCGTGCATGAGTACGAGCGGCAGCGCCGCGTCAGACTCAACAGCGCCTGACGCGGTGGAGATCGGGCGCGCCCTCAGCTTCCTGGCGAAGCATCCGCGAGCGGTGCTTGCTACTACGCGCGCCGACGGCCGGCCTCAGCTATCCCCTGTTGTCGCTGCCGTCGACGACGAAGGCCGTGTCCTGGTCAGCACCAGGGAGACTGCCGTCAAGGCGAAGAACCTCGCCCGGGATCCGCGTGCCTCACTCTGCGTGCTGAACGACGGATTCTTTGGTGAGTGGATCCAGGCTGAGGGCGACGCGGAGCTTATTCACCTGCCCGAGGCGCTGCCGATCCTCGAGGACTACTACCGCCGGATCTCCGGCGAGCACTCGGACTGGGACGACTACCGGCAGGCGATGCGCCGGGAAAAACGACTGGTCCTGCGAATCACTCTCGACCGGGCTGGCCCCGACGTTAGCGGCTGAGTGTCGGCCAGCTGTCGGCACGGCTTCGAAGATCGCGGCAGGGCCGCCATTTGAGCACGCCCAATAATGTCCCGGATATGGTCCGAAAATGAACCTTCCGGGGCTGGAAATCCCCCCTGGCAGCTAGCTAATGCGCCACTTCAGGGTTAAGGCGCCGGTCGATCGGCAGCCAAATCTGGCTGCCAAACTTGAACGGCTAGTCAGTCAGCATGAGCCGCCACGCGCAACGTTCTCGCAGGTCAGAGGCATGCGATCCGCAGATAAGCAGTACCCCCGGTCGGAGTCGAACCGACACTGGGGACCCTTTTAGGGGGCCGGCCTCTTCCCTTGGGCTACGGGGGCAGTGTGATGATACCTCGCGACCATGTTTGCACAACAGATAAACAAATCAGTGCCGTTGATTCTTGACCAATGGTCATGTTTCAAATGAGGCCTAGCGTGGCCTTCTGATACTGGGAGTAACCAATGCGCTATTGTTATTACACTCAGTAGTAGAACGACGCAGGCCCTGGTTTACGGTGTTTTGTCGTTATTTGCCACTTTTGCAACGCCCTGGGAATACTGCGGCAGCGAGGACCTGTTGCCGCGCCGGCTAGCGGCCGGACAGTTCCCGTGCCCTGGTGAAGACCGCATCCAGCATCGGGGGCGTGACCCGGCCGGTGAAGGTGTTCTGCTGACTCGGGTGGTAGCAGCCGAGGACATGCAGCGGCCGCGCGTCGGCAGCCGTACCGTTCGGCGCGAGCACGACCTCGGCGCCATGACCGAAACCAGGCCGGGGACGCGGCACCTGGTAGTCGGCCGCCGTTAGCTGTGCCCAGGCGGCCAGCCACGCATACTGCCCGAGGCACACGATCACGCGCAGGTCCTGGGCGAGTAGCCCGAGCTCGGCCGCGAGCCACGGCGCGCAGGCGTCCCGCTCGCTGATGTCGGGCTTGTTGGCTGGCGGCGCGCAGCGGACGGTGGCGGTCATCCGGACGCCGATCAGCCGCTGCCCGTCATCGGCCGATACCGACTCCGGCTGCGCGGCCATGCCGCACCGCCAGAGCGAAGCGAACAGGAAGTCACCGCTGCGGTCGCCGGTGAAGATCCGGCCGGTCCGGTTACCGCCATGGGCGGCCGGGGCCAGGCCGAGGACCAGAACAGGTGCGTGGTCATCGCCCCAGCTGGGCATCGGCCTGCCCCAGTACACCTGATCCCGGAACGACCGCCGTTTCTCCGCCGCGACCTGCTCACGCCAGCGGACCAGCCGGTCGCAAGCCCGGCAGACAGACTCGCGTGCGGTGAGCTCGGCCAGGGAGCCGGCACCAGCGGCTAGCTCGCGGACGTCGGCGGCACTGCGTGCCACCGGCGTCGCGGCCGTCGCCGGGTCACCCGGCCAGCCTGTGCCAGGGGGAACCGCAGCCGCACGCTCAGTCACTGGCGATTGACCAGGCGATGCCATCCAGGATGTCGTGCTCGCTAGTGACCACATCCGCGAACCCGAACGACTGCATCACCCGGTCCAGGACCAGGGCCCCCGCCCCGATCACGTCGATGCGGCCAGGGTGCAGCGAACCGATCGCGGCTCGTTCCTTTCTGGTCTGTCCGAGGAGCTGAACGGTGACGTCATGCACCCGCCGGGCTGGGATCCGGGCATGATGCGTGCGCGCGGGGTCGTAGACCGGAAGATCGAGGGCGATCGCAGTCACCGTCGTCACCGAACCGGCGAGCCCGACCAGCGTGCAGGCGTCCCGCACCGGGATCGCGGCAGCTACCCGGGCCAGTGCGGCATCGACGTCGGCGGTGGCGGCCGCGACTTCGGCCGGGGTTGGCGGATCGGAACGCAGGTGCCGCTCGGTCAGCCGCACGCATCCGATGTCCACGGAGATCGCGGCAATGCCCGCCACTGCCGCCGCGCCGCCAAGCACGAACTCGGTTGACCCGCCGCCGATATCTACCACCAGGTAGGGCGGCTCCGGGCGACCGATCACGGCAGCGCCAGCCCTCGGATCGACAGCAGCTAGCTCGGCCGTCGCCCCCGCGAAGGACAGTCCCGCCTCCTCGCTGCCGCTGATGACTTCGGGCGCCACGCCCAGCACCCGCTGCACTCCGTCGGAGAACTCGGCCGCATTGCTCGCATCCCTGGTCGCGCTCGTCGCGACCATCCGCACCGCGGACGCGCCCGTTTCGGCGATCTGGTCCGCATACTCGGCCAGCATCGCGAACGTCCGCGCCAGCGCCTCCGGCGCGAGCCGGCCAGTCGCGTCAACACCCTGGCCGAGGCGGACGATCTCCATCCGCCGCACCACGTCGCGCAGCTCGAGCCGGCCTGGGTCGATGTCCGCTATCAGCAGCCGCAGCGAGTTCGTCCCGCAGTCAATGGCAGCAACCCGCCGCATGATCACGCCTGGCCTTCCTGTCCTTGTCCGTCCGGCGCCACGCACGGTCCGGCCTGCCACCACACTGGCGCGGCGTCAACCGCCTCAGCGCCCAGGGGGTTCGCCCCGGGCACGGCGAGCTCGTGAGCCGCGAGCGCGTGCAGGCACTTCACCCGCTCCGGCATGCCGCCCGCGCTCTGCATCGTAGGCGGCAGCGGCTCCTGGCCGGCCTGCATTGCCGCTTCCGCTCGTCTGGCCAGGTAGTCGCGATGGGCGGCCTGGTAGCGCTCGCGCAGCCGCGGGCTGGCCCGCAGCCGCTCCGTCATCTCCCGCATCAGGCCGCTGGATTCGAGGCGGCTCATGGCTGCCACGGCGCGCGGGCAGGTCAGGTAAAACAAGGTCGGGAACGGCGTCGAGTCGGCGAGGCGTGGTGCCGACTGCACGACGTCGGGGAGGCCGCAGGGACACGTGTGGGCCACGGCCATGACACCGCGGGGGGGCCGCCCAAGCTGTCGGGCAACCACGGCAAGCTGTGCAGCTGTCGGAGGGGCAGCCCCCGGGCCGACTGGTGTATTCACCGCAATCATCGGGCCGGCGGCCGGTCGGCCTGCCGGACCGAGCCCCACAGCCGGCCGTACCACGGCGTGGCGGAAGACTGCGTGCTATGGCTGGCGGTGGTCGCCTTCGGCGTCGGCTCAATCACCACGTAGCAGGTCTGGTCCGGGAAGCACATGTGCAGCTTGTCCCGTGCCTGCTGCTCGACATAGGTAGGCGACGACAGCGCACGCTGCTCTGCCTTGAGGTGCTGCACCTGTCCAGCGATCTGCGCATTCTGCCCCTGGAGCTGGTCGATCTGCCGCCGTTCAGCGATGTACTCCCGTACCGGGTAGGCCAGGCTTAGCGCGATGGCGCACAGGACGACCGCCAGCACCGCGACCCGGCTGGTGAACCGCGGGCGCGGGCCAGCGCTCGAGCCTGTCACTGATGGCCCGGCATCCGGCACCTCACTGGCCGCCAGAGAGCTGCTCGGCCGATCGCGGGAACGCCGACCGGCCCGCGAAGGCGGCGGCATCGTCCAGCAGCTCCTCGATCCGCAGCAGCTGGTTGTACTTAGCCACGCGCTCGGACCGGGCCGGCGCGCCAGTCTTGATCTGGCCGCAGTTCAGGGCGACGACCAGGTCAGCGATCGTGGTGTCCTCGGTCTCGCCGGAGCGGTGACTCATCATCGTGGTGTAGCCGCTGCGGTGGGCCAGGTCTACGGCGCTGAACGTCTCGGTCAGCGTGCCGATCTGGTTCACCTTCACCAGCAGCGCGTTCGCCACTTTCTCGCTGATGCCGCGCCTGATTCGTGCGGGGTTGGTGACGAAAATGTCGTCGCCAACGATCTGCACTCGGCCGCCAAGCTCGGCGGTCAGCTCGCGCCAGCCCGCCCAGTCTTCCTCGCCGAGCGGGTCCTCCAGCGAGACGATCGGGTAGGCGTCCAGCCACTGCGCGTAGATGGTGGTCATTTCGCCCGCGGTCTTGCTGCCGCCTTCGAACGAGTACGTCTCGCCGTCCAGGAAGTTGCTGGCGGCCGCGTCGATGGCCAGCGCGACGTCCCGGCCCGGCTCGAAGCCGGCCTTGCCGATAGCCTCGACGATCAGGTCGAGGGCCGCCCGGTTGTGCTCCAGATCTGGGGCAAAGCCGCCCTCATCACCGACGCCCGTGTTGAGCCCGTGCTGCTTCAGTACCGCCTTGAGCGCATGGTAGGTCTCGGCGCCCCAGCGGACCGCTTCGGTGAAGGTCGGCGCGCCGACCGGGGCGATCATGAATTCCTGAATGTCGACATTGGTGTCAGCGTGCGCGCCGCCGTTCAGGATGTTCATGCACGGCACCGGCAAGACGTGAGCGTTCGGCCCGCCCAGGTAGCGGAAGAGCGGCAGGCCGGACGACTCGGCGGCCGCCCTGGCCACGGCGAGGCTGACCCCGACGATCGCGTTGGCGCCGAGCCGCGACTTGTCCGGCGTCCGGTCGAGATCGATCAACTCCTGGTCGATGAGCCGCTGATCGTCGGCGTCGTAGCCGAGCAGTTCGGGCTGGATCTCGTCGATCACACCCTGGACGGCCTTGCTAACGCCCTTGCCGCCGTACTCCTCGCCGCCGTCGCGCAGTTCCACTGCCTCGAAAACGCCGGTCGACGCCCCGCTCGGGACGGCGGCCCGGCCAAGGCTGCCGTCATCGAGAACTACCTCAACTTCCACGGTCGGGTTACCACGGGAGTCGAGGATCTGCCTGGCGAATATGCCTTCGATCGAGGCCACGGTGAACGCTCCTGCGCGAGTTGCGTGAGTGCTAAAGAGTCACTTGGGAGCCTAGTAGAGGAAAGTCCGCCCGGCGCATCGGGCACGCCGACAGCGCCCTCGCCGGTCACGATGCGAGATTTGTCCGAGGCAATAGAACAGGTGCTACACCTGCCGTAGAGTGCTACACTTACCAGCATGCCAACGAGGCGGCGACGCCACATGATTACCGAGACCGACTTTGTGGCCACCGTGCTGGATGATGCCGCCCAGCGGTGGCCAGCTGACCGAGGCAATCGGACTCGGCTGTTGCTGCACCTCGTGGAGGAAGGCCATCGTGCGGTGCTAGGCCAGCGGGAATCTCAGGTCACGGCAGTGCGTGATGCGGTGTCCCGGACAAGCGGTGTGCTGACCGGCGCCTACGGCGAAGGCTATCTCGCCGAACTGCGCGAGGACTGGCCGGAGTGATCGTCCTCGATGCCTGCATCCTGATCGCACACTTTGATTCTCAAGATGTGCTCCATGATCGCGCGGGCGAGCTGCTGGCCTCGATCGCCGACGAGCAGTTACTGGCAAGCCCGATCACCACGGCTGAAGTGCTCGTTGCACCGGCTCGTACCGGCCGCCTTGACCTTGCCATGGCCGCGGTCGCGCAACTGAACGTGGTGACAGTGCCACTCAACGAGGACGCGCCGGCACGTCTCGCGCTGCTTCGCGCGGAGACCAGTTTGAAACTGCCAGACTGCTGCGTGCTGCTGGCTGCCGAGCAGGAGGGCAAGGCAGCGATCGCTACCTTCGACGAGCGCCTCGACGCCATCGCCCGGCGGCGCGGGATAGCGGTGCTCAACCCGCTCCGGCCGCGTTAGAAGTGGCGAGGCCGCGGCGACTTGCCGCTCAGGTCTCTTGCGGGTGACTGGCTTCCCAGACGCGGACGTGACTGGCGTAGGCGCGGGCCGCGGCGCGCAGTTCCAGCTCGGGATCAAGGCCGGCTTCCTGGGCCTCCGCGACCAATTCGAACAGCTGCCGCCCCAGATCGCTGACCTCTCCAGACTCCGCGAGCGCCGAATCGGCGGCGAGTGCGGGCGGCGCTCCGGCCCGGTCCGCCCGGCGCAATAGCTGGGCTGCGAGGGAGAGGGCGGGCTGATGCATGGGCACGCCATCCAGCGCGGAGACCGGGCCGCCGTTGCCCTTCTCGGCTCGTTCCCTTGCCTTGATGGCGTCCCAGTTCTGCTTGACCTCGTCCGGGCCGGACACCGCCACGTCACCGAAGACGTGCGGATGACGCCTGGTCAGCTTCGCGATGATGCCGTCGGCCACGTCATCGATGTCGTACCCGGTGCCGTCGGTGCGCTCCTGCGCCACCCGCGCGTTGAAGACCACCTGGAGGAGGACGTCGCCCAGCTCCTCCCGAACGGCGGCCGGGTCGCCGGAGACCAGGGCGTCGACCGCTTCGTAGGTCTCCTCGAGCAGGAACGGGGTGAGAGTCTCGTGTGTCTGGCGAGCGTCCCAGGGGCAGCCGGTGCGCAGCTGATCCATCACCTCGACCAGGTCGAGCAGCCGCGAGCCCAGGGGAGGCATCAGCAGGGCGGGTGTACCACGGCGGGCGAGGCGGACGCGGACGGCGACGGGTCGGCCGCCAGCGTCGACGGCGCCGGGACGACCGAGTAGGTCTTGTAATCGAATTCGCCGTACTGCGGATTCACCTGCACGCTCAGGCTCTTGGCAGCGAGGCACTGGGCGTGCGTGACCTGATTCTCCAGGCCCGCCTGCCCGCTCTGGGTGGTCGGCGCCTTGCCCCCGTCAAGCTGCCCCTCCAGTACCGAGAGAATCGCGAAGTACTGGCCGAGCTGGGGCACCAAGTCGGGCGGCAGCGCGCCGCCAGCCGAAACGAACTCAGCCAGGTTGACCTTGTTCTGCTTGGCCTGCGAGGCCAGCATGTCGAGCTGCCGCTGCGCCTGCGCATTGGTCACGCTGATGCCGCGCTGGGCAGCCAGCTTGTCGTAGATCCTGAAGGTTAGCAGCCAGGTGAGGACCTGCTGCGACTCCTGGCCGGTGGGCCGCTGCGGCTTGACGCCCTTGGCCTGGTCGGTCTTGTAGGCGGCGTTGAGGTTGGCCACCTGCGCGGTCAGGTTGCCGGTGGTGATCCGGTTGTTGCCGGCAATCGCGGCCGCGCCCAGCTTGGTCGTGCTGCAGGCGGACAACGCCAGTCCGGCCACAACGACCGCCGCGGCAAGCTGCATCGCGCTACGGGCCCTGATCTTCTTCCTCACCCTGTCGTTCCTTTCAGGCCGGGCCCGGTCCGTCGTTACCCGCCGACGCGGAGAGACTACCCGCAGCCGCGCCCTCCGGTGACAGGCCTTCGAGCACCGAGGAGATGAGCTCCTCGCACCATGCGAGCAGCTCACGGTCCCGCAGCGGCGGCGCGCCCAGGGTGATTGTCTGCCCCGGCCCAGCGCGCCCGCCCGAGCCCGATCGGCCAGCCTTCGGCACCGGCACGAGCATGCTAGCGACGGTCGGCTTGAGCACTGTGCCCGGGTATAGCCGCTGCACCCTGACCTGCCGAGATTCGGGCAGCTTCACCGGGGAGAAGCGAATGTTGCCGCCCTGCAGTCCGATGTCGGTCAGCCCGGCCTCCCGCGCCACCGACCGCAGCCGGGCCACCGACAGCAGGTTCTCCACCTGGCCAGGCACCGGCCCGAATCGGTCGGCCAGCTCGTCCCTGACAGCATCGATGTCGGCGGACGACTCGATCGAGGCGATCCGCGTGTAGGCCTCCAGCCGCAGCCGCTCGCCCGTCACGTAGTCGTGCGGGATGTGCGCGTCGACCGGCAGCTCGACCCGGACCTCGGCGCGCTCGGCCGGGCCCTCGCCCCGCATTTCCCGGACCGCCTCGCCGATCATCTTCACGTACAGGTCGAATCCGACAGCCGCGATGTGCCCGGACTGCTCGCCGCCGAGCAGGTTCCCGGCGCCCCGGATCTCCAGGTCCTTCATCGCGATGTGCAGGCCCGCTCCGATCCCGGTGTGCTGCTGCAGGGTCGCGAGCCGTTCGTGCGCGGTCTCGGTCAGCGGCTTCTCCGGCGGGTACAGGAAGTAGGCGTATCCGCGCTCCCGGCCCCGGCCGACCCGCCCGCGCAGCTGGTGCAGGTCGGGCAGGCCGTAGGCATCCGCGCGGTCCACGATCAGCGTGTTGGCATTCGGGATGTCCAGCCCGGATTCGACGATCGTGGTGGACACGAGCACGTCGAACTCGCGCTCCACGAATCCGGACATCACCTTCTCCAGCGTGTGCTCGTTCATCTGCCCGTGCCCGACCCCGAACCGGGCCTCCGGCACCAGCTCAGCCAGCCGGGCCGCCACCTTGTTGATCGAGGACACCCGGTTGTGCACGAAGAAGACCTGGCCGTCGCGCAGCAGCTCGCGCCGGATGGCGGCGGCGATCTGCCTCTCCTCATAGGGGGCGACCGAGGTCAGCACCGGGTGCCGCTCTTCCGGCGGGGTCAGAATCGTGGACATCTCCCGGATCCCGGAGATGCCCATCTCCAGGGTCCGCGGGATCGGGGTGGCGGACATGGCCAGCACGTCCACCTCAGTCCGCAGCTGCTTGAGGTACTCCTTGTGCTCGACCCCGAACCGCTGCTCCTCGTCGATGATCAGCAGGCCGAGCCGGGCGAACCGGACCTCCGGGTACAGCAGCCGGTGCGTGCCGATCACCAGGTCCACCTTGCCCGAGGCCAGGCCCTCCAGCGTCTGCGCCACCTCAGCGTCGGACTGGAACCGCGAGAGCGGCCGCACCGTCACGGGGAACGGCGCGTACCTCTCGCTGAACGTGGCGAAGTGCTGCGACGCCAGCAGCGTGGTCGGCACCAGCACGGCCACCTGCATGCCGTCCTGGACCGCCTTGAAGGCGGCGCGCACCGCGATCTCGGTCTTGCCGTAGCCGACGTCGCCGCAGATCAGCCGGTCCATCGGCACGCCGCGCTCCATATCGGACTTAACCTCGTCGACCGCCGCGAGCTGGTCCGGGGTCTCCACATAGGGGAAGGCGTCCTCCAGTTCCCGTTGCCACGGGGTGTCCGCGCCGAACGGGTGCCCCGGCGACGCCATCCTGGCCTGGTACAGGCGGATCAGCCCGGCCGCGATGTCGCGGACGGCCTTGCGGGCGCGGCCCTTGGCCTTGGCCCAGTCCGCGCCGCCGAGCCGGTGCAGGGCCGGGGCCTCGCCGCCGGTGTACCTGGTCACCTCGTCCAGCTGGTCGGTCGGCAGGTACAGCCGGTCGCCCGGCTGGCCGCGCTTGCTCGGCGCGTACTCGATCACCAGGTAGTCCCTGGTGGCGCCCTGCACGGTCCGGCTGGTCATCTCCAGGTACCGGCCGACGCCGTGCTGCTCGTGCACGATGTAGTCGCCAGGGGTGAGCTGCAGCGGGTCGATCCCGCCCCGGCGGCGGCTCGGCATGCGGTGCGACTGCCTGGTGCCGGGCCGCGTGCCAGCCAGATCGGCCTCGGACAGCACGACCAGCCGCAGCGCCGGCCAGACGAACCCGGACTCCAGCAACCCGGTTGCCACGTGGGCGAGCCCTGCTTCCGGCGCGCCGGACAGGTCGCCGTCGCGCGCGCCGAGTCCCTCGCCGCGCAGCAGCTCAGCCAGCCGGCGAGCCGGGCCCGGGCCCTCGGTGACGAGCACCACGCGCCAGGAGTCGGCGAGCCACCCGCGGACATCGGAGAGCGCCCGGCTCGTCTCGCCTCGGTAGCCAGGGGCCGGCTGAGCATTGATAGGGAACGTCACCGATCCGCTGTCGCCGCCGTCCTCCGGCTCGCGGCCGCCGGTGAACGCCGGCTCCGCCCCTGGACCGGTCGCGGCGAACGGGGTGATCGTCCACCACGGCAGCTCCATGCTGGCCGCGAGGCCGCGGGCTTCGGCGATGGGCCGGATCGCGGCCTCGGCCAGGTCGATCGGCACCTCGCCACCAGCGGCGGCGGCGACCCAGGACGCCTGCAGGAATTCCTGGCTGGTGGCAACCAGGTCGGCGGCGCGGGCCCGGATCCGCTCGGGATCACAGGCGACAACCTTGGCGCCACGCGGCAGGTAGTCCAGCAGGAGTTCCATGTGGTCGGTCAGGGCCGGGGCGAGGGCCTCCATGCCCTCGACCGTGATGCCCTCCGCCATCTTGCCGAGAATGTCCTGCAGCCCTGGCCATTCCCGGGCCAGCTGCCGCGCCCGGTCGCGCACGCCCGGCGTGAGCAGCAGCTCGCGGCAGGGCGGCGCCCACAAGCCCTCCTCGGCCGCCGACAGGCTCCGCTGATCGGCGGCGCGGAAGTAGCGGATCTCCTCGACCTCGTCGCCCCAGAACTCCACGCGCAGCGGGTGCTCCTCGGTCGGCGGGAACACGTCGAGCAGCCCGCCGCGGACCGCCAGCTCGCCGCGGCGCTCCACTAGTTCGACCCGGGCGTAGCCGATGTCGACGAGCTGGGTGACGGTGTCTTCCAGGCTGGCGTCCTGGCCGGCTACCAGCTTGACCGGGGTGAGGTCGCCAAGACCTGCCACCATCGGCTGGAGCAGGCTGCGGACCGGAGTGGCGACGACTTGCAGCGGGCCGGACCGGGGGTCGGAGTCGTCCGGGTGGCGGAGCCGGCGCAGCACCGCGAGGCGCTGGCCGGAGGTGTCAGAGCGAGGCGACAGCCGCTCATGCGGCAGGGTTTCCCAGGCCGGGAAGTAGCCGACGTTGTCGGGCCCGAGCAGCGAGCCGACGGCCGCAGCGAGTTCCTCGGCCTCCCTGGCGGTCGCGGTGACGGCGAGGACAAGGTCGGGCGCCGGGGGGGCGGCGCGGGCGAGGCTGGCGACGAGAACCGGTCGCAGTGCGGGAGGCGCGATCAGGTCCCCGCCAAAGGCGGGCAGTTGCCGGGCATGCTCAAGTGCCTGCCGCACGTCGTCGTCGTCAGCGACGACCGGGAGGAGTCCGGAGAGGCTCATTGCGTCCTTACTCAAGGCAGCACGAAAGGCCCGCGGCGAGCGCGCCGGGTCAGTACCGGGCAAGCCAGATCGCCAGCGAACGCGGCGGCGGGTTACTAGC
Source organism: Streptosporangiaceae bacterium (assembly GCA_036495585.1). Lineage (GTDB taxonomy): Bacteria > Actinomycetota > Actinomycetes > Streptosporangiales > Streptosporangiaceae > JAJYUU01. The sequence goes on from DASXMP010000045.1 coordinate 44,256, forward strand.
CCATTCTACGGCCAGCGCGGCTGCGACTTGGGCCGGAGCCGCGCGTTCGGCGACACCGCCCGCCCGCTTCAGGCGTCCACTGCACGCGTGCAGTTGGCCCGTCGATCGACACGCAGGGGGCTGGCAAGGGATACCGGCTCACTGAAAGTGTCCAGAGCGTTACTCTATGGAGCCATGGTGAGTGGCGAGGGACGGCTGAAGCTTCGCTTGGGAACGGCTCAGCGCGGCAGGCACAGGTACGCGGCCGCCGCGCGCGGGGACGTTGCGAACGCAGCCCCGCAGGCACCGGCTCCTGGCCTGCCTGAGGGAGAAATGCCTGATACGCAGGATGGCGCCGAGGTCACCAGTACGGGTCCGGCCGACGCGCTGCCGCTGGATCAGCCCATCCTGGGCGATCCAGAGCACGGCGAGCCAGACGAACTCGGCCTGTTCCCGCCCTCCGCGCCGGGCGGCCGCACGGCACCGGACGTCTTCACCCGGTTCGCGCTCGACTACCTGGCACAGCACGCCGACAGGACCGTGACGGTCCTGCAGGCCGGCTGCGCGACCGCTGGCCCCGAGCTCGACCTCGCTGCGCTCGCGGCCGACCACGACGTAGCGGTGTCGCAGGTTGAGGAGGACGGCCCGGCGACCCGCTCTGCCCTGGCTGGCCGACCCGAGCTGGACTCCGCAGTGCTCGGCGAACTGCGGACGGTGCCGATAACGCCGCGGTCGTTCGACATCGTGCAGTGCTCGATGCTGCTGGATCGGATCAGCAATGCCGATATGGTGCTGAGTCGTCTCGTCGGGGCATTGCGGCCGGGCGGGCTGCTCTTCCTGCGGACAGCGGACCGGGAAACGGCGGCCGGCTTCCTGGACCGCAGGGCGCCGGCGTTTCTGCGCAACTTCGCGTGGCGGGAGATACGGCCGGGCGAGGCGGGCCCGTTCCCGGCTATCTACGAGCCGATCGCGTCCGCCCGTGGCATCCAGGCCTTCCTGACCAGGCACGGCCTGTCGGTCGCGCATCGCGAGTTCCGGAACGGCCTGACCGACTCGGGCGGGCCGGCTGGCCTGGTCGCGGCCCGCAACCTCGTCGCCTGGCTGTCCCGCGGGCGCCTGGCAACGGGCTACGACGAACTCTGCTATGTCATCCGCAAGCCCGAGGACCGCTTCGCGCGCGTGCTCTCGTCGTAGCTCGTCAGACTCGACCGGCCCGGCAAACTCCAGGCCTGGATGGCGCACCTGCCCGGCAAAGCTATCCGGGGTTTCGTTTGGCGCAGCGCGACGTTGATCAAATAAACGGCTATGCCGACAGGCCGCGCTGGGTCGCCGACGATGGCGGCGGATCCGATCAGCCAGTTCTTCGCTGAGTTTGCCGCTCCTGGCCATCTGGCCACTTTCGAGGGCGACTCGGCCACGCTGCGGTTCGACGTAGACGATGACAGCCAGGTGCAGCACTGGTACGTCGCGGTCCGCGACGGCGATGTCGCCGTGACCCGCCAGACCGATGCCGCTGACGCCGTCATCCAGGTCGACCGCCCGATCTTCGAGGCCATTGTCACGGGCCGGATGAATGCCCAGGCCGCCCTGCTGCGCGGCGTGCTGAGCTGTGCAGGCAGCATGGCCGCGCTGATGATGTTCCAGCGGTGCCTGCCCGGACCCCCCGGCTCGACCGGGCGGGTCGCGCCGATCACCTCGCAGACAGTGATGGCTCAGCGGAGGCCGAAGTGAGCGACCAGCTCGTCCAGATCCTCGAAGGCAACACCTTTGTCGTCAGTGACGACCGGGGTGACATCGAGGCATCGCGCACCGACCCTACCGGGCTGTTCTCGTTCGATACCCGGTTCCTGTCGCAGTGGGTGCTGACCGTCAACGGCCAGCGGCTGACCGCGCTGTCGACTGACGACCTGCAGTACTTCCAGACCCGGTTCTTCCTGGTGCCCGGCAGCGGGACCGTCTACGTCGACGCCAAACTGACGATCATCCGCGAGCGAGAGGTGGCGGACGGCTTCCGGGAGCAGCTGCGCGTGTTCAATCACGAAAGCTCGCCGGTTGACCTCGCGATCAGGGTCGAAGCGGGCAGCGACTTCGCCGACCTGTTCGAGGTCAAGGACGCCCTGAAGAAAAAGGGACGGTACGGAAGCGAGCTCGCCGACGGCTGTCTCGTCCTGCGATACGAGCGGGAAACTTATACCCGCGAGACCTGGATCAGCTCGTCTGAGCCAGCCGGTGTCGATGAGCACGGCCTCACGTACAACGTCACCGTGCCGGCGCACGGCGAGTGGAGCACACATCTGGACGTCGTCGCATCGGATGGCTCGCGAGAGCCCGCGCATGCGCAGGCCAAGGACAGGCCGACCGGAATCCGCGGGCAGGGCAGCCACCGGGTGCGCCAGGACATGGCCCACGGCCTCCAGAAATGGCTCCAGAAGCTGCCCACCATGGAGTGCGACTGGGAGGCCGTCGGGCGGATCTACCACCGCTGCATGACGGACCTGGCTGCGCTGCGCTTCTCCACGCTGACCCTGCCCGGCCGGGCATTGCCAGCGGCAGGCTTGCCCTGGTTCATGACGATCTTCGGCCGGGACAGCATCTTCACCAGCCTGCAGGCGCTGCCGTTCACCTCTGAGCTTGCCTCGACCACGTTGCTCGCGCTGGCGGAGCGCCAGGGCACCAGGATCGATGACTTCCGGGAGGAGGATCCCGGTCGCATCCTGCACGAAATGCGCTACGGCGAGATGACGGCGTTCGAGGAGCGGCCGCACTCCCCGTATTACGGCAACGCCGACGCCACCCCCCTGTTCGTCGTGCTGCTCGACGAATACGAGCGCTGGACCGGCGACACCAAGCTGGCCCGTGATCTCGAACGCGCAGCCCGGGCCGCGCTCAGCTGGATCGACGAGTATGCCGACCTGCAGGGCAACGGCTACGTCTCCTACCAGCGGCGTAACGAGGAGACCGGGCTGGAGAACCAGTGCTGGAAAGACTCCTGGGACTCCATCTCCTATCGCAACGGCGACCTGCCCGGATTTCCGCGCGCAACCTGCGAGCTACAGGGCTACGCCTACGACGCCAAGATCCGCGGTGCGCGGCTGGCACGCCACGTGTGGCAGGACACCGCATTCGCGGAGCGGCTGGAGAAGGAGGCGGCCGACCTGAAGGGGAGGTTCAACCGCGACTTCTGGGTGGAGGACGGCGAGTACTTCGCGGTCGCGCTCGACGCCGACGGGCGTCAGGTGGACTCCCTGACCTCGAACATCGGGCACCTGCTGTGGAGCGGCATCGTCGACGAGAGCAAAGCCGGATCCATCGCGCGGCATCTGCTCGGACCGCAGCTCTTCTCTGGCTGGGGCGTCCGGACGCTCGCCGAGGGGGAGGCGCGGTACAACCCGATCGGCTACCACGTCGGCACGGTATGGCCGTTCGACAACTCGTTTATCGCCTGGGGCCTGCGGCGCTACGGGTTCAAGGACGAAGCCGCCTGCATCGTGGCTGGCATCATGGAGGCCGCCGAGGTGTTCGAGGGCAGGCTGCCCGAGGCATTCGGGGGCTACGAGCGCAGCACGACCAGGTACCCGGTGCAGTACCCCACGGCCTGCAGCCCGCAGGCCTGGTCGACTGGGACTCCGCTTCTGCTGCTGCGGGCCGGCCTTGGCCTCGAGCCGCAAGGCGACAACCTGATCGTCGACCCGGCGCTACCGATGCAGTTCGGCCACCTGCAAATCCTCGACCTGCCCGGCCGGTGGAAGACGATGGACGCCTTCGGCCGCGGCCGCATCGATACCGACCGCCTGACGACTCGCGCATCGGGCCCGAGCTAGCCGCGGAACCGCTGGGCATGCCCACCCATTGACTGGACCTTGCCGTCGGCCGGCTGGCTGACGGATCTCAACGCCAGGCGCCATCCATGCGCTCCGCCGCTCGACGTTCTGCTGAGTAGTCGCCGACCTGTCCTCGATCCGGATGGCGCTGTCCGGCACATCGCGCTCGGCCAGAACCCGGTGGAACTCCCTGGCCTCGATGCTGCCGTCGAGGCGGTTGACACCGCCGGTCAGGATGAT
>DASXMP010000046.1:0-19549 GCA_036495585.1 Streptosporangiaceae bacterium
CGAGGTCATCCGTTGCGACCATACGGACGTCGGGTCATTAAGTTACGAGATCAACTCAGACAGAGTAACTATTTACAATCCCGGAGCCAGGTGGCACGATCTGCCCATATCGTTCAGCATCGCTAGGAGGACCAGTGCGCGCTCGCAGGTTGCTGATCAGTGGCGGTCCCGTCGCTGCCTTAGTCGTCGTCGCGCTGGTGGCAACAGCTCCAGGCGCCCACGCGTCGGTGCGGTCGACGGCGACTTCGGGTGCCACGGTCCCCGCAACCGCACCGGTCTCCGGGCCTGCTGGCATCCAGGCCCCCTATGCGGACGTGGCGAACGCCGCGACCGGCACGGACATCTGGGGCCAGGGCTCTACCACCGAGGTACCCATGGGCTCCATCACGAAGGTTATGACCGCCTACGTGGTGATCGAGTCCGGCAACCTGAACCAGCTGATTACCGTGCCGCAGGGCATCATCGCCTACGACAAGGAGTTCGGCGCGAGCACGGCTGGGCTGAAGCCCGGACAACAGCTGACTGCGGAAGACCTGCTGTACGCGCTGTTGATCCCCTCCGGGTGCGACGCCGCGTTCACTCTGGCGCAGGCCTACGGGCCTGGCATGGATGGATTCCTCGCCAAGATGAACGCCACTGCGGCTCAGCTTGGCCTGACCAATACGCACTTCACCGATCCGAGCGGACTGCCAGACCCGACGGAGTTCTCGACGTATTCGGACGCCGAGGACCTGGTCACGCTCGCCAGGGACGCAATGCAGCTCCCGCTTTTCGCGTCCATCGTGTCGCTGGCTCGCTATCAACTCGCCTCGGTGAAGGGCGAACATCCGGCCTATACCTGGAAGACCACCAACCCGCTGATCGGCAACTACCCGGGCGCAGTCGGCATCAAGACGGGCGATACGCAGGCCGCCGGGGACTGCCTGCTCTTCGAAGCTGAGCAGAACGGCGAGAAAGTCATCGGTGTCGTGCTGGACGACCCAAGCTGGAGCGCCGCCACGAGCGACGCGGAAACCCTGCTGGACTATGGGTTCAGCAACTACTAGCCAAAGCCCCGCGTGGACGCCGGCGGCCACCTCGTCATTTCTTCGCCGGGTACTCGACCGGCGAGCGAACCTGATCACCGGCAGACCAGGCAACCAGCCGCGCGCTCAGGCAGGTGCCTCCTGGCCGTCGTCGGTGGTGGTCGTGGCAGCTTGGGCAAGGCGTCGCAGGGCCAGCCCGGCGTACAGCGCGGCTCCTGCGCTCAGCACCCCGTCGTCGAACGTGGCGTACTGGGAGTGGTTATAGGGCGCGCTCATGTAGTCAGCGCCAGGCGACGCTGCCCCGAGGAACACCATCGCGCCCGGCACCTCGGCGAGGACCCGGGAGAAGTCTTCCGCGCCGGTCACCGGCCTCGGCATCGGGGTGAAAGCTTCGTCGCCGAACAACGCTCCGGCTGTCGTGGCAGCGAAGGCGGCTTCCGCCTCGTTGTTGACGGTCACCGGGTACTCCTGGCTGTACACCGCATCCACCTCCAGGCCATGCGCGGCCGCGATTCCCTCGCATACCCGGACCGTCTCGCGGGCGACCTGGTCCCGGACCTCCTGGGAGAACGTGCGGACCGTCGCATCGAAGCTCGCCGTCTCGGGGATGACATTGCGCCGCGTGCCCGCATGGAACGAGCCCACGGTGAGGACCGCCGGCTCCAGCGGGTCAACGGCGCGCGTCATGTACGTCTGCAGCGCCAGCGCCATCTCGCAGGCGGCCATGACCGGGTCGCGGGCCAGGTGCGGCGCAGACCCATGACCGCCGACCCCGCGGACGGTGACGCCTAGGGCATCGGACGCCGCCAGCATCGGCCCCGGCCGGGTGAGAAAGGTGCCGTGCGGCCACCGTGCGGACATGACGTGCAGCGCATACGCGGCGATGGGACGGCTGCCTGCGGCGTCGAGCACGCCCTCGGCGATCATGTGCCCAGCCCCGTCGCAGGCTTCCTCACCCGGCTGGAACATGAAGATCACGCTGCCAGCCAGCTCATCGCGAGCTTGCGCCAGCAGGTGTGCCGCGCCGACGAGCATCGCAGTGTGCAGGTCATGCCCGCAGGCGTGCATCGCGTCATCGGACGTGGCCCGGTATTCCACGCCGGTCTTTTCCTCGATCTGCAGCGCGTCCATGTCTCCGCGCAGCAGTACCGTCGGCCCGGGCCGGGCGCCGCGCAGTACGCCGGTCACCGACGTCAGGGCGCTGCCGGTGGTGATCTCCAGCGGAAGCCCGCTGAGCGCGCCGAGAACACGCTGCTGGGTGCCGGGCAAGTGCAGCCCCACCTCCGGCTCGCGGTGCAGTGCGTGCCGCAAGTCGGCCAGATCGCCGCCCAGCGAAGCTGCCTTCTCCGCTACGTCCAACACCATCGGTACCGCCTTCCGTTGTCGTGAATCTGCCGGGTGCCGGGCCCCCGACCTAGGGGAACGCGCCGCGTATCAATGCGGCGCGTTCCCGAAACGGTCGTCGGCTGTAACGGCTAGCCGAACTGAGGATTCTTGACCTGGAACGAAATCCTCTGCGTCAGCAAGAGGCCAGAGATCGTCACCGTGTACGTGCCGACATGCATGCCGGTCGTATCAATGGCGACGGTCACCGTGCCGTTGCCGTCCGGGCCGGTCACCGCAGGCTGCTGTACCGCCCCGTTCTGACCGGTCCCGCTGACGGTCACCGTGATGTCGTCCCAGGTCTGTCCCGGCACCGTCGAGGTCGGGTCGGCGAATGGCGGCCCGGTCACGCCGAACTGGCCCGGCAGCGGCGGGAACACGCCGAAACCATCCACGATCGAGGTGCCGTTCGGCGTCCGTCCCGGGATGAAGCCGTTCCCGGTGATTGAGACGGTCTGACCGCTGGCTACCTTGCCAGCCGACGCGCTGATGTTGGCCTGCAGCTGGTCCAGGGCGTCCTGTGCCTGCCGGCTCGGCTGGTCGGGACCGTGCTGGCTGCGGATCTGCGCAACCAGGGCGGGCACGAATGCTGGCGCGTAGATGGTGCCCCAGCCCGACGCGATGTCGTAGCCGGGTCCGGTCGCAAAGCCGGTGACTCCGTAGGCACTATTCGTATAGCCGGCTGGCACGTCGACGATGCCGGCTGCTGTGCCCCGCGGCCCGATCGCAGCAAGAGCGGGGTCCACCATGCCGAGATCACCCTGGTTGACCTGGGTTGCCAGCGCCATGATTCCGGCGAAGGTGGGCGACGCCTGGGAGGTGCCGTCCGACGCATCCATTGCGATGTCGGGGAAAGCACGGCCGGAGACACCGCTGAGCGCGGGGATCCCCCGCTGCCAGGAGGGCTTCGGGTAGACCGTGGAGACTCCCGCGCTTTCAGCATCGGAGTTGTTGTTCCGCGCGGTCCATAGCGCGTCCGGGGCGGTACGCCCGGCCGTCGTGGCCAAGCCAGCGTTCGGGATGGTGCCGCCCACCGCGGTGACCCACGGGTTGTCGGCCACATGGCCGGCGGTCACGCCGATGGCCGGCGTGCACTGGCCGGTGTCGTCGAGTACCGGCGGGTCGGTCGGTCCGCAGTCACCGGAGGCGAACATGACCGGGATGTTATGGGCGGCCGCGTCGATGAATGCCGGATCCAGCGACCGGATAGCGGCCTGCTGGCTGGCCGTCGGGTTAGTCGGGTCATTGAGGAAGTCGCTCTCGCCGTCGCCGAGGCTGACGGTGATGACGTTGGCCAGGTGCTGGTCGGCGATCATCTCGATCGCCTGGGCGACCTGGGGCCAGCCTTGCATGCCGATGGTCTCCGGCACTGGCGGGTGCACGAACAGGATGTTCGCAAACGGCGCCATGGAGTGGATCGCCTCAGCGTCGAGCTGATCTTCGCCGGTGCTGCACTCGATCTGGCAAGTCGCCGACGGATCTGCTGGCGCCGGCAGCGCAATGTCGCTGATATTGACCGGCGGCAGGTCCATCGCCGTGTCATAGGTCTGCATGGAGGCGGCGAGCCCCGGGTCGGGGTTGGTGACGACGTAGGCCACCGTCACGCCCGAGCCGTCTATCCCCTGCTGCCAGAGGTTGTGGACGCCGTAGTCGATGATGTCTTCTTGCGCGGTCGGATCCGGGAAACGCAGCCGGAGGGGCGTCCCGGCCGCGATCTTCGCCTCGATCGCATTGAACGTAGCGTTCGTCTCTGCGATGCGAACGGCCGGCGGCGGAACCCCCGGCGCGCCCGCGCCCGCGGCAACGCCGGCCAGTGCTGGACTTGCGAGCGTTGTGCCAGCCACGAGCAGGCTGCCAACGCCGACGATGAGAAGGGACCTGGCGACCACCTGACGGCCTCCTTGCCGTTGAGGCTCCGCACCCGACCATGACGCTAAATCATTGGTTGCGGCCAAGCAAGGGCCCGCCAGCACCGCCCGGCAGGCGTCGCTCCGGCGGGCCGGACCGCGCCGGCGGCGCGAAGTTACGACCGGCTGGCTTCCTGCCGAAGGTGGTCGAGCAACTTGACGCACGCATGCACGGCAGCGGAGCAGGGAACGGGCACGTTCAGGTGCTCGGCCAGCTCGACGATCGCACCCGTCATGCACTCAAATTCCAGCCGTTTGCCTGCCTCCAGGTCCTGCAGCATTGACGTCTTGTGGTCGCCGACGGCCAGACCCGCCTCGAGCCGGCGGTCCAGCGACACCGGGAAAGTGACGCCAAGCCGGTCCGCCACCTCCGCGCACTCGGCGAAGATCGTGCGCAGCAGTGCGGGCATCTCGGCGACCGAGCCGAGTTCTCCGAGTGTCGCGCCGGTCAGCGCGGTGATGGGATTGAACGCCACGTTGCCGACGAGCTTGAGCCAGATCTGGTCCCGCAGCCGCGGCTCGACTGGCGCGCGCAGGCCGCCCGCCGTGAACGCGGCGGAAATCTCCTTGCAGCGCGGCGACTCCGAACCGTCCGGCTCACCGATGGTGAAACGCGTGCCTTCGACATGCCGGATGACACCCGGCTCGACGATCTCGGTGCCGGCGTACACGACGCAGCCGACGTTGTGGCGGGGCTCGATCGAGGCCGCGATCACCCCGCCCGGATCTACGCTCTGCAGCCCGGTCAGCCCGGCAGCGGCGGAAGCTTCCGGCGCGGACTGGAAATACCACCAGGGGATGCCGTTCTGCGCCCAGATCACCGCCGCCTCGGGCGCGAGCAGCGCGCCGAGGCGCGGCGCGATCTCCGGCAGGGCGTAGGCCTTGAGCGCAACGAACACCACGTCAGCGTCCCGCAGTGCCGTCCAGTCCTCGGTTGCCAGCGGCCGGGCGGTGAAGTCGCCGCGCGGCGAGAGGACCGTCACGCCGTTCTCGGTCATCGCGCGCAGATGCGCGCCCCGGGCGATCAGCGTCACGTCTGCACCGCCGCGTGCCAGCGCCGCGCCCACATAGGCGCCGATAGCGCCCGCGCCGACGACGGCGAACCTCACGGGGCCGGCCGCTCAGCCAGCACGACCTCGCCGACCCGGCGACGCTGCACCTTGCCGGTCGCCGTCCGCGGGATCTCAGCCAGCAGGTCGATCCTGGCCGGCACCTTGAACGGCGCGAGCCGCTCCCGGCAGTGCGCGATCAGCCCAGCAACCTCGACGTCAGCGATCACCGTGACGGCCGCACCGACAAGCTCGCCGTACTTCTCGTCCGGTACGCCGAAGCAGACCGCGTCGCTAACGGCGGGATGCGAGAGCAGCACTTCCTCGATCTCGGCCGGGGAGATGTTCTCGCCGCCACGGATGATCATCTCCTTGATCCGGCCTTCGAGGAACAGGTACCCGTCCTGGAACACCCCGCGGTCGCCGGTGCGGAACCAGTCACCGAAGAACGCCTCGGCCGTCGCCGCCGGGTTGTTCGCATACCCCGACATGACGCCGGGTCCGCGGATCACGACTTCACCAGCCGTGCCGTCGGGCTGAAGCGTGCCAGTCTTGTTGACGATGCGGATCTGCGTGCCGGTCGGGATCCCCACCGACCCGGCTGGCCGCCCGGCCGGCGGCAGCGGGATCGACGACATCTGGTGGCTGGCCTCGGTCATCCCGTAGGCCTGGAGGATCGGCACCCCGTACTCGCGCTCGGCCCGGCTCGCCACCGCGGGCGACAGCGCCGAGCTGCACGAGCGGACGAACCGCAGGGTCGTCGGCGGTCCCGGCTCGTCCACCCGGTCGAGAATCATCTGGTGCAACGTCGGGCCGGCTGACAGCCAGGTCGCACCCTGCTCGCGAGCCTGGGGCCAGAACCGGTGCGGGGTGAACCGGCGCGGCGTGATGACGGCGCCGCCGCCCCGCAGCGCAGCGAATGTCGAGGCGACCAGGCCGTGGATGTGGAACAGCGGCATCACCGAGAACGACACATCCTCGGGCCCGAGCTGGTAGTGCGCGGCAATCGTGGCGGCCGAGGCCATCAGGTTGCGCTGCCGCAGCGGGACCTGCTTCGGCCTGCTGGTCGTGCCGCTGGTATGCAGGATGAGCGCGATGTCGTCCGAGCCGCCCGGCGCAAAGGAGCGCCGCGGGGCGGCGGTCCCGTCGGCGCCGATCAGGTCTGGCGGTCCGGCCGCGGCCGCCTGCACGCCGATCACGGTCGTTCCGGACACGCGGGCGGCGGCGGTCGCGGCCGCTGCCCCGCCCGCCGGGACAAGCAGCAGCCGGGGCACGATGTCGCCCAGGTAGAACCCGAACTCCGACTCGGTGTACGCCGGGTTGAGCGGGGCCGCCGCGGCGCCGAGCGCGCAGATCGCCAGCAGCAGCAGGACGATGTCTGGACCGTTCGGCAGGCACAGCGCGACCGTGTCAACACGCTCGACCCCGAGACCGGCGAAGCGCTCGGCGAGCGTCTCGACCTGGTCTGCCGCCTGCGCGTACGTGATTACCTGGCCGCTGTCGGGCACGATCAGCGCCGGTCGCCCCGGATCACCCGCTGCCAGCAAGCGCGCCATCGGCTCTGCGGCCTGGCCACCGCTCGATGCAGGACTTGGTTCCTCCGCCATCGACAACCTCCGCCTTCCGCCAAGCAGCGCGCCCAGATGGATGTCCCGGTCTGCCCTTAACGTAACGCGTCTGTCCCGGTGGCTCCGCATTCTGCTGGTCAGCCAGCGCCGTCCGCAGCGTCAGGTTTCGTCAGTGGCGCGATCCCGGCGCGCGGTTGCCGCGCCAGCGTGGCCGTCTCCGGACGCCGCCTGGCCGGCCGGAGTGACGGGATCCAGCCAGTTGACAGCCAGGTAGGAAGTGACGACGGCAACGATGGCCAGCGGAGTGATCGCGGCAGCATCGGACACGAGCAGCAAGGCGGCCAGCAGCACGGCAGTCATCGGCAGCCGGAGCATGCCGGCGATCATGGCCGCGATGCCCATCGCAACCGCTGGCACCAGCGGCAGGCCGGGCAGGTGGGAGAGCGCGGCGCCCCCCACCGCGCCGACAAAGATCGCCGGGAATATCGGGCCACCCCGGAAGGCGCTCAGCGACACGCTGTAGGCAATCGCCTTGCAGGCGAGCAGCAGCACCAGGGCGGCCGCGGTATAGCCAGCCGCGTGCGTGACCAGTGGCCCGAGCGCGGTCTGGCCGGAGAACAGCACTTTGTTCGCGCCCTTGCCCGTGCCCTCTGCGAACGCGATCGCCAGGCCCGCGACGACGAGTCCGATGACCGGGGTCCAGAGCAGTGGCTGCCGGCGGACGGTTTCGCGCAGCAGCAGCGCGCCGCGGCGGATTGCCACGCTCGCGAGGGCCGCGGCGAGGCCGACGACGACAGCCCACCCAAGCTCGGCTATGTTCGCCCGCGCGACGTGGGGCAGGCCGCCGATCGACAGCGAGAAGGTGCCAAGGCCGCTCCACTCGCCAAGACCCGTGAAGATGAGCGCGCCCAGCCCAGCCGCCAGCAGGCCAGGCAGCAGCATCAGTTCCAGCGCGGTGCCGCTGAGGCTCGCCATCTCCATCAGCAGGAACGCGCCCACGACGGGCGAGCCGAGCAGCGTAGAGATCGCGGCGAAGCTGCCAATCGCCCCGACCAGGGATCGCGTCCGCGGCTCCGAGCCGGCCGGCGTCCGGCTCACGGCGAGGACGCTCAGTGCGCCGCCCAGCGCGATGAGCGGAGCCTCCGGGCCGACCACGGCGGCGACGCCGAGTGACACCAGCGCCGCCAGCACGATGCCTGGAATCTCGCGGCCCTTCGCCGGGCCGCCGGCCTGGAGACCGTCGGCCGGCTCGTGCCCGCCGGTCCCCGGCAGGTACAGGATGGCAACGGCGACGAGCAGGCCGCCGATGCCGAGCAGCGGGAGCGGCCACCAGACAGGGGCGCCGCGGAAGCCAAGCGCCGCGGGCAGGCTCGCATACAGCCAGTGCTGGAGCCTGGCGACGAGCGCGAGAAAGCCCCAGGCAGCGGCCGAGATCGGCACGCCGAGCAGGGCCCCGAGCGCAAGCAGCCGCAGGTAGGCAGGCTGCGCAGCAGCATCGGCGGGCGTGGTCAGGTCAGTCTCCTGGCAGTCGGAGATCTCTGCCAGCATTTGCCCGCGCCGGCGCGGAGTCATGCCGGGCCTCGCTGCCTGCCCGCGCCCTGCCAGGCAGGCTGGCCAGGAGGCGCGCGTGATTCTTATGCTGCAGTTGTGAACTTCGCCGTTTGCCCTGATGACGGGACCCGGCTCAAGGCCGTCGCCGTTCCGCGCCACGGTGAGCGATTGCTGATGAGATGCCCGGCTTGCGACAAGATCTTCACGCTGGCTGACGGCGAGGTGGTCGAGGTGGACCCGGGCAGCGGCTGACTTGCTGAGCCACCACCCGGGCCGACCTCGTCACCGGACGGGGTGCCACCCGGGCGGCGGGTCTTCACCGACCCGGCCGTCGACGACCTCGCGCAGCAGGTCGGCGTGGCCAGTGTGGCGGCCGTACTCCTCGATGAAGTCGCAGAGGAGCCGGCGCAGGCTCCAGTGGGTGCCGTCGCTCGCAGCGTGGACGGGCTGGTCAAGCCCGCCGTTCTCCAGCGCAGCGGCAAGTCTGGCGCGCGATCGCTCGACGGCGCCGTCCCAGAGCGCATACAGCTGCCCGGGCGTGTCATTGGCAGCGGATTCGAACTCCCAGTCATTGCTGCCATCCCCGCCGGCGGCGTCCCACGGTGGGCCCACCGGATTACCCGCCAGCTTGGTGGCGAACATGTAGTCCTCGCACGCCGCCAGATGCTTGAGCAGGCCGCCCAGCGTCAGCGTCGATGACCCGATCCGCGTCTGCAGGCCAGCCGAGTCCAGATCGTCAGCCTTGAACCGGAAGGTCGCCCGCATCCGCTCGAGAGCGCCGGTCAGGTGCTCGAGCTCGGTACCTGCCAGTGGTGGTTCCCAGGGGGTGTCAGTTTCGGTAGCAGTCATGAGGCGACCGTAGAGGCTAATCCGGACGGTTTACTTCCGTATTCACTGCGGCGCGAAACCGAGCCTCGATGCGCCGGCTATCGCCACCACCGATTTGACCTGGAGCGCGCTCCAGGCCCGAGTGTGGACCCAAGGCGGCAAGCGGAAGGGAACGAAAATGCACCGGGTACTGGGACGGAGCGGCATCGAGGTCAGCGCGATCGGGTTCGGCTGCTGGGCAATCGGCGGCCCGTTCACGATCGACGGCAAGCCGAGCGGCTGGGGTGCTGTGGACGACGACGAGTCCATCGCAGCGCTCCGGCGGGCCATGGATCTTGGGGTCACATTCTTTGACACGGCGGATGTCTACGGCGCTGGCCACAGCGAGCTGGTGCTGGGCAAGGCGCTGGCCGGGCACCGCGACGAGGCCGTCATCGCGACCAAGTTTGGCTACACGTTTGACATCAGCAGGCGACAGGCCACCGGGCTGGATGCCTCGCCCGCCTATATCCGGAAAGCATGCGAGGCATCGCTGCAGCGGCTAGGCACCGACTGGATCGACCTGTACCAGCTGCACGTAGGCGATCTTCCGGCGGCGGCCGCGGTGGAGGCCGCGGGGACGCTGGACGAGCTCGTCGCCGACGGGCTCATCCGGGCTTACGGGTGGAGTACCGACGACACGCAGGCGGCGGCCGCGTTCGCCCGAGGCACCGGCTGCGCCGCAATCCAGCACGAGCTGAACGTGCTCGCCGACAGGCCGGAGATGCTCGCCGTCTGCGAGCGGGCGAACCTGGCCAGCGTCAACCGCGGTCCCCTGGCCATGGGCTTGCTCAGCGGCAAGTACGGCGCGGCGTCCGCGGTACCTGCCGACGACGTTCGCGCCACGCAGCCATGGGTGTCTTACTTCGCCGGCGGCCGGCCAGCACCGGAGTGGCTGACCCGGATGGACGCGATCCGCGCTGTCCTCACGAAGGACGGCCGCACGCTCGCTCAGGGAGCGCTGGGCTGGCTGCTGGCCTGCAGTCCGCAGACGGTTCCCATCCCCGGCATCCGGACCGTCCGCCAGGCGGAGGAGAACGCCGCGGCGCTCCGCCTCGGGCCACTGCCCGGCGCCGACATGGCCGAGATCGCGCGGCTGCTCGACCGCTGAGCAGAGCGCCCCGCCACCTCAGCAGGGCGGTCGGCGCGAACTCGCGGCGACCGCCCAGCGCGGCTGGAAAGTTCTTGACCTGGAGTGCACTCCAGGTGTCATGCTGGCCCACATGACCAGCACGTTCTCCCCTGGGCAAGCAGCCGAACGATCTGGCTTCAGCCTCGACACGCTGCGTTACTACGAGCGCATCGGCCTGCTCGATGACATCGAGCGGGATCCGAGCGGGCATCGCAGGTTCCGTGACGACGACCTGGAGTGGCTCGGTGTGCTGCGCTGCCTGCGAGACACCGGCATGCCGATCGCGCAGATGCGCAGGTATGCCGCGCTCAGCAGGTGCGGTGAGCTGACCATGGCCGAGCGACTGAGCCTGCTGATCGAGCATGACGGCGGGGTGCAAGAACGAATCGCGTTGCTGCAGGCCCAGCATCAGCATCTGCGGGAGAAGATCGCCTGGTATCGCAGCCAGCTTCGGCCGGCCACCCGCGAGCCCGAAGCCGTGCCGGTCACCAGCTAGGACGAGCAGGCCGCGGAATGGTCAGCGCAGGGCGGCCCGCAAACTGCTGACTAAGGTGCCGGAATCGGGCCAGCGTAGCCAGCCAGGCGTGGCCAGCTGAGGGTGGCCAGTCAGGCGAGCGTGGTCAGCGAGAGCGTGTTCCCGTCGGGATCACGGAACCAGGCGACCCGGTCCCCGCTCGGCGCCGTCCAGATGCCGAGCTCGTCCTGCTCCATTCCGTCATACCGGGCGAACTCCACGCCCTTGGCCTGAAGCGCGCGCACTTCTGCTGCCACATCCTGCACGTGCCAGCCCGCGACGGTGAACGGCTGCGGGATGAAGTCACCGGCCGAGGTGACGCGGAGCGTCGTTCCCTGCAGATCGAGAATCAGCGCGAAGGGAGAGCTTTCCACGACGCGGAGGCCGAGCACACCTTCATAGAAGGCACGGGCCGCCCCGGCGTCGCGTGCGGGAATAAAGCCAACGAAGGCCGCTCCAGACAGCATGGCCGCAGCGTATCGACTGCCAGCCGATCGCGCAGGCCAAGGCCGCGCGATAACCGGTGGCGCGTGGCGCGCGCTGGTGCCAGCGTGTTGTGCGTGCCTGACATCTTCTTCGATGAACGGATCGCCGAGAGGTACGAGGCGTACTGGCCCGAGCTCTTCGAGCCGTCAATGGTGGACCCTGCTGTCAGCTTCCTCGCGGCTCTGGCGCCTGGCGGCAGTGCCCTCGAACTCGGCATCGGCACCGGCCGGATTGCCCTGCCGCTCAGCCGGGCCGGCATCCGCGTGCGCGGCATCGAGCTGTCCCCCGCTATGGTCGCGCGCCTGCGGACCCAGCCGGACGCCGACGATGTCGCGGTAACGATAGGCGACTTCGCCACGACCACGGTGGGCGAGGACTTCGACCTGGCCTACTTGGTCCGCAACACGATCACCAACCTGACCAGCCAGGACGAGCAGGTCACCTGTTTCGCGACAGTCGCGGCGCAACTGCGCCCTGGCGGCTGCTTCGTCATCGAGAACTACATTCCCGGGCTGCAGCGCCTGCCGCCCGGCGAGACCGTGCACCCGATCGGCGTGACGCCAGCGCACGTCGCCTTCGAGGAGTACGACCTCGCCGCGCAGATCGCGGTGTCCCGCCACTACTGGGTCATCGACGGCCAGCTGGAGACGTTCGCCACGCCGCACCGCTACGTCTGGCCGGCCGAACTTGACCTGATGGCGCGGCTTGCCGGGATGCGGCTCCGCGAGAGGTGGAGCAACTGGCAGCGCGAGCCCTTCACGGCCTCGAGCCGGTCGCACATTTCGGTCTGGGAGAAGGCGCGCTAACTCAGCCATCGGTGGCGGATGACCCGCGGGCGGCTGCGGGTAAGCGGCCACCCACGATCGCGGTAGCGCAGGCGCGGGACCATCCATCTGTTATCGGAGTACCAGTGCGTCAGCGACCATCGGCCGGTGGTTGGCTGGTGTCGTGAACGATGACGATCCGGTCACTGGCCGACGATTCCTGACACAGTCCGCCTATGCCGACGACCGCCACCTGAAGTCGCGAATGGCGATCTGGTCCTATGCCGATCACATGACGGGGCCGCATCCCCGTACCTCCGTCTTTCCCTGGACCGGCACGGAGGTCGTGGCCGATGTCGGCTGCGGCAACGGATTCGACCTCCGGACGCTCGTGCCGCAGCAGCTCTGCCGCACGGCGATCGGCCTGGATCTCTCGGCCGGGATGCTGCGCGCCGCGCGGGTCACGCGGGCGCGGTCGTGCCGCCCAGGTAGCCGAGAACTGCGGCCAGGCACGCCTCCAATGACTGCACCGTGTCGACCGTCAGGATGTGGTCGTCCTGCCACGGCGGGAACGCGGCAAGTCGGCGTTCGACATTGGCCCAGTTACCGCCCTGATGCCAGCCGGGAATGTCACGAGTCCTGCCTTCCAGCCGGGTTCGGTGCACGTCGCGATCCGAGCAGACGCACAGGACGACGTTGAAATCCGCACCGGTCGCGCGAGCCAGGCTACGCAGGCGGGTACGCAGCTCCGGTTCTTCGGCGGGCCAGTCCAGGATCGCGGACTGGCCGAGGCTGAGCTGGCGGACAGCCAGGGTGGTCAGCATCTCTCCGGCGATGCCCAGCTGGCGGTCGAGGTGATAGCCGCCGAACGACGTGAGCGAGCCGAGTAGCCAGTCGCACGCGAACACCGGGACGCCGAGCCTCCGCCCGGCCGCATCAGCCAGCGTGCTCTTGCCGCTGCCTGGCAGGCCGGCGAACACGACAAGCCGCGCGCCGTCCGCCGCGGGCGCCAGCGGGTAGCCATCGAAGTCCATCGGCAGGGGCGGCCTCGCGAAGGCCGGTACCAGGCTCGACGCACGCAGTTCAGCGAGCCGGTGGGGCGGGTCTGGCTCGACCGTGCAGCCAACAACACGGATGCCAGCCTCGCGATCTTTGACCCGAGCCCGAAGCGTCAGCCGGTCGCGGACCTCAACCTCCATCAGCTCGACCGGGGCGCACGTCTCGGCCATTTTCCGGACGCAGCCGACGACGTGCGGCGGCGGCACCGCCGGGACGAATGCGGGCGCGATGACCTCCGCGGCGTCCTCGCCCCAGCCAGCCGAGCCGTCGAGCCCGGCCAGGACCCAGCTGAGCCGAGGCATCGCCACATGATCGTCCAGCCAGCGCAACTGCGTCACCTGCTCAGTGTCGAGGCGGTTCGGACTGCGTGCGCATGCTAACCCGAAGGCGACGGGGGCCCGCGACGACGCTGCGTTCGGCTACACCGGCCCCGACGGCAGGTCCTTGCGGTAATAGACCAGAGTCCAGTGCCAGTTCGCGCGCCACTCGCTGCCTGCCTGCTGGTAGCCGAGGCCCTCGTAGAACGCCATGGCCTCGGGCTGATTCGTGGCCGTGTCCAGCCACGCCTCACGAAAGCCGCGAGCCACCGCGTCGGCCTCGATCGCGGTCATCAACCGCCGCCCGAGCGCGCGCCGTCGCAGCGCCGGGTGCACCCGCACCCGCACCACCTGCGCCCGGCCAGGACGGTCGCGGGCCGGCTGGTATCCGCCCATCGCGGCGATCTCGCCATCGACCTCCGCCACCAGGAGCCGCCCGCCCAGGCCGGCGAAATTGCCGACCGGGTCGGCTAGGTCCGGGAACTCGGCTGGGGGTTCCGCAGCTCCCGGCAGGGGGAACGGCACCGACGGGTCCGCGGTCGCCCCGATATTCGGGAACACCGCCAGCGTCCAGAGAACCGGCAGATCGCCGGCCCGCACCGCGCGGATTGTGGCCGGGAGAGCCGCTGTCACTGTCCCGCCACGGCGGCGGCCGACCCTGCCAGGTACCGATCCTCGGCGGCGTAGTCGAAGAATGAGTCGAAGTAGCTGTCGGCGAGCCACTCGGACACCTGGCGTCCCTCGTCGCCGCGTGCCGCCGAGACGAGCCAGTCCACCCCGGCGCCCACCGTCGCGGCGTAGTCACCAGCAGCCTGGTAGCCGAGGCTCGCCGCCGCAGACATGTCCAGCACGATGGGAAACGGCGCGTTCCACGGATGCCGCCCGAGGCCGGCCGTGGCCGGATCAGCCGACGTCGGCTCATCCAGCAGCACCTCCTCGAACTCATAGCCCAGGTGCGTGGCGATGGCCCGGCAGATCTGCAGGCCGTTCGGCGCATCGGGGTCGGCGCTGTTCAGCACCCGGCGGCCCGGCCGGTGGGCGGCGGTCAGGATGAGCTCGGCCACGTTCGCCGCGGCACTCGGGTGGTCCACGCCGGTGCCCCGCCTGGCCAGGATCACGGCCGGCCGCCGGTCCAGCACGCGCTTCACGAACACCCACTCCCGTGGCGGGTTCGCGCCGGCGCCATGGACCTTGGACGGCCGCAGCACCGTTACCGGCAGGCCGCTGTCCAGCAGCACCTGCTCGGCCGCGACCTTGTTGGCCCCGTATCCCTGGCGCGAGTTGTAATCGATGTCCGATGGCGCCATCGTCGGCTGGTGCTCGGTGATAGGCCCGTCGAAGCGTGGTCGCTCGTCGGAGTTCGCATGGTTCCCGGCGGCATCCACGTAGACAGCTTTGCTGGAGATCATCACGGTCGAGCTGGCCGACCGCGCCAGCGGCAGCAGCCCGGCCGCGTCCACTGCCGTGAAGCAGACGCAGTCGACGAGCAGGTCCGCGCCGCCGCCGAGGGCAGCCGCTAGCGCGCCAGCATCCGCCCGGTCGGCCTCGATGAAGCCGACTCCCGCGGCCGCGAGCGCGGCCGGCAGGTGTCTGCAATTCCGCCCGGTGACGTCAACCTGCCAGCCGGCGGCGGCGAGCCGGGCCGCGGCGGCTCGGCCGATGAGGCCAGTGCCTCCGATGATCAATGCACGCATTACCCGCACATTACCGGAGGACAGCGGCAGGCCAGGTGCGGCGAACATGCCGCCCAAGGCCGGGCTAGTCAGCCAGGTAGCGGTCCTGCAGCTCAGCAATCACCAAGTCGGGCACGCCCAGATAGCGCGTGACGTAGTCGCGGACCGAGCCGTAACGCCCGGCGAGCTCGGCGAGGAAGACCTCCATCACCCCGGCCGGTGCGGTGCCGTAGTGCGGCCAGATCAGCGGCCTGCCCGTGTGCCATGTCTGCCAGTCCGCGACCAACCGCTCCGTCGCTAGCCCGGACAGCGCATAGTCCGCCACGACATTGCCGGCTTCGACTCCGAGCAGCGACAGGACCAGGGCAGCTACCAGCCCGGTCCGGTCTTTGCCCGATGCGCAGTGCAGCACCAGCGGCGCGCTGTCGGCGGCGATGATCCGCAACGCGGCTGCGAGCTCGGCCGCGCCGTCGGCGGCCACCTCCGCATAGCGGTCGGCCAGGAACCGCACCGGCTCGACTGCGCCGGTGAGCTGTGCCTGGTCATAAGGCCGGTGCTCGATACTCAGGTGGTGGTAGGCCAGCCCGTCCCGGTCGGGCACCCGGCCCCCGGCCTCGATCTCGGAGGAGTAGCGCAGGTCGATCACCGTTCGCACGCCCAGCGCCGCGAAGCGCGTCACATCCTCGCCCGCGAGCTTGCCGAGCGAGTCGGACCGGTAGAGCCGCCCGGAAAGCACCCGCCGACCGTCCGCCGTGGCGTAGCCGCCGAAATCGCGGAAGTTGTGCAAGCGGTCGAACTCAACATGGCGCGGCGAGAGGAGACTCATGAAGTAAGACCCTTAACGGAGGGAACGGGCTGGTTCTGGCACGCAGACCCTAGCAATCCGCGGCGTGCTGGGCCGCCCAGCCCGCCGCCGTCGGCCGCCCGGCTGTCAGCGGGCCGGGCCCGTCCCCGCGGTGGCCATCTCGGGCGCCAGCCGCTGCGCGCGGGCAACTACGATCAGCCGCTGCACGGCCAGGCTGACCACCAGGTACAGCAGGATCGTGGCGTCCCCGAGCCCGGACAGGCCCTTGTGGTGGCCGATCAGGTAGTCATAGCCCAGATGTGCGGCGAGCGCGAGGATCCACAGACCGGCGGTCAGCAGGTTGCCCTTCGACCAGGGCTGGCCGTCCTGAAGCCAGATCTTCACGGTGACTGCCCGGACCGCGCCGAAGGCCGCAGCCAGCACCAGACTACCGACCAGCGCGATGACGGCCGCCGTGCCCGCGTGCACCTTGTTGAAGTAGCCGACCGTCTCGAACAGGCCGATGACCACAAGGATCACCAGCAGCCGCGGGTTGGTCCGGACCGGCCGGCTGCTCAGCTGGCGGTAGATCAGCAGGGCGAGGACCGCCACCCCGACGACGAGTTCCAACGCTGTCTGGCTAGACATGTGCATCCCCTGTGAGCTGCCGG
The DNA here is from genome assembly GCA_036495585.1 of Streptosporangiaceae bacterium. GTDB lineage: Bacteria > Actinomycetota > Actinomycetes > Streptosporangiales > Streptosporangiaceae > JAJYUU01. The sequence continues at coordinate 16,751 of DASXMP010000046.1, forward strand.
ATATCAGCTTTCCGGCCGCCGATCCGGCCGCCGCGAAATCAGCGTAAACGGGCAAGTCGGCCGCCGCTTGTGTTCGCCGTCCGGACCTGGGCATGACGGATGTCATCACGCGCCCGGCGGTCTCGACGTCGCCGAGACCCGCCTCAGCAGTTGCCCGCGGTCGTCCTCAGCCTCAGCAGCAACGTGTCACCCTTCGAGATCAACCCGGTCACAGGATGATCACAAGCTGCCTGTTAAGTTGTGCCAGGGGAATTCCGAAGGGCCAGATCGGAGGTATTCGATGGGCCTGCCCGTACGGCAACGCAGGGTGCTCGAGCGAATCGAAGCCACTCTGCGGAGGTCGGATCCGAAGCTCGCCTCGCTCTACTCGATCTTCGGCCGACTGGTCCAGGACGAGGAGATGCCGGGGTTCGAGCAGCTACGCCATCGTGCCGGGCGTCTGCTCGCCGGGCTGCGCTTCGTTCCTGCCTTGGCCGGCTTCGGGCACCATCTCCGGCTCGGTCCCCGCCAGCGAGCCGTCCTGCTGTTCCCGCTCGCGATCGCCCTCGCCATTGCCTCCATCGTCTTCGCGGCCAGGTCCGGTGGCGGCTGCACTCCGGTGCGCACGGTGGCCGCGGCCAAGTATGTTGCTCGCTCCAAGATCTGCAAGCCCCCGACCGGCGTCAGCAACCTCTATCTCGGCCACTGAAACCGCCCGCCTGACCGCTTCGCTCGGGTCTAGGCCAGGACCGCGGCGAGCTCGGGCCGCCGGCACGCCGGGGCCGAGTTCTGGGCCGGCGCCGTCCCCTCCTGCCCGCAGATTGCCAGCAGCACAACGTCGCTGTCCGGGCTGGCGCTGCCGCCAAGACCGGACAAATCGACGAAGAAGTGCGGCCACGGCAACGCAGACGAGGTCCACACGACTCTTCTCGTGGCCAGGTCGTAGCCCCACGCCTGGCCGAGCGCGCCCTGGTCGTCGAGCCCGAGCGCGGTGCCGTCCGCAGCCCAGTACAGACTCGCCGATACCGAAGTCCCGGCCTGGCTGATGACGCGGCCGGTGGTGGCCTGGATGCCTGTCAGTGTCTTGCCGCTGGCCAGGTAGAAGGCGTCGCTGACGGGATCGGTGAGCTCGAGCACGGACCGAGGGCGCGTCCAGAGCTCGCGCCCGTCCGAGGCGCTGTAGGCGGTGACGCCGTCGGCCGCGGAGAACAGCAGCACGCCCTGGACCGCGCCGGCCAGCGACCCGGCGAAGTCAGCATTGGGCGGCTGGAGCCGCTTGACCGTCCCGGTCCGCAGGTCAATCCGCCGCACGGCGGTGACCGCGGCCGGGCCCGCGTCGCGGCCGGTGGTCTGGGTGATGTAGACGTACCGGCCGGAGACGCGCCAGGCCTCGTCGGCCGGGCCGGTTGCCCGGCTCCACAGCTGTCGTCCGGTCGCATTGGCATAGGCGGTCACCGCATGCGGGCCGAGAATGACAGTGCTCTGACTGTCCGCGGCAATCGCGCCGCCATAAGGGGCAGCCGGATAGGTCCTGATCTGGCGGCCAGTGGCGGCATCGAGGATGACTTCGTCTCGGTTGCCCCCCTGGGCAGCCGGCGGCACGACCCCGACTGCCACGATGCCGGGGAATGCTCTGACCCCGACAATGCTCGAGCCGACGGGGACGCCACTGAGCGAGGCATCCCAGCGCGACTCGCCGGTCTCGGCCTCGAAGGCGGAGACCGCGGTCCCGACTCCGATCACGGCCAGGCCGCCGCCCACGGCCGCGTATGCCGACCCGTCGCTGGCGACCGTGCCCGCCACGCCCGCTTCGGCCAGCCAGGTCCCCGGCAGATTTCGCTTCCACAAGATGGAGCCGGGCGTCCGGCAGGACTGGCCGGTGCAGTGCTGGGCCTGCTGGCTAGTGGCCCGGCCGGGGATGACCGCCGCGGCGAGCAGGACGGCAGCGATCAGCCCCCGCTTCACCCATGCGGCAGGCCCTCGCGCGACCTGTGCCACCTGCTCAGCCTTCCTCCCCGGCCGCCGCTGACTGCGCGCGGCTGATCACCTGCGACACCACCGTATTGCGTGTGCCGGGCGAGCGTTACCTGACTCTGCCCGCTGTGGAAGACGCCACGATGAGTGCTTGCTCCGAATCAGCTGAGAGCTGGGCCGGCGCGTGGCGCGTCGGCGCCCAGCCGGAAGGCCGGCCGCCCCGGTTCCGTTACGGTTGGCCTTGGCCTCATCTGGTCAGCCGATTGGAGGAATCATGTCCGACCGCGCACCGTTGCCGCACGACGTCCTGCCGCAGGTCCCGTCGTTCACGGTGGAGAGCGACGACGTCTCCCACGAGCAGCAGATGTCCGACGCTCAGGTCTACAACAGCTTCGGTATGAGCGGGCAGAACATTTCACCGCACCTGAGCTGGCATGGCTTCCCGGCGGAGACCAAGAGCTTCGCGCTCACCTGTTTCGACCCGGACGCTCCGACGGGCTCTGGCTTCTGGCACTGGATCGTCCTCAACATCCCGGCGTCCGTGACGGAACTGCCGGCCGGAGCGGGCAGCGGCGAGCCCGGCGCGCTCCCCGCCGGTGCGTTCTCGGTCCGCAACGACTACGGCACCAAAGACTTTGGCGGCGCGGCCCCGCCGCCCGGCGAGCCGCATCGCTACGTCTTCACCGTCTACGCGCTCGGCACCGACCACCTGGATGTGGACTCCGACGTCTCGCCGGCGGTGGCCAGCTTCAACCTGACGTTTGCGACCATCGCCAAGGCGACCGTCGTCCCCGTCTACGGCCACTCCGGCTGATAGCTGTACCCCTCATGGGAGCCGATCTGGTG
>DASXMP010000047.1:0-1502 GCA_036495585.1 Streptosporangiaceae bacterium
GAACAGTTCAAGGATGGTCGCCTGGACGGACACGTCAAGCGCCGAGACCGGCTCGTCGGCCACGAGCACGTCGGGCCGGACCGCGAGCGCCCGCGCGATCGCCAGCCGCTGGCGCTGACCGCCGGAGAACTGGCTGGGGTACGCGTGCAGCGCGTCCTCTTGCAGGCCGACGCGGTTGAGCAACTTGATGCTCTCGGCGCGCACCTCCCCGCTCGGTACGACGCGATGAAGCCGGAGCAGCCCGGCGAGCATCGACCCCACGCTGATCCGGGGATTGAGCGAGGAGTAAGGGTCCTGGAAGACCATCTGCACGTGCCGCGAGCGTTCCTTGCGGCCGGCGCCCTCAGCGAGTTCGAGCTCGTCGATGTCTCCCCCGGTCGGCTTCAGCGCGCCGACGAGGATCTTCGCCAGCGTCGACTTGCCTGACCCGGACTCACCCACCAGGGCGAGCACTTCACCGCGGCGCAACTCAAGGTCCACTCCGTCGAGTGCCTTGAGTGACGCCCTCTTCGCGCCGCCGAACCGGCCGAACAGGCCCTGGCCCAGCTGGTACTCCTTGCTGATGTTGGCGACGCGCAGCACGGCCGGCTGCGCGTTCCCTTCTGGCTGCGGCGGGACTTCCTGCTGCGCGGTGGCGTCCGTCATGCGCTCGCTCCCTCGAAGATGCGCGCGGTCTCGAAGCAGGCCACCTCGCGCCCGGGCAGCACGCCCGCCAGCCGCGGCCTGGCGGTGGCGCAGTGCTCGACCGCGAACGCGCAGCGCGGCTCGAACGGGCACCCGTCGGGACGGTCGGCGAGGTTGGGCGCGAAGCCGGGGATCGCCACGAGTTCCCTGTCGGGCTGGTCGAAGTCGGGCGCCGAGTCGAGCAGGCCCTTGGTGTACGGGTGGCGCGGATCGGCGAACACGTCCTTGACCCGGCCCCGTTCGACGATCTCGCCGGCGTACATGACGCCAAGTTCCCTGCACGTCTGGTTGACGACACCCAGGTCGTGGGTGACGAAGACGAGGGCCGTCCTGGTGTCCTCACACAACTGCTCGAGCAGCCGGAGCACCTGGTGCTGCACCGTCACGTCGAGCGCGGTGGTCGGCTCGTCGCACAGCAGCAGCTTCGGCGAGCAGGACAGCGCCATCGCGATCATGATGCGCTGGCGCAGCCCGCCGGAGAGCTCGTGCGGGTACGCCTGGGCGCGGTGAGCCGGGTCAGGGATGCCGGTCTTGCGCATCATGTCGATGGCCAGGTCCATCGCCGCGGACTTGCTGAGTCCAAGGTGGCGCCGCGGTGACTCGGCGATCTGCTCACCGACCCGCATCACGGGGTTCAGCGCGGTCATCGGCTCCTGGAAGATCATCGCGATTTCCTGGCCGGCCAGGCGCCGGCGAGACTTGGCCGGCATGCCCTGCAGGTCCTGGCCGCGGTACTGGATCGAGCCAGAAAGCACCTCGACCCCGGCGGGCAGCAGGTTCGCGATCGCCCGCAGCGTCAGGGACTTGCCCGAGCCGGA
>DASXMP010000048.1:0-2493 GCA_036495585.1 Streptosporangiaceae bacterium
CGGGCTGATCTGCGTGCGGTCACGTGCGAGGCCAACACTTACGTGTCACGCCCCTACCAACGTCAACGCTGCGGTTCTTCGTAAGGCGGGATGGAAGCGCAGGAACTGCTCCGGCACGAAACTGCATGGCCATTGGCGCGCCCTGGAAGCTGGTCCAGACCTCCGGGCGGAAGTCCCGTCCGGGTAGATGCCGGAATGCCAGGTGCGGGCAGCGCCGGGCCTTGCGGTCTCGCTGCGCGAGATGGATTATCAACGCGTGGCGGATTGGTCGGGGCTGACGCAGCGGCTGGAGTCGTCGGGTGCCGGGCGGCTGGAGTTGTCTTTCGTTGAGGTCGAGCGGCTGATCGGTGGCCGGCTCCCGCCGTCAAGTAAGTATCCGGCGTTCTGGTCGAACAGTTCCTCATACGCGAAGGCGTGGAGGCGGGCGGGGTATGAGTCGACTCGGCGGGGCGTACCGTCGGGGTCTATGGGCTTTGTGCGCACGCGGACGTTTACAGCCGCCCAGGCTACGGCCGGGCCGACGCCCAGGCCTGGCCAGAGCGGCCGCGCGACCGGTGATGTCGTTCTTGCTGGGTGCGTGAAGAGCAAGGGCCCCGAGGCGAGTTCCGCGCGTGATCTGTACCTCTCGCCGTTGTTTGAGCGGCGGCGACGCTATGCCGAGTCGTCGGGACAGCCGTGGTACATCCTGAGCGCGGAACATGGCCTGCTCGATCCCAGCAGCATCATCGAGCCATACGACGTGTACCTCCCCGACCAGAGTGCCGACTACCGCCAGGCATGGGGTGAGTGGGTCGCCGCGAAGCTGGCCAGGGTGCGCGGGCCGGTCGACAACCTCGTGATCGAAGTACACGCCGGCTCGGCGTACGTGGACGCGATCGAGGAGCCGCTACGCCGCCGCGGGGCGGTCCTGCTCACTCCGCTGGCCGGGCTGCGGATGGGTGAGCAGCTTACCTGGTATGACGGGCCGGGCGAGGAAACACGGTCGCAGGAGCAGGTCGTCCCGTCGGTGCCGGGTGACGAGCAACGGTTTCAGGATCTGGTGATCCTCGATGGGCCGCACGAGATCGGGTCGTTCACGTTTCGGTGGCCAACCGGGACCGAGGACTTCGACTGCGGCTGGGATCTCACCGTCGAGGCCGCCGGGCGGCGGTACCGGGTGCGCCACGGGCTGGGAGCGCGGCAGGTTTACGGCAGGCGGCGGCAGCACAGCGTGACGTTCGTCGATGACTGGGCGGCGGCGGAAGGCGTCGCTCCCGACGACTACGAGACGAGCGGCTACCTGATCAGCCCTCTGAAGGATCATGCGGACCGGCTGGTCCGGCCAGGCGAGCAGGTGCCCGCGTCATATGACGGCTTTCCGCTGGTCTCGCACGCCGAGCAGATCGCCGCGCCCTATAGCCGCGACGCACTCGCGGTGCGCTTGCACTGGGACGACATCACCAGCTGGGTCGGCTATGCCCTCGCGCGGCTGTCGGTCCGGCGTGCTGACGCCGCCAGGCCAAGCCAGGCGCCGGCAACCCCGCTGCGGCCGGTCGAGCCGCGCACGTCCGCGCTGCCGGCTGCCGTTGTGGACGCGCTGCTCGACTACGGCCAAGCTCAGGCGCCCGCGGTCGTGGGGCAGGTGACGTTTACCCCGCACTCGGAGGCCAATGCGCTGATCATGGACAACCCGTTCGCCTTCCTGCTCGCGGTGATCTTCGACCAGGGGATACCCGCTGAGCGGGCCTGGCGCGCACCGTACGACCTGATGCGGCGACTCGGGCACCTGGACCCGCCGCGGATGCTCGCCGACCCCGAAGGCGTGCGGACCGCGGTTGCCCAGCCGCCGGTGCTGCACCGCTACCGCGAGAAGCTGCCCGGCTGGCTCGTCGCCGCGGCCCGGATCGTGCTGCACGATTACGCCGGCGACGCGGCACGGATCTGGAACGAACATCCCACCGCACGGCAACTGCAGCAGCGCCTGGACCGCTTCCCCGGCATCGGCCAGAAGAAGGCCGCCATGGCCGTCGAGATCCTCGCCCGTGACCTCGGAGTATCAATCCGCGAGCTCGACGGCAGCGACATCGCCTACGACGTTCACGTGCGGCGCGTATTCCTGAGAACCGGCCTTGCCGAATACGACGACCTCGACCACATGATCGGCGTCGCCCGGTGCGCACACCCTGAACGACCCGGCGCGATCGACATGCCCGCCTGGCTAATCGGACGCCAATGGTGCCACGCCGGACTCCCAGACTGCCCGGCATGCGTCCTGCGCGAGGTGTGCCCGAAGGACATCGACCGGGCCAACGCCGTCCACGGCGCATGACACTTTGCCATCGGTGTGCCCTCGGCGGATCGATCAGACAGCTGAGCGTACAGAACGACACCGGTCGTATGACTCGCTACGCAGTGGGCACCGTTCCGTAGCCGGCAGGGAGAGGATGCTGTATGTGGTGCGCTTCTCCACACTGCGTAATCGGCGCTCGACTCCGACGAAGCGCATCGCCGCCG
>DASXMP010000049.1:0-13509 GCA_036495585.1 Streptosporangiaceae bacterium
TACGATCGCCGGTCATGCCAGCGCTGAAGGAGTCCGTGGCCGTCGTCATCCGGGATCAGGACGGCAGGTTCCTGGTCACCGAGCGCCCCGACGATCCCGACGACGAGCTCGCTGGCCTGTGGGGCTTCCCGGCGGCTACGCGGCGACCCGGCGAGGATCCGCGCTCGGCCGCGCTCAGGATCGGCCCGCTCAAGCTCGGCGTGACCCTGACGGTCGGCGCAAAGCTCGGTGAGATGACCGGCGACCGCGGCAGCTACCTGCTGCGCCTCGCCGAGTACGCGGCCACGATCGAGGCGGGGCGGCCGTCGGTGCCCCAGCCGGACGATTCAGTGACGCAGTACGCCGCCTGCCGGTTTACCAGCGAGCCGGGCCTGCTGCGCCCGGCCGCACGCCGGGGGTCGCTGTGCGCGCGGATCTTCCTGCAATCGGTCGGCCAGGACTGGCGCGGCGAGTAGCCCGCGGCGGTCAGCCCGGCGCGGGTACGGTGACTGCGTTGCTCACCGCGGCGGCATGCCGGCTCGTGGCCAGCAGCACGACACGGAGCGCGTCGTTTTCGAAGTTCGCGGTCTTGAAGCCGAACCCAGTCTTGAGGCTGGCGGCCAGCCGCTGTATGCGCACCGGCTGCCAGGTTCCGCCGCGCTGGACCTGGAGGACGACCGCGTCGCCGCGATTGGCGTACTGAGCCGTCACCACGAGGATGTCCGCGAGACCGCGGGAGCCGGCGTCCAGGGCAACGGTCACCGACGGCGTCACCCGGATACGCACCGGCAGGCTGACGGCTCCGCCCGGTCCCGTCAGCCGGAACACCGCGTTGGTGTCGAGTGCCGATACCACCAGGGCGACGTTCCCTTGGTCATTGGTGGTAGCAGCCGCGACGAGCTGCCAGCCGAGTCGGTCGGCCGGTCGTTCGAACAAGGTGACATGCGCGCCTGCGACGGCGTGCCCGCCCGCCCGCAGTGTGCCGTCGACCGCGGCCTGCGTGCCGGCCGCAATCAGGCTGGCGGGCGTCGTGGCCGCCAGCACGTCTGGCGATGTGGCCGCGGAGCCGGGCGATGCGGAAGTGCCAGGTTGCGTAGGTAGCGGGGCCTGCCCGGTCGGGGTGGCGCCGGGAACCGGCGGGTGATGCGCCGACGGCGGCGTGTGCTGAGCCCGCTTGCCCCCCGCGCGCTGCGAGTCCGGCACTCCCGCGAAAGCTAGCGCGACATGAGCCAGATGCTGGACCGGAGCCGGCAGCGCTGATGCATAGGCCGCGCCGGCGAACCCGCCAACGAGGACGACAGCGGCAGCGGCCGCCAGCCGCACGCGCCAGCGGGCCGCGGCCCGGGCCGCCTTCCGCGCGTCGCGCCCCTCGCCGTCGGACCCAGAGCGGCCAGCCCAGTGGGCGCCACCTTCCGGCGCACCAGCTTCGGGCGGGCCGGCCTGCGCGGCAGCCGCGGGCAGCGGCCAGCCGGGCTCGACGGCGAGGGGCTGGGTCGAGTTCGCCAAGGGTTGGCGGTTCAGCTGGAACATGGTGAGTGCGCCCTGCTCGCCCGCCAGCTCGGCGGCTTCCGGCCCGGCCGCCAGAATCTGCAGGTACTCCTCCAGACCGGGATCGAGGGGACCGAACTCGCCCGACAGGTCCGATGGCATCAGTCCACCTCCTCCGTAGTCGGCAGTGGCCCCGCCGAGCCGGCCAGGGCCCGCACCGACGGATTGTCAGCGAGCGCCTTCAGGCCGCGGTGCAGCGCGACCCGAACCGCACCCGGCGACTTGCCGAGGATGGTCGCGACGTCCGGGGTCTCCAGGCCCGCGATCACGCGCAGCGCTACTGCCTCGGCCTGATCGGCCGATAGCCCGGCGAGAAGCGTGACCGCGCCGCGCACGGACATGCCCTCGATCACCTGCTCTTCGACTAGGTGAGCGTCGGGCAGGATGTCCAGGCCGGCGGACAGCGGCTCGGCCGGGCGGCGGGCCCGGGCCCGTGCCGCGTCCACGGTGCGGTGCCTGGCGATGGTAAACAGCCAGCGGCGGAAGTCGTCCTCGCCACCGGCGAACCGGTGCAGGTCCCGGACGACCTGCAGCCACGTCTCGCTGGCCACGTCCTCGGGATCGTCGCAGCCGATAACCCGCAAGAACCTGAGCAGCCGAGGCTGCAGGCCGCGCCACAGCTCCAGGAAACCGCTCTCGTCGCCTGCGCTCGCCCGGGCCAGGGCATCATCGAGCACGCCAGTCTGCATCGCCATTGCGGCAGTAGGGTCGCACGCCGGCGGGCAATCCCGGGTCAAGGTGACCAAATCCGGGATTGCCCGTCGGGCCGGCCCGGACCGCCCGGCTGCCAGGCCCCCGCCAGCCTGACGCTGACCTGGGATTGCCGCGGTCCAGGACATGTGACCCGGCTGTCGCTACTTCGTGACCGGAGCGATGGTGTCGGTGGCGCTGACGGCGCGCCGGAAGTTCCTGTTGCCCCTAAAGACCAGCCGGAAGCTCGCCGCCTTCCCGAACACATGCACCCGGAAGGCCACGCGACCGAGGCGACCCGTCCGCTCCGCCTTGACCGCGATCCATCGGCCTGCCGGGCTCTTGCGCTGGAGGACAATCCAGGCGCCGCGCACCGGTGAGTGGTCCCTGACCGCGGCAAGCCGACCCCCCACCAGGGCGGTCGTCTGGCTTGGCCGGGCAACGGGCCTGGTGTTGCGGATTGACAGCGCGGTGGCAATCTTGGCACGCGCCGCTGGCGTGGCCGTCGATGCATCGGCAACCGCAGCGACACCCGACACCGCGATCGCCGCGGCTGCCGCGACTGCCCCGGCCTTCGCCAGTAGGGACTTGGTCATGCGCATGGCTCCTCCTGTCGGGCCCGGTCGCCGGGCCGCTCGATGACACCGAGGCAAGCGATGGCGATCAGCGCAGCGTTACTGCCGTCGGTGTGACCTGCATCACACCTCGCCCGTCGCAACAAGCCAGCCCGGCGACCATCGCGCTGTTCCCGTCACCCGGTGCTCGTCACGGCCGCCGCCAAGACTCTCCGACCGGCCGGTCACGGAACCGTTGACGGCTTGACCGCTCCTAGTTACCGTTCGCTAGAACGTGTTTCAATTCGGCTGGTAAGCGGCCGGGCAGCCAGCGGTGGCGGACTGGCCCGGCTGGCCAGGCGCCTCCGGCCAGCCGGAGGCGGCGAGCCGGTGAGGAGGCGGCCGATGACGACGCCTGCGGCAGAGCAGTCGCACACCGACAAGCGCAAGATGACCGTGAGCGAGCGGAGCGTGCCCGCGCTCACCGGGGCGCTGCAGGAATGGCTGATCGGTCAGCCGGGATTGCCCGGCGAGCCCACAGTCACCAACGTGCGCGCGCCCGACAGTAACGGCCTATCGAGCACCTCTGTGCTCTTCGACGTCCGCTGGTCCGGCGCGGCCGGCGCAAGGACCACGTCCTACGTGGCCAGGATGGCGCCGGAGGACAGCGCTCTGCCGGTGTTCCCACGGTATGACCTGGCCACCCAGTACGAGCTCATCGGCCGCGTAGCCGCTGGCTGCTCGATACCCCTGCCGCACCTCCGCTGGCACGTGCCGGACGGCGGCCCGCTTGGCACCCCATTCTTCGTGATGGACCGTGTGGACGGCCGGATACCGCTCGACAATCCGCCCTACGTCTTCGGCGGCTGGCTGCTGGACGCGACGCCCGCGGAGCGTGCGCAGTTGCAATGCGCTAGCCTGCAGATTCTCGCGACCCTGCACCACATGCCGGCCGACATCGCGACCGTCCGAGCGTTGCAGCCCGCGGCCGGGCTCGCCTCGCTGCGTCATCATGTTGAACAACAGCGGGCCTACTACCAGTGGGCGCTGGTCGACGACGGAGTCCGGGTGCCGATCATCGAGCGGAGCCTGGACTGGCTTGAGCAGCACTGGCCCCGCGACCCCGGACCAGATGTCCTCTGCTGGGGCGATGCGCGGATCGGCAACATCATCTATCAGGGGTTCGAGCCGGTCGCGGTGCTCGACTGGGAGATGGCCGCGCTCGCGCCGCGCGAGCTCGACGTCGGCTGGTTCATCTTCCTGCACCGATTCTTCCAGGACATCGCGGAATTCTTCGGCGTCGAAGGCCTGCCGGATTTCCTGCGACGGTCGGATGTCGAGCGCTGCTACACCGAGTTCACCGGCTGGCAGCTGCGCGACATGGACTTCTACCTGACCTATGCCGCCCTGCGGCACGCCATCATCATGGCCAGGATCAGGCGCCGGATGATTCGCTTCGGGGAGGACGAGGTTCCGGCCGACGTCGACGACTACGTGATGCACCGAGCCAGCCTGGAGCAGCTGCTCGCAGGCACCTACCGATGGGACTGACGCGAGTGCCGATACCGCTGGACGAGTACCCGATCCACCAGTCGCCACTGCCCATGGACCGCGTGGTGACCAGTGACCGCAACTTCTACGACCGGTGTTACCTCAACGCGCATGACCGCACGGGCGACGTCTTTCTCGTCACTGGCCTCGGGGTCTATCCGAACCTTGGCGTCATCGACGCGTATGCCACCGCTCGGTGCGGCGACCGGCAGTGGACCGTCCGGTTTTCCGACTCACTCCGCGAGCGCAGCCTTGAGCAGCGGGTCGGCGGCTACGAGATCGAGGTCGTCGAACCGCTGCAGCGGCTGACCGTGCGCTGCACCGCCCCCGACGACAGCGTCGAATTCGACCTCCGCTGGACGGCCGGGTTTCCGGCTCTGCAGGAAGAGCCGCACCTGCTGCTCGCTGGCAGTCGCCCGATCCTGGACGCATCGCGGTTTTCGCAAGTCGGCAGCTGGAGCGGGCGGTTGCGAGTCGGCGAGCGAGAGTTCGCCGTGACCGACGAGCAGTGGTCGGGCTTCCGCGACCGGTCCTGGGGCATCAGGCCAAGCGGGGAGTCCGAGCCGCCTGGCCGGGCAGCGGCAGAGGGGATGCACGGCTTCTGGTGGCTGTACATGCCGCTGCGCTTCGAGTCCTGCGCTGTCATCGTGATCCTGCAGGAAAACCCGGACGGCTACCGGACGCTGAACGACGCCCGGCGCGTCTTCCCGGATGGCCGGGTGGAACAACTCGGCTGGCCGCGGGCGGACATCAGCTACCGGCCGGGCACGCGCCACCCGGAGTCGGCCAGGATTCACCTGACGGACCCGGCGGGCAAGCCGCTCACTATCGACGTCGAGACGCTCACCTCCGTTCCGCTGCACGTCGGGGCCGGCTACAGCGGTGACCCGGACTGGTCGCACGGCCGGTGGATGGGCCGGGACTGGAGCGGCTGCGCCGTCTACGACCTCACCGACCCGGGTGTGGCCGGGCGGATCCCGTTCGGCGTCATCGACCACCTTGCGCGGGCATCACTGGATGGTGAGCCAGGCTGGGGAATGTTCGAGCACGCCACCATCGGACGCCACGATCCGACCGGGTTCGCGGACTGGTCGTCAGTCAGCAGCTAGCGGGGGCGGGCAGGCTGGCCGAACTGCGCGCGGCACTCGCGCGGGTGCAGGCCACCCGCGTCTGTTTTCTTGCGCGTGTTCGTCATCTATGCCGCTGGTCACGCGCGTCGGCGAGCGGCAGACTCGAACGGCGGTAACCGACCGACGGCAGAAGGATGACAATGACCGAGCCCGTGGTGCTGATCAACGCATTTGAGGTACCGGCAGACCAGGCCGAGCACTTCATAGCGGCATGGGAGGAAACACGGGACTTCCTGCAATCCCAGCCCGGCTACCTGGAGACGGCCCTGCACCAGGCGCTCACGCCGGACGCGGAATTCCTGTTCGTCAACATCGCCCGCTGGCAGACACCCGAGGACTTCACGGCCGCGCTCAGCAGCGCCGGATTCCGCGAAGCGGCAACTGGCCTCGCCGGCTACCGGCCCCACCCGGGCCTGTACCGGCCCGTGCGGACCTGACGATGTCGTTTGTCAGCTAGCTGGTGACGTGCGGAAGGTCTGCCGGTACGTCGCCGGGCTGGTGTCGAGTGCCTGCTGGAATTGCAGCCGCATCGCGGCCGGGGAGCCGAACCCGGCACTGGCGGCTACCTGGTCGATGGGCAGGCTGGTTGTCTCCAGCAGCCGCTGGGCCAGGGCGAGCCGCTGGGTGAGCAGCCACTTGTGTGGTGTCGTGCCGGTGGCCTTGCGGAACTGCCGGGTGAACTGCCGTGGACTCAGCGCGGCGCGGGCAGCCAGCACCGTGACCGGCAGGGGCTGGCTCAGCCGGCGCATTGCCCACTCCAGGATCGCGGCGAACTGGTCCCCGGTCCCGGTGCGGTTGCCGAGTGGCGTCTCCACGTATTGCGCCTGGCCGCCACGCCGGTGCGGAGGTGCGACCATCTGGCGGGCGATCCTGTTGGCTATCTCGGCGCCGTAGTCGCTGCGCACGATGTGCAGGGCCAGGTCGGCCGCCGCGGAATTGCCCGCGGAGGTCAGCACGTCGCCATCATCGATGTACAGGACGCCGGGATCCAGCTGGACCAGGGGGAAAAGCTCGCGGAAGCGCTCGGCGTGCGTCCACAGCGTGGTAGCTGGCCGGCCGTCAAGCAAGCCCGCCTCGGCCAGCAGATAGGCCCCTGTGCAGAACGACACCATCCGCGCACCCCGCTTGCTCGCGCGCCGGAGCGCGGCCAGCATCTCGTCGGCGGGCGGACTGGCCCCGCGACCGGGGATGATGACGGTATCTGCCCTCGCCAGCGCGCCCACGTCGGCACCGACTTCGACGCGCAGCGCCCCGACGCGGATCGGGGCGGCGTCCGCAGTGCAGACCCGATACCGGTACCAGGGCAGGCCGAGCTCCCGCTCCCACGGCGCCCCGAAAATGTCGTTCGCGATCGCGACGCCGATCGAGGTCATTCCGTCGGACAGGACGCAGACAACGCGGTGCCGCCGTTGTGCCATGTCTCGATTCTGTCGCCTGCACTTGTTCGGGACAACGTCCTTTTTCTTGCGCATGATGGCATCCAGGCCACTGGTTGCGACCACCCATGACCGGCACGCTCGTACTGCCAGAACCACCTCGAAACGAGAGTCGGGGGAAGAACAAGCGATGACCAGTCAAGCCACGACGGGAGGCCGGGCGGGCACCCGGCACCGGACTGTCCGCAACCTGTCCGTGCTCGCCGGCATCGGCTACGCCGTCGCCTGGCTGGTCAGCTTGTCGGTCGGGGCGCCCAACCTGAGCGTGGCAGCATCCGGGCGCAAGGTCCTGGCCGCGTACGGCGGGCATGGCTGGTCAGCGATGACCATGTTCGTGCTGGCCGAAGGGATCGCCGCCATCGCCCTGGCCATCATCGTGGTCCTGGCGGCCGGGGCCGCACGCCGGCAAGGCACACCGCGAGCCGGGCTGAGCGCGGCTGGCTTCGGCCTGGCCGCGGCGGTGGTGTCCTGGGTAGAGCTCGGCATGGGTGCCTGGCTGACGTTCAGCGTCGTCCCCTCCGGGCGAGCGGCGAACGCCGGGACGCTCAACAACGCGATCACCCGCATCGACGGCGGGAAGATGTTGCTGCTTGCCGCGATGGCTGTCGCCCTGGCGGCGCTGGCAGCGAAGTCAACCGTGCTGCCACGCTGGCTGGCACCGCTCGGGCTGTTGCTGGCCGTGGCCCTGGTGGCCTCCGGCCTCGGCTGGGTGCTGCTCACCAACGGCCTGGCGACATCGGTGTACGTGTCCGGCGCCCTCCTCATTGTCTTTGTCGCCGCTACCGGCGTGACGATGGGACGTCGGGCCGGGGCAGCCGAAGCTCACGCCGGCCGACGGCATGGGTCCGCCGCGAGCAGGTAGCCGCGACGATGACAAGCCGTCATTGGACCGAGACCGACATCCCTGATCTGTGGGGCACGACAGCGGTCGTCACCGGCGCGAGCACCGGACTTGGTTTCGAGGTCGCCAGGATGCTCGCCGGACACGGCGCCACCGTGATCATGGCCTGCCGGAACAGGGCCAGAGCCGAGGCCGCCGTCGACCGGATCCGGGGCACCTCCCCTGGCGCCCTGGTGCGAACGATGTCGCTGGACCTGGCCTCGCTGGCCGCCGTCAAGACGGCGGCCGGATGGCTGCGCACCCATTGCCCGCGCCTTGACCTGCTCATCAACAACGCTGGCGGAATAAATCCGCGCTACGGCCGCACCGTGGACGGTTTCGAGATCACGCTGGGCACCAACCACCTCGGCCCGTTCGCGTTCACCGGTCTGATCCTGGACCTGCTACTGGCGGCGCCGGCCGCGCGCATCGTAACGGTCAGCAGCGTGGGCCACCGGCGCGGCACCATCAACTTCGATGACCTGGAGTTCGACGACGGGTACAACTTCCAGCGCGCCTACTGCCAGTCCAAGCTCGCCAACCTGATGTTCAGCTACGAACTGCAGCGGCGACTGGTCTCAGCCGGTGCACCCGTCATGGCGGTCGCGGCCCACCCCGGTAACGCGCGCACCGAGTTCGTTCGCGACATGTCAGTCGCCGCGCGAATGGTCAGCAGCCCGCGGCTGCGCCTGCTGACCTCCTGGCTGTTGCAGTCCCCGGAGGTCGCCGCCCTGCCGATCGCGCATGCTGCCGTCGACCCCAGCGTGCAGGGCGGGGATTACTACGGTCCCGGCGGCTGGCGCGGGTGGACCGGCTATCCGGCGCGAGTCGAGTCCACCCCCCGCTCTCACGATCCCGACGCACAGCGTCGCCTGTGGGAACTATCCGAACAGCTCACCGGAGTCACGTACCGCATCGGCAGTACCCGCGGCCCGCGGCCGCGACCGACGGGCTGATCGTCATCGGCTCGGCCGGCGGGACGCGGTCTACGGGAACCGCGTCTCGCCGGCTAACGTTTGCTGCGTATTCGTAGCTGATCAGAGTTGGGCACGCCGGTCGAACAGCCAGCGCGAGGCCAGATAGCCGACCACCGCCAGCCCCAGGCACCAGCAGACCGCGGGAACCCATTGGTGCCCGATGTGAGTGCCGAGCAGCAGGCCGCGCAAGGTCTGCGTGATCGGGGTGAACGGCTGGAACTCGGCGAACTGCCGAAGCCCTGGGCTCATCGACATGGCCGGCACGAAGCCGCTGCCCAGCAGCGGCAGCAAGATGAATGGCATCGGCAGGTTGCTGGCGGTTTCCGGGGCACTGGCGGACAGGCCGAGGGCCATGGCCAGCCAGGTCATCGCCCCGGCGGTGAGGACGGCGACGCCCAGGGCGCCCAGCCACTGCAGCGCGCCGGCGTGCGGCCGGAACCCGATTGCCACCGCGACGCCGAGCAGTACGCCCATACTCAGCAGTGCCTGGGCCGCGTTGCCGAGGACGTGGCCTGCGAGCACCGCGAACCGGGAGATCGACATGGTCCTGAGACGATCCACAATGCCCTCGGTCATGTCTGTGCACACCGCCACAGCCGTGCCCACCATGCTCGAGGTTCCTGTCATGATCAGCATGCCGGGTGTCAGGTAGTTGATATAGCTTCCGCCGACACCGGCACCCAGCGCTGCGCCGAACGCGTACCGGAACAGCAGCAGGAAGACAAGCGGCATCAGCAGGCCGCTCAGCGACATGGCGGGATAGCGGAGGGCGTGCACCAGGTTGCGGTGCAGCAGCGTGCGAGTGTCGGTGAAGGCGTACGTGGCGGCGGTCATCGGTCTGCTCCGTTTTCCGTGATCGAGACCGAGCGGGGTCGGCCCGTGTGGTCGGTCAGGGCGAGGAAGACATCGTCGAGGTCGGGTGTGTGCATGGTGAGCTCGGCTGGTTCAAGGTTCGCCCGGTCGAGTTGATCGAGCAGCGAACGCAGCGACCGAGCTCCGCCGTCGCTGGGCACCTGGAGAGTTAGTTCCTGCTCGTCGCGCCCAGTGGCGCCGAGCTCACGGGCGGCCCGGTTGAGTCCGGCCGTATCGCGGAAGCGCAGACTCACATGGCCGCCGGGTACCAGCTGCTTCAGTTCCGCCGGTGTGCCCTCGGCAACGAGTTTGCCTTGGTCCAGCACCGCAATCCGGTCGGCGAGCTGGTCGGCCTCCTCTAAATACTGCGTCGTGAGGAAGATCGTGACGCCGTCCTGGCTGACCAGGTCGCGGATGACCTGCCACAGAGTGCGCCTGCTGCGCGGGTCGAGCCCGGTCGTCGGCTCGTCGAGGAAGATGATCTTGGGCTGGCCGACCAGTGTCATGGCCAGGTCCAGCCTGCGCCGCATGCCGCCTGAATAGGTGGCCAGCGAGTTGCCGGCGGCCTCGACCAGGTCGAATTGCTCCAGCAGCCGCGTGGCGCGCTGCCGCGACTCTCGCTTGCCCAGGTGGTGCAGGTCGCCCATCAGCACCAGGTTCTCGAAGCCAGTGAGCAGGTTGTCCACGGCGGCGAACTGCCCGGTGACGCCGATCGCGGCGCGTACCGCGTCCGGCTCCCGGTTAAGATCCTTCCCGGCTATCCGCGCCCTGCCAGCGTCCGGCTTGGTCAGCGTGGACAGGATGCGCACAGTCGTCGTCTTCCCGGCCCCGTTCGGACCGAGCAGCGAGAAGACCGTGCCCTGCTTGATGTCCAGGTCGATGCCGTCGAGCACGACCTTGTCGTTGAATGATTTCTGTAGTCCGCGCACCGCGATCGCTGACTTGGACGCGCTCAGGCCCGTCACGGACAGCAGCGCTATCGGGTAGGCCATGTCATTCATCCCTTTCGGAGTCGATGGATTCGTTGTCGCCGGTCCACGTGCTGCTGCAGCTCACGGTGACCGTCACGGCGCCCGCGTGCGCCGGGATAAGGATGGTGGAAAGTTCACCGCCAGACCGGCGGTGTGTTGAGCGGCCTGGTCGGCCTGGCAGTGGCTGCCCGCTGCGGGGAGGGCCCGTCCCGCGCCTCGTCCGGCCTTGCCCCGGCCGCTCATGAGGTTGTCCTACACTGTAGGACTAAACGCTAGCCCTACACTGTAGGACGCGTCAAGAAAGTTGGCGGAACCGAGGGAGACGATGCCCGTGCCGCGCAGGCCAGCTGGATCGCGTGACGAATCAATCTGGACCCGGCCCGTTCCTGCCTCCGGCCGGTCTGCCCCCGCTTTCAGCCGTGAGGAGATCACGCGAGCGGCCATCGACCTGGCCGACGGCAGCGGTCTCGGGGCGGTGTCGTTCCGCAGGATCGCCGAGCGGATCGGCTCGGCGCCCACCTCCATTTATTGGTACGTCTCCGACAAGAGCGAGCTCTACGAGCTGATGGTCGACGCGGTCCTGGCGGAGATCGACCTCCCCGAGCACCTAGCCGGCGAGTGGCGGGCCGACCTCGCCACGATCGCCTGGGCCTCCCTCACCACCTACCGGCAGCACCGGTGGTATAGCCAGCTTGGCATCCACCCGGTGCCCGGGCCCGGCACCTTGCGGTACGCCGAAATCGTCCTGGAATCACTGACGAGCTGCGGGCTGGACGAGCCTACGGCTATCAAAGTGCTGGCCACCATGAACAACTACATCCTTGGTTTCATCCTGCGGGAGCGGGCCTGGCAGGACCTGACGGCCCGGGAGCAGGCTCCGGCCAGATGGGTGGAGGCAGCCACGGCCGGGGGTCCCGGGCGCCCCGCCGACGGTCCCGCGCGGGATCGCGATCTGTCAGCCCGGCTGACGCTCGCGGGGGACGAGGGGTTCGCATTCGGGCTCGATTGCTTCCTCGACGGGATCGCTGCCCTGCTCTCCCGCCGCGGCTAGCGCACGACTACGTACGCCGGCCTGGCCGGCGCGTCGGCCAGCGGCGCTGCGGCAGCGCACGCGGCTCGGTTCAGCCGTCGATCACGGCGGCGGCGACCCGGGCCACATGCTCGGCCGGGCTGCCCAGCAGCGCCGCGGCGCCGTGGGCGCGCTTGAAGTAGCGATGAGCATCGTGCTCCCACGTCATGCCGATGGCGCCGTGCAGCTGGATCATCTCGGCGGCGACCTGCTGCAGCGCCTCGGCGCAGTACGCTGCGGCGGCAGCCGCGCGCAGGCCGAGGTCGGCGGCATCGTCCTGCGCCGCCGACGCGGCCGCATAGGCGAACGACCGCGCGGACTCCACCAGCACGTGCATCTCAGCCATCCGGTGCTGGAGGGCCTGGAAGCTGCCGATCGGACGGCCGAACTGCACCCGGACCTTCGCATACGCAACCGTCTGTGCCAGTGCCGCCGCGGCGACGCCGGCCTGCTCAGCAGCCAGCGCGATGCAGCCGAGGTCGCGGACCCGGCCCAGCGCGGCAACGCCCCGCCCGATCCGCCGACCGCAGGCGCCGTCCAGGCGGACCACGGCCAGCCGCCGCGTGTCATCCACGGTGGGGCACGAACGGCGCGTCGCCGCGGGCTCCGCCGGGTCGACTTCGAACACGCCGATCACACCATCGCTGGTTACAGCGGGAACGACCAGCGTGGTGGCGATAGCGCCATCCAGCACGTACTGCGCCTCGCCGCTGATGACCCACTCCGCGTCGCAGGCCGCGCCGCCGCCGGCGGCCCGGCAGGCAACCATCGCGGGATCCCAGTGCCCGGCGGCCGTCGTCCAGGCCAGCGCCGCTATCCCGGTGCCGTCAGCCAGCGCGGGAAGCAGCCGCCGGCACGCTTCCTCGTCTCCCGAGGAGAGGATTGCCTGGGTCGCCAGCACGGCTGAGCCGAGCATCGGCGCCGGCGTCAGCGATCGTCCGAGTTCCGTCAGCACCACACTGACCTCGACCGGACCCGCTCCAGCGCCGCCGTACCGCTCCGGGATGGCCAGGCCGGCCACGCCGATCTGGCTGCACAAGCGCCGCCACAGCTCGCGTTCGCCGTCCGGATCCGGCTCGCGCCCGAGCGGATGGCGGTCCAGCAGGCCGCGGACCGCGCCGCGCAGTGCCTCCTGCTCCGGGCTCAGCCGCACGTCGGCTCCCCGGCCGCGCCGCGCAAGCTCGCCAGCACCCGCGCCCGGTGATACGACTGCGTGCCCCAGACCGACCGGGCCGCCTCGACCTTGGTCAGGAAGAGGCTCAGGTCGTGCTCGGCCGTGTAGCCGATCGCGCCATGTACCTGAAGCGCAGTGCGGGCGGCCCGGTATGCGGCATCGGCGCATGCCACCCGGGCGGCCGAGACATCGCGGGCGCTAGTGGCCGAATCTGCCTGCAGCGCGACAGCCGCGCCGAACAGCAGCGGACGGGCGAACTCCAGCGCGATGAGGACGTCGGCAAGCTGGTGCTTGATGGCCTGGAACGACCCGATCGGCTGGCCGAACTGCACTCGCTGGCGGGCATGCCGCGCTGCCAGCTCCAGCAGCGCGCGGCCAGCTCCGAGCAGTTGGGCGGCGCTGGCGAGGGCGCCGTAGTCGAGTGCCGCGGCGATCGCACGGCCGACTTCCGGGCCGCCGGCGACCAGGTCGCCGGCCACGACCTCAGTGAGCATGCGGCTCGCGTCCACCGATCGGAACGCCTGCCCTGCTACCTCAGCAGTCCACAAGCGCGCGGTCGTCCCCGAGGTACCAGGCGCGGGCGAGACGTACCGCTGCAGCCCGGCCCCCTGGGCTCCCTCTACGAGCAGCAGCAGTCCCGCCGCGTCCGCGTCGGCTGCGTACGGGACAAGCGGCGGTGCAGCAAGCGTGGCCAGCAG
>DASXMP010000050.1:0-13994 GCA_036495585.1 Streptosporangiaceae bacterium
GTTCGAGAAGATCCGCCAGGCCGGCCCGGGCATGCCCGCCGTGCTGATCCGTCAGCTGGGTGCCCTCGCCAAGATCATGGAGCGGACGACCACAGCCGCCGACCGGCAGGTCATCCTGGACCAGGCAGCCATGATCGAGCGGCTCAGCGCGGCCTCGGTCGAGGAAGCCGCCGACCGCGCCGACATCAGCCGTGCCTACCAGGCCGTTGTCGCCCTCGGCCAGGCACTGGCGGCTCCCGGCGGCCCGGTCTAAATAATTGCCCGCCACGCCCTCCTGTCGCCGGTGTCGCCTAGTTATTGCGAGCAACCAGCTGAGCGTTCGGGGACCTGCCTGAGGTCAGGCGTCGCGCTTGTCGAGCAGGATCCCGGCGATGACCAACGCGAGCACGGCCCAGATGCACAGGATACCGAGGCCCTGCCAGGCGGACAGCAGCGCGTTGGCCGGGTGCACGGTGAAGACCTGCGTGCCTGCCTGCTCCGGTAGGTAAGCGTCGATATGAGCTCCCCAGCTTCCCGGGAGCAGTCCGGAAAGAATGGGCAGGACGAGCACGACGCCGATGACAATGCTGATTCCGGCCGCGGTGTGGCGGACGATCCCGGCGATGCCAAGCGCGAAGATGCCCAGCGCGGTCAGGTAAAAGCCAGCGCCCAGGACCGCGCGCAGCACGTCGGGATCGCTGAGCGACACCGAGACCTTGCTGTGCAGGAGAGCCGAACCTACGAAGAACGAGCCGAAGGAGACGATCTCCGACAGGACGACCATGAGCGCGCCGAAGACGACGAGCTTCGCCGCCAGCATCGGGTATCGCCTGGGCACCGCCAGCAGCGAGGCCCGGATTACTCCGGTGGAGTACTCGGTCGACATGAGCAGGACACCGAGCACGCAGATCGTCAGCTGACCGAGCCCGATACCGGAGCCGAGGATGAAGCCCACCGGATCGGCCACGATGCGGATGTCGCGCGTCGACGCATGCGGGCCGGTCCAGTTCGACTCGATGAGCCAGGTCAGCAGCGCCGTCAGGCCAACGGTGGCGACCACGAAAAGAACCAGTGTCCACGCGGTGGAACGGACGGACCGGATCTTGGTCCACTCCGCCAGTAGCAGGTGGCCGAACCCGGCCCGGCGGCCCGCCTGAATTGAGGCCGGCTCAACGCCGCTTGCGACTCCCGTGGCCGTCATCGGGTGCTCCCATCGCTGGCATGGGCCGGAACACTGTCCTGGTGGCCGAACTCAACGCTGTCCGAGGTGAGCTCGAGGAACGCCTCCTCAAGCGTGGCGAGCTGGGGCGTGAGCTCGTGCAGCACGACCGATGCCTTGGCTGCGATCTCGCCGACCTGGGCGGCCGGCAGCCCCGTCACGGTCAGAGCCGGGGCCTGATCGTTGCCGTTGCCGTCGCCGTTCCCGGCTGGGGTTACCGGCACTGCCCGGCCGCCTGCGGCCGTGATCAGCTCGGTGAGCCGGGTCGGGTCGGGGCTCCGGACCAGCACGGACTGACCTGAACCCCGCGCGATCACGTCCTCCGTGCTCGCGTCGGCGAGCAGCCGGCCCCGGCCGATCACGATCAGGTGATCAGCGGTAACGGCCATCTCATTCATCAGGTGGCTGGAGACCAGGATCGTCTTGCCCTCGCTGGCCAGGTGCTTCATCAGGTTCCTGACCCAGAGCACGCCCTCCGGGTCGAGGCCGTTCACCGGCTCGTCCAGGAGCAGCACTCTCGGGTCGCCTAGGAGCGCCGCGGCGACGCCGAGGCGCTGGCTCATGCCCAGGGAAAAGGAGCTGGCCCGCCGGTTAGCTACAGCTCGCAGCCCGACCAAATCGAGCACCTCGTCCACACGCCGCCCTGGCAGCCCCTGGGTCTGAGCCAAGAAGAGCAGGTGATTGCGCGCGCTGCGGCCAGGGTGCACCGATTTTGCTTCCAGCAGGGCACCGACCTCGCGGAGCGGACTCGCCAGCTCGGCGTACCGCTTCCCGTCGATGGTCGCCGAGCCGCCGGTGGCATGATCCAGGCCAACGATGAGCCGCATCGTGGTGGACTTCCCGGCACCATTCGGGCCGAGGAACCCGGTCACGCGGCCTGGCTGGACGCTGAACGACAGGTGATCGACCGCGATCTTGTCGCCGAATCGCTTGGTCAGATTTTTGGCTTCGATCATCCGTGGCACCGTCCGGCGAAGCTGGCAAATACGTCCTATCGCGTTGCTAAGTTACCAGAGCCTGAGGTCGTCACCGACGCCGACGTTCCGGCCTGGACGGCAAGCGTCAAGCGCGGCCCCGCACGCCGGCAAACGATCATCAGGCGCCCGGTCCGTGCCCATGCTGTCTACGGCGTCCCGTACGCTGCTACGGAGCCATGACCGACAACAGTAAGCTCCCGCCGCCTGGCGGTCCGGCATCCTCTCTTGCCGTCGCTGCGCGCCAGGGCCGCGACCGAGGCCGCGCGCTGCTGGCTGCTGTTCTGGTCCTCGCCGGCAGTGCCATGGCCGGCCTGATAGCCGGGCTGATCTGGGCCGCCGTAGCTCCTCGGGTGCTGTACCAGGTGTACACGCTGAAGCCGCCGACGGCTTATGCGGTCAACCCGGAGACCAGCGCTTTCATCGCTGCAGACGGCTGGTACTGCGTCATCGCTCTGATCGGCGGCGGGCTGATCGGGTTGCTTGGCTACTTGTTCGCCGTGCGAAGGTACGGTGCGCTGTCAATGACGGCCATCGTGCTGGGCTCGCTAGGCGCGGCCTATCTGACCAGGTGGCTCGGCCACGAATTGTCTGGTGCCTCGGGATTCAACCATGTGCTGGCGACGAGCAAGCCTGGAGCTTTCCTGCATGCGCCGATCATGCTGGGAGCGCAGGGCGCGCTCGCGTTCTGGCCCATTGCGGCCGGTGCCGTGGCAGGTGGCATTGAACTGGCCAGAGTGCTGCGCGAGCGACACCAGGCGGCATACGACGAGTTCCAGCCCGCGAGTCAGGGTGAGGCCGGACAGCCGGTCGCGCCGGGACAAGCAGGTCCAGGCCAGTCGGTCGCGCCTGATCCGGATGCACCGGGGCAGGTGGCCGCAAGCCAGTCGGTCGAGCCGGGAGAATCGGTCGCGCCGGGACAAGCAGCTCCGGAGCACGTGGCTGCGCCCGGCTCTGCTGGGTCGGCTCCGTCGGCGGGGCCACTTAGAACCAATGGGCCAGTTGCAGCCACTGGGCCGACGGCGACCCCTGGGCAGGCTGCAACCCCTGGCCCCGGTCCAGCTGGTAGGCAGGGCTCAGGATCGATGCCCTCCGCGCCGTCAGCACCTCCGGCGCCGGAGTGGCCGAAATCACCTTTCCTGCCCCAGGACTCGCCTAGCTCGGATGGGCGCGGCGAAGTCCGCTAGCAGCAGTTGTCCTGCGGCCGCCCCTGCACTGCGCGGTTTAGCTAGGGCTCGGCACGAAGCCGGGGCTGACCGAGAGGGCCGCGCCAACGATACCTGCGTCGTTGTGCAGGGTGGCGGGCACCACCCGGGCGCGCAGGCCGCCGAGCAGCGGCAGGAACTTGTCCGCCTTCCTGCTGACCCCGCCGCCGACGATGATCAGGCGCGGAGACAGCAGTGCCTCCATGTGCGCCAGGTACTCATCGACCCGGCCCGCCCAGGTCCCCCAGCTCAGCTCGCCTTCCTCCCGTGCATGCTCGGAGGCCCGCCGCTCCGCATCCTTGCCGCGGATCTCGATGTGGCCGAACTCGGTATTGGGCACCAGGATGCCCGCGATGAACAGCGCGCTGCCGATACCGGTGCCGAACGTCAGGAGCAAGACCGTGCCCTGCTCGCCTTCGCCGGCGCCGAAGCGCATTTCTGCTACGCCGGCCGCGTCGGCGTCGTTGAGCACGGTCGCCTTGAGCTTGGTCGCAGACCCGAAAGCCTTGACGGCGTCGACGCCAAGCCAGGACTGATCCAGGTTGGCCGCGCTATGGATCACTCCGTCTATGACTACGCCGGGAAACGTGATGCCTGCCGGTCCGGTCCAGCTGAACTTCTTGACCAGGTCGGCAACGACCTCGCAAACAGCTTCCGGAGTCGCCGGACGCGGCGTATCGATCTTGAGCCGTGCCGCGAGCAGTTCGCCAGTCACGGTGTCGACCGGGGCTGCCTTGACGCCGGTACCGCCGATGTCGATGCCTAGCACGTGAGTCACGAGTGCCTCCGGTCCTTCCCGCGCGTTTACCGACAGCCTAGGCTCCGGCGGCGGAGGGCGCCCGTTCTGGGCCGATCTGCCACCGGATATACCAGCGTGGGCGCCTGCCCAGCGTGTGGCCGCCAGCCCGCACAGGACCGGTCAGCGAGTCCGGGCGGTCAGGCGATCGCCTGGTCGTCCTCGATACAGAAGCGCAGCCCGCCCGGCCACGAACTCGGCGGGACGGGGTGAGGTCGCTCGGCAGCGCGCGGTTCCGGGTCGGCCGGATCGGTGCCGACCGGCTCCGTATTGGCCTGATCAGCGGCCGGATCATCGCCTGGCGCAGGAGAAGCAACGCCTCCGGCGCGCGCCGTCAGCTTACGGCCTGCGTAGTCGTCCCTGATCTGCTGGCGGAGATCGGAACTGCTGCGGGCCTCGAGTGTCTCGGTCGTCCCGTAAAACCGAGCTGCCCATGTGCACCCGTCGAACGTAATGGCGTAGGCCCCGTCCCAGTTCATCTGGAGGTCCGCCAGAGCCGAAGCATCGTTTCTGTTCATCTCACCCCTAGTACCTGGCTGGTCCCGCCCGCGGATCATCATAGCGCACTATAGAGCAGCCTACAGCAGTAGGCCGCGTCCTGGCTCTTTCCGCAGTTCACAAGCGTTCTAGGGTGATGTTCGTGGCTAGGGTGCCGAAGTTCGATGCCAACGCACTCGGGGCGGTCTACGTCTACATCGGCGTGGCCGACCACATCGCGGCGAGGATCGAGGCCGGCGATCTGGTGCGCGGCGCCCGGCTGCCAGCAGAGCGGGACCTGGCGGCTGACTACCAGGTCGCCGTGGGCACAGCCAGACGCGCGGTGCAGGAACTGCGCGACCGGGGACTGGTGGTGACCCTGCCTGCCAAGGGCACGTTCGTTGCCTGATCCGCCAGCACTTTCCTTCCATTTCACTCGCCGGTCACCACGCTGCGATTGACTGACGGCCGCTGCGCCAGGCGCCAAGCCGACCGCTGCCGGTAGGGTCGCCGTGCGGCCGGAACGGAGATCACCAGGTGGAGACCGTCGTCATCGTCGGCGGTGGCGTGCTCGGCATGATGCACGCGGTGCAGGCGCGCAGCCGGGGCATGGCTGTCGTACAACTCGAACGCGAGGCAGCACCGCGCGGTGCCAGTGTGCGGAACTTCGGCCTCGTCTGGGTCAGCGGTCGCGCCCCGGGCCCGGAGCTTGCCCTCGCGCAGCGGGCCAGGACGCTATGGCAAGAACTCGCCGAGGACGTCCCGGCGACCGGCTTCCGGCCGCACGGCTCGCTCACACTGGCCAGCGACGAAGCCGAGGTCAGTCTGCTGAAGGAAGCCGCGAGCAGGCCGGACGCGGTAGAGCGCGGCTTTGAGTTGCTAGACGCTGCCGCCGCCCGCCAGCTGAACCCGGCGCTGCGAGGCGAGTTCAGTGGCGCACTTTTGTGCCGCCGGGACGCCATCGTCGAGCCACGGCACGTCCTTGCCGCCGTGCGCGACCACCTCATCGAGACAGCCAGCCGCGGCAGCGCTGGCGCTGGCTACGAGTGGCTGCCAGGGCGGGAGGCAATCGAGGTCGCGCCGCACGCCGTTCGCGATCACACCGGCAGGTGGCACCACGGTGAGCTCGTCGTGCTATGTACCGGTGCCGTGCACACCGGCATCGCCGGGCCGCACCTGGCTGGCTATCCCGAGTTGCCGGTTCGGCGAGTCCGGCTGCAGATGCTGCAGACCGAGCCCTTCGGGACGCAGCTCACGACTTCGCTGGCTGATGGCGACTCCCTCCGGTACTACCCGGCCTTCGACTTGCCTGGCAGAACGCGACTGCGCGAACAGGCGCCGGTGGCGGCGGCCGCAGCCGCGCAACTCCTGCTGGTGCAGCGGCTCGATGGCTGCCTGACGATCGGTGACACGCACAGCTACGCCGAGCCCTTTGACTTCGACGTCGACGAGCGGCCCTACGAGCATCTGCGGGCACGCGCCGCTGCGTTCCTCGGGGTGGCGCTGCCGCCGACGCGACGGCGCTGGGCGGGCGTGTACAGCCAGGTGACCACCTCGCAGCTGTACCACCGCAGCGAGGTGGCGCCGGGCGTGCTGCTCGTGACCGGCCCGGGCGGGCGCGGCATGACCTGCTCGCCAGCGATTGCAGAACAGACCTTCGCCGCGTGATGGGAGACAGGACAATGCCGGACATCAGTGTCGCGTGCCTGGACATGGCCGGAACGACGGTGGCCGACGATGGCAGCGTGATGGCGGCGTTCACCGCCGCGGTCGCGGAGTTCGGCCTCGTGCCGGGCGCGTCCGGATACGAGGACGTGATGACGTATGTGCGGGACACGATGGGGCAATCGAAGATCGAGGTCTTCCGCTACATCCTCGGCAGCGAAGAACGGGCCAGCCGCGGCAACCAGGTCTTCGAGCAACGCTACGCGGACTCGCTGCAGGCCGGCCTGGTGAAGCCACTGCCGGGCGCGACCGAGACCATCACCGCCCTGCGCGCTGCCGGTGTGAAGGTCTGCCTCACCACGGGCTTCTCGGCGGCCACACGGGACGCGTTGCTGGACGCGCTGGGCTGGCGGCCGCTCATCGACCTCGCGCTGTCGCCGGCCGACGCGGGCCGGGGCAGGCCCTGGCCGGACATGCCACTGACCGCACTGCTGCACCTCGGCGGCGGTGCCGTCAGCGAGCTAGCCGTCGTTGGCGACACGCCCAGTGACATCGAGTCGGGGCTGCGGGCAGGTGCCGGCCTGGTTGCCGGGGTGACGACGGGTGCGAGCAGTGCCGAGGACCTGGCCGCGGCCGGCGCACCGCACGTCCTGGACTCGGTGACCGGCGTGCTGCAGCTGGTGGGCCTCGCCAGCGAGAACGCGGAGACGTTGCGGTAGCAGCGGCCGCCCGCGTCAGCTCACGCCCGCCGCGGCGAGCGTGGCCAGGAAGAACGTGACCAGGGCGAGGACGCCGTGTGCCGCCGGGATGATCGCGCGTGGGTCGATGCGCAGGCCAGGCGGATCAACGGCGAGGTTCCGGGCCAGGAGGTCGTCGACGATACGCACCGCGGCGGCTTCGTCGGCGAGTGCCCGGGCTAGCTCGTCGTCGGGGATCACGTCCCGCCCGCGGTCGGGCGCCCGGCGCCGGCCCGGGTAGGGGGTCCAGAGGGTGACGGTCGAGATGCCCAGGCCGATCCCGACCGCGAGCAGCCCGATCCCCAGCCAGCCCGCCACTACCGAGCCGGTGATCAGGAACGCACTCCAGGCCAGCAGGCCGCTGAGCGCCATGCTCGCATGGCTCGCCAGGACCGGCATCGACATGGTGCCGGGATGGGCATGCCGGTCGCGTGCGGCGCCACTGCGGATCCAGGTGCTGAGCATGTACGCGCCGAGGCTCTCCGCGCTTAGCCAGACCACCAGCGTCACGACGGCCATGGATCGGCTGGCCGACTGCTCTGTCCCCTGGCCTGCTGCCAGCAGGCATCCGGCCGCATGACTGTGCAGGCAGCCGTGCAGGCAAGCCGCTAGCGCGTTCGCCTTGGTCAGGCAGGTGCCATTCATAGCCTCCGCCGATCGGCCGCGCATGCGGGCCGCCTCAGAGTAAGCGTAAGGCTCCGCCGCCCAGCCGGGCCTGCGCCGAGGTGCGTGGCCAGTCCACCGGGAGTATCACGTTGCGGTCGGCAGCGGTACCTGCCCCAGCGCCTCCGTCGGCGGTGATCTGCTCGCGTACCTGCCAGTCATTGGCGGCGACCTCGCGGGCCAGCGCGGCCAGATCGGCGGGGTCGGCGCTGCCCTGGTAGCTCGCCCCGGCCGCTGAGTCGATGACGGTGCAGCACATGACCAGCGCACCAGGCGCGGCCAGGAATTCCACGATCCTTGCCTGCTGCGGCCAGTCGAGGTGCGACGCCGTGGTGATCTGCCAGAACCCGCGCTGGCCGCCGCCGTCGGTGACGGCGGTCACCGCGTGCCGATGCGTGTGCCCATTCAGCCACGCCACGACGCACGGGTGGGCAAGCAGCACCTCACGCAGTTCCGGACCGAGCACCCGGCGGTCAGCGTCTGGCTTGCGGAGGTCATTGACCATCGTCTCCAGCGTGTGATGGCTGAACAGGATGACCGGCCGGCTCGCGCTCGCCGTCAGCTCAGCCTCCAGCCAGCCGAGCTGGCCGGAATCGATGGAGCCCTGCCAGCCGCCACTTGGATTGACGGTGTCCAGTACGACGCACCGGAGCACGCCGTGGTCGAAGGCGTAATAGGCAGTCCCGTCGGCCAGGTTGCGTTCGCTGTAGCCGTGGCCGCGCGGGCTACCCGTGCTGGTGAAGTGCGCTCGGACATGGCCGGCCCTAGTCACGGTGGCGCGGCCAGGATCGGGGGTGACCTGCAGCCGGGTGCCGGTGGCCAGGTCGGCTAGTGCCGCGCCATCGGCTACGCCGAACCGGGCCACCAGCTGCGCGGCGTCCACGCCGGGCGGCGGCGTCACCACCTTGACGGCGCCGACCGGCAGCTCGCTCAGCCAGCCGGCCGGCTGCACGGTGCCCTGGAGCATGTTGTCGTGGTTGCCGTGCACCGCATACCACGGCACGCCAAGGCCGCTGGCCTGGAACGGGCGGCGGACGGCCGCGAGCACGCCCGGCACCTTGGGCAGCCCGTACCGGCCTGTCGGCAGGTCCTCAGTGCCGCCGTCGGGGTGCCAGTACCGCTCGTCCTCAACTTCCGGGGCGCATACGCCCTCATACCGCAGCGGATCGCCGGAGTCCGGCCGCACCAGGCCCCCGTCGAGCAGGCCGATGGAGCCGCGCAGCTCGTTTCCCTGGCAGTTGTCAGTCGAGTCGCCCGTCACCACGGCAAGGTCAACGGGCCCGCCGCCCACTGGCCCGGCGGCCGCCTGCCGCACCGCGCACGCCATCGCTTCGGCAACCTGGAAGGTGAACAGCTCCTGCGGGCGGTAGGTGCCGATGATCCCGATTGTCTCCCGCAGCGGCGAGTCCGGATCGGAGTACCGGTCGATCAGCTCTGCCCGGCCAGGCGACTGGTGGTCCATAACATGGGTGTCGGACAGGTGCGCCAGCGTGAGCAGGACCGCGGCGGACCGCTGCCAGCCGGCCGGGAGGCTCCCGCCATGCAAGTCGGTCCGTGCCGTGTGCTGCTCGCCGTCGGCCGCCGTCAGCAGGCGGTAGCCGCCTTCGCCCGGCTCGCCGGGCACGAACCTGCGCGCTGCCGTGCTGGCGGCGGCCGCCGCCTGGTCGCCGGGCCCGGTCACGAGCGCGCCGCGACCAGCACTGGCTCGTGGCCGGCCATGCCGACTCGCACCGACGTGCCAGCCCCCAGGCTGGCCGCGACCGCGCTGGTCATGTCCACCTTGACTTCGGTATCACCGGACAGCAGCACGCTGACCCGGGTCAGCGACCCGAGGAAGGTACGGTCGGTGACGATTCCGTTGCCGCCGGGGACCGCCTCGATGGTCAGACCTTCGGGCCGGACCAGCACGTCAACGTCGCCAGTAAGCCCGGCCTGCCGGCCGCCGGTTACCGGCACGACCGAGCCAAGCACGCTCACCTCGTCCGTCCCGGCGCACGTGCCGGGCACGCGGTTCATCGTGCCGACGAACTCGGCGACGAAGACGGTGGCGGGCCGGGAGTACAGCTCGGCGGGCGCGGCAACCTGTGCCAGCTTGCCGCCCTGCATGACGCCGACCCGGTCAGCCATCGACAGCGCCTCCTCCTGGTCGTGGGTGACGAACAAAGTGGTGGTGCCGAGGCGCTGCTGCAGCGCCCTGATTTGCTCCCGTAGCTGCAGCCTGACCTTGGCGTCAAGGGCGGATAGCGGCTCGTCCAGCAGCAGCACGCGCGGCTCGACAGCGAGCGCACGGGCGAGCGCGACTCGCTGCTGCTGGCCGCCAGAGAGCTGGTGCGGATACTGTCTGGCCTGCGGGGACAGGCCGACCATGTCGAGCAGTGCCGCCGCCTTCCGCTGCCGGCTGGCGCCCTTGAGCCCCCGCATCCGCAGCCCGAAGCCGACGTTCTCCAGCGCTGTCATGTTCGGGAACAGGCTGTAGCTCTGGAACACCATGCCCATGTCGCGCTTGGCGGCCGGTACCGGTCCGATGTCATGGCCGTCGACCGTCACCGAGCCAGCGTCTGCCGTCTCGAAGCCCGCCACGATGCGGAGCGCGGTGGTCTTGCCGCAGCCGGAGGGACCGAGCAGTGCCACCAGCTCACCCGGTGCGATGTCCAGAGTCAGGCCGTCCAGGGCGCGCACGGTGCCGAAGGACCGGCTGAGCGCCCGCAAGCTGACCAGCGCTCCCGCGTCACCGGCCTGGCCCAGGCCCGCGACCGCACCTGCCGCCATGTTCGTTGTCATTCTGGCTCTCCTGGAGTGGCGCCGGCGCCGCCGGTTGCGACAGTAAACAAGGTGACCTGGGGGCCGCCGCGCTTGCGCGCGCTGCGGCCGCCGACCCCGACGATCAGCATCAGCAGCAGCCACGTCACGAACAGCGCCAGCAGGGACGCCGCTACCGAGACGGTGCCGCTGTTCTGCTCGAAGTTGACGATCCACACCGGGAACGTCTGGAAGTTGTCGAGACTGGCCATGGTGTACTCGCCGAGCACCAGCGCAATCGTCAGGACCGTGGCGGACAGCATGGCGGTGCGCAGGTTCGGGATGACGACTCGCCACAACGTCGCCGGCCAGCCGGCCCCGAGCGAGTTCGCCGCCTCGACGAGCGTGCGCACGTCGAAGGAACGCAGCCCGGCGTCGAGCGACCGATAGGCGAACGGCATGGCGAGAATCACGTACTCCAGGCCCAGCAGGTTCGGCGTGCCCAGCAGGAAGCCGGGTGCCACCTTCAGGACTCCGATGATCAGCACGATCGGCGGGATGACGATCGGCAGGATGGTGATGGCCTCCATCAGCCGCCGGAGCCTGGGCAGCCGCAGGTGCACATACACAGTCGTCGGGACCATGAGCACCAGTGTCAGGACCGTGGTGATGACCGCCAGGCGGATCGACAGCGCGAAGGCCGAACCGAAGCTCGGATAGCTCGCCACCTGAGTGAACGCCTTGAACCCCGCGAAGCGCAGCGCCGAGTAGAGCGGGATCAGGAAGTACGCGGCCGCAGTCAGCAGGATCAGCCAGCGCCAGACCGGGAAGCTGCGCCGCTCAGCAACCCGCCGCGGCGCGGGCAGCTGCGCGCTCGCCCGCTCGGCGTCTGCTACCGCAGCCATCGTGCCGCCCTCCGCTGCAGGATTGTGTAGGCGATCATCACGATGGCGATGATGACGACCATGATGAGGCCCAGCGCGTAGCCGAGGTTCTCCTGGCCCGCCAGCACGTTCCCGTTCAGCAGGGCGCCGATCTGGATCGGGGTCAGCGCTATCGTCCCGCCGGTGAGCGCTTCCGCGGTCGCGTAGGCGGAGAACGCGCCGCCGAACAGCAGCAGCAGGCAGCCGATGAACGACGGCAGCAGGACTGGCCCGGCTACATACCGCCAGTAGTGCCAGCTCCGGGCGCCCAGGTTCGACGCGGCCTCGCGCCACGCCGGCCGCAGCCCCTCAAGCGCGGGCAGGATCACCAGCACCATGAGCGGGATCTCGAAGTACATGTAGACAAAGAACACGCCGAACGCGTTGTACAGCGTGAAGCCGTGGTTCCAGATGTCGAAGTGGAACAGGTCCTTGATCCAGCCGGTGACCACGCCGGTGGTGCTCAGCGCCGCGATGAACAAGAAGGCGAGCGGCACTCCGCCGAAGTTGGCGAACACGCCCGACGCCGTGATCACGACCTGGCGCAGCACGTTGCCGCGGCGAGCGGTCTGAATCGCATACGCGACCAGGAAACCGCCGACTCCGGCCACGATCGAGGTGACCACCGAAAGCTCAAGGATCGTTCGCAGCCCGACCAGGTAGGTGCCGTGCAGCGCGGTGTCGATGTTGGCGAAGGTGAAGCCGCCGCCACCGGAACTCTCGAAGCCGCCTGCCGCAGAGCGCTGGAACGCGGCGATCGCGATGGCGACCATGGGCGCGATCAGGCCCAGCGCTACGTACGCCCCGAAGGGCAGCACGCCGAGCCATTTCGCGCCAGCACGCGCCATGCGGAGCGCGCCGGCTGGTACCCGGCCGGGCCGGGCTCCGGAGACGCCTGCCTCCGGAGCCGCGACCCGCGCAGTGTTATCTGTCATCAGTGTTATCTGTCATCAGCGTTATCTGTGGTCAGCTGCCGACTTGCTTGGCCCAGTTCTGCGAGACAACCTTCTCGGCAGTGTTCTGCTGGGCGTTGCTCGGGAACGTCGGCCCAGCGCTTGGCGCCGGCGGCAGCGCCGCGAGCGCCTTCTGGTCCACCGTGCCGTTCTTGATCAGCGTCGGCAGTTCGATCGGGCGGGCGAAGCCCTGCAGCCACAGGTTCTGGCCGGTTACGGAATACAGGTACTCCTCCCACAGCCGGGCGGCGGCGGGGTCGGGCGCGGTGGCGCTGATCGCCTGGTCGTAGTACGAGGCGTACGACGAGTCGCTCGGGATCACGATCTTGAAGTTCTTCACCACCGGCGAGACCTCGGAGGCCAGCAGGTAGTCCCACCAGACCAGGATCGGCGTGGTGCCGTTCTGCACCGTGGACGGACCGCCGATCGCGGTCGGGACGAAGTTACCGATCTTGTTCAGGTGGGCGAAGTACTGGATGCCAGGCTCGATGTTGGCGAACGAGCCGCCGTTGGCCAGTGAAGCCGCGTACACGGCGGCGAACGCCGCACCGGCAGTGGTCGGGCTGTTGTTGATGCCGATCATGTGCTTGTACTGCGGGTTAGTCAGGCTGGCGAACGACGTCGGCGGCGTCTTCACCTTCGCCGGGTCGTATCCGATCGCGACGTAGCCACCGTAGTCGGCGAAGTAGTCGCCATTGGTGTCCTTGGAATTGTCCGGGATCGCGGACCAGGTCTGCACCTTGTAGGGAGCCAGCAGGTGGTCTTGGGCGCCCTCCACGGCAAACGGCGTGCCCATGTCGAGGACATCCGGCGCGCGCTTTTGGTCCTTTTCCGTCTGCATCGCCTGGATCTCCTGGCCGCTGGAGCCCTCGGGGATCGCATCGGTGATGTGGATGTGGTACTTCGCGGTGAAGTCCTTCATGATGTTGCCGTAGTTGGCCCAGTTGCTCGGCAGCGTGATGACGTTGAGCTGACCTTCCTTTTCAGCCGCCTTGACCAGGGCCGACATGCTCGTGTCCCCGCTGGCGGTCAGCTGAGTCATCTTGGACCAGTCGACGGAGCTTCCGCCGGTCGAGGAGCCACTGCTGCCGCAGGCAGCGGCGAATATCGCAGTGCTTGCAGCCACCGTGATCGCGGCCAATACCTTAACGTTGCGCACTTCTGGATCTCCGACCTGTCAGATCGCGGGTTGAGACGCGAGCATCGTGGCGGAGGGAGGTTACGGGACTCCTACCTGGCGGTGGCATCCCGCCGGACCGGCCGTGAACTGTGCATTTCTGGCACGCGACACCCGCCGGCTGAGGTGACCGGGCACTGAACGCCGCGCCGCCCCGATAACCGGTTGCCGGCGCCTGCCCGCACCTGCTGCAATACCGCACGACGGATCGCAGTGATCCCCGCGAGGAGGGAGACCCGGATGGGGCGCAGCTTCATGTTTGCGATGGCAATGACGGCCGATGCAAAGGACATGAGGCTTGGTGCGCATGCTCAATCTGGGGATTCTGGCGCATGTTGATGCGGGCAAGACCAGCCTGACCGAGCGGCTGCTGTTTGATGCCGGGGTGATCGGCGAGGTCGGCAGCGTTGATGCGGGCAGTACGCAGACCGACACGCTGGCGCTGGAGCGGCAGCGAGGGATCACAATCCGGTCGGCGGTCGTGGCT
>DASXMP010000051.1:0-2207 GCA_036495585.1 Streptosporangiaceae bacterium
ACGGACGGTGCAGCGGCCCTCGGGCCGGCGGCAGCACCGGATCGGGCTATGGCGAGACGGCCCCGGCGGCCACCTCGGCGGGCTTGGCGGCCGGGGGGTCATCGATGTCGGCAATTACCACGTCGACCGGGCGCGGCCCGGCCAGCGGTGCCAGCGCTGTGGTGATCAGCGCGGCCACGTCGGCCACCGGGACTCCCCACTCGGAACGGACCTGCACCCGGATCCGGCTGTCATCGACAGCCACACCTGGGACGGTACGTCCGGGAAGGTAGGAGGCGACCTCGCCAAACGGGCCGCCGTCCAACGCGGATACCCCGGCGCAGCCCCGGACTATGGCGGCGATGGCGTCGATGTTGATGCCGTCAACCAGCGCAGCCCAGGGCGCGTCCAGCGGGGAAGCGGTCATGACACCCGCGCTGGCTGTGTGTCCTGGCCGTCGTCGGAGGGCAGGTAGACGTCGTCGACGGCGATGTTGACCTCGACGACACGCAGGCCAGTCATCCGTTCGACGGACTGCTTGACATTGCGCTGGATACTGCGGCCCAGCTCGGCGATGGACACTCCGTAATCGACCACGATGTCCAGGTCGATGGCTGCTTCCTTCTCTCCGACTTCCACTCCGACGCCCTGGGCGACGTTGGGCCCGGTGCTGCCGGGGATGCGCTCGCGGACCGCGCCGAACGCGCGGGTGCCGCCGGTGCCCATGGCATGTACGCCGCCGACTTCTCGGCAGGCCTTGCCAGCGATTTTTTGCACCACGTTTTCGGCGACGGTGATCTGACCTTCACCGGTGGAAAGCCGGTCACGGGCGGCCGGGCTGACCATTGGGCGGCCGTTGGCCGAAGTCTCGGTGGCCTCAGGTGTCGCGGACTGGCTCATCAGGCATGCTCCTTCGGATACGGACAGTCCCGGCACCAGGTCGGCCACGCGGGACGTTACTTGGTTAGACACCGTCGGCCGGAAATCCTCGCAACCTTTCTCACAGCAATCTTGCAAACGGCATACCAGCGCCCGGTCCGGGTACCTGAGTGCGGCCCTGATATCCGGGCCGCACTCAGGAGGTTCGACAGTGAAGGCATCGCCGTCGGCGGCCGAGCCTGTCGTGGGGGATGCCTACCTGGTGGCCCGCGCCAGGGATGGCTACCTTGACGCTTACGAGCTCCTGGTCCAGCGGCACTCGGCCATGGTCTACCGGGTTGCCCTGCGCCTGACCGGCAATCATCACGACGCGCAGGACGTCGCGCAGGAAGCGCTGATCGCCGCGTGGGAGAGCCTGGACCGGTTCCGGGGCGGGTCGTCGTTCTCCACCTGGCTGTACCAGATCGTGACCCGTCGGGCACTGAACAAGGTCACCAGGGCAGGGGATGCCCGCTCTCTCGACCTGTTGCCCGATGTAGCAGACCCCGCGATGGGACCCGCTGGCAAAGTCGAGCGTAATCTGGCGGTCGACGCGGTCACCGACGCGCTGCTCGCCCTGCCGTTCGCGCAGCGGACGGTAATTGTCCTTCATCATTTCGAGAGACTGACATACGCTGAGATAGCAAGCGTGACTGGTGTTACCGAGCCGGCCGTCCGCAGCCACCTTTTCCGTGCGCGCCGGACGCTGGCGAAGACGCTGGAGGAATGGAAGTGAGCGGCCCCATGCCAGCCGAGCCTCCACTGGACGCGACCTCCTTGCCATGCGGCGCCGACGTCGATCTCCTGCTGGAGCAAGCCGCCGCGGGCCGCGGCGCCGACTTGGACGCGCATCAGCAGCTCTGCGTGCACTGCCAGGCGGCGCTCGGTGAGTTCACCGCCTTGTGGGGGCAGGTCGCTGAGCTCGCGGCGGCCCCTGTATCTGTACCGCCCGGCCTAGTCGCGGCGGTGATGAGCCAGGTACGCCGCCTGGTTCACGACGTCTGGTACATCCTGGAGATCACCGAGATCGGCGTAGTTCGGATCGCCGCTCGCATCGTGGCGGCCTTGGCCCGCGACAGCGCACGGATGATCCCCGGCGTTCAGGTCGCCCTCGGCCGCAGCACCTACAACAAGGCCGCCTCGCTCGCCGAGAAGGCCACCTTCGAGCACCGGCACCCGGATGCCGCCGTCGGGGTGCTTGGCCGCACTGCGGTCGTGGACCTAGCCGTTGCGATTGGCTACGGCGAGCCGACTCACCACGTCGCCCGCGAAATCCAGCGCCACGTAACGGCGACTCTCCGCGACCAGGT
>DASXMP010000052.1:0-13786 GCA_036495585.1 Streptosporangiaceae bacterium
CCTGGCGGTCAAGGTCTCGACGCCGGACGGCGAGCTGGAGCGCGAGATCCTGCACCCGGCCAACCCGGGCTCGGTCTACCACCTGACCAAGACGCTGGACCAGCTGCTGTTCTCGTTCTACGCCAAGAACGACGGGCTGCGGATCACCGACCTGCACCAGGGCATCGTGTGGGGCACCCAGACCCCGCAGACCAGCCAGGATGAGCGGCTCATCAACCGGTTCGACTACGACGGTGACTACGGCACCGTGCTCAACCGGTTCCTCATGCAGGCCGCTATCGGGCACCCGCTGACCATGCACGGCACCGGTGGCCAGACCCGTGCCTTCATTCACATCCGTGACACGGTCCGGTGCATCGAGATTGCCATTAACAACCCGCCGGAGTCGGGTTCGAAGGTCCTCGTCCGCAACCAGGTCACCGAGGTCCACCGCCTGCTCGACCTGGCAAAGATGATCGGCGACATGACCGACAGCGAGATCGCCTACCTGCCCAACCCGCGCGTGGAGGCAGAGGAGAACGACCTGAACGTCCGGAACGACCAGTTCCTTGCTCTCGGGCTCGAGCCGACCACTCTGTCGGAGGGCCTGCTGGAGGAGATCACAGAAGTCGCGGCCAAGTACCGGCGGCGGGTCGACCCGACCAAGATCATCGCGCGCTCGGTGTGGCGGGCCGGGATGGAGACCGCAGCCGACCTCATGACCGAGCTGCCGTCCGCCTGACGTCGCAGCCAAGCGGCGGCCGCCCGGACTAGGGTCGGCCGCCGCTTACCGTTACGCCCTTCGCCGACGGTATGCCCACCCTGCGCTGGGCGGACCGGAGCCCAGCCCAGCGCCTGCTACCGTGCGAGTGTGAGTCCACAGCAACTTCCGCGACCTGCGGCCCCAGCTGAGGCCGGACAGTCGGCGCAGGCTGCGCGGGGCACCAGGATCCGGGGTACCCGGCAGTCCGAGGTGCTATCGGCCGCGCTCGATGGACTCGACGGGTTCTGCAGCGCCCAGCAGATACACGCCGAACTGCGGCGGCGCGGTGAGCACATCGGGCTGACCACCGTCTACCGGCATCTGCAGGTGCTCACCGAAGACGGCAGGGTTGACGCGATCACGAGCGCCGGCGGCGAGACCTTGTATCGCCGGTGCAGCACCGGCGCCCACCATCACCACCTGATCTGCCGGAACTGCGGGCGGAGCGTGGAGGTCGAAGGCAAGGCCGTCGAGCACTGGGCGGAGCAGGTAGCCAGGGAAGCCGGCTTCACGGAGGTCGGTCACACTGTCGAACTGTTCGGCCTCTGCCCGGACTGCTCGAAGGAGACCGGGCAGCCGAACTGACGACCGGACAGCCAAGCTGACGGTTAGGGCCCGACGTGCTTGGCCAGCCAGTCGGACAACGGACCCGTCGCGGTGAGGAAGCCGGCGATCACCTGCCGCACCGCGGCGGTGCCGAGCCACGGCTCAACCGGCCACTCTTTCCACGCATACAGGCCCTTGAATCGAAGCAACTCGATGCGCGGATGGTCGGCGGCGTAGCCGCGCGGAGCAGTCTTCAGCGGCGCAGTGCCTTGTACCTCGATGTCCTGTTTGCGCAGGTCAGCTATCAGCTCCTCAAGAGCCGATCCGGCCGCGTCGGCTCCGACTGCTTCGCGGTACTTCGTCAGCTGCTCACCGGCCATCTCATGCCTGCCGCTGCCCGCGGCGAGGCCATCGGCGGAGAACCGGACATAGCCGGGGCCAATGATGGCCATGATGGCCGTCTTGTACAGCGACTTGTCATGGCTGAACCGCACGTCCCGGTACGGCCGGAAGATCTTCGTCTCGCCGTAGTAGGGCTCCAGGTCCGAGAGGAGTTCCTGCATCGGCCGCAGGACACTCGCCTCATAGATCGCCTTGTGCGCTTGCCAGTAAGCGCGGGAATTGTCGGCCTCGAGGCCCTCGTAGAACTCGAGCGCCTCATCCGGCCAGCCCTGAAAGCTCATTCGCGATCACCTCTGTGTGGCTCAGCGGGGTCGCAGGTCACACTTCTCATTGCTGAGCATGCCATCGAAATCACCCGGTCATGGCACACCCGGTTAGTCAGGCCCGGAATCTGCTCATAATTCCGGCTGGTCGGCACCCAGCGGACCCAGCCGACGCCAGCCAGCGCCCGCTAGACGTGCCCAAGGACAGGGTGGGCGACGTACGGCTCCTCCAAGCGCTCGATCTCCTTCTCCGACAAGTCCAGGTCCTCCGCGGCGAGCGCGTCCTGCAGGTGCCCCAGTTTCGTGGCGCCGACGATGGGGGCGGTCACCCCCGGCCGGTGCAGGAGCCAGGCGAGCGCGACCTGCGCGGACGACACACTGCGCTCGGCTGCGACCTGCGCGCACCGGTCCACGACGTCAAAGTCGGCGTCCACCCGGTACAGCGACTCACCGAACGGGTCATTGCCCGAGCGGACGGTGTTCCGCTGGCCATCCCTGGTCCGGTTGCCAGCCAGCAGGCCGCGGGCGAGCGGGCTCCAGGGGATCACGCCGACACCCTGGTCGAGACACAGCGGGATCATCTCCCGTTCCTCTTCGCGGTAGACCAGGTTGTAGTGATTCTGCATGGATACGAACCGGGTCCACCCCTTCGCGTCGGCGGTGTACTGCGCCTTAGCGAACTGCCATGCATACATGCTGCTTGCGCCGATGTAGCGGGCCTTCCCGGCCCGGACGACATCGTGCAGCGCGGCCATAGTCTCCTCAATCGGCGCCCGGTGGTCCCACCGGTGGATCTGGTAGAGGTCGACGTAGTCGGTGTTCAGCCGGCGCAGCGATGCATCGATGGCGGACATGATGTGCTTGCGGGAAAGGCCGCGGTCGTTCTCGCCTGGGCCCATCGGGCTGTAGACCTTGGTTGCCAGCACGAACTCGTCCCGGCCGAGGAATTTGGGCAGCAGTCGCCCGGTCGCCACCTCACTCGCGCCATTCGAGTACGTGTCCGCTGTGTCGAAGAACGTGATGCCGCCTTCCACGGCCGCCCGCACGATCGGCTCGGTATCTTCCTCGCCAAGCACCCAGGCGCGCTCGCTGTTGTTCCCGTAGCTCATCATGCCGAGACACACCCGGGACACGCGCAGACCAGTGGAACCGAGGTTGACGTAGCGCAAGGCTGATTCTCCGTAAGCTCGAGGGCAAGTGCGGCCGGCCGGGATGGCGGACGCGTCCCGTTCCCTTTATTCTCTCTGAGGCAGTTGTTCTTGCCCTTGTTAACACCGTTAATTATACTGAGGGCGGAGCGTAGAGACATGGCGATCACGGCGCAGGTACCGAGCAGGAGGGACCGCGTCCGGGCCGCGACCGCGCAGGAGATCATTCAGACCGCCCGCAGGTTGCTTGTCCAGCAAGGCCCGGAAGCGGTGTCGTTGCGCGCCATTGCCCGGGAGATGGGCATGACCGCACCGGCTTTGTACCGGTACTTCGCAAGCCACGAGGACCTGCTGCGGCACCTGGTCGCTGACATCTTCACCGAGATAGCCGAGCACGTGCGCACGGCCATCGGCGCGGC
The DNA here is from genome assembly GCA_036495585.1 of Streptosporangiaceae bacterium. Lineage (GTDB taxonomy): Bacteria > Actinomycetota > Actinomycetes > Streptosporangiales > Streptosporangiaceae > JAJYUU01. The sequence continues at coordinate 3,521 of DASXMP010000052.1, forward strand.
CGGCGAGGCCGCCGAGCCTGAGCGCAGCGAGGCCGAGGTGATGGCGGTCAAGATGATCGCCGGCTGCCAGGAATTCCGCGCCTGGGCGTTGCAGCACGTGCCCGAGTTCAGCATGCTGTTCGGCAGCCCGGTGCCTGGCCTGGACGCCGCCCTGCACGACGACCCCATCGCGTACTGCGGCCGGGAGTTCGGCCAAGTATTCCTCGACCTGTTCAGCAACCTGTACCGGCGGCGGCCGTTCGACATCCCGGCAGATGACGAGATCCAGCCGTCGTTGCGCGATCAGCTGGCCCGGTACCGGGAAAACAGCGGCGCCGATCTGCCGCTCGGCGCCCTGCAGACATTCCTGCGCTGCTGGGTGCTGCTGTACGGGACAGTGAGCCTGGAAGTCTTCGGCCACCTGAAGTTCGCGCTGGACGACGCTGCGCCGATGTTCGAGCTGATGCTGGCGAGTATGGCGCCCATGATCGGCCTCGACTACCTGCCGTCCGGATCGCGCTGATCCATCGGTTCGTCCGGCCGCTAAGTCCCGCGTCAGGACCGCGAGCGTCGTCAGGAGCGAGGCTGGCTCGTTGCAGCGCCATGGCGCAGCCCGTCGATGAGCAGGCCGACCATGCGCTGGTTGTAGTGAACTGTCTGGCCCGCCACCGGCATGCACAGATTGGCGACCGCGTGCAGCAGCTGCTGAGCGCTGACGTCCCCGCGGATCTCGCCGCTGGCTGTCGCGGTCTCGAGCAGTGACCGGAGGGTGGGTTCCAGCCGCTGCCTGAAGTAGCCCGGCAATGCCTCGAACGCCGGGTCGCCGGAGTGCAGGGCGCTGGCGAGACCTCGCTTGGTGGCGAGGAACTCGGTGTACCGCTGCAGCCACCGCTCCAGGGCCGCTCCCGGCTGGTGCGCGGCCGCCAGCGCCACGCCCGCCTCGGCACAGGCGTCTACCTCGTGCTGGAACACGGCCTTGACCAAGTCTGAGCGCTGCGGAAAGTGCCGGTACAGCGTGCCGACCCCCACGCCAGCAACGTCTGCGATCTCCTTCGCTGGCGCGTCCACGCCAGACGTAGCGAAGACTGTTTTCGCGGCTTCCAGCAACGAGTTGATGTTGCGCTGTGCGTCGGCCCGCAGCGCACGCGGGGCGCGTTCTGCCGCGCCTGGACCTGCGGGCCCGCGGGACCCGACTGCGCCGCCCGAGCCGGCCGGGTCAGCTGAGCCTGCCCGGTCGGCCACATCTGCCAGGCCCGGTGCACCGGCTCGGCTCGACGCCGTGTTCTCCGCCACGAGCTCCCTCGTTTGCTTATCCGGAAAGTTGTTCCGTATACTTCCGGAATAGTGTTCCGCTTACGTCCAGGGTATGCCAGCCCCGGACCGTGTGCCACCGCCGCCACCACCACGGGAGACCACATGCAGTACCGCACCCTCGGCCGGACCGGCATCAAGGTCAGCGCCTACGCCCTCGGCGCAATGATGTTCGGCAAGGCCGGAAACCCCGACCACGAAGAATCGGTCCGTATCATCCACAAAGCCCTGGACGCGGGGATCAACTTCGTCGACACCGCCGACGCGTACTCCCACGGCGAGTCCGAGGAGATCGTGGGGAAGGCACTCAAGGGACGTCGTGACAACATCGTCCTCGCCACCAAGCTGTGGATGCCGATGGGCGATGATCCCAACCAGCGGGGCAATTCGCGGCGATGGATCATGACCGAGGTTGAGAACTCACTGCGCCGCTTGCAGACCGATTGGATCGACGTCTACCAGATCCACCGACCGGACCCCGATACCGACATCGAGGAGACGCTGTCGGCCCTCTCCGACCTGATCCACGCAGGGAAGGTGCGCGCCATCGGAACCTCGACGATGCCCGCCTCCGACATCGTGGAGGCGCAGTGGGTCGCCGAGCGGCGCGGCCTGGCCCGCTTCCGGACCGAGCAGCCGCCCTACTCGATCCTTGACCGCGGCATCGAGGCCGAAGTGCTGCCCGTCGCGCAGCGTCACGGGATGGGCATCATGGTGTGGAGTCCGCTCGCGCAGGGACTGCTCACCGGCCGCGTCCGCAAGGGCCAGCAGACCGACCTTCGCCGCACCGCCATGTTCAGTCACATGCGCGACGAGCGGCGGCTCGACGCCGTCGAACTGCTCATTCCGCTCGCCGACAAGGCCGGCCTGCCCTTGACGCATCTCGCGATGGCGTTCGCGATCGCTCATCCAGCCGTGACTAGCGCCATTGCCGGGCCACGCACGATGGAGCAGCTCGACGACGTACTGGCCGGCGCAGACGTCACCCTCACTGACGAGATCCTGGACCAGATCGACGAGATCGTCCCGCCTGGCACCGATGTCAGCCGGCTCGACATGGCCTACCGACCCCCGGCCATTCAGCGGCTGGATCTGCGCCGTCGGCCCATCGGCGGGCGCGCCGCCGCCTGACCGCGGTCGTAGCAGCCTGGGGTCACGTCCCCGTCCAGGCGGGCGTGGCCCTGGTAGTGCCCGGAAAGGCGCCGTCGTCGCTGCGGTAGTCAGGACCCGCTGTCGCTGTGATGCCACAATCGTTCTGTCGGCTGCCGGCATCCGACCGCGCGCCACCGGTGCGGCGTGGCCAGCCTCACTTAGAGCCTGTTGATAAAGGTTCCTGAGGTGATCCTGTCGTGATCGCGTCTATCTGGTGATTGTGCGGTACGTCGCCGCTGGGATGGCAGTGACCCTGGTCCGGGATGAAAAGCCATCGCTTGTAGCAGCTGGCGTACAGGTCGTGGTGTCGGTGGCCTTCTTTCTCCCGGCTCAGCAAGAACCGCAGGCGTCTAGCGCCGCGCGAGAGGTGAGCGAGGCCGCCGGAGCGATTGCCTCGAGAGACCTGCGGTCCCCTGCATGCGACGGTCTTCTTGTCCAAGACGCTGGCTGGATGGCGCTACCGGATGCAGATGCCGTTTTCGAGGGTTCGGGTAACGGTAGCGGTGATGCCGTGCCTGGGCAGCTCGCCCGTGTCCGCGTCCTCGCATCCGCGGTAGACGAGGACCCAAAGGACGTGCTGAATCCATTGGGCGCTGACTTCCGGGTCGAACACGCCTTCGGCTTGGCCTCGCTTGATGAGGTCGATGACGGGATCGCGAGGTGGCGCTCCGTCTCGCGTCTCGTGGCCCTTAGGTACTCGTGGGTCGCCGAAGACGAACAGCAGGTGGTCCCCGACCGCGACCATCGCGGCGACCGCCCGGCGCATGGCCTCCAGCGGGGTGCCCTGGCCCAGGGCGGCATCGGTCATGGACTGCTGGATCGCCTGGATCGAGTCCTCGAGGGCCGCTTCGATCAGCGACTCGCGGTCGGGGAAGTAGCGGTGCAGGGTGGTGCGCCCGACGCCGGCGGCCTTGGCGAGGTCGGGCAGGGTTGCGGCCCGGTCCCTGGCGAGTACGGAGGCGGCGGCGGCCAGGATCACGCTGCGGGTACGGCTGCGGACGCTGGATTCCGGCTGCGACTGAATGCTCACGTCGGTATTATAGAACTTGGCTACTCCTTTATGGTACTTGTAAGTTCCAAATATGAGCGTGGACATCCCCTTGTGACCGGAAGGCGGGAACCATGAAGTTCCACGCGCCGGACCCGGCCCGGCCCTTGGCCGCGGCAGGCCAGCCGGCTGGAGGATGCTATGGCACACCTCGCTGAACGCCACCCGGACAACGCGCCCGGTGACTGGTACGTCGACGACCGCTGCATCGCCTGCGATGTTGCCCGCCAGCATGCTCCTGGTCTCATCTCCTCCGTAGGCGACGGGAAGTCCGTCGTCACCCGTCAGCCGACCACCCCCGGCGAGGAGATGGCGCTGTGGCGGGCCGCGCTGGCCTGTCCCACCCGCTCGGTCGGCACCGCCAGCCGCCGGCACGCCCCGGCCGGGGTCTTCCCGATGCAAGTCGCGCCCGGCGTGTTTCTCTGCGGGCACAACGACCTGCGCTCCTTCGGCGCCCACGCCTGGTTCGTCCCCCAGGCCCGCGACCCGTTCCTGGTTGACGCGCCGCGCTGGAACGGAACCCTCGCCCGGGCGATCGAAGATGCGGGCGGGATCGACCACGTCCTGCTCACTCACCGAGATGACATCGGCGACGCCCAGCGGTACGCCGACCATTTCGGCGCGCGGGTCTGGATTCACGACGCCGACCGGGACGCGGCCCCCTTCGCCACCGACATCATCACCACCACCGGCGAGGCCGCCATTTTCCCCGGCATGATCGCCTTCGCCATGCCAGGTCACACCCGGGGAAGCGTCATTTACCTCCACGGCCAGCGGCATCTGTTCTCCGGTGACACCCTGGCGTGGACGAGAGAGACCTCAGATGTGCGCTCGATCGAAACGATCTGGTATTCCCGCCGCGAACATCACCGCTCCCTGACCCGCCTGGCCTGCTCCGCTCACCGCTTCGAGCACATCTTCCCCGGGCACGGCGACTGGACCCTGACCCCCGTCACCGACCTGAGCGACCGGCTCGCACGCCTAGCTAACCAGGTCAGATCCCAGCCAGCTGCAGGCGGAGCGGGATAACCGCAGCGACCGGCACCGCCGTCGACGGCGGCGGTGATTCCGATCCGGCGCTGGCGAACCTCCCGGGCCGCAAGCCCCGGAGACCGCCTGGCCGTGTCGTGCTGCCGGGTCATGCGTCCCCCCGCTGCCTTCCCGGTGTGAGGGTACTGCGCGCGGGATTCATGGCTGCGATGTCATCGCAGCCAGCAGCAACCCAGAGGTCCGCATGGCTCCTGGCCCTGGTCGTCACCGCCGCGTCCGTCAGCGAGACGGCCGGCGCGAAACTGCCGCTCATCAAGCTGTTCAACGCCTTCAGCACGCCCAAGATCACGTGGGCCGACTCCGGGCACGACGACAAGCCGCTGGCCCGCTAGGCCTGGGCCATCGCCGCGATCACCCTTGAGATCGTCACCCGCGCCGCCCCGCACAGCTTCCAGGTTGTCCGCCGCCGCTGGTTCATCGAGGGCCTTCGGCTGGCCGATGCGCTACCGCCGTCTCGTCCGCGACTACGAGCGCACCCCCGCGAACTCCGAGGCCATGATCTACTGGGCCGCCGTCATCTTCATTGACCCGGAGGCTCTCCCGTTACGAAACCAGCACGCCACCCCGCCAACCGCTGGGGCGGCAACCGGAAGCCTCCCCAGCCGTAGCGCCTCTATCAACAGGCTCTTAGGCGACGAACGGCTCCGCGCCAGAGTCGGTAGCCATCGGCCGACCAGCCGCCGCCCAGTCCTGCATGCCGCCCGCCACGTTGATCGCCCGCCAGCCCGCACCGGTCAGGGCCTCGGCGACCCGGGCGGACCGTACGCCCGACCGGCAGATCACGTAGATGTCCTCGTCTTGCGGGACTTCGGCAGTGCGCCCGCCGAGCTGACCCATCGGGATGTGCGTCGCCGTTGGGGCGTGACCTGCCACCCACTCGTCGTCCTCGCGCACATCCAGCAGCCACGCATCGTCCGGAACGCCAGCGGCCGGAACCTCAGGCAGCGCCTGCGCCACTTGAATCACTGCTCCCCTTGTCGCTCTTCGTCTCTCGCCGACCGTGAGCCCGCCAGCTGGCTCAACACTACGAGCTGTGATCCAGCTCCAGGCCAAAGGCCAGCAGCATGACGCCAGGTACCGGCTCCCAGTCACGATCTGGCAGCCGCGCGAAACCAGCCTCTTCGTAAAGGTGGTGCGCGGTCTTCATCTCAGTCTGGCTGCACAGCACCAGGTGGCGGACGCCCACCCCGGCCGCACGGGCGATGACGGCGGCTACCAGTGCCTTCCCGACGCCCGCGCCGCGCGCTTCCGGCCGGACCGCAAGCGCCCGGATCTCGGCCTCGTCCGGTCCCCTGACTATCTCCCCGGCGCGCGGCCAGACCTGCAGCATGACCGTCCCCAGGAGCGCGGGCCCAGCAGGACGCGCTGCCGCCTTGCCTGCCGCATTCGCCGGGCCGACCGCCTCGCCCGCCGCATCAACTCCATCGTCGACCGCGACCAGTACGGGGTCCACCCCGTCGGCTCCCAGGTCGCGCAGGTGCGGCCCGTACCCGTCATCCGACCCGGACAGGAACCCGTCGGCCAGGTAGGCAGCTACCCGGATCGCGCCGATCTCTGCCAACTCGTCCGGATTAGCATCTCTTATCAGCACTCAGCCATCTAACCAGGACCACGTCTCTGCCCGGACCGGCCAGCCGGCTCACTCGCTCGCAGCCGGTCCAGTGCCGCCCATCAGCTCATACGCAGGCCGCAACAGCGTCGGCAGATCCTGGCCGCCAATGAGGATCAGCGGCGGCTCAAGACTACGCAGCAACAGATCAGGTGGCGCGGCCGTAGTGGCGGGCAGCGCCCGCAGCCGGGCCGGGCTGAGCGTGGTCGACCAGAAGCCGTCGATGCATTCATCCAACGGCGGCTCCATCGGCTCGGCGGCCGAGCCTGACCGCGACGCCCCGTGCCGGTCACCGCTGGGCCCGTCACCGCTGGGCCCGTCACCGATGGGCCGATCACCCCTGCCCGGGCCATCAACGTCCTGCTCAGCAACGTGCTGGTCAGCAACGCTGCGCCGGCCACCGGGGCGCGCACGCCGCCCCGGGGCTGATGCGCCACTCAGCAGACGCAGCGCACGCAGCAGCTCGTCGCGCCCCTTGCCACGCCAGGCGAGCATGGTAAACGGGTCGTCGTCGAATTTCTCCGCCAGGACATAGCAGACAGCGGCGAGGTGCTTGCACGGCACCTCCCAATCCGGACAGGAGCAGCTCATCTCCAGGTCTCGGGCGGTCCGCGGGAACAGCGGCGTGCCGCAACGCGTGAACACTTCCTCAATCTCGGCAGGCATCTCGCCCGCCAGCAGCCGAGCGCGGAACACCGCGCGCGCAGCGAGAGCCGCCTCGACTCGCTGCCATTGCGCGGTGGTTAGCGGGTCGACGGTGAGCTTTACCTTGTATGGCTTGATCCGGGAACCCTGCACCTGTGCGGTCACGTGGCCGGTGCTGACGTCAAGGTTGAGCACCTGACCTGAGCGAGCGTAGTTGCGCCCGCGGCTCAGCCGTCCTTGCATGCCGAACGACTCGAGCACGTCGATGAACCGACGCGACCACCACTGCTCGCCGATCGGCCCGCGTTTGCTGCGCGCCTTGATGCCGCCGTCGGCCTTGAGCGGGCGCGATGCCGGGTAGAAGTCACCGTCCCAGCCGCTCACCGTAGTTGCCTCACTCTCCTGGCCTCACTCTGCTGGCCTCACTGTGCAGGCCCGGGTTTGTGCTGCCTCACAGTGCTGGCGCGACTGTGCCTGCCTCACTGGGACACCGCCTCGGGCGACAGGTCAAGCACGCTGCGCAGCTCGGCCATCGACATCTCGGTCAGCCACGTCTCGCCGGTGCCCACGATCTGCTCGGCTAGGGCCTTCTTCTCCTCAATCATCTGGTCGATCCGCTCCTCGACGGTGCCGACACAGACGAACTTGCGCACCTGGACGTCCCGCCGCTGGCCGATGCGGAACGCCCGATCCGTGGCCTGGTCCTCTACGGCGGGATTCCACCAGCGATCGACATGGATCACGTGACTGGCCGCGGTGAGATTCAGGCCGCTGCCACCTGCCTTGAGCGACAGCAGGAAGATCGCGGGCTCGTTTCCCGCCTGAAATTCGGCAACCATCGAATCGCGTCGCTTCTGGGGTGTGCCACCGTGCAGGAAATGCACCGTGCAGCCCAGCCGGGCGGCCAGGTACGGCTGCAGCATGCGCCCGAACTCGGCGTACTGGGTGAAGCACAGCGCCTTGTCCCCGGCCTCGATGACCTCCCCGCAGATCTCCTCCAGGCGGGCCAGCTTGCCAGACCGGTGCTCCAGCCGGGAACCGTCAGCCAGCAGGTGCGCCGGGTGGTTGCAGACCTGCTTGAGCTTCGCCATGGTGGCCAGCACCAGTCCGCGGCGCTCGATGCCTTCCTCGGCTGCCTCGATCCTGGCCATCATGTCGTCGACAGTCGCCTGGTACAGCGATGCCTGCTCAGGCGTGAGGTTGCACCAGACCTTCATCTCCAGCTTGTCCGGCAGGTCGGCGATCACGCTCTTGTCGGTCTTCAGCCGCCGCAGGATGAAGGGGCCGGTCAGCTTGCGCAACTGTGCGGCCGCGTCCGGGTCGCCGCTGCGCTCGATCGGGATCGCGAACCGCTTGCGGAACGTCTCCGCGGGGCCGAGCAGCCCTGGGCTGGTGAACTGCATGATCGACCAGAGGTCCGACAGGCGATTCTCTACGGGCGTGCCGGTGAGCGCGACGCGGGCCGCTGCCGGGATCGACCGCACCGCCTGGGCCTGCCGGGTGGCGGCATTCTTGATGTTCTGCGCCTCGTCACATACGACGCGGGCCCAGCGGATGCCGGACAGCGCCGCCCGGTCCCGGGTCGCGACGCCGTACGTGGTGATCACGAGATCGGTGTCCGCCAGGGCGCGCGCCAGCTCGGGCCCCGTCAGGCGGTCGGAGCCGTGATGCACGTGCACCTCGAGGCGCGGCGTGAAGCGGGCGGCCTCGTGCTGCCAGTTGCCCACCAGCGACATCGGGCAGATAAGGAGCGTCGGCCCGGCGGCCGTCCCGGCGTCCTGCTCCGCCTGGAGCAGCGCGAGCGTCTGCGGCGACTTTCCGAGGCCCATGTCGTCGGCAAGCACGGCGCCGAGGCCGAGCCTGCCAAGGAACGACAACCAGGCCAGGCCACGCTCCTGATAGGGGCGGAGTTCGCCGGCAAACGAGGCCGGCGTACGCATCGGCTCCAGCCGGGAATCTGCTTGGCCGGATAGCAGATCGCCGAGCCAGCCGTCGGCATCGACCTGGGTAACGGGCAAGTCCGCGGCGGCATTTTCCTCGCCGAGGCCGGTCAGCAGCGCGTCACCGGCCGGCATCGTGCCGGCTCGGCCCCGCTCCAGGAAGTTGAGCGCCGCCTGCAGATGGCGGTCATCAAGCTCGACCCACTGGCCGCGCATGCGGACGAGCGGGACCTTAAGGCGGGCGAGCTCGGCGAGTTCATCGGGGTCCAGCACCTCGTCGCCGACGGCTAGGTCGTACCGGAAGTCGACCAGGTCGGTAAGTCCGAACCTGGCTGCGGCCGCCGACGGCGATGCTGCGGTGGTCCGTGTGCGCGTGGTCAGCTTGAGGCCGAGACGGGACTTGCGCACCCAGTCCGGCAGCAGCACCCCGAAGCCGGCCCCCGCCAGGAGCGGCCCCGTTTCCTTGAGGAACTTCAGGGCGCCCCTCGTGTCGAGCGCCACGGACTCGGGTGCCGGACCCTGCAGCTCGGCGTCGAGCTCAGAGAAGAGCCTCGATGCCTTGCCGAGGCCAGCCAGCAGATCGTCCTCGGGATAGCTGATCCCGGCGGCGGCCCAGCCGTCGGCGGCCTCGCCGGACCAGATGGCGCTCGCGGGCAGCAGCAGGCTCGGGTCGTCGGTCGACTGGAGCGCGAGTTCCACCAGCCAGCCGTCGTTGGCTGGCGCGTCTGCATCGGAGGACGCCACCGGTACGCCCACGCTGGGCGACGGCGCGGATGCGTCCGCGTCGGGCGGCGCCACGGTTACGCCCACCTCGGGCGACGTCACGGGTACGTCAAGGTCGGGCGCCGCCGCCCGCTGGCGTGCGCCGACCGGGAACGGCAACTCAGGCTGCGGCGGCGGCTCGACCAGGCGGAAGCACGTGCGTACCGGCCCGGGTGGCTCCTGTGCGGCGTCCTGCCAGGCCCAGAGCGCGAAGGCAAGCTGAGCCGCCTGGGCGGATTCCTTCGCGGTGACGGTGAACTGCGCGTCCGCGCCCGTGAGCGATTGTGTCCAGCGCTCAGTCACCGCGAGCTTGGCCTGTCGGGAGGCGCGACCGGGCCGCCTCTCGCTGGCGGGCTCGGTGGCCGCTGCCGGGACCTCAGGCCGGATGGCGAAGTCCGCCTCGACGGCCAGCCGCGCGCGAACCGCGGCATCGGTCAGCAGGTCGAGCGCATTCCCGAAGACGGTGGCTGACGACTCGCCCGTTGCGCTTGTCGCGCGGCAGACCGGCGGCAGCGAAGCGGTGAGTTCACGCGCTCGCAGTGCGTCGGGGCCGGCCAGGACCGGCCGCCACCGGCCTGTGTAGCTGCCATCGCCGACAGCTTCCACGCCCGGCAGTACCCGGCCACGGGCCGCCAGGTCGCCGGCCAGCGCTGCCACCGCGCCCAGATGGCGCAGGCTGCTGCCCGGAAGGCTGCGCTCGGACCGCCGGTCCGCCTGACCGAACACGGCCAGCAGCAGCGCGGCGGCCGCCGGCTCGAAACTGAGTACCG
>DASXMP010000053.1:0-43317 GCA_036495585.1 Streptosporangiaceae bacterium
GCCGCGGGCCCCGTCGCCGCCGTGGTCACGCTGGTGCTCGTCGTCCTTGCGACGGTGATCTACTACGCGATCCCCGTGCCCGGGCGGATGCGCGAGGCCTCCTGGGCCCTGCTCTTCAGTCTCGGCGTCGTCGTGCTGGCGCTCCTTATTCTCTTCGCCATCATCAGGTTGCTGGGGCGCGGCGAAGGTGCCCGGATGCGCGCGCTCGTGGTGCTGCTGACCGTCACGGTGCTGTTTTTCTCCTGGGCCGACGCGTCCGTTGCCAAGCTGCCCGGGCAGTTCGCCGAACTGCACACGAAGACCGATGCGCTGTACTTCAACGTCAGCACGCTGGCGACGGTGGGCTTCGGCGACGTGCACCCGGTCGGTCAGCTCGCCCGCAGCGCCGTCATCATCGAGATCATCTTCAACCTGGTGTTCCTCGGCGCCGCCGTGACGGTGATCTCCGGGATGGCGCGGGCCGGGGCGCGCCGCAGGATCCACCCGCCAGAGCACGATACGCGGCCGCAGGCGTGAGGCCCTCAGCGCGAGCGTTCCCACGTCGGCTCAGCGCTGCGGGCGGAGCGTGCACCTGAAGCCGAGGTGGGCCGTTGAGGTGTCCACTGCCTTGCCCTGGCGGGCCGCCGGGCGGTAACGCAGGCAGTAGTTGACTGCGAGGAGGTACGAGCCGCCCTTGATAACCCGGCGCTGGATCGTCGCGCTGCCGCCGCTGCCCGCTCGCCTGTCCGCACGGGCCTGCCCTACCCAGCATGGGCAGGCATGAGCGAGCCCCGTCCCAGGTTGCCCTGGGACGGGGCTCTGTCGCGGCCAGCTAGAGGCTCGCGGCTTTACCTCGCAGCTACAGCTTTGCCGCGCCCCGGGAATGCGAGCCGTGGATCAGGCCCGCGAGTGCCACGATCGCCAGGGCGATGATGATGATGGCCGTGACGGGTGTGAACGGAAGGAACATGAAGGCCGCCACCACTAGCAGCGCACCCATGAGCACGCCAAGGGCTCTCGTACCTGGGATCCCCAGCAGGTGGCTCATTCCGACAGCTAGCGCGAAAACGCCGACGCCGAAGAGCAGCCAGCCCCATGAGTGCACGTGCCAGCCGTAGGCATAGCCAGGCAGGGCGTGGAAGAAGCTCGTCCTGACGACGATCGACAGCCCTGTGAGGAAGCTCAGCAGGCCCGCCAAGCTCAGGAACACGCCGCCGTACCCGGTGCCCCGAGTGTTGAGGCCCCCGTGGCGCTCTTCCTCGATTTCCCGGCGGTAACCAGGAGACGGCTCTTCGCGGTAGCCAGCCTGCGGCGCGCGGCCATACGCGCTGGCCGACTGGTCTTCCCGCACGGTAGTCGTGGTCGTGGTGGTCCTGCCACTCGGGGTAGAGCCGGTGGCGGCTGCGCCGGTTGTGGTCCCCGGGCCAGGCTGCCCGGCCGACTGCCGCGTGACCTGCTCCTCCTCCCGATTCAGGCCCCCGGCGTTCCTGTCCTGTGCTCTGCGCATACAAGCCACTCCCCTCTGACCTGGCCGGTTAGCGGGCGTAGCACCTGGGTCTGCCAGCCGCTGGCCTGTCGTTGCGCCTGGCATCTCAGTGTGCTGCCCATGCGCTCACCGGGTGTCCGGGCTGTTCTACCTATGGACAGTACGAAGCCCGCCAGCCGGAGGGCATCACCCAGCCGGGGTGATAAGCGAGCCGGTTCGTTGCCCGGTGCGTCCATGGCCGCGGCCAGCGCTTTACCGGGACTGCCGGGCCCTTTGCTCGCCCAGCACTTCCGGCGCCGGAGCATTACCGGCATAGCGGGCAAGCCGATTGGGTGCCTGGGTCGGCGGGTATGTCTCTTACGCGGCTCTGAGCTGCAATTTCGCCACGGGGGCGAGCGAGCCAACCGCCTGACCCGGGATTGCGGCCAGACCGCCGACCGGGCTCGAACCAGCAGCCAGCAGCCAGGAATGCGAGATCGCGCCGGGGGTGGCGATGTCGACTACCGCTAGCCGCGCGGTCGCGGCGGAGCGAGGCGAGCCAGCCGGGCATGCCTCGGGCCACAGTGGCGACTCGCTCCGGGACGAGCTGCTGGCAGCAGTTGCTGCCGATGCTGAACCGCCGGAACTGCTGGAAGACAAGCTACAGCGACCGCACCTGGAGTTCCCGGTGCTCCGCCGGCAGAGGGTCACCAACCTGCTGAACGAGGCGGGTCACCGGCGGGTCACGCTCGTGACCGGCCCGGCCGGGGCGGGCAAGACGGTGGCCGCAGCCCTGTGGGCGGCTAGCCAGCCAGCCCGGTGCCCGGTGGCCTGGCTGACGGTCGACCCCGCCGACGGTGATCCCGCCAGGCTGCGGCGTTACCTGACGGCGGCCCTCAGCCGCGCGGGACTCCTGCGAGCCGAGGCAGGTGACGGCACGGCCGAGGCGGAAGCCGCCGGCGCGGTCGCTGGCCCGGGCCGGGGACCTGGCCCGGACACTGGCCGCGTCGACGGGGGGGCTGGCAGCGATGCTGGACCGGCCGGCGCTGGCGAGGTCGACACGGGAGCTGGCAGCGCCGGGAGTGCCGGGCAAGGTGTGAGCGCCGGGGCAGCTGCCAGGCAGGCCGCGGCGGGCGGGGGCACGCAGGACCGTCGGCTGGCCCAGCAGATCGCGGCCTCGATCCGGCAGCGGGACAGGCGCGCCGTGATGATCATCGACGACCTGCAGGCACTCGCCGGCAGCCCAGCGCTGGCCAGCCTGGATGAGCTGCTCAGGCACCTGCCCGCCGGGCTCGGCGTGATCCTGGTCGCGCGGTCCGTCCCCGAGCTAGGCCTGGCCCGGCTCCGGGTGGCGGGCGAGCTGGCCGACGTCGGCAGTGCCGAGCTCGCGTGCACGGCGGAGGAGGCCAGGGACTACTTCGACCTGCTGGACTCGCCGCTCTCCGCGGCGGCCCGCGAGCGGGCGTTCCGGCACAGCGAGGGCTGGTTGGCCGGCCTCCGGCTGACCGGGCTCGCGGCGGCGGCCTATCCCGAGCCCGGTGACCAGACCGCGGCCGACGCCGACGCGGTGGCGAGCAAGACTGTGGCAGGTGCCCAGTCCCTCGCGGCCGGCTACCTGCAGGACGAGATGCTGGACGCGCTGGCGCCGGAGCAGCGGGCGTTCCTGCTGCGCACCTGCCTGACGGAGACCGTGCCGGTCGGCCTCGCACAGGAGCTGACCGGCGGCGCGGCCGCTGGCACCCTCGAGCAGCTCAGCAAGGATCACGGCCTGGTCCAGGCCACCGGCCCCGACCAGGGGGAGTATCGATATCACCCGATGCTCGCCGAGGCACTGCGAGCCGCCGTCCGCCGCGAACTCCCCGACGAGGTGCCCGACCTGGAGCGACGGGTCAGCGGCTGGCACGCGGCGCGCGGCGAGGTGACCGAAGCCGTGCGCGCCGCAGCGACGGTAGGGGACTGGGACCTCGGCGCCCGCGCCCTGCGCGCGGCCGGGCCGCCCGTCGCGCTCTCGCCCGCCGCGGCTGAGCTGGAAGGCGTACTGGCCGGGTTCCCCGCCGACCAGCTCGCGGCCGATCCGGCCCTGGCCGCGGCGCTGGCTGCAGCCCGGCTCTGGCAAGGCGACTCCGACGGCGCGCTGCCGCACCTGGAATGGGCTGAGCTGGCGCTCTCGGAGCAGCACGCGGCCGGACATGACTCACTCGCTCTGTGGACTACGGCGTTGCGCGTTCTGTACAGCGCCAGCGTTGGCGAGACGGGCGGCGGCAGGCTCCGGCGCGAATGGGCACTAGCGCGCGAGGCGCACGAGAATCCCACCGGAGTCCCGGCGCACCAGGCGCTCGGGGTGCTCTGGCTGGCGCTCGGCTTTGCCGCGCTCCGCGACGTCGACCTGCCCCAGGCCAGGTCGGCGCTGCTGCACGCGGGCTCCCAGCTTTCCGCTGCTGGCCTGCTCTCGCTGCGGGAACGAGCCCGCTCCTGGGAGGCGGTCGCTTCCGCTCTGCACGGTGACCTGGCGGCGGCGACCAGGATCGCGGCCACCGTCAGCGAGGGCCCCTGCGGCGCGGATGGCGACCTGGCCCCGGTGCTGGCACTGGCTGCCGCGCAGGTCAGCCTGGCCAGGGACGAGCTCGAAACGGCGGCCGGGCAGCTGGACGAGGCAGATCTGGCGGTGCCGGCCCAGCGCCCGGCGGGCGAGCCGTCGATCGGCGTGGTCAGCGGCTTGCTGCGGGCGCGGCTAGCAATGGCCGACGGGAACCTGGCGGGGGCGCGCGGTCTGGTCCGCTGGCTGACCGAGCTGGTGGCCGGGTCCTCGCGCCTGGCCGTGGCGGCGGCCGGCCAGCCTCCGCAGGCGGCCGGGGAAGGCGGCGGCCTTACCGGGGCGGCGCAGGCCGTGGCGGCGCTTGACGCCGAGATCAGCCTGGCGGCCGGCGCTGACGGGCGCGCTCAGGCCACCCTGGCGGCTGCCGGGCTGACAGAGTCAGACCAGCCGGTCAGGCCGGTAGTCGCGATCTGCCGGGCCCGGCTGCTCGTCGCCGGCGAGGACGACAAGGGCGCGCTGCGCCAGCTCGAGCCGCTACTGGCCGAAGCGAACGCGGGTGGCACGCTGCTCGAGCGGATCGAGGCTCTGCTGACCGCGGCGATCGCGCACCGCCGGCTCAGCCAGCCCGCGGACGCGGCCGCCTTGCTGGAGGAGGCCCTTGCGCTGGCCGAGCCGGACGACGCGTCCGGGCCGTTTGTCCTGGCCGGCTCAGCAGCGCGGTCGGCCCTGACCGTGCTGATCCCGCCCTCCAGCCGGTGCGCGGCATTTGCCACGCGGATCCTCGACCGGTTCGACGGGCGGCAGCAGCGGCCAGGGCCAGTACAGCCAGGCAGCCCGCTCACCGAGAGCGAGCTCGCGGTGCTCAGATTCCTGCCATCCCACATGACTAATCAGGAGATCGCGCAGGCGCTGTTCCTGTCGATCAACACGATCAAGACTCACCTCAGTTCGGTGTACCGGAAGCTCGGCGTCGTCAACCGCCGGCAGGCCATCGCCCAGGGCCGCAAGCTTGATCTGCTGTTAGCCGGCCAGCTCAGGTCGCTGGCTGGCTGCGGGCCGCCCTTCCGGTCAGCTCTCTCCCGGCCCGGTGCACCGTGAACGCGAGGCCGGCCAGCAGCAGGCCGTAGAAGATCAGCCAGGCTCCGACGATGCTGAGCAGCAAGATCAAGGTGATGGCCGGCCAGAGGATCGTGACCAGCCCGGCGGCGATGGCGAACACGCCGATGGTCGCGCGCAGCCCCCGTCCAGGGGCACGCACGGAAGCGGCGACGCCAATGTCGCTGATGCCGTGCGTGATGAAGTAGACGCCGACGAGGAACGCCAGCAACAGCAGGCTCAGCGCGTGATGCTTGAGACAGTAGATTCCGGCGATGACGGCGAGCAGGCCGAGGACGACATAGGCGGCTCGCATGCCCGCGCCCTGCTGGTGGGCGGTGAAGCCCTCGATCAGCCGGACCACCCCGGAGACCACCAGCGCGGCGCCGATCAGGATGGCCACGATCGTGAACGACACGTGCGGCCAGACCAGCAGCATGATCCCGAGCGCGATCATGCCAAGCCCGCCGATGAGCAGAGCCATCCAGGACCGGCGGGCTGCGGTGCCAAGCGCCCCCATCATCCCCTCGGGTGGGCCGGTGCGCTCGTCTGCGGTGGTGTCGGCTTCGGCGGGCTCGCCCTCGCGGGGCCGGTGGTCGAATTGCCCGGGCACGCTCACCCGGCGGGTGCCAGGACGGGCCTGCATCGCGACGGAGCTGGTGCTGGCGCCCCCGGCTTCGGTGCCGGTGCCGGCCGTTCCGGCGCTACTTTCCGAACTGGCGCGTCCGGCGCTCGCGCCTGCACTGCCGGCAGCGCCGTCATCGCTGCCGGCGCCGCTGTGAGTGGATCGCGGTTCGCTCATTCGTTCCTCCCGAGATCATGGGCCGCCTGTTCTAGCGACATCCTCGGATCCGGGGGTTCCCGTGATCATCACCCGTGCCGGGTGAAACGAAGGTCCCAGTGCGGCCTGGCTGCCCGGCCGCGCCCCATGCCGGGTGAACGGCAAGTGACTGCCCTAGACTTGCTCTCCTGTAGCCGTGAGTTACCGGCATGACCACCTTCCAGGAAGCGACCCCCAGGTGAAGACCGACGTCGAAGAGCTGAGCCCGACCCGGGTCAAGTTGACAATCGAAGTTCCTTTCGAGGAGCTCAAGCCGAGCCTCGACAAGGCATACCGAGAGGTGGCGCGGCAGGTCAGGGTTCCCGGGTTCCGGCCGGGACGGGTACCGCCGCGGATTATCGATCAGCGGTTCGGCCGCCCTGTCGTGCTGGAGCAAGCCGTGAACGAAGCCGTTCCCGAGCTGTACAGCAAGGCGATCGCCGAGCACGAGATGGTCCCGGTCGGCCAGCCCGAGCTGGAGATCACCAAGCTGGACGACGGCAAGGAGCTTGCCTTCACTGCCGAAGTCGACGTGCGACCGAACTTCGAGCTGCCGAACCTGGACGAGCTCTCGGTCACCGTGGACAACACGGAGGTGAGCCCGGATCAGGTCGAGGAGTACCTGAACTCGCTGCGCGAGCGATTTGCCTCGCTGAAGACGGTCGAGCGGGCCGCCGAGACCGGCGACTTCGTCTCGATCGACCTGTCCGCCACCGTCGATGGGACGCCGGTCGAGGACGCCCAGGCGACGGGCATCTCCTACGAGGTCGGCTCGCAGTCCATGCTGGACGGCCTGGACGAGGCGCTGGCCGGCATGACGGCCGGGGACTCAGCGACGTTCACGACGGAGCTGGCCGGTGGTGAGCAGGCGGGCCAGGGTGCTGAGGTACAGGTCACGGTCAACACCGTGAAAGTGAAGGAACTGCCTGAACTGGACGACGAGTTCGCTCAGTCGGCTAGCGAGTTCGACACCGTCGGCGAGCTGCGGGCATCGACCAGGAAGCAGATGGAGGAGATGCGCCGGACCGGCCAGGTTGGCCAGGCCAGGGAGCGGCTCCTCGATGGCCTGATCGAGCGCCTCGACATTCCGCTACCCGACAGCGTGGTGGAGGCGGAGCTTGAGCACCGCCGGCACTCACTGGCCGACCAGCTTGACCGCATCGGCATGACCATGGACGCCTACCTGAGCGCGAGCGACAAGACCAGCAAGCAGCTGGAGGAGGAGTTCACTGCCGACGCCCGGCGCTCGGTCAAGGCCGGCTTCATCCTGGACAAGCTGGCCACGCAGGAAGAGGTTAAGGTCTCGACCGAGCAGCTGTCCGCGGTGGTAACGGAGCAGGCCTACCGGATGGGCATGGCGCCGGACCAGCTGGCGAAGCAGCTCAGCGACAACGGGCAGCTCAGCGCCGTCGCCGCGGACGTGCTGCGGGGTAACGCCCTCACGCTGCTGGCCGAGCGGGCCACCGTGGTCGACGAGGCCGGGCGGCCGGTCGAGGTTACCGCCATCACGCAGGCCGCGGCCGCCGAACCCTACGAGGCGGACGAGGCGGACGAGGCGGCGGATGGGGACGAGGAAGGCGCGGACGAGGAAGGCGCGGACGAGGGCAGCTGACTGGCGCGCCGTCGAGCGCTGGCCGCAGGGATCGGCTTCTCTGCTGAGAGCGGAAAATGGCTGCGCTGCCTGCGCCGTCAGCGAACACCAGGGATCGGCGGACGAGTCGGCCCGACAGGCGGGTTAAGGTCACAGTCAACGACACGCGCAGGCTGACGACCGGTCGGCGGCGCTAACTAGTTGACCACTGGCACATAGTTGACCACTGGCCAACCGAGCACAGCAGGAGGGCATAGTGAGCACGCCTCCCGACGACCAGCAGCTCGCTCGTGTGCTGGCCAGGACCGCCGAGGCCCAGCCTGGGCTGCTCCTGGGCGACCAGCTGTTCCAGCGCCTGCTGCGGCATCGGATCATCTTCCTCGGCCAGCAGGTGGACGACGATCTGGCCAACCGGATCTGCGCCGAGCTGATTCTCCTCGCGGCGGAGGACGACCAGCGGGACATTCACCTCTATATCAACTCGCCGGGCGGGTCTGTTTACGCCGGAATGGCCATTTATGACGTCATGCAGTTCGTTAAGAATGACGTCGCCACCTATGCGATGGGCATGGCCGCGTCGATGGGGCAGTTCCTGCTCTGTGCGGGCGCCGCTGGCAAGCGCTACGCGATGCCGCACGCGGCCATCTTGATGCACCAGCCGCACGGCGGCATCGGCGGCACGGCCACCGACATCAGGATCCAGGCCGAGCAGAGCCTGTACCTGAAGCGGGTCCTGGCTGAGCGGATCGCCATGCATACCGGCAAGCCCGTCGAGCAGATAGAGGAGGACTCCGACCGGGATCGCTGGTTCACGGCGGAGGAGGCCAGGGACTACGGTTTCGTGGACCACGTGGTGCGCAGCGCCACCGACGTGCCGTCCGCGGGGCCAGTGTGATGAGCGCCGAATTCAGCGGCGCGGGCCAGCTGGCCCGCCGCGGCGGTGCACCGCAGACCTACGCTCAAGGAGGACGGGAAGTGAACGCGGGATACCCGGACCAGGCGCGGTACGTGATGCCGTCCTTCGTGGAGCGCACCTCGTACGGCGTCAAGGAGATGAACCCGTACAACAAGCTCTTCGAGGAGCGGATCATCTTCCTCGGCGTGCAGATCGACGACACCTCAGCCAATGACGTGATGGCCCAGCTCATCACGCTGGAGTCGATCGACCCCACCCGCGACATCCTGGTCTACATCAACTCGCCCGGCGGGTCGATGACCTCGATGATGGCGATCTACGACACCATGCAGTACATCCAGCCGGAGGTTCAGACGTACTGCCTGGGCCAGGCGGCGTCGGCGGCTGCCGTGCTGCTGGCGGCGGGGACCAAGGGCAAGCGGTTCGCCCTGCCGAACTCCCGGATCCTGATCCACCAGCCCGCGGTCGAGCAGGGCTACGGTCAGTCCAGTGACCTGGAGATCCAGGCGAGGGAGATCCTGCGCATGCGGGCGTCGATGGAAGCAATCCTGGCCGCGCATACCGGCCAGACCGAGGATCAAGTCCGTCGCGATATCGAGCGGGACAAGTTCATGACCGCAGCCGATGCCAAGGAGTATGGGCTGGTCGACGAAGTTCTGACGATGCTAAAGCGCAAGGGCGAGGTAGGGTCGTCCTAGACCCGCGTCGCGCCGGATCGATGATCTGGCGTCCGACGCGCCGCGCGGCGCTCCTTAGGGCACATCTGAGGCCGCCGAGGCGGTACCGTCTAGGTTCTACGAACGCGCGGCCGGGCAGCGAGATCCGGGTGGGCCGGGCGGCTAGGCACGGTAGCAGGCAGCGAAGGAGTAGCTAGGTGGCACGCATCGGTGATGGCGGTGACCTGCTCAAGTGCTCGTTCTGCGGGAAGAGCCAGAAGCAAGTCAAGAAGCTCATCGCTGGTCCTGGCGTGTACATCTGCGACGAGTGCATCGATCTGTGCAACGAGATCATCGAAGAGGAGCTGGCCGAGCCGACCGAGCTGAAGTGGGACAGCCTGCCCAAGCCACGGGAGATCTACGAGTTCCTCGACTCCTACGTCATCGGGCAAGATAAGGCCAAGAAGGGCCTCTCGGTCGCCGTTTACAACCACTACAAGCGGATCCAGTCCGGCGGGGATCGCCCGGGCGCAGGCGAGGACGGTGTCGAGCTCGCCAAGTCGAACATCCTGCTGCTCGGCCCGACTGGCTCCGGTAAAACCCTGCTGGCGCAGACACTTGCCCGGCTGCTCAACGTGCCGTTCGCGATCGCCGACGCCACCGCGCTGACCGAGGCCGGCTACGTCGGCGAGGACGTCGAGAACATTCTGCTCAAGCTGATCCAGGCGGCCGATTACGACGTCAAGAAGGCCGAAACCGGGATCATCTACATCGACGAGATCGACAAGATCGCTCGCAAGAGCGAGAACCCGTCCATTACCCGTGACGTGTCCGGTGAGGGCGTGCAGCAGGCGCTGCTGAAGATCCTCGAAGGCACCACGGCTTCGGTGCCGCCGCAGGGCGGACGTAAGCACCCGCACCAGGAGTTCATCCAGATCGACACCACCAACGTGCTGTTCATCTGCGGCGGCGCGTTCGCCGGCCTGGAGAAGATCATCGAGCAGCGCGTCGGCAAGAGCGGCCTCGGCTTCGGCGCGGTGCTGCGAGTGAAGACCGACAAAACGCAGTCCGACATGTTCGCCGACGTCATGCCGGAGGACCTGCTGAAGTTCGGCATGATTCCCGAGTTCGTCGGTCGGCTACCGGTCATCACCAGCGTGCACAACCTGGACCGCGAGGCCCTGATCCGGATCCTGACGGAGCCGAAGAACGCGCTGGTCCGCCAGTACCGGCGGCTGTTCGAGCTGGACGGCGTCGACCTGGAGTTCACCGAGGACGCCCTGGAGGCCGTCGCCGACCAGGCCATCCTGCGTGGCACTGGCGCGCGCGGCCTGCGCGCCATCCTGGAAGAGGTCCTGCTGTCGGTCATGTACGAGGTGCCGAGCCGCAAGGACGTCGAGAAGGTCGTGATCAGTGCCGACGTGGTGCTGCAGAACGTGAACCCGACCCTGGTCCCGCGCGACGTGTCCCGCCGTACCCCGCGCGAGAAGTCGGCCTAGCCAGCCCGCAGAGCACTCGGCGGGGACCAGCGCGCCCCTCGCATTAGACTTCGCTGACGTGACTACCGGAACCGACCGCACCCAGTTGCCGGCGCAGTACAGCCCCGGCGACGTCGAGACCCGCCTGTACGAGCGATGGGTCGACGCTGGGTACTTCCAGGGGGAGGCCGGCTCTCCGGCGCCGCCGTTCACGATCGTCATCCCGCCGCCGAACGTGACCGGCTCGCTGCATATCGGGCATGCCCTGGATCACACGCTCATTGACGCCCTGGTCCGGCGCCGCCGGATGCAGGGCTATAACGCGCTCTGGCTGCCCGGCATGGACCACGCGGGGATTGCCACTCAGAACGTGGTCGAGCGGGAGCTGGCGAGGGACGGCCTGTCCCGGCACGATCTTGGCCGGGAAGCGTTTGTTGACCGGGTATGGCAGTGGAAGGCAGAGTCCGGCGGCAAGATCCTCGGGCAGATGCGCCGGCTCGGGGACAGCGTGGACTGGAGCCGCGAGCGGTTCACCATGGATGCCGGCCTGTCGCGCGCAGTGCAGACCATGTTCAAGCGGCTGTACTCCGATGGCCTGATCTACCGCGCGCAGCGGATCATCAACTGGTGCCCGCGTTGCCTGACCGCGCTGTCGGATATTGAGGTCGAGCACTCCGACGACGAGGGCGAGCTCGTCTCGATCCGCTACGGCGAGGGTGATAGCCAGATCGTGGTAGCCACGACCCGGGTGGAGACCATGCTGGGCGATACGGCAGTGGCCGTGCACCCGGACGACCCGCGATACGCCCACCTGGTCGGCGGCACGATCGAACTGCCGCTGACCGGGCGCCATATCCCAATCGTGGCCGATCCGCATGTGGACCCGGAGTTCGGGACGGGAGCGGTCAAGGTGACCCCGGCCCACGACCCGGACGACTTCGAGATCGGCCGCCGGCACGACCTGCCCAGCCTTTCCATCATGGACGAGCGCGGCGTGATTACCGCAAACGGGCCCTTCCAGCACCTCGATCGGTTCGAGGCAAGGCCGGCGGTCCTCGCGGCCCTGCGGGCCGAGGGCCGCGTCGTCGGCGAGCGCCGGCCCTACCTGCACGCCGTCGGCCACTGTTCCCGGTGCGGCACGACGGTCGAGCCGCGGCTGTCGCTGCAGTGGTTCGTCCGGGTCGAGCCGCTCGCGAAGGCGGCCGGCGACGCGGTGCGTGACGGCCGGGTGCGGATCTACCCAGAGGAGATGGCGGCCCGGTACTTCGACTGGGTCGACGACATGCACGACTGGTGCATCAGCCGCCAGCTGTGGTGGGGCCACCGGATCCCGATCTGGTACTCACCCGACGGCGAGGCCGTGTGCGTCGGCCCGGATGACGCGCCGCCGCAGGGCGAGGGCTGGCAGCAGGACCCGGACGTGCTGGACACCTGGTTCTCCTCCGGTCTGTGGCCGTTCTCCACACTCGGCTGGCCGGACGACACACCGGACCTGCGCACGTTCTATCCGACCAGCGTGCTGGTGACGGGCTACGACATCCTGTTCTTCTGGGTTGCCCGGATGATGCTGTTCGGCCTCTATGCGATGGCCGGTGCCGGCCCGGCTGAGTCGGTGCCGTTCCGGCAGGTCGCGCTGCACGGCCTGGTACGGGATCAGTTCGGCAAGAAGATGTCCAAAACCAGGGGCAACACGGTGGACCCGCTGGACTGGATCGACCGGTTCGGCGCGGACGCGACCCGGTTCACGCTGGCCCGGGGCGCGACGCCGGGCGGCGACGTGGCGGTCAGCGAGGACTGGGTCTCCGGCTCGCGCAACTTCTGCAACAAGCTGTGGAACGCGGTCCGGTTCGCACAGCTGAACGGCGCCATCACCGGGCAGGGCCTGCCAAGCCCTGACCAGCTGCCCGCGCCAGATCGCTGGATCCTGTCCCGGCTCGCGGCCGTGACCGCCGAGGTGGACGAGCTGTTCGAACAGTTTGAGTTCGCCAAGGTCTGCGACGCTATTTACCACTTTGCCTGGGACGAGGTCTGCGACTGGTACCTGGAGTTGGCTAAGCCGGTGCTGACCGACACCGATCCGGCCGGACCCGGCGCTGCCGCGGCTGCCGCCACCCGGCGGGTACTCGGCGAGGTCCTGGACCGGTTGCTCCGGCTCATTCACCCGCTGCTGCCTTTCGTTACCGAGCAGCTGTGGACCGCGCTGACCGAGGGGGAGTCGGTGGTGGTCGCACGCTGGCCCGGCGAGGTCG
The DNA here is from genome assembly GCA_036495585.1 of Streptosporangiaceae bacterium. Taxonomy (GTDB): domain Bacteria; phylum Actinomycetota; class Actinomycetes; order Streptosporangiales; family Streptosporangiaceae; genus JAJYUU01. Next base: position 12,786 of record DASXMP010000053.1, read on the forward strand.
CCAGCGGGGCTGCGGCCGAGCCTGCCCTGCCGTCCGATCCCGCCGCGGAAGCCGAGATCACCGCACTGATGCGCCTCGTGACCGAGGTACGGCGGTTCCGCTCCGATCAGGGCCTGCGCCCGAGCCAGCAGGTGCCCGCAGAGCTGGTCGGCATCGACTCGACGGCGCTGGCGGGCCACGAGGGCCGCATCCGCGCCCTGCTGCGGCTCAGTGCGCCGCCCGCTGGTGCGGGCAGCTTCACGCCAACCGCGACGCTGCACGCCGAGGGTGTCACGATCCAGCTGGATACGGCCGCGGCCCTGGACGTCGCCGCCGAGCGGCGGCGGCTGCGCAAGGACCTGGTCGCGGCGCAGGCCGAGATTGACGAGATGGAGCGCAAGCTGGCCAACGCATCGTTCGTCGAGCGGGCGCCTGCCGCCGTGGTGGCCAAGAACCGGGACCGGCTCGCGGCCGCTCGCCTCGATGTCGAGCGGCTGACAGGCCGGCTGGCCGCCCTGCCGGAACAGGCCGCCGGAGCGGACGCGGTGCAGGCCGCCGAGCCGGGCCAGCTGGCATGACCGGCAACGCCGCGTCCCGGATGCGGGAGGTGGAGAAGGAGATCTTCGCCCGCCGCCCCGAGCACTCGATCGCGCCATCGCTGGAGCGGATCAAGGCACTTGTGACGCTCCTCGGTGACCCGCAGCAGGCTTACCCGGTGATCCATGTGACCGGTACCAACGGCAAGACCTCGACGTCACGGATGATCGAAGCGTTGCTGCGTGCCCGCGGCCTGCGCACAGGCCTGTTCACTAGCCCGCACCTCACCTTTGTCGGCGAGCGCATCAGCGTCGACGGTCAAGCATTGGACGCGGAGCGGTTCGTCGCCGCTTACGAGGAGATCAAGCCCTATGTCGACTTCGTCGACGCCAGTCACGAGGTGCCGCTGTCCTTCTTCGAAGTCCTCGTCGGGATGGCGTTCTCGGTGTTCGCCGATTCGCCGGTCGACGTCTGCGTGCTCGAAGTAGGCATGGGCGGCACCTGGGACAACACGAACGTGGCCGATGGCGTTGTCGCTGTCGTCACGCCGATCTCCCTGGACCACACCCGTTATCTGGGCGCGACCGTGCCGGAGATCGCGACGGACAAGGCAGGCATCATCAAGCCGGGCGCGATTGCGGTGCTTGGCCAGCAGCCGCCGGCCGCTGCCGAGGTGCTACTGCGCCGCGTGGCGGAGGTCGGTGCGACGGTTGCCAGGGAAGGGCTGGAATTCGGCGTGCTGAGCCGGGAGCTCGCCGTCGGCGGTCAGCAGGTCTCAATCCGCGGCCTGCTCGGCGACTACCCCGACGTATACCTGCCGCTCTTCGGCGCCCACCAGGCGGCGAACCTCGCTTGCGCGGTGGCCGCCGTGGAGGCGTTCGCCGCCGCTCCGGCCACGGCCGACGGCGCCGGGGCTGCTTCGTCCGAACCAGCCGCACTGGATGCTGACATTGTCCGCCGCGGTGCCGCGATGGTGACATCGCCGGGACGGCTGGAGATTGTGCGGCGCAGCCCGGTGGTGGTTGTGGACGCCGGCCACAATCCTGGCGGCATGGCCGCGACCGTCGAAGGGCTGACCGAGGCCTTCGGTTTCGCCGAGCTGATCGCCATCATCGCGATATCGGAGGACAAGGACGTGGCAGGCATCTTGTCCGAACTGGAGCCGGTGGTGACGCACCTGGTAGTCACGACCAACTCCTCGGCGCGGTCAATGCCGGCCGCCGACCTCGGCGAGCTTGCCGCGACGATCTTCGGCGCGGACCGCGTCACGATCGCGGCCCGGCTGGACGACGCGATCGAGCTCGGCGTGGCGCTCGCCGACCAGGCGGACGCCGCCGCCGAGGGCGGGCCGGGGAAGGCGGGCGTGCTCATTACCGGCTCGGTAGTCACGGCCGGTGACGCCCGCGCGCTGCTGCTGTCGGGTACTGGGGAGCTTGCATGAAAAGGCTATGCGCCACCGTGCTGATCATGGAGGCGATCGTGATCGCGCTGGCGATTCCGGTCGCGGTCCACAGCGATCACGTCGCTGGTCACTCGGCCGCCCTGGCCGGCGGTATCGCGGCGGTCGCGGCCGTCGTGATCGCGGGACTCGCGCGCCGGCTGCTCCCGGTGGCCCTGGTGGCCGGGAGCCTGCTGCAGCTTTTTGCCATCGCCGCGGGCACCGTCGTCCCGGTGATGTATGTGCTCGGTGGCATTTTCGCGGCTTTGTGGGGCATCGGGATCTGGCTCGGTTATCGCGTCGAGCATGCGACCGGGCACTAATCCTCAGGCCCGGTCACCGAATCCTCAAGCGGAGGCCAACCATCGCGCCCGGTCTGCGCCGGGGCCCCAACGCCCTGTAGGCTAACTTTCCGCAGGTAGCAGCGCGCTCCGCAGGCATCACTGTGCGCTATTGCGCAGTAGCCCGTGGTGCCAATCCCGTGAATGCGGGACGGCATTGATGCCAGTGGCACTATCGGTCACTGCGACGCGTTGGACGTGCTGGACTGGGCGGCCCCGCGTGGTCGATGCGGGAGCACGGCAGTGCTGAGCCCGGCTGTCGGCGGTGGTGCGCTGCGGTGGGTCGGATGACGTCGTCCGTTCCGGGTACGAAAAATAGTGCAGAAGTATCTGGCAGGATCTGGCTGGAAGGTTCTCGTTCCATATGAGCAATGCGATGGCGTTTCTGGGCCGTGACATGGCTGTGGACCTGGGCACCGCGAACACGCTGGTGTACGTTCGCGGCCGCGGGATCGTACTCAACGAGCCTTCCGTCGTCGCACTGAATACCAATACCGGCCAGATCGTGGCCGTCGGGGTCGAAGCCAAGCGCATGATCGGCCGCACGCCCGGCAACATCGTCGCCGTCCGTCCGCTCAAGGACGGCGTGATCGCCGACTTCGACGTGACTGAGCGGATGCTGCGCTACTTCATCCAGAAGGTGCACAAGCGCAGCTACCTGGCTAAGCCGCGGATCGTCGTCGCGGTGCCGAGCGGCATCACCGGCGTCGAGCAGAGCGCGGTGAAGGAGGCCGGGCACCAGGCCGGGGCGCGCCGGGTCTACATCATCGAGGAGCCGATGGCCGCTGCCATCGGCGCCGGGCTGCCGGTGAACGAGCCGACCGGCAACATGGTCGTGGACATCGGCGGCGGCACCACCGAGGTCGCGGTCATCTCCCTCGGTGGCATCGTCACCTCGCAGTCAATCCGCGTCGGCGGCGATGAGCTGGATCAGGCCATCATCAACTTCGGCAAGAAGGAGTACTCGCTCATGCTCGGCGAGCGCACAGCGGAGGAGATCAAGATCTCGCTCGGCTCCGCGTTCCCATCCGATGACGAGCCCAACGCCGAGATTCGCGGCCGCGACCTGGTCAGTGGGCTGCCGAAGACCATCGTCATCTCCGCGGAGGAGATCAGGCGCGCCATCGAGGAGCCGCTGTCGGTGATCGTGGACGCGGTCAAGACGACGCTGGACAAATGCCCGCCGGAGCTCGCCGGCGACGTCATGGACCGAGGTATCGCGCTCACTGGCGGCGGCGCGCTGCTGCGCGGACTGGATGAGCGGCTCCGGGAGGAGACCGGGATGCCGATCCACCTGACTGACAACCCGCTGGATTCCGTAGCGCTCGGCACTGGCAAGTGCGTCGAGGACTTCGACACCTTGCAGCAGGTGCTGGTGCCCGAAGCCCGACGTTAGCCACCACGGGGCAATGGCCCCGGTGCAGCGGCAGACGAGGTGACGGGCAGCAGACGAGGTGATCACACGTGCGGGACACACGGCGGGTGCGCCGGGTCCTTGTGGGGCTGCTGATAGTAGCGCTGGCGCTGATCGGGCTCAGCTACGCCGATGGCAAGTCGTCGCTGCTGCATGGCATCAAGGCAGCCAGCGCGTCGGTATTCGGCGGGGCCGAGCATGCCGGCAGCTCGGTGGCTGGCGTCTTCAGCAGCTCCAATTCGTCCTCGAGTCAGGTGACCAAGCTCCAGCAGGAGGTTGTCCGCCTGCGCGCGGAGCTGAGCGGCGCGAATCTCAGCAAGACCGAGTACGCGCAGCTGCACCAGCTGCTGCTGGTGGCAGGCGCCGGGGGTTACCGGATCGTCGCCTCCCGGGTGATCGCGCTTGGCCAGGGCTTCCAGCAGACCGTGACGCTCGATGTCGGCAGCGCCGATGGTGTGAAAGTCGGGCAGACCGTGCTGAACGGTCAGGGTCTGGTTGGCAGTGTCACCGCCGTCGCGGGCAGCACGTGCACGGTGCTGCTGGCCGACGATTCGTCGTCGGTTATCGGCGTCGCAGTTGCGCCAGGCGGCCAGCTCGGATACGTCAGCGGGCCCGGCAAGACCAGCGGTGGCGGACTGATGAAGCTGCAGATGCTCAACTCCACGTCGGTGCTCAAGGTGGGGGAGCAGCTGGTCACCTGGGCCGCGGTGCACAACAAGCCCTACGTGCCCGGCGTGCCGGTCGGCACGATAACCAAGCTGCTTAACCGCAACGGGTCCCTCACCGCGATCGCGCAGGTGCGTCCGTTCGTGAACTACGGCGCGCTCGGGATCGTCGGCGTCGTGGTGTCGCCGCCGAACCACAACCCGCGATTCGCGGTGCTCCCGCCGCTGCCCCACCCCGGCCCAACCGTCACCGTGACGGTCCCGGCGCGCAAACCAGGCGCGAGCGCATCACCCAGCCCGAGCGCAGGCGGCTGACGTGCGGAAGGTGCTGCTGGCCGCGCTGGCAATCGCGGTCGCTCTCGTGGCTCAGCTGACCGTGCTCAACGGGCTGCGGCTGCCTGGTGGCGGGGTGCCCGACTTGATACTCGTGCTGGTCGCCTCGATCGGCATGGCCAGCGGGCCGGTCCCGGGCATGCTGGCTGGCTTTCTTGCTGGCCTCTGCGTAGACCTGGCGCCGCCGGCCAGCCAGCTTGTCGGCCAGTACGCGCTGGTCTTCTGCCTGGCCGGCTGGGCAGCCGGTCGGCTCAGTTTCGTGGCGGCCAGGTCGGCCGTCCGGGCCATGATCGCCATGATGGTTGTGGTCGCGGCGGCGGAGGCGCTCGCCGCCGCCGTTGGCGCCGTGCTCGAGCCTGCGCAGGTCAGCCTCGCGAGCATCCGTCAGGTCCTGCCGTCGACCGTGCTGTACGACGTCGCGATCACTCCGTTCGTGCTGTACCTGGTCATAATGGCGAGCAAGCTGCTGGCACCGGCGCCCGAGGTACTGCCTGCCAGCGCGCTGCTGTCGCCGGCCGCGCGTTCCGGCCGCAGGCAGCATCAGCCACGGCTGCGCCGGGCGGCCGCAAGGACCGCCGACGGCTGGGTCGGCGGCGGGCCGCGCAGCGTCCTCGGGGGCCGGCCGCCAGCCCGGCAGACCACGCGGCTGCGCCCGGCGGACGGAGTGGCTGGCTCGGCGTCCGGCCTGGTGCACCGACCGGGATTGCCGGCGAGCCCGGTGCACCTGCGGCTGTCCACCCGGCGGCGCCGCGACGGGATCATCGGCGGCGCCGCGCTCGGCACGGCCGGCGCCGCCGGGCTCGGGTCGCGGAGCCCGGCCAGGCACCCTGGCCTTCGGGCCCGGGGGCGGACCTTCCGGCCGCATCACGGCGAGCTGGGCGGGTCGGCATCTGGCCAGATCAGCCGGGCGTACCGGAGCCGTCCCCGGGAGAGCGTGCCCATCAACTTCGGCGCTCACCGCGGCGACGGCAGCGTCGGCACCACCCTCGCCCGCAACGGGCTGGTCTCCGCTGGCGGGTCCGCGACGGGATCGCGAACGGGCGGCATCCCCGGCGCGGTGCCTAAGGTCGACTTCCGCGTTCGCGCACCGGCGACAACGCGGCGGCAGGCCGCGACGCCGCGGTTCCGCCGGAAGAATTCGCTGCTCCGCCCCTCAGCGGTGGCTTTCAGCGTGGTCGGCGGCGGCGTCCTGGAAAAGAGCACCTTCGCCGCCGCGCGCCGCGGCGGGCCGACGCCGCGGCTGCGCCTCGGCCGGCGCGGCTCGGGAATGCTGGGCGGTTCCAGCCGGGCCGGGACCAGCTTGCGGAGCGGGACCGCCCGGGTGCGGAAAGAGCCGAGATTCGGGTACGGGCGTAAGTCGTGGCTGTCGTTCCTGGTGCAGCGCCGGGTCGGCGGGCGGTGGCTGGCGACTCGGCGGGCCGGTCGGCGGTCGGGGTCGGGGTCGGGGTCGGCAATGATTCGCAGGAGGACGGGGGGCGCGAGGTGATTCCGGCATCCAGGCACCGGCTAGCAGCCATCGCGGTGATCGTGATCGGGCTGCTGGCGGTCCTCGGCGTACGGCTGTGGTTCCTGCAGATCGACAACAAGAAAACCTACGTGTCGCTGTCGGCGCAGGACCGGCTGCGCACGATCGTGGAGCCGGCTACCCGCGGCGAGATCCTGGATGACACCGGCCAGCCGATGGTGCAGAACGCCTCGGCGCTCGTCGTCTCGGTCAACATGGCCGTTGTCGGCCAACAAGCCAACAGTTCAGCCGAGCTGTCCAGCCTCGCCAAGGTGCTCGGCATCTCCGATCAGGCCATGAAGGACCGCGTCCGGCTGTGCACCGTGGGCGTCAAGCCGCCGTGCTGGCAAGGCTCGCCATACCAGCCGATCCCGGTCGCCCAGAATGTCTCCGATCAGGTGGCCTTGCAGATACTGGAGAACAAGACCCAGTTCCCCGGCGTGACCGCGAACACGCAGCCGGTCACCAGTTACCCGCAGCCCATCGGGTCGGCGGCCGCGCAGATGCTGGGCTACCTGCAGCCGATCACGCAGCAGGAAATGGAGAACCTCAAGGTCCCGGTGACCGGGTTCGCCGCCGACGACCTAGTCGGCCAGTCGGGCCTGGAGGCGCAGTACGACAAGGAGTTGCGCGGCACGGTCGGCGTCGACCAGGTCTCGGTCAACGCGGCCGGCCAGGTGACTTCGACGATCAAGAACACCAAGCCGCAGCCTGGCGACGACCTGGTCACCAGCATCAACAGCAAGCTGCAGGTCGCCACGGAGCAGATTCTGGGCAATGCGGTGCAGTCGGCGCAGGCCGCCAACCCGGACGCGAATTCCGGCGCCGCGGTCGTCATGACCACCACCGGCCGGATAGTGGCGATGGCGAGCTACCCGACGTACAACCCAAGCGTGTGGAGCGGGGGGATCTCGCAGGCCGAGTTCAAGAACCTGTTCGGCACCGGCAACGGCGAGCCGATCCTCGAGCGGGTCACCCAGGGGCAGTACAACCCCGGCTCCACCTTCAAGGTCACCACGCTGGCCGCCGGGATCAAGTGGGGCGACTCGCTGTACGGGAGCTATAACTGCCCGGCGTCGCTCTCGGTGGACGGCCACACGTTCGACAACGACTTCGGCAACGGCGGGGCCATGTCGCTGCACCAGGCCCTGGTGCTGTCCTGCGACACCGTTTTCTACAACATCGGCTATCAGATCTGGCAGCACGACCACCCCAATGACAACACGGTGACCAGCCCGAAGGCGCCGATCCAGTTCGAGCAGAAGGTCGAGATGGAGTTCGGCTTCGGCAAGAGCACCGGCATCGACCTGCCGGACGAGGACGTCGGCACCATCCCGACCAGGGAATGGCTCTACTACTTCTGGAAGGACAACGCGCACAACGGGCAGAACTGGTGCAAGTACGGCAAGGCCAACGGCAGTTACGTCCAGCAGATCGAATTCGACGACTGCAAGTACGGCAATGTCTGGGAGCCTGGCCAGGCCATCATCGCCTCTATCGGCCAGGGCTATGTGTCGGTCACGCCGCTGCAACTTGCCGATGCCTACGCCGCGATCGCGAACGGCGGCACGCTGTACAGCCCGCGGATTGGCGAGGAAGTGATCAGCCAGTCCGGCAAGGTGGAGCAGAAGATCACGCCGCCGGTGGTCGGGCGCGCACCGGCCTCACCGCAGACCATGGCCTATATCCGCAGCGCGCTGCAGGGCGTGGTCACCAGCGGTACCGCCGCGGGGACCTTCGGCGGATTCCCGCTCGGCCAGGTGTGCGTCGCCGGCAAGACCGGAACGGCGCAGGTGTTCGGCAAGAACTCGACCTCGGTTTTCGCGTCCTTCGCACCCTGTAACAACCCGAAATACGTGGTGGTCGTGATGATTCCGGACGCCGGCCTCGGCGCCGACTTCTCCGGGCCAGCGGTGCGGAATATCTGGGACGCACTGTACGGACTGCAGGGCCAGAAGGCCGCGCTGCCTGGCGGCAGGCTGCCTAAAGTGCCGTTCATCAACTACACCGGCCAGATCGTCACGACCAACCCCAGCCCATCGCCCAAGCCCAGTTCCACGCCGTCGGCCGGGACCGGGGCCACGGGGGGTGGCGGCTGATGGCCGGGCCGAAGCTGAGCGGGGCCACTCGCCGGCGCGCCGCGACGGGCTCGGTGGTCAACCGCGCCGACTTCCGCGGTCCGGCCGCCCGGGATGCTGCTTACCGGGGCCTCCCCCCGATCCGGTCGCTCGGCGGCCGCGACCGGATCGGATTCGGGCGCAGCTCGCGCCGCGGGGTGTGGCGGCGGCTGCTGGACATCGGCGGCCGCATCTTCGGGCGCGGCTCACCGCTGCGGCAGATGGACTGGATCCTGCTGGCTGCGGTGCTCGCGCTGGCCGCCATCGGCGTCATGCTGATCTGGGCCTCCACCGACCCGAACCGCACCTCGGCCGCCGACCCGTTCCTGACCAAGCAGGTGGTCAGCCTGGGCATCGGGCTGGCATTGATGGCCGCCGTGAGCATGCTGGATTACCGGCAGCTCAAGCTGTACTCGCCGATCGTGCTCACGGTGTCCTGCCTGGGCCTGCTTGCCGTGCTGACGCCGCTCGGCAGCGTGGTCAACGGCGCGAAATCCTGGATCTCGCTGCCCGGCGGGTTCCAGATCGAGCCTTCGGAGTACGCGAAGCTGTCGATCATCCTCGTCGGCGCGATGATCTTGTCCAACGTGCCGCCGGGCGAGCAACGACCGTCGGTGCGGGCGGTCGCCAAGGCGATCGGGCTGTGCGCGATCCCGCTCGTGCTGGTAGTGGCCGAGCCAGACCTCGGTGTCACGATCCTCATGCTGGCCCTACTGATCGGCATGATCGCGCTGTCGGGTGTCAAGCTGCGCTGGCTTTGCGTGCTCGTGGTGGTCGGCGTGGCTGGGCTCGTCGCCGTCTCCGAGCTGCACTTGCTGAAGTCCTACCAGGTCAGCCGCCTGACCTCGTTTCTGCACCCGTCGGCGGATCCGCGGGGCACCGGCTACAGCGCCTACCAGTCCAAGATCGCGATCGGCTCCGGTGGTCTGCGCGGTTCCGGACTGTTCCACGGTCCGCTGGTGGCCGGCAACTTCGTGCCCGAGCAGCACACCGACTTCATCTTCTCGGTTGCTGGCGAGGAGCTTGGCTTCCTCGGCTCGCTACTGATCATCGGCCTGCTCGGGGTCGTGCTGCTGCGTGCGTTCCGGATCGCCCAGAACGCTGACGACCAGTTCGGGATGCTGGTGGCGGCCGGGGTGACCATCTGGTTCGCGGTTCAGTCGTTCATCAACATCGGCATGACGATCGGCATCATGCCGGTCACCGGACTGCCGCTCCCGTTCGTCTCCTACGGCGGGTCGGCGATCTTCGCCGACATGATCGCGATCGGCTGCCTGCAGTGCGTCTACCGGCGCCGGTCGGTGTTTGCCAGCTAGCCGCCGCCTAACCGCGGTGCGCTATCGGCGGCCGAAGTCGCCGGCTGGGCTTCCTTGTCGGGAACGGGCGCTGGCCGCCATCGCCGCCGCGCCTGCCACACCGCCACGGCGACCGCGGCTACGACCAGAACGCCGCCGAGGACCCAGCCGAGGGTCATGGTCGGGACGCCCGCGTACTTGAGCCCGGACGCGAGGATCACGAAGGTGATGACCGGCCGGAGCAGCTTGTCCGGCGCATGCGACGAGAGCATGGAGCCAATCAGGACGGCGGGCACGCTGCCGATGGCGATCGCGGCCGTGACGCCGAACTCCACATGGCCGAACGCCAGCGCGCCCAGGGCGGCCGCGAATGTCAGTGGGACGGCTTGGGTCAGGTCGGTGCCGACCAGCTGGCTGGCGCCGATCGCCGGATAGAGAAAGAGCAGCAGCACGATCATCAGCGAGCCGGAGCCAACCGACGTCATCCCGACAATGACTCCGCCGACCATGCCGATGAGAACGCTGGGCACCGGCCGGACCACGATCTGGTGCACCGCCCCGTCGCGGCTGTGCCCGCCGCGGACGTCCAGGACATAGCGGATGATCATGGCGGCCGCGCCAATGAGCAGCGCGGCACCGAGGGCCTGCTCCACCCGGTCGCTTGCGCCGCCAAACAGGTGCAGCAGGTAGGCGCCGAGGAACGCCATCGGCACCGAGCCCAGCGTCAGCCAGCCGACCAGGCGCAGGTTGACGGTACGGCGCCGCAGGTGGACGGCGGCGCCGAACGGCCGCATCAGCACCGCGGCCACCAGGTCGCTGGAGATGGCGCTCGGGGCCTTCACGCCGAACAGCAGGATCAGCATGGGCGTCATCAGCGCCCCGCCGCCTGCCCCGGTCATCCCGACGAGCAGGCCGACGACCGCGCTGCCGAGGACGATGTAGGGGTCAACGTGCACGCTGCGCACCTCCGCGAGGCCGAGTGAGCCGAGGCCACGTTTCCGATGTGAAAGGTTCTGTAAGCGTCCGACAATACCGGTCAGAAATCGGTAATACCCGGTCAGGCCCAAAACCGGTCCCGCCGTACGGCAGCGCCGACGACTACCGGGCCTCGGTACCCTGTAACGGTGCCTGTCACTGTCCCTGTGCAGTCGGTGTACCCGCTGCTCGAACCGCTGCTGCCACTGGTCCGCAAGCCGATCCAGTACGTCGGCGGCGAGCTGAACTCCGTCGTCAAGGACTGGGAAGCCTGCGACGTGCGATGGGCGCTGATGTACCCAGACGCGTACGAAGTCGGGCTGCCGAACCAGGGCGTGCAGATTCTTTACGAAGTCCTGAACGAACAGGACGGCGTGCTGGCCGAGCGCAGCTACAACGTCTGGCCGGACCTCGAGGGCCTGATGCGCGCGCACGGCGTGCCGCAGTTCACCGTGGACGGGCACCGCCCCGTGCGGGCATTCGACCTGCTGGGGGTCAGCTTCGCCACCGAGCTCGGATATACGAATCTGCTGACGGCCCTGGACCTGGCGGGCATCCCGCTGGCCGCGGCGGACCGGGGGCCTGAGGATCCCGTGGTGCTGGCGGGCGGGCACGCTGCCTTCAACCCGGAGCCGATCGCCGAGTTCATCGACGGCGCGGTGCTGGGTGATGGCGAGGAAGCCGTCCTGGCGATTAGCGCGCTGGTCCGGTCCTGGAAGGCCGAGGGGCAGCCAGGCGGACGCGACGGGCTGCTGCTGCGGCTGGCGACCGCGGGCGGCGTGTACGTACCGCGGTTCTACGACGTCGAGTACGGGCCCGACCGGACCATCGCCAGCGTCCGGCCGAACCGGCCAGGCGTGCCGTGGTCGGTCGCCAAGCACACGGTCATGGACCTGGACTCGTGGCAGTATCCGGCCAAGCCCCTGGTCCCGCTGGCCGAGACCGTGCACGAGCGCTACAGCGTCGAGATCTTCCGCGGCTGCACGCGGGGCTGTCGCTTCTGCCAGGCGGGGATGATCACTCGGCCAGTGCGGGAGCGCTCCATCACCACGATCGGGTCGATGGTCGAGGCCGGGCTGAGGGCCAGCGGGTTCAGCGAGGTCGGCCTGCTGTCGCTGTCGTCGGCCGACCACAGCGAGATCAACGAGATCGCCGTGGACCTGGCCGATCGGTACGAGGGCAGCAGCACCGGGCTGTCGCTGCCGTCGACCCGCGTGGACGCGTTCAACGTCACGCTGGCCAACGAGCTCAGCCGGAACGGCCGCCGGTCCGGGCTGACGTTCGCCCCGGAGGGCGGCTCGGACCGGATGCGCAAGGTGATCAACAAGATGGTCACCGAGGAGGACCTGATCGCGGCCGTGACCACGGCGTATGCCAGCGGCTGGCGGCAGGTCAAGCTCTACTTCATGTGCGGGCTGCCGACCGAGACCGACGCCGACGTGCTCGCTATCGCCAGACTCGCGAAGCGGGTGATCGACGCTGGCCGGGCGGCCAGCGGGCGGCGTGACATCCGCTGCACGGTGTCTATCGGGGGGTTCGTGCCCAAGCCGCATACCCCCTTCCAGTGGGCGGCGCAGTGCGCGCACGAGACGGTGGACGCACGGCTGCGGGCGCTGGGCGCCGCGATGCGCTCCGACCGCTCCTATGGCAAGGCCATCGGGTTCCGCTACCACGACGGCAAGCCGTCGGTCGTGGAAGGCCTGCTGTCCCGGGGCGACCGCCGCGTCGCCAAGGTCATCCGCCAGGTGTGGGCGGATGGCGGCCGCTTTGACGGGTGGAGTGAGTACTTCTCCTTCGAGCGGTGGGCCAAGTGCGCCGAGGTGGCACTCGCCGGCGATGGCCTGGACCTGGACTGGTACACCACCCGGGAGCGTGGCTACGACGAGATCCTGCCATGGGATCACCTGGACGCCGGCCTGGAGCGGGACTGGCTGTGGCAGGACTGGCTGGCCGCGATCGACCCGGCGGGGGCAGCCGAGGTGGAGGACTGCCGGTGGACGCCCTGCTTCGAATGCGGCGTATGTCCTGCCATGGACACCGAGATCGAGGCCGGGCCGACCGGGAAGAGACTGCTGCCGCTGAGCGTTGTGCCTGCTAATAGGCCTATGGGCGGTGAGGACTAGCGGTGGCAGCTCAGCAGCGTTCACAGCCGCCACGGCCCACTGGACCGGCCCCGCCGCCCGCCGTGCAGCGGCTGGCCGTTAGGTACGCTAAGCGTGGCAGGATGCGATTCGCGAGTCATAGGGATATCGCGCGTGCGGTGGAGCGGGGAGTGCGACGGGCCGGATTGCCGGTCGCGCACTCGGCCGGCTTCTCCCCGCATCCAAAGATTTCCTATGCGGGCGGGGCGCCGACCGGCGCTGCCAGCGAGGCAGAGTTTCTGGAGATTTCCCTGACCGCGCGCCTTGTCCCCGCGGACGTCAGGGACGCACTGGATGCCGCCCTTCCAGAAGGGCTGGATGTGCTGGAGGTCACCGACCTGGCAGTGGCGCCTGCGCCGCGGCTGGAGGCCTCGGAATGGCAAGTAATCTTGCCGGGAGTCGCGCCAGAGCGCGCGGCGCTCGCAGTTCAGGACTTCCTCGCCGCTGACACAGCGGAGGTGGAGCGCCTGACGAGCAACGGAGTTCGCCGGCTTGATACCAGAGCCGGGGTGGTCACGCTGGAAGTTGACCGGCGTGCCGCCGCTAGCGAGGCAGCAGGGTGTGCGATACTTCGAATGGTTGTTCGGCATTTGACACCTGCCGTGCGACCCGAAGACATCTTGGTTGCGCTTCGCCACATGTCGGCCCTGGAGCCGTCGTCACCCGCAGTGGTGACCCGGCTGGCTCAGGGGCCGCTAGGCACAGATGCTGCCACCGCGGAGGGCAGTGCGCCTGATTCGGGTGTCCCGGCGGGAGCCGCCGGGGAGCCGGATTCGTCAGCGCAGCCCGGCACCGCGGAGGTGCCCCGGCCAGGTCGGCGGGACGCCGCACGTGTACAGGAATTGGCAACGTGCCTCGATGCGGGGGACGCCAGTGAGGCGTATGCCGTACCAGTGAGCGCGTACGAACAGCTCCCGCGCGGCGCGGAGCGGCCAGTGGCCGCCAGCCGCGCCCGGGAGCCTGACGGGAGAGATCGCCCGCATGCTCGAGATCGAGCGACAGAACAACAGAGACTCATTTGACGGCCTCGCCGGATCTTCATGGTCGGCCGGGTCGTCATGGACAGCGGAGCCGACCGGCGGCCGGGCGGTTAGCCCAGCCGGGCCTGTAGGTGCTGCCCAGGCGGGTGCCGTGTCGGCCGGCCTGGGTGCGACTGGTGGCGGTAGCCCCGGGGAGGTCCAGGGCGGAGACGCTCAGGCGAGCGAGGCCAGCCTGCTGGGACGGGTGCGTCGCGCCGTAACCCGGCCAGCCGGGCCGCCAGCGGCTGGGCCTGACCCGCAGCCAGCAGCTAGCGAGTCGGCCCACCCGGACGCGGCGAACGACGCTCAAGCCGGGCCTGGCGAGGCCGGCGCTACGAGCATGTCCGCCGCCGGATCGGGCAGCAAGCGCGCCAGTGGCGGCCGGTCCAGCCGGGCCGCCGGCAGCAGCCGCAGCCGGTCGGGTGCGCCCGGCGGCTCTGCTGGTAGCGACGGCCCAGCCAGTGCCGAGACCGGCAGCTCGGCCGACAGCGGCAGTGACACCGGTGCCACCGAGAGCGGTGCGGCTGACCAGGCCGGTGCTGACCAGGCCGGTGCCGACAAGGGCAGTGCTGATAAGGGCAGTGCTGACAAGGGCAGTGCTGACAAGGGCAGTGCTGATAAGGCCAGTGCCGACAAGGCCAGTGCCGACGAGGGTGCGCCGGCCAAGAGCGCCGGCCGGTCGCGGCGGACATCCAGCCGCCGGCCGAAGGCCGAGACGGCCGCGGCAGAGACCACGCCGACCGAAACTGGGTCGGCCGGAGGGCTGCCCGCGGTGGTGATGCCGCCCGCGGCGGTACCACAGGTAGCGGCCGCGGCTGAAGCGGCATCAGCGGAGCCAGGGGCCACGCCCACGGCAGCGTTCCAGCCACCGCTGGTGATCTTCCAGGCGCCGGACATGTCGGTGGTGCGGGCGCCCACGGCGAAGCCCGTCCGCCCGGCGGTGGCCGAGCAGGACGAGGTCGAGGTCGACGAGGCCGGAGCCGACGAGGCCAAGGCCGACCAGGACCAGAGCGACGAGGCCGAATCCGGCAGCGCAAGCGGCCGCCGGCGTCGCCGCGGCGGCCGAGGTCGGGGCAAGGGCCAGGCCCGCGAGGCCGGCGAGACGACGGAGACAGGGCACGCGGCCGACGACGAGGCGGCCGAGGCCGAGCCGGGCGCGGACACGCAGGCGAGCGACGACGGCGATGCGGACCAGGCAGGCAGCGTCAAGCGCCGCCGGCGCCGCCGTCGTGGCGTATCCGGCACCGACGGTGAGGCTGGCCCGGGGACCGACGATCCGCCCAACACGGTCGTGCATGTCCGCCCAGCGCGGGAGAAGGACAAGGCAGATCTGGACGACGTCAAGGCCGTGAAGGGTTCCACCCGGCTCGAGGCCAAGCGGCAGCGGCGCCGCGAGGGGCGCGAGTCCGGCCGCCGTCGTCCGCCGATCATCACGGAGTCCGAGTTCCTGGCCAGGCGCGAGGCCGTCGAACGGATTATGGTGGTCCGCCAGCACGCGGACCGGACCCAGATTGCGGTCCTCGAGGACGGCGTGCTGGTCGAGCACTACGTTGACAAGGCCAGCCACCAGTCCTACGTCGGCAACGTGTACCTCGGCAAAGTGCAGAACGTGCTGCCCTCGATGGAGGCGGCATTCGTCGACATTGGCAAGGGCCGCAACGCCGTGCTGTACGCCGGTGAGGTTAACTTCGACGCCAGCGGCCTGGAAGGTGACTCCAAGCGCATCGAATCCGCGCTGAAGTCCGGCCAGTCAATCCTGGTACAGGTCACCAAGGACCCGATCGGTCACAAGGGCGCCCGGCTCACCAGCCAGGTCAGCCTGCCTGGCCGGTACCTGGTCTACGTGCCAGGCGCCAGCATGACGGGAATCAGCCGCAAGCTGCCCGACACCGAGCGCAGCCGGCTCAAGCAGATCCTGAAGCAGGTCATGCCGGAGAACGCCGGCGTCATCGTGCGCACTGCGGCCGAGGGTGCCTCGGAGGAGGAACTCAGCCGGGACGTGTCCAGGCTGGCCGCCCAGTGGGAGGCCATCGAGAAGAAGTCCAAGACCGCAAGCGCGCCCGACCTGCTGTACAGCGAGCCTGACCTGACCCTGCGCGTGATCCGGGACATCTTCAACGAGGACTTCAGCAACCTTGTCGTGGCCAGTGATAACGAGTGGGACATGGTGGACGAGTACGTCCGCTACGTTGCCCCGCACCTGGCCGACCGGATGCAACGGTGGGACGACGGCAAGGATGTGTTCGGCGCCTACCGGGTCGACGAGCAGTTGGCCAAGGCGCTGGAGCGCAAGGTCTGGCTGCCGAGCGGCGGCTCGCTAGTGATCGACCACACCGAGGCAATGACCGTCATCGACGTGAACACTGGCAAGTTCACCGGGCAGGGCGGCAACCTGGAGCAGACGGTTACCAGGAACAACCTGGAGGCGGCCGAGGAGATCGTCCGGCAGCTGCGGCTGCGGGACCTCGGCGGCATCATCGTGATCGACTTCATCGACATGGTGCTGGAAAGCAACCGTGAGCTGGTGCTGCGCCGCCTCCTCGAGTGCCTGGCCAGGGACCGGACCAAGCACCAAGTGGCCGAGGTGACATCGCTTGGCCTGGTCCAGATGACCCGTAAGCGGGTTGGATCCGGCTTGCTGGAGGCATTCTCGGTGCCATGCGAGCACTGCAACGGACGTGGCGTGATCGTCTCGATGGAGCCCGTGGATCACTCCCACGGCCACGAGGTTGCCGGCCGCGGACAGGACGGCGGCAGCCGTGGCGGCCGCACGGGCCGAAGCAACGGCCGCGCCGCCGACGGTGGCCAGCGCCGTGGCGGTCAGCAGGCCAGCGGTGGTGCTTCGGCAGACAGCTCCGGCGCTGCCCGAGCCGATGAGGGTGACGGACAAGGCGACGGCCAGGCCCCGAGTGTCGCGGTCGGAGTCGCGACGGTGTCGGCCGCCTCCGGCTCGCGCCGCGGTTCGCGGTCGCGCGCGGGAAGGCCCGCCGGCCCGCCGGCGCCGATCGCGGACCCGGCCGGCCAGCCGGCCACGGCGGGTGCGGCGGCAGGGGACAGTCCGCAGGCAGCAGGTGCCGACTCCGGCACGGCGGAGGCGCCCGCTGGTGGCATCGCGGCGAATGGCACAGTCCCGGATGGCACCGCGTTGGAGGGCACAGCCCCGGAGGGCACAGCCCCGGATGGCACCGCAGCGGAGGGCACAGCCCCGGGCAGCGCTGCCACGAACGGTGCGCAGTCCGGGACCAGCCGCTCTGGGCGGTCCCGGTCGAGCCGCAGCCGGCGTGCAAGCGCAGACGCAGCGGCCAGTCAGCCGGCCTCCGAGCCAGCGGGGGATCAGCACAGCACAGCTGCATCCAGCGGCGACCCCGGCGCCGAGGCGTCGGAAAGCTAGCGCGCAGTCGGAGGTGGGACCGCAGCGGCGCTGCGGCCCCACCCGGTCTGATACGCTTTATGGTCGGCGCATTTTGACGAGATCTGGCAGTCCAGCGGCCGGGTAGCTGGTGCGCGACGGTAGGCAATCCCGATCCGGCGGTGAGCGGGTTTCGCGGCGGGGCTGGCATTTAGAGGAGAGAACTCTCGTGTACGCGATCGTGCGCTGCGGCGGCAGGCAGGAAAAGGCGTCGGTGGACGACGTGCTGACCGTTGACAAGCTGACTGGTGAGATCGGTGCCAGCATCCTGCTGCCCGCGGTGCTGGTTGTCGATGACGGCAAGGTCATCAGCGACCCGGCCGTGCTGAGTGGCTACCAGGTCACCGCGGAGATCGTTGGCGCGGCTGTTGGCCCCAAGATCAACATGATCCACTACAAGAACAAGACCGGTTACCGGCGCAGGCTCGGCCACCGGCAGAAGTACACCCAGGTGCGAGTCACCGGCATCAAGGCCGGCAAGGCCGCAGCTGGCGCGAAGAAGGGCTGAGACCGAGATGGCACACAAGAAGGGCGCGTCCTCCAGCCGTAACGGGCGGGACTCGAACGCGCAGCGGCTCGGTGTAAAGCGCTTCGGTGGCCAGTTCGTCGGGGCCGGCGAGATCATCGTCCGCCAGCACGGCACGCACTTCCACCCGGGCGTGGGCGTTGGCCGCGGCGGCGACGACACGCTCTTCGCGCTCGTGGAAGGCAAAGTTGAGTTCGGACGGCGACGCGGCCGCCGGGCCGTGAGCGTCGTGCCGGCCGAGGCGGCCGGGCGGGTCGTCAGCTAGGCGCCGCACAGCGGCCGGCTCGCTGGCGGGCCGCACAAGCTCGGGAGGGCGGGCCGGCTGGCCTGCCCTCCTTGTTTACCGGCCGCGGTAGCGGCTCGGCGGTGTGCAGCGGGACGGCGGTGTGATGCGGGTCGGCGCCGGGCACGCTTGGGTGGCAGAGCCAGAGGGGGTTGGCCGTGGCGGAGTTCGCCGATCAGGCTGAGGTGCGGGTGCGCGCCGGTCACGGCGGCCATGGCTGCGCCTCGGTGCACCGGGAGAAGTTCAAGCCGCTCGGCGGCCCGAATGGTGGTAACGGCGGCCGCGGCGGTGACGTGATCATCGAGGTCGACCCGGGCACCGCAACGTTGCTGGATTTCCACCGCAGACCCGTACGCCAGGCGGGTGACGGCAGGCCGGGCTCGGGCTCGAACCGCAATGGCGCCGACGGCGCCGATCTCGTCATCAAGGTGCCAGAAGGCACGGTGGTCAAGACGAGCGATGGCAGCCAACTGGCCGACTTGACCGGTGCCGGAACCCGGTACGTCGCCGCCGAAGGTGGGCGCGGCGGCCTGGGTAACGCCGCACTAGCGTCGGCTCGGCGGAAGGCGCCGGGCTTCGCCCTGCGCGGCGAGCCGGGGGTCGAGCTGGAACTGGTGCTCGAGCTCAAGACCGTGGCCGACGCCGGACTGGTCGGATTTCCTAATGCCGGGAAATCTTCGCTGATTGCGGCCATGTCTGCGGCCCGGCCGAAGATTGCCAACTACCCCTTCACGACGCTGACCCCGAACCTCGGCGTGGTCGAGGCGGGCGACGTCCAGTTCGTGGTCGCCGATGTGCCCGGCCTTATCCCGGGCGCGAGCAGCGGCAAGGGCCTTGGCCTCGACTTCCTGCGACACATCGAGCGCTGTTTGGTGCTCGTGCATGTGCTGGACTGCGCCACCGAGGAGCCTGGCCGGGACCCGATCAGCGACTTGGACGCGCTAGAAGCCGAGCTGGCCGCCTACGAGGAGCTGACCGGCGCCCGGCTCGCGGAGCGGCCACGGATCGTCGCACTCAACAAGATCGACGTCCCAGCCGCCCGGGAGATGGCTGACCTGGTGGAACCCGAGCTCGAAGCCCGGGGGCTGACCGTGCACCGGGTCTCGGCTGCGACTACCGAGGGATTGCGAGACCTGGCCTACACGCTGGCTGCCGTGATCGCCGCGGTCCGCGCCGCTACGCCACCGCCCGAGCCGACCAGGCTGGTGCTGCGGCCCGAGCCGGTCGCGGGACCGGAATTCGCGCTCGCGGCGCTGGGCGAGAACAGCTTCCGGATTATCGGCGACAAGCCACGCCGATGGATCCTGCAGACCGACTTCTCCAACGACGAGGCCGTCGGCTATCTCGCCGACCGCCTGGCCAAGCTGGGCATCGAGCGAGCGCTGAGCGATGCGGGCGCGGCCCCAGGTGCGGAGGTGCTGATCGGCGAGGAAGACAACTCGGTGGTGTTCGACTGGGATCCTGACGTCCCCGAATCCAGTCCCGCTCTGGGTCCGCGCGGCACGGACCTGCGCATCAGCTAGCCCGTGGAAATAAAAGAACGCGCTATCCTCTTATAGCGCGTACAAACAAGAAAGGTCGAGACATTTAACTCGACACTTTAAAGCTTAATACACGGGAGCATGGTTGTCAAACGCAGAACTGGACCGTGAGCAGGACTACATTACGCTGCTTTACACCAGGCTCGATGACCTGAGAGAGCGCGCTGGACACCGCATGAGCAGCGTGCTTGCGCATGCCGGTGGCACGCACCAGGCTCGGGCAGAACGCGAGACTTTTACCATGATGTACGCCCAGCAGCTCGCTCAGCTGAATGCAGCCGAGAATGGCCTGTGTTTCGGGCGCCTTGAGTTCGCCGACGGCGAGCTGCGTTATATCGGCCGGGTCGGAATCCACGCCGATTCTGACGACTATGCCCAGCTGCTGATGGACTGGCGGGCGGACGCCGCCCGCCCGTTCTACCTGGCGACGGCCGCTGCGCCGGGCGACGTGCGGGTCCGGCGGCATATCAAGACCCGCGGCCGGAAGCTCGCCAGCCTGGACGACGAGGTGCTCGACCTGCAGGCCGCCGATCCGTCCCGGCACGAAGGGCTGACCGGCGAGTCTGCCCTGCTCGCTGCGCTGAACGCGAGCCGCACGGGCTCCATGCACGACATCGTCGAGACCATCCAGGCCGAGCAAGACCACATCATCCGGGCGCCGATGCCTGGCGCGCTGGTGGTGCAAGGCGGTCCCGGCACGGGCAAGACGGCCGTTGCCCTGCACCGCGCCGCCTACCTGCTGTACACCTACCGGCGCCAGCTCGAGAAGCGCGGCGTGCTGGTGGTGGGGCCGAATGCGACGTTCCTTCGCTATATCGGCCAGGTCCTGCCCTCCCTTGGCGAGACAAGCGTGCTGCTCTCCACGATCGGCGACTTGTTCCCCGGCGTGCGCGCGACGGCTAGCGAGCCGGCTGAGGTGGCGGCCTTGAAAGGCCGGATCGGCATGGCCAGGGTCATCTGGGCCGCAGTGCGGGATCGACAGCACGTGCCATCCCGGCCGGTCGAAATCGCTGCCGACGTAGCGCGGATCCGACTGGTCACCACGGCCGGTCGCGAGGGTGCCGCGCCCGGAGTCAGCACCGATGCGGGACGGTTGCGGCTGACGCCGCGAGCGATCGAGCGGGCTCGCGACCGCGCCCGCCGGTCCCGGCGGCCGCACAACCAGGCCCGAGCCGTGTTCGCCCGCGAGATCGTCGCCGCGCTGACCCGGCAGCTGGCCGCGAACATCGGCACCGATGTGCGCGATGGCCGCGGACTGCTTGATCAGGACGACGTCAGCGACCTGCGGCGCGAGCTGCGGGCCGATCCGGCGGTCCGGGCCGCCATCGCGCAGCTGTGGCCGATCCTGACGCCGCAGCAGCTGGTCGGCGAGCTGCTCTCCGACGAAGCCAGGCTGGCCGCGGCCGCGCCGCGGCTCCGGCAGGCTGCCCGGGCGGCACTGCTGCGTGCGCCGGATTCGCCGTGGACGCCGGCCGACGTGCCGCTCCTCGACGAGGCGGCCGAGTTGATCGGGGAGGATGACCGGGCGGCCCGGGCCGAGGCCGAGCGCCGCAGGCGCCAGCAGGAGGCTTACGCCCAGGGCGTGCTCGACATCATCGGCCGAGAGGAAGAAGACGATCCCGAGTTGCTGATGGGTGCCGACATCGTGGACGCCAGCCGCCTTGCGGCCAGGTATGAGGAGGAGCAGTACCTCACCGCGGCTGAGCGCGCGGCCGTGGACCGGACCTGGGCATTCGGCCACGTCATCGTGGACGAGGCGCAGGAGCTCTCGGAAATGGCATGGCGGATGCTGATGCGGCGGGTCCCGGCGAAGTCGCTCACCGTCGTCGGGGATGTCGCCCAGACCGGCGACCTGGCCGGACTGCCATCCTGGGACGAGGCGCTGTCGCCTTATCTGGAGGACAGGTGGCGCCTGGCGCCGCTGACGGTGAACTACCGGACGCCAGCCGAGGTGATGGCCGTGGCCGCCGACGTGCTGACGGCCATCGACCCGTCGCTTGAGCCGCCCCGCTCAGTGCGCGAAGCCGGCTATGAGCCATGGCACCTGGACGCTCCGGCAGGTGAGCTGGCCGACGCAGTCGCTGAGGCCGCTGTGCGGCTCTCGCGGCAGGCGGGTGAGGGCAAGCTGGCGGTGATCGTCCCGGCTGGCCGGGCCGATGAGCTCGGCGCGGCGGTCAGTGCGGCGCTGCCCGGCACCGCGATCGGCGCTGACCCCGACCTGGCCAGTCCGGTCGTCGTCCTGACGGTCCGGCAGGCCAAAGGGCTGGAGTTCGACTGCGTGCTGCTCGCCGACCCGGCGCGAATCCTGGCCGAGTCGCCTCGCGGCATGAACGATCTGTACGTCGCGCTCACCAGGGCGACCCAGCAGGTCGGCGTCGTGCACGAAGGCCCGCTGCCGGAGGTGCTGAGCCGCCTGAGCCTGGCGCCGGAACCTGCCCCGGTGGCCTGACGGCCCACGCATGCGCCGTCGCAGTTGCGGGAACCCTCTGAGTCTTTGTAAACTCCGGAGTTGTACAACTTCTGAGTTGGTTGGAGGCTGGCATGATGGAAGTCATCGCGGCGCACCGGCGGGCGCTGGCCGGCTCGCTGGGCGAGCTGACGGAAGCCCAGTGGCGGGGTCCGTCGCTGTGCGAGCGGTGGACGCCAGCGCACGTGTTGGCGCACCAGACCATGCCGTTCCGCATATCCGGCCAGGAGTTTATGGCAGGCATCGAGCGCTGCGGCGGGGACTTCACGCGGTTTTCGGACGAGGTCGCCGCACGAGACAGCCAGCTCCCGCCCGCTGACCTCGTGCGGACACTGGCCGATAACGCCGATAACCCGTGGGCCCCGCCCGGCGGCGGGCTTTCCGGCGCGCTTACTCACGACGTGATCCATGGGCTGGACATCACCTGGCCGCTCGGCCTGGCGCACGAGATCCCGGAGGCGGCCCTGATCACGGTCCTGGACGGGCTCACCGGTCCGCCGCCAGGCGCGAGTCTGCCTGACGTGCAGGAGAGTGCCGATGGCGAGCAGCGCTCGCTGTTCGGGTTCCCGCTGGACGGGATTGCTGTGCTGGCTACTGACGTCGGCTGGTCCGCGGGTCAGGGCGAGGAGCTCACCGGCCGCGCGCGGGACCTGATACCGCTGCTGGCGAACCGGCTCGTTTCCCTCGAGGTTTTCGGTGGGGCGGGCGCGGCGCGTGCACGGTCCCTGACCGGCCGGCCGTGACGGTCGCGAGCGGCGACCGGGCCTCCGACCTAAGTGTCACCGACCACAGTGTCACCAACCACAGTGTCACCGACCACAGTGTCACCGACCGCAGTGTCACCGACCGCAGTGTCACCGACCTCGGTGTCACGTTCGCCGCACTGGCCGATCCGACCAGGCGGGCGATCCTGACGCGGCTTGCCGCCGGCGAAGCGACGGTGAACGAGCTGGCCGAGCCGTTCGCGCTGACCCAGCAGGCGATCTCCAAGCACATCAAGGTGCTCGAGCAGGCCGGGCTGGTGTCGCGCTCGCGGGTGGCGCAGGCCCGGCCGTGCCGGCTTGAGCAGACCAGCCTGGAGGTCGCCGGCGATTGGATCGCCCGGCACCGGCAGCTGTGGCACGAGCGATACGACCGGCTAGACGACCACCTGGCCGGGCTGCAGGGTGGCCGCGACGGCGCAGCAGGGGAGACCGCGACATGACCGAAGCCGGCGAGTTCACCTACCGCCGCATCCACCGCGCCACTCCGGAGCTGCTGTTCGACTGCATGACTCAGCCGGAGCACCTGACGCATTTCTGGGGACCGGAGGGCACCACCGCGCCGGCCGACGGCGTCGTGGTAGACCTGCGGCCCGGCGGGGCGTTCGAGACCACGATGGTCAACGACGCCGACGGCAGCGAATACCGGATGCGCGCGGTCTACCTCGAGGTCCGGCGGCCCGAGCGCCTGGTGTGGACCGAGCCAGCCCTCGAGGGCGGGATGGTCACCACGATCACTTTCACCGACCTCGGTGACGGGCGCACCGAGGTCGTCACGCATCAGACCAACGTGCCGGCGCCGTTCGCGCAGCCTGAAGCCAGAAAGGGCTTCGAGACAAGCCTGCGCCGCTTCGCCGAGTACGTGGCCGCCCTGGCGAGCTAGCGGCTACTCGTCGTCGTTGTCGTCGTCCTGGCCGCTGCTGCCGGTCCCGCCGAAGCGGCGGTTGAACAGCCGCGTGCCCGCGTCTACCGCACCGGAAGCCACGCCGCGGACGGCGCCGATCAGCGGGTCCGCGCTGCGGTTCCAGGACTCGGAGTAGGACTTGGCCGCTGAGCGGAACTCGTCCCCGACCGACGTCGTCGCGTCGTCATCGCGGCGCGGGTAGTTCCCCGCCAGGATGTCGCGGTAGTCGCCGTCGTCGGCCCACCGGTCCAGCTCGGCGAAGCGCACCACCGCGAACGGGTGCGTAGTGCCCTGGAGTTGCATGAGCTTGAGCAGGCTCTCGCGGATGTCGGGGACCGCGTCGTACTCGTGCGCCTGCCGGTGGAACTCGTCATGGCTCAGCTCGGCCAGGCGCCGGCCGCCCGCCAGCTTCATCAGCGCGCGCCGGGCCGCCTCGACGTCCTGGGTGGCCAGCAGGCCAGCGCGGTCACAGGACAGCTCGGACTTGCGGTACCACTCCTCCAGGCCCCAGATCACCGCCTTGAGCCCGATCCACGCGAACGGCACCAGCGCGAGCCGGTTCGCGAGGTTGACCAGATAGAACAGCATGGTCCGGTAGACCGCGTGGCCGGACAGCACGTGCCCGAGCTCGTGTCCGATCACGAACCGGAGTTCCTCTGGATCGTGCAGCTCGACCAGGCCGCTCGTCAGCACGATGAACGGCTTGCTGGTGCCGATCGCCATCGCGTTCACCAGCGGATTCTGGCTGACGAACATCTCCGGCACTACTGGCAGGTCGAGGATGTAGGCGCCATCACGCAGCATCTGGTTCAGGTCGGGGAACTGCTCTTCGGTCACGCGAACCGAGCTGGCCAGGAACATCAGGCGCAGCGCCCGGTCGTTGAACAGGCCGGCCAGGTTCTTGAGTATGGTGTCGAAGCCGGTCAGCTTGCGCAGCGCGACAAGCGCTGACCGATCGGCGGGGTGCTCGTAAGCACGTGAGCTAATACCCGGCAGACGGATCCGGGAACGGTCCGGCACAGTGGTCATAAGTGCATCGTAGGCGCCCGGCGCAGGAGGTTGGTCACATGCCAGTAGCGGATTTGCCAGCCATGTACGAGCCGGACGCAGAGTCAATGCCCGCCGAACAGCGCGCTGCGCTTCAGCTGGACCGGCTGCGCGGCCTGATCGACCGGCTGCTGGCCGTCGGCGGCCTGCAGGGCGCCCGGCTCCGGGAGGCAGGCGTGCAGGCTGGCGCGGACGTGAATATCGCGACGCTGCACCGGCTGCCGACGACCGGCAAAACCGACCTCTGGGATGCCTACCCGGTTGGCTTGCTGGCCGTGCCGCGCACCGAGGTGGTGGCGGTGCACGGCTCCAGCGGCACCGGCGGTCGCCCGACGCTCGTCGCCTACACCCGTGACGACCTGAAGCTCTGGGCCCGGATGTGTGCCCGCGCCCTTGCGGCCGCCGGCGCGACGCGCGCCAGCACCGTGCACAACGCCTACGGATATGGGCTGTTCACCGGTGGCCTCGGCATCCACCAGGGCGCGATCGAGTTGGGTGCGACCGTGGTACCGGCCTCGGGCGGCATGACGTCCCGCCAGGTAACGCTGATCAACGACCTGCAGCCGGACATCCTCACCTGCACGCCGTCGTATGCGATCCGGCTCGGCGAGGCGCTGGCTGAGGCCGGCGTGCGGCCGGGGGAGGGGCTGGCGCTCCGGGCGGGGATCTTCGGCGCCGAGCCGTGGACGGAGGAGATGCGCGTCCGGATCGAGGACCTGCTCGGCATCCACGCGCTCGACATTTACGGTCTGTCGGAGGTCATCGGTCCCGGCGTCGCGGCCGAGTGCATCGTCGCCGCCGACGGTCTGCACGTAAACGAGGACCACTTCCTGGTCGAGGTGCTCGACCCGCTGACCGGCGTGCCGCGGCCGGACGGCCAGGCGGGGGAGCTGACATTCACCACGCTGACCAAGCAGGCCCTGCCGCTGCTGCGGTACCGGACTGGCGACATCGCCGCGCTGCGCCGCGGTACCTGCCGCTGCGGCCGCACCCTGGTGAAGATGTCGAAGGTCACCGGCCGCAAGGACGACATGCTGGTGGTCCGGGGCGTGAACGTGTACCCGAGCGAGGTCGAGCGGGTCCTGCTCGGCGCCCCGGCGCTGGCGCCGGATTATGTGCTGGTGCTGGATGAGCGCACCGCGCAGCACCGTCTCATCGCCTGCGTGGAAACGGGAACGGCCTCCTCCGGCCCGCGGCCTGACGAAAGCCAGCTGGAGTCGAGGCTGAAGGACACCCTTGGCCTGTCGGTCGGCGTTCGGGTGCTGCCGCCGGGGTCGGTGCCGCGGACCGAGGTCGGGAAGGCGGTCCGGGTGCTGCGCTGGTCGGCCGGCGACCCGCCGCTGCCTGGCATCGGGTGATCTTTGACGGCGGCCATACGCCGGGCTGCGGCTCATGATGTGCTGTCTGGGTAGTTGTGCTATCTGGACTGAACTGGCCGGAAGAAGGGACCTGCGATGCCGTGGACCGGGCAGGACGTCGGCGACCAGCAGGGCCGGGTCGCGATTGTGACCGGCGCGAACTCTGGGCTTGGCTTGGCGACGGCCCTGGTGCTGGCCAGGCACGGGGCAACCGTGGTGCTGGCCGGCCGGGACCAGGACAAGACTGCCCGGGCCGCTGATCAGATTCGCGTGGAGCAGCCGTCGGCCGCGGTGCAGACGGCTGAGATCGATCTGGCCTCGCTGGAGTCCGTGCGGAAAACGGCCGCCGAACTGACTACCCGGTTCGCCAGGATCGACCTGCTCATCAACAACGCGGGCGTCATGTTCCCGCCGTACCGGCTGACCAAGGACGGCTACGAGCTGCAGTTCGGCACCAACCACCTCGGACATTTCGCTCTCACCGGGCTACTGATGCCCGCGCTGCTCGCCGCGCCGGACTCGCGCGTGGTCACGGTCTCCAGCAACGCGCACCGAGGCGGCCGCATGAACTTCGCCGATCTGCAGTCGTCCCAGCGCTACGTGCGCTTCGTCGCCTACGGACAGTCCAAGCTGGCGAATCTGATGTTCACCTATGAGCTCGCCCGCCGGCTGACGGCTGCCCGGGTGACGACCATGGCGCTGGCTGCCCACCCGGGCACCGCGAGGACGAACCTGACCCGGCACGTGTCCGCGCTGGCGAACCCGGCGATGAGCCCGCGGTTGGGCCGGCTGAACTCGTGGTGGGTGCAAGACGCGGCGATGGGCGCGCTGCCGACGCTTCGGGCTGCCACCGACCCGGCCGCGGTCAGCGGCACCTGCTATGGACCGGATGGGTTCATGCAGATGACCGGGTACCCGGTCGTGGTCCGGACGAGCGGACGGTCGCACAACTCCGAGCACCAGCGGCGGCTGTGGGTGGAGTCCGAGCAGCTGACCGGGGTCATGTACCCGGTCTGACCAGATGGTGCGTGGATTAAGGTCTGTCCATGAGTAAGCGGGTCGGGATCATGGGCGGCACCTTCGATCCGATCCATCATGGTCATTTGGTTGCGGCCAGCGAGGTAGGCGACTTCTTCGATCTGGACGAGGTCATCTTCGTGCCGACCGGGCAGCCCTGGCAAAAGAACGGCCGCAAGGTCTCGCCCGCGGAGGACCGTTACCTGATGACGGTGATCGCGACCGCGTCGAACCCGCGCTTCTCCGTCAGCCGGGTGGACATTGACCGGCCGGGCGACACCTACACCATCGACACGCTGCGGGACCTGCGCGCCGTGCGCGGACCGGGCGTGGAGTTCTACTTCATTACCGGGGCCGACGCCCTGGCCAAGATGATCTCCTGGCGCGACACCGACGAACTGTTCGAGCTCGCGCACTTCGTCGGCTGCACGCGGCCCGGCCACCGGCTGACGTCGACCGGCCTGCCGGACGACCGGATCAGCCTGGTGGAGATCCCCGCGCTGGCGATCTCCTCGACCGAGTGCCGGGAGCGGGTCAGAGGCGGGCACCCGATCTGGTACCTGGTTCCCGATGGCATCGTGCAGTACATCTCGAAGCGCGGCCTGTACCAGGATTAGCCGTCTCACACTAAGCTGCGGCCGTGCGGCTGGTGGCGGTAGGCAAGCGGTACGGGCTCCGGCGGCCGTGGATCGTCCGCGATGTGACCAGGGACGTTGCCGCTGGACGGCTGATCAGGTTCGAGGGGCCGAACGGCAGCGGCAAGTCCACGCTTCTCAAGATCGCGGCAGGCGTGCTCGCGCCGTCGGCCGGTCGCGTGACGGGGCGGCCGCACGTCGGCTACGTGCCGGAACGCTTTCCGGGCGCACTGCCCTTCTCGGCGCTGGAGTATCTGCACTACATGGGCGCAGTCCACGGTCTGCCGGCGGCGGCCGCGCGCACGGCGGCCGAGGAGTGGCTGGAGCGGCTCGGGGCGGCGGACTATGCGGGATCACCAGTGCGCACCCTGTCCAAGGGGATGTGCCAGAAGCTCGCGATCGCCCAGGCATTCCTGGCGCGGCCCGGCTTGCTTGTCCTCGACGAAGCCTGGACCGGCCTGGATCAAGCGGCGCGCGGAGCGCTGGACGCGGCCGTGCGGGAGCGAGTGGCGGCCGGCGGGAGCGTGCTGTTCGTTGATCACGACCCGGCGCGGCTGG
Source organism: Streptosporangiaceae bacterium (assembly GCA_036495585.1). Classification (GTDB taxonomy): domain Bacteria; phylum Actinomycetota; class Actinomycetes; order Streptosporangiales; family Streptosporangiaceae; genus JAJYUU01. The sequence continues at coordinate 41,050 of DASXMP010000053.1, forward strand.
CCGACTTCGTGATGGAACGCTGGCGGCTGTCGGCCGGAGCCGTCGCGATCGCCCCCGCGTACTCCCTGTCAGTTCCGGAGCCAGACCGTCCGGCAAGCAGTGGCGGCCCCGTGACAATCGAGCTTTCCGGCGTGGCGGACAGCTCACTGGCGCGACTGCGAGGGCTTCGGCAGGTACAGGGGGTGGCGGCCGCCGGTCACCTGCAGCCGTCCGTGGTCGCCGTGACCGTCGCGCCGCAGGCCGCCGATCAGGTGCTCCGCGAAGTGCTGAGCTGGGATGGCGTACATGTCGTCGCGGTTCGGCCGGCTGGGGACCGGGGGATGGCACCGTGATCGCCTTGCTCCGGTACCAGGCAGCGATCCTGTTCCGGTCGCACCGGTGGATCTTCCCGCTGATCGCGTACGCGCTGCTGGTCTCGGTCGGCGGCGCCGGCGGCCAGCAGGCATTGCCGCCCGGGCTGGACTGGAGCGCGGCCATGCTGGTGCCGATCGTCGCGCTGCTGACCAGATCGATGCTGACGGCCGAGCCACCCGCCTCGCGTGCGTGCGTGTTCGCGGCGACGAGCCCCGCGCGGGCGCAGCTCGCCACCCTGATCATGGCGATCGCCTGCGGTGCCGCCCTCGGTCTGGTAGGCGCCTGTTACGAGCTGGTGACCAGCGGTCATCGGGAGGCGCTGCTCGCGCCAGTGCTGGCCGGGCTCGGCAAGGCCGGCATCTGCGCCCTGGTGGGGTCCGCCGTCGGAGCACTCTTTAATCCGCCGCTCATCCGGCATCCGGCGGCGGCGCTGCTCAGCACGATCGCGGCGGTGGTAGTCGCGCTGGTATCCAGCGTGTCCCCGGCCAGCGCCGCCTTGCGCGGCAACGGGGCTGCCATCCAGTCCGCGGCCTGGCCGACGGGAATCCCGCTGCTGGCCGCCGTCGTCCTTGCGGCGGTCGCCTGGGGCGCCTCGTGCTGGCTGGCCGGCCGCCGGGGAGAGTAGTCGCCTGGCCGGGAACGAGCGAGCTGCGGATGCTAAGTCTCTCGGGGACGTTCCATATCTTATGTGGATAAAAGAGCGCGAAACGCCTAGGCGCGAGCGCTAGCGCTGTCTCTGTCGGCGGATACGCTTGTGTCCAGAGGGCAAAAGGGCTAGCCGAGGAGGACTGCCACCACACGTGACTGCCACCAAGAGGGCCGTCGAGCTAGTGGAGATCGCGGCCGTCGCCGCTGCCGACAAGCTCGCCTCCGACATCATTGCGTACGACGTGAGCGAGCAGCTTGTGATCACCGACGCTTTCCTGCTCTGCTCGGCATCCAATGACCGCCAGGTCCGGGCGATCGTGGACGAGATCGAGGAGAAGCTGCGGCGGGCGGGTGCCAAGCCGGCGCGCCGCGAGGGGGAACGGGAGGCCCGCTGGGTCCTGCTCGACTACCTCGACATCGTGATTCATGTCCAGCACGTCGAAGAGCGGGTCTACTACTCGCTCGAGCGACTGTGGAAGGACTGCCCGCTGATACCGCTGCCCGAACCCGTCGGCGCGACGCCTGCGAATGGCGCCAGCGGCGGAGATCGGGGCTAGGTCGTTGGCTGCAGGAAACGACGCCGCCGCGCCAAGCTGGGCGGTCGGCGGCGAGGATGATGCCGTGCGGCTCGTGCTCTGGCGGCACGGGCAGACCATTTACAACGTGGAGCGGCGGTTCCAAGGGCAGAGCGACATCCCGCTCAATGAGGTCGGGGTGCGACAGGCCGCGGAGGCCGCACGGTACCTGGCGGCCTTGCGCCCGGACGCGATCTTTTCCTCCGACCTCAGCCGGGCCTCGGCCACGGCGGACGCACTAGCACGGCTGACCGGACTGGCCGTGACCTTCGACAAGGACCTCCGGGAACGCTACGGCGGCTCGTGGGAGGGCCTCACCGACACCGAGATCCGGGAACGGTACCCGGTCGAGCGTCTGACCTGGTCACCTCCCGACGGGGAGACCGCCGAGGCGGTAGCCGAGCGGGCCGGCGGTGCGCTGACGCGGATCGCCGACGGGCTACCGGGCGGTTCGGTCGCGGTAGTGGTGGCCCATGGCGCCGCTCTGTCCCTAGCGGCGGCGAAGGTGCTCGAGGTGGGCTGGGAGCCGCGGGTCCTCGGCCCGTTCGGCAACTGCCACTGGTCCACCCTCTCCCGGCGGAATGGCCACTGGCGGCTTCTCGACCACAATGTCGGCGTACTTCCGGAACCCGTCCCCGATGGCGGTGCCGACGACGAGGGGTAGCGAAGGAGCGGCCTAGGTAGGTGAGAG
>DASXMP010000054.1:0-2137 GCA_036495585.1 Streptosporangiaceae bacterium
CTTTTGGAGGTAGCGGACGGGCCTTCCCGCATGAGCACTGGCGAAGGCGTGCATGTGCGGAATGATCCGGCCGGGGTTGGCGCCAATGCGGGTTATGTCGGCCCAGGTCACCCGGTGAGCCCGCGCGTTCATGCGCGCACGCAGGAAGCTGATCTCCGGGTGCGGCGCGCTGACCAGCACGGGCTCGTCCTTGTCAAGCCCCGCGTCGACGAACCTGAGCGCCCACGCAACGAACTCGTCCATGCTGGCGTACAGGAGCGCGGCATGAGCGGCCAGCGGTGCGCTGGCTAGCGGGAGGTCACTCACCTGCATCTCCCTCCGCTGGCTGGTAACGGTGGGCAGTCACTACCCGGCTTAGCGCGGCTAATCCCAACCCGGGGCGCGCTGCCGTGAGCTACGGGGCGTCGCCAGTCCATTGCGCCAGCAGGAGCGTGGCGTCATCGCGCAAGCCGCCGGGTTCGTAGTCGAGCACCGCCCGCACCAGGCGCCGCAGTATTTCTTCCGGCGGCTGCTCGCTGGCCGCCTCCCGCTCAAGCAGGTCGATGAGCCTGTCCAGCCCGAACAGGTCACCATCGGCCGTGCGAGCCTCGGTCACGCCGTCGGTGTACAGCAGTATCGCGTCGCCGGGTTCGAGGTCGGTGGCGGACAGTTCCGGTGCGCCCCCGCCGAGACCGAATGGCACCATCGGCGTATTGGCTAGCTCCGCGACGACCTTGCGGCCGCGCAGCAGCAGTGGCGGCGGATGTCCTGCACAAGACCATTCCAGCCTGCCGGTAGTGGTCGTGAGCGTGCCGATGATGCCGGTGGCGAACGAATCGTCGCCGTAGTAATCGGTGAGCGCCCGATCGATGGCCGTGTGGATTTCCGCAATCGGGGCGCCGTTCCTGCGCGCGTGCCGGTAGGCGCCGACGGCCAGCCCGGTCAGCAGCGTCGAGGCGATGCCATGGCCCATTCCGTCTATGATCGCGAATTGCAGCTCGCCGTCGCCGACCGCGTAGTCGAACGAGTCGCCGGCGATGTCATAAGCGGGTTCAAGCAGGCCCGCGATCACGACCTCTGGGGTCCTGGTGTTCAGCGGCGGCAGCAGGTCCCACTGCATGCTGGCCGGCAGCGACATGCCCTGCTTCTGCCGCCGGACGTAAGGGACGTCGCTGACCCGTGCCACGGCGGTGACGATCAGACCAGCGAACACGCCGAGCAACTGGGCTTGCGCCAGCGCCTCGGGGCTAGCCTCCGGCACCGTGATCGCCAGCACCCCGGTCCTGCTCGCCTGCTCCGTCACCGCGACCCAGACCCGGACGGCCCCGTCCCGCTCACTGGTCACCGGCTGACCGGTGGTGAACGTCCGGCCCGCCATGGATCCGGCGACAGCCTCCTCCGCTACCCCGGCGGCCAGCGGAAGCAGCACTTCGCCGGAGAAGTCGGCCAGGTAGACCACGGGATCCCGGGCGACTGGCGCACAGGCCGCGGCCAGCACCTGATTGATGTCGCCGCCGGTGACGTCAACCAGGACGCGGAGGGCGTCAGGGTAGCCGGGCTCACGCATCGCGAGTCCCGTGTCTACCTGGTCACCCGCCGACCGGGTGCCCGCATCCGCAGAGCGCCAATGAGGAGGGCGCCGAGGAACACGACAATGCCGATGATCAGCAGGTAAAGCAGGCCTTTCACGACGACACCGACGATGCCGAGCGCGATCGCCACGATTATCAGTAGCAGGAAGAAGGCAATCATCTGATTCTCCGCTCGTTAAAGCGGCTCAGCGGCGGCCCAGCCGCCGCTCACCGCCTGTGCCTGGCTCATACGCCAGTCCGTAGTGCTTGAAGACCGCCTCTTCATCGCCCGCGCGCAGTTCGCCGTCGGTGTCGATGGCCGGGGCACCCTTCACGTGCTTCTTGTCGTAGGGGACCTTGACGTACGCGGGACCCACGGTCGCGTTGCCAAGGGGCACGAACACGAGCTTGCGCCTGGTCGGCATCCCGACCACGACCGTGCCGAACGACGGGAGGTCGCTGGCCGTGTCAACGTAAACGGCCTCTAGTTGGCCGATCTTGTGGCCCTGGGCGTCGACAACGTCGTGGCCCCGCCATTCTCTGATGTTGGCAGCCTCAGACATGCCAGTCCTCTTCCCGCAGGTAGC
>DASXMP010000055.1:0-7873 GCA_036495585.1 Streptosporangiaceae bacterium
CCAGCCAGCCGGCCGCCAGCGCCCACCGGTGGAACCACCGGGTGTACAGGCCGAGTACCACGGCGGGCAGGATCTCGATGACGACGACGCCGCCGATGAGCTGGAACTCGATGGCGAACGAGACCTTCAGGCTGACGATAACGCCAACCGCGCCCAGCTTGAGTATCACCGACAAGATCTGGCTGACCAGCCCCTCCTCCCGGTCGCTGGCCCCCGGCCTGAAGTACGGCCGGTAGATGTCGCGGGCGAACGTGTTCGCCGCCGAGATGCCCATGATCGCCGCGGGCACCAGGGCGCCAATGGTGATCGCACCGAACGCGATCCCGGCGAACCAGTGCGGGAACTCGTTGCTGAACAGCACGGGGACGATCGTGGTGCTGTCGGGCTTCGCGGCCGTGCCGCCCACCGGCTTGACGTGCGCGGCCAGCGCCATATAACCAAGCAGCGCGATGAAGCCCAGCATCAGCGAGTACGCCGGCAGCAGCGACATGTTCCGTTTGACAACGTCCCGACTGCGAGAGGCCAGCACTCCCGTCACCGCGTGCGGATACAGGAACAGGGCCAGCGCCGAGCCCAGCGCAAGCGTCGTGTAGCCGAGGTACTGCGATCCGCTCAGCAGCGTGCTGTAGCCCTTTGCGGCGAGCGCGGACTGCGCGCCGTGGAAGATAACGTCGTAGCCGCCGAGCTTGGCCGGGATGTAGATGATCGCGATCAGGACCATGACGTAAATCAGGATGTCCTTGACGAATGCGACCAGGGCCGGAGCCCGCAGACCCGAGGTGAAGGTGTAGAGCGCGAGCACGACGAACGCGACCCACAGCGGCCAGTCCCCGCCGATGCCCATGGTCTCCACGACCGCCCTGATCCCGGTCAGCTGGAGCGCGATGTAGGGCATCGTCGCGACGATGCCGGTGATCGCCACCAGCAATGCGAGCACAGGCGACCCGTGCCGCCCCCGGACGAACTCGGCGGCGGTCGCGTAGCCGTGCTCGTTGCAGACCGACCACAGCCGTGCTGCCCCGAACATGACCAGCGGGAACACGGCGATCGTGTACGGCACGGCGAAGAAGCCGGCCGCGCCGGTGCCGAACAGCAGCGCTGGCACGGCGACGAACGTGTACGCGGTGTAGAGGTCCCCGCCGATGAGGAACCAGCTCACCACGGTGCCGAATCTGCGACCGCCGAGCCCCCACTCCTCGACGCTGGCCAGGGAGGCGCCACGACGCCAGCGTGTCGCCATGAATCCAATCACGGTCACTACCGTGAACATGCCGATGACGATCCCGAACTCCAGACCGTTGAACTTGGGAATCATCGGGTCCTCCTCGTCACGAGGTAGACGACGCCGACGCAGACCGCAACTCCGGCGATCCAGAGCAGCTGCCACCAGTAGAAGAAGGGCATGCCGCCGATGGACGGACTAGAGAAGTTGTAGAACTCGGGGACGAGGACAGCTAACAGCGGCAGTAGCAGCAGCAGAACTACCGGGTTCCAGCGCCGTCGCTTGTCTTGCTCACTCAATGCGGGGCCTCCTTTCCCTGTCCTACTTAGCCAGATACCCACCGTTCTGGTAGATATCGTCCGGCCTCATCGGCCTATGGTGCGCCGTCCGGCGGCACGGTGCAACAGCATCTGCCCGGGAAATGTGGTGGTGAGTCCGCCACGGACCACCCAAGGGCGACCAGGTCGGCGGTGAAGACCGTCCACCGTAGCCAGGCCGGGCCGGTCACGAAATGCGGCATCGGGCTGTCTGCGGTCATCGCCGCGAAGGCAAGCGTCGCCTGGCCAATCAGGACCCGCACCAGCACAGGAGTCGGCCTGATCTCACGCGGGCGCGGGCGGGAGCGTCTTCGTCGTGAGCACCGAAAACCTGAGCGCCGGACAGCGCGTTTCAGTCCTGAAAATCCCGGAAAGGCATGATCATGTCGATCGAAGAGAACAAGGCCATCGTCGGACGCTGGTTCACCGAATTCTGGGGGGCGCAGTTCAATCCAGCCGTCATCGACGAGCTCGCTGCTCCGGACATTCGCTTTGAATACTCGTTGCACGCGCCATGCCGCGGCCGCGAGCAAGTGCGCGCCTTCGCCACGAAGTTCCGTGCAGCGTTCCCGGACCTGGCGTTCGACGGCACGGCTGACCTGATCGCCGAGGGCGACTATGTCGTCGGTCAGTGGATCGGAGGCGGCACCCAGACCGGCGCCGCGTTCGATGACATGCCCATCGGCTCGCTGACGGCGGGCACCGGCAAGACGATGCGTTTCACCGGAATCACCATCCTGAAGGTCGAGGACAGCCTGATCACCGAGGAAGTCGGGCTCGATGACGGCGTCGCTGTGCTGCGCCAGCTCGACCTCATTAGCCCAGCGTAGTCGCGACCTCCAGCCGGGGCGGACGCGTCCGTTGTCCTCGCCGACCGGCCGCCACAAAGTCCGATCGGCTTCGTGGCGGCCGCCCGGCCCTCGGCAGGCCGTGGCGTGCCGCGCCAGCGGTGCAGCGAATGAGTCAGCATTGACCTCACGAACGCCTCGGACGGGACGTCATCAGGGTATGGAAGGCAAGCTGAAAGGCAAGCAGCCGTTCGACATTGTCGTCGCCGTGCATGGTCAGACCGTGCTGCGCGTCTGCCGTGCCGTGCTCGGGTCCGCGGACGCCGACGACGCCTGGTCAGAGACCTTCCTATCGGCTATGAAGGCCTATCCCGGCCTGCCGGCCGACGCCAACATCGAAGCGTGGCTGGTCACGATCGCACACCGCAAGGCCATCGACATCACCAGGGCGGCAGCGCGCCGTGCGATTCCCGTGGCCGAGGCGCCTGAGACAGCGGCCCCGGCTGCCGACAGCCGCGACCTTGACCTCGTCAGCGCCGTGGCCGGGCTTCCGGCGAAACAGCGGCAGGCCGTGGCCTATCACTACCTAGCCGGACTGCCTTACACCGAAGTCGCCGCCATTGTCGGCGGCAGCACCGACGCCGCCCGCCGCGCAGCGGCCGACGGCATCGCCACCCTGCGACGCTCTTACCAGGGCGCCGCTGCGAGGAGAGCAGGGCATCGATGAGTACCAACGACCTGACCCGTGGCCTGGTCAGCGCCCTCGACGGCGACCCCGGCCACCTGAGACTGCTGACGGGCCGGCTCGCCACCGCCGCGCACGCGGAGGGCATCCTCGACATCTCCTACCGCACGGTCGACAGTCCGGTCGGCAGGCTCCTGCTGGCCGCGACCGAGGTCGGCCTGGTCCGGATTGCCTACGCCATCGAGGACCACGACAAGGTCCTCCAGACTCTGGCCGACCGGATCAGCCCTCGCATTCTGCGCGCCCCCGCCCGGCTGGACACCACTGCGAGCGAGCTGGAGGAGTACTTCAACGGCCGTCGCCGCACCTTCGATGTGCCATTGGACTGGCAGCTGACTGCCGGTTTCCGGCGCGCTGTCCTGAATCACCTGCCCGAGATCGGCTACGGGCAGACCGCGACCTACGCCTCGGTCGCCCGGCTCGCCGGCAGTCCGAAGGCGTTCCGTGCGGTCGGAAGCGCCTGCGCGACGAACCCGCTGCCCGTCGTGGTGCCGTGCCATCGGGTAGTCCTGTCCGACGGCGGCATGGGCCGCTACCTTGGCGGCGTCGACGCCAAGCGCACGCTGCTCACCCTGGAGACGCCGCGATGAGCGCGGCGACGCGGCCTGAAGCCGGTAAGCTCGCGCCGTCCGTCCGCGCAGGTAACTCGGCACGGGTGCGGCCAAGGGCGGGGCGGCCGCGAGCTACAGCGTGGTGCGGTCGGCAGAGCGCGGGTCGGTGACCAGCGTGCCGCTGTGGAATTCGCCGGCCAGCGCGCGATTACGCCAGGCGGCCGCGGAGTCGTACAGCTCACGGGCGGTATCCACGGCCGTCAGCAGCACCCCCGGCCGGTTGCGCCGCAGGCGGCCGACCGTGATGCCGTCGGCCCGGACCATGAAGGCTGGCCAGCAGCTTTCCGGCCGGGAGGAGTTCGGGCAGCTGATCCAGACATGGCTGGCTGCGGCGGCAGCCGTCATTGCCGCCGGCATCGTAATGGCGGGATAGGTGAAGGTGGCAGCACGGTTCAGCGGCGCGAGCTCTGGCCCGATGGCCGCGCCGATGGCCGCGATCCGGTCTGCTGAGGCGCTGGCCGCGTGGAAGGAATGGAACAGCAGGTCCACGCCTTCGCGCTTGTACTGCCGGTGCAGCTCGGGGAACCGGTAGTCGTAGCAGATCAGCGCGCCGCACCGGACGCCGTTGATGGTCCAGCTGACGCCGTGGTCGCCCGGGGTGTAGTGCGTCAGGTCGCTGCCGCCGCAGAAACGCTTGTCGTAGCGGTCCACGATCTTGCCGGCGTCGCTGATGACATACAGGCTGTTGTGCGGCTTGTGGTCGCCGGTGAGCTGGTGCGCCGAGCCGAGCACTACCCACAGACCCAGTTCCCGGGCGCGGTCCAGGATCTGCGTGGTGGCCTGCTGGAGCTGATCCCAGGCAAAGCCGTCGAAGGTCTCGAAATCCGTGCCGGCGTACCCGGACAGCGCGCCCTCGGGAAAGTGGGCGACGTGCGCGCCGCGGTCGGCCGCGGCCTGGAGCTGACCGAGGACAAATCGGAGGTTCGCCCGGATCTCAGCCGACACCGGGAACTGGCAGGTAGCAACGTTGACCACGCTCACCGCATCATGATGCCAGTGAGTGCGGCCCGGGCACGACCGCGTTATGTGCGCCGCGCGGTGCGCTTACGCGGCGTACTTCAGGACGAGCTCGCCGACCCGCGGCAATGCCGCCTCGACGTGCTTGACCGCGCCGCCGCGGACGGCGCGATACGCCTTGATCAACGTCGCGCGCTTCGACGACTCGGCGCGCTCGTCGGTCACGGTCAGCAGCGCCTCGGACACCTCGGCGCCTCGCTTGGCCAGATAGTCGCCGAAGGCTGAGCCGCCCGACTCGGTGAAGTCGGCCCAGAATGGCTCGAGCTGCGTGACGATCCCCGGCAGGAAGGACGCAACCATGATCCGGACATAACCGGAGGCAAAGGTGGCGACTGTCTTGTAGGCAAGTTTGACGGCGTTCCCTGAGATGCCTGATTTCTCCGCGATCTCCTGATCAATGAGGGCGCAGCAATCGTCAATGACCTTGGGCTGGGTGTCGGGCGCGCACAGGATCTCCTGCAAAGTAGCGGCCATCGGGACGTTCGTCTCCTTGCTGCGGGGCGGCTAGCTGAAGCACCATGCTGCGGGGGATCGTGGTCGGCTGATGCCGGCTACAGGAGGCCGGGGAGCGCGGGGCTGATACCGCCGGGGCCGTACCCGCTCGGCGGAGCCCGCCGCCCGCGGGGGCCGGCTAGGGTCCGGTGGCCGCCTCGAACTGGGCAGCTACGTCGGCGGGGGCGCGCATCCGCCAGGCGTCCGTGACAAGCTCAGCCAGGCGGCCCGGGTCCACGGCGCCCAGGCGCAGCAGCACGAGCGGCCAGTCCTCGTACTCGGACGTGGTGAAGAAGAGTTCAGGCTCGCCCCGCAGCAGCGCCTGCTTTTCCGCCTCGTCGCCCACGTAGATGACGGCGATATCGGTCCGGATCACGCGCGGCTTGCCCGGCCGCCGCTCGGGATAGGACCAGACGAAGCCGCGGTCAGCCACGCGGAAGTCGAACCCGTCGGAGTCGATCTCCGCGACCTCCGGCAGCGCCAGCGCAAGGCGGCGCACATCATCCTCGTCGGCCATCAGCGTCCTTTGCGACCACGGTTATCCCAGCGGCCATGGTAGGAGCCGCTGCCGACAGTCCGGACAAGGCTACTTAGCCCTGGGGCGAGATCTGTCCGGGCAGTCAGGCGGCCAGCGGCTGCATCGCCTGCGCCAGCAAGGTCACCGAGCGCAGCCGCGCCGCCACGGTGGGGGCCTGGTGAGCGACGATCAGCTCGTCTGCGTTGGTGCGGTCCAGGAAGCCGTCCAGATAGTCGCTCACCTCGCTGGTGGTGCCGACCGCCGCGTAGGTGAGCATCTGGTCCACGTGCTGGGCCGCGCCCGCGGCGAGGAGTTCGTCGGCTTGCGCGTCGGTTACCTCCTCGGGCGCGAGGCCGCGGTGGGCCCGGGCGAACAGGCTGACGGCCCGCAGCCGGCGGATGGCCTGCAGTTGGTCCTGCGCTGCCGCAGCGGAGTCGGCGGCGATCACGTTGACGCCCGCGATCGCATACGGCGAGGCGAGCTGCGCCGATGGCCGGAACTCGCTGCGATATGCCGCCAGCGCCGCGGCCAGCGACGTCGGGGCGAAGTGCGACGCGAAGGCGAAAGGCAGCCCGAGCGCGGCGGCCAGTCGCGCGCCAAACAGCGAGGAGCCGAGCATGTACACCGGGACATTCGAGCCCTTGCCCGGGATCGCGTCCACACCAGGGACGCGGCTCTGTCCGTCCAGATAGCCCTGGAGTTCCATCACGTCCTGCGGAAAAGTGTCGGCCGAGCCGGGGGAACGCCGCAGCGCGTACATGGTGGCCTGGTCCGAACCCGGTGCGCGGCCGAGGCCGAGATCGATCCGCCCCGGGTACAAGGCCGCCAGCGTGCCGAACTGCTCGGCAATCACTAGCGGCGAGTGGTTCGGCAGCATGATGCCGCCGGCGCCGAGCCGGATGGTCGACGTGCGGGCGCCGATGTGCGAGATCAGCACGCTGGTCGCCGACGAGGCGATGGTGGCCATGTTGTGGTGCTCGGCGTACCAGACCCGCTCATAGCCCAGCGACTCGGCGAGCTGCGCCAGCGCCACGCTCGCGGCGAAGCTCTCGGTCGCGCTCTGGCCACGGCCGATCGGCGCGAGGTCGAGGATGGAAAGCCGGACACGCATGCGGCAGCTCCCTGCTGGGTCGGCGGCGCCGGGCGGTTAACGCCGTTCCCGGTATGTAAAAGATTTTAGTGACCGGAACGTCGCCGTCTGGCACGCGGTCGTGCGCACCCAAATCACTCATTCCGGGCGGTGCCCAGAGGCTGTGGCGCGGGCAGCCTGGAGTCTTAGGGCGGCGGAATATTGCGGCGGGCAAGCCGTTAGATAGATGCAAACGCATGTATCAGGGAGGCCTGCAATGCAGTTCGGGATCTTCTCCGTCAGCGACATCACCCGGGACCCGGTCTCGGGAGATACGCCGACCGAGGCCGAGCGGATTGACGCTATCGTCCAGATTGCCCAGAAGGCTGACGAGGTCGGGCTTGACGTGTTCGCGATCGGCGAGCACCACAATCCGCCGTTCTTCTCGTCATCGCCGACGACGCTGCTCTCCTTCATTGCGGCCACTACGAAGCGGCTGATCGTCAGCACGGCGACGACCCTGATCACCACAAACGACCCGGTACGCATCGCCGAGGAGTACGCGATGCTGCAGCACCTGTCCAAGGGCCGGATGGACCTGATGCTCGGCCGGGGCAACACTGCGCCGGTGTACCCGTGGTTTGGCCAGGACATCCGGCAGGGCCTGCCGCTGGCGCTGGAGAACTACAACCTCCTGCACCGGCTGTGGCGGGAGGACGTGGTGGACTGGAAGGGCAAGTTCCGCACGCCGCTGCAGGGCTTCACCTCGATTCCGCGCCCGCTCGATGACGTGCCCCCCTTTGTCTGGCATGGCTCGATCCGGACCCCGGAGATCGCCGAGCAAGCCGCGTTCTACGGCGACGGGTTCTTCGCCAACAACATCTTCTGGCCGAAGGAGCACTACATCCGGTTGATCCAGTTCTATCGGCAGCTCTACGCGCACCACGGTCACGGGACCGAGAAGCAGGCGATCGTGGGCCTCGGCGGCCAGGCCTACCTCGCGCGGAACTCGCAGGACGCTAAGCGGGAGTTCCGCCCCTACTTCGACGAGGCGCCGGTCTACGGCCACGGCCCGTCGATGGAGGACTTCATGGA
>DASXMP010000056.1:0-12747 GCA_036495585.1 Streptosporangiaceae bacterium
CCGCGCCTCCTGCCACCGCCTCCATCAAACAGAAGCGAAGGCAGCTGCGCACCGCGCAATCTGCCTTCGCGTCTTTGTACGTGGTCGGTTGCGCACCTAGACGTTTCCGTCGGCCCAGATGATGGCGTTGGTTCCGGTCGATGTGTTGACGCTGCCGACGGCCAGCACCGAAGCGGTACCCGGGATCCGGGCGATGCCGGGAACAAAGCTGCCCCGGGCGAGCAAGGTCCTGGACCAGCGACCAGCAGCAGACCTGTGCAAAGCCCAGGATTCTTCGCCCGGGCCCCTCCCGGCAAACCAGAACCCGCCGTTGCCGTCGGTGGTCATGTCAGACAAGTTGACCACCCACGGCACCGAGAACCGGCGCCAGCCAGCCGTGGTCCGGTGCACGACGTAGGACTTCGTTCCGGCGTTGGCTGCGACCCAGATGTTAGTGGCCGACTTCGCCAGGATGGCCGAGAACGACAGACCCGACAGCGCGCTCGCCTTCACCTGGCTCCATGTGCCGGTGTAATGGAAGATCGAGTCCTGGCCGACTGTGGTTGAGCCTTCAGCCCACATGTTCTGCGGCGAGACCGCAGTCGCGCTCCCGATCCCGAGGTTGGTAGCGGCCGTGGCCTTCGTCCACGTCTTCCCGTTGTAATGCCAAGTGCCAAGGCCAGGGAACGCGCCCGAATTGCCGAACACCCACACGTTGCTGGAACTGAGAGCTGTCACCCCAGTGAGCTCACCGAAAACGCTGAACCGCTTCGAAACCGACCACTTCGAGCCGTTGTAATGCAGAATGTAGTCCCCCAGGCCAGAGATCGCCCAGACGTCGTTCGCAGCAGGGGCGCTGATGGCGCCCAGCGACTCTTTTAGTCCCGCCGGCAGCGCACTTGCCTTCCAGTCGCTGCCCGTCCACCGGTAGGCCCGGGGCGCACCGGCCTGACCGAGACCACCAACCGCCCAGGCGAGGCTGGAGGTCAGCGGTGCGACAGCATCGAACTCCGGAGCGGTGCCGGCGGCGCCAAAGTGGATAGTGGCGACACGGCGCCAGCCTGGGCTCGACGCAGCAAACGCGGGCACGGCGACGCTGATCGCCAGCGCGGCCACCGACACGCCGACACTGATCGTCAGGCCCGTTCGGCTGAACAGTTTCATGCAAGGCTCCGCTCTTCCGGTACCGGGGACGGCCGCGATCTTACGCTTGGAAAAGCTGACAATCGGCGGCGACACTCAGATCCGCCCAAACTGTGGCGAAGGCGGCTCGCACCGTGACGCGAGCCGCCTTCGACTTCGTTGTTGTGCGTCGCCTAGACTCGGCCGTCGGCCCAGATGACCGCGTTAGCTCCGGTCGCGGTATCGGCGCTGCCGGTCGCCCACACCGAAGTGGTGCCCGGCATCCGGGCAACGCCGGTTACGAAGCCGGAAGAAACGAGCAGCTTCCTGGTCCACTGGCCAGCCGCAGATCTATGCAAGACCCACGCCGCGCCAGCTTTGCCGAATGCGGTCAGCCAGAAGCCACCGCTGCCGTCGGTAGTCAGCTGGCCGACGCTCACCGGCCACGGCACCGCAAACCTCCGCCATCCGCTTGAGCTCCGGTGGATGAGGTACGACGTGAAGCCATTCGCCTGCAAACTGGCCGTGGCCCAGACGTCAGTGCCGGTCTGCGCCAGAATGTCACTGAACTGCAGGCCCGACAGCGCACTCGCTTTCGCCTGGGTCCACGTGCCGGTGTAGTGGAAGACGGAGTCATCTCCGGCCGCGACCGCGCCGATAGCCCACATGTTCTTCGGCGAGACCGCGCTTGCCATCTCGATCCCGAGCTTGGTAGCCCTCACGCCCTTGGTCCACGTCTTCCCGTTGTAGCGCCAGGTGCCATAGCCCGCGCTAGCGCCCGGCCCGCCGAATACCCACACGTTGGTGGGACTGAACGCGGTAACCCCAGTGAGCTCGCCGTCACCGGTGAACCGCTTCGTGGCGGTGGACCACTTCGAGCCGTTGTAATGCACGATGAAGCCGCTCTGGTCGCTGACGGCCCAGACGTCGTTCGCCGACGGCGCGCTGATCTCGTTGAGCTCACCCTGCAATCCCGTCGGCAGCGAGCTTGTCTTCCAGCCGTTACCCGTCCACCGGTAGGCCCGGGGTACCCCACCACCCTCGCCGCGGCCACCCACCGCCCAGGCGAGGTTAGAGCTCAGCGCTGCGACGGCCGAGAACTGCGAATAGGTTGAGGCGGCACCAAAGTGCACCGTGTCGACACGGCGCCAACCAGGGCTGGATACAGCCTGCGCCGGCAGGGCCGCGCTGATCGCGAGCGCGGCTACAGCCGTGCCAATGCCGACCTTTAGGCCGATCCGGGCTAACAAGTTCATGGACATACTGCTGCTCCCCGTGTCTTAGGGTCAAAGACGCCGAGAGTTTACGCTTCCCTCCGGCCAGGGCGACAGGCCTCGAACGGCCGCCTTAACCGGGCTCGGCGAGCGGACCGGAGCTAGATAGCTAACTCGGCTGCGATACTTCCTGCGGCATCCGGTAGGCCGGCAGTGGCGAGGGCAGCAGCAAGAGGAATCCGATAACGCCGCCGGCCGCCGCGATCCACAGTGCGGGCCGCAGCCCGAGTGTGGTGCCGAGAACACCGCCGAGCAGCGCGCCGACTGGGCGCGTGCCGTAGTTCACCGCCTGGAACGCGCCAGAGACCCGCGAGCGCACGGTATCCGGGATGACGGCAGCGAAGATCGAGCCAACGCTGATGTCCAGCACCATCACGCCAAACCCGGAGAGTAGCTCGGCAACGAAGAGCGTCCCGATGACAAGCGGGCGAGGCCCTCCGGCCAGCGGGACGAGCAGCAGCGGCGCGGTGAACAGCAGGCAGCCCACGGCATAGGCCCAGCCCACGCCGATGCGGTTAGCGATACGTTTGGTGACCGCCGCGCCGACGACGCCACCGATCGCCGCGAGGCCAAGGACCAGGCCGATCACGCCCGCCGTCAGGTGCAGGTCGCGGACGGCATAGAGCAGGTAGAGGGCCGAGAACATCAAGTTGAAGAAGTTGACGACCGCGACCGCCAGCAGCGAGGCGCGCACGATCGGGGAGCCGGCGATGAAACGCGCTCCGGCGGTCACCGCGCCCTTGGCCGCACGGTCAGGCGGTGGCTCGACTGGCCGGATCCGGCGCAGGAAAAACGCCGAGCCGAGGAACGACAAGGCGTCGGCAGCCACCGCGAAAGGCGCGGACAGCGCCTGGACCAGCAGCCCGCCGACACTTGGGCCTGCCACAAACGAGAAGGCGCGGCTGGAATAGACGAGCGTGTTGCCATCTAGGTAGCGGTCGGCGGGCACCAACGCGACAAACAGCGCTGAATCGCTGACGCTGAACAGCACAGCGAGGACGCCTTCGCAGAATGCGACTCCAAACAGCTGCCCGAGGCTCAACACATGCAGCGCGTAGCAGGCCGGCAAACTAGCCAGCAGCGCGAACCGGCCGAGATCCGCCGCGATCATGGTGACGCGGCGCCGGCCGCGCCGGTCTACCCAGGCTCCGGCGTGCAGTCCAAAGAGCAGACTCGGTACCCAGATCAGCGCGGTCAGGTAGCCCATGTCGGCGGCGCTGGCGTGCAGCACCAGCACGGCCGTGAGCGGTATCGCGACGCCTGAAACCTGATCGCCAAACATGGAGATCGTCTGCGCGCTCCAGTACCGGCGAAACTCAGTCCCCAGCAGCAGCGGCGGAATCAGCCTGGCGAATCGGCCGCGGCCGGTCACCCTGGCACCGGAGTCAGTTGTCATGAGACTGCTCCGGCGCCACCCGCGCCGAGATCATCGGGTGCGCGATGTGCAGGACATTGACCAGGCGCGAGCCTGCTGGCCGCAGTTCCGGCTGAACCTGCCGGTCCAGGTACGCATCGACAAGCTCACGCATCTGGCGGCCCATCGCGGCCAGCTCGGCAGCGGTCACGTAGTCGGACGTATCGCCGAACTGGGCTGCCCGCTGCCACTCCTCCGGCTCGTCCGGCTGAACGTCCAGCCAGCGCAGCAGGCTGGTCATCCAGTAGTCCACGATCACTCCGGAGAGCAGGCCAGCGGCCGCCTCCACCTTCGGGTCGTCGGCCACATCCGGCCAGGCCGTGAACATGCCGGTGGCACGCCAGGGCCGCTCCCGCCCATGGCCGCCGCCGGCTTCCTCCACCAGCCCGTACTTGGCGAGCTGCCGCAAGTGGAAGGAACAGCTCGCCGAGCTCTCGCCGAGCAGCTCGCCAGCCTGGGTGGCCGTCAGCTGGCCGTGGATGCGGAGCTGCCCGACGAGCTGCAGCCGGAGTGGATGAGCGAGCGCGCGGAGCGCTTTCGGATCGGTGAGCCGGGTGACGCTCCGGCCTGGTGGCACCTCGTCCATGCGTGCAAACATATCTTTGGAAAGCATTCGTTGGAAAGATATCTTTGGGAACGACCCTGCAACGACAGCGCCGCAGTTTCGCTCTGAGCGCAGCCACAGGTACTCGGCGCCAGCGCCGCGGTCCGCTAACTTGCCGGACATGGCACCTTTCGATCCGCCCATCGAAACTAGCGCAGCCGCAGCAAGCAACTCGCGAACCACAAGCGGCCCCGCGGCATCAGGGCCGGACGCGGCAGACGGCCCGCCCATCGCGACGCGGCCGGCGGCCCGTTACGACGCGTGGGCCGACTGGTACGAGAGCTACCTGACCGGCTCCGCGGCTCCGTTCACTGACCGCACCGGGGATGCGCTCGCTGAAACGCTCGGCCAGGGCAGTGGGCCGGTGCTCGACCTAGCCTGCGGGACCGGCATCTTCGCGCCGAAGCTGCGCGCGCTCGGCTGGACGCCGGTCGGAATGGACCTTTCTCCGGCACAGCTGAGCTACGCACGTGCACGGCTACCTGTGGTGCTCGCCAACGCGGTTTCCCCGCCGCTGCGCGCCGGAGCCGTTGCGGCCATTTCCGCAGTGCTGTGCCACACCGATATTGACGACTACGCAGCCGCAGTCCGGGCGCTCACGCCAGCGCTCGCGCCGGGCGGCGTCTTCGCGCACGTCGGCATCCACCCGTGCTACATCGGGCCGTTCGCCAACCGAGCCGACCCGGCCGCGATTGTCATTAGCCCTGGGTACTGGCACCGGGAACGCAGCTTCGACGCCTGGAGTTCGGCCGGTGTGCGGGCCAGGGTCGGCGCGACGCACCTGCCAGTCAGCGAACTGCTGAACGCGTTCACCGAGGCCGGCCTAACCATCGAGCGCATCGCGGAATCGGGCAGCCCGGTCCCGGACATCCTCGCCGTCCGCTGCGTCCGCCGCAGCTAGGCGCGACGCCAGCCCAGCAGTCGCTACACCGGCCCGGCTGTCGCTTTCGCGGGCCAGCAGTGGCTATGCCTGGCCAGCAGTCGATGGGCCGTAGCCGCCAGCCGTCAGCAGCCGGCGCAGGTCCATCACGACGCCCTCATCGACATCCTTCCCGGCCGGCCGTTCGAAGAACTCCCGCGCGCCGCCGACCCTGATCTCGACCTCGCCGTCGGTGCCCACATCGACGGTCCCGACTGCTTCCATCAGCGACCGCACCGCGTGCCACTCGATGTTGTGGCTCGTCGGGTGCTGGAAGATCTGCCGTAGCGTGTCGCGGTGCCGGTGGTCGAGATGCTCTGGTTCAGGACCTGCTGTCATTGCTGCTCCAGGTGTTCAAGGCGGTCAGTTATCGGACGGTCAGCCCTCGGGCGGCGGGACGTAGCGGACGTCCTCGTCAGAGTGGCGGTAGATCTCCGGGGCTGCCGGGTTGCGCATCTCCTCGGCCAGATGCCCGAGCAGACCGGCTGTCCTAGCCAGCAGCGCGAACCCGCGCAGCAGGTCTGGCGGGAACCCGAGATCCGCCAGCGCGGCCCCGCACACCCCCGCCCCGTTCAGCGGCAGCGTCCGGCCGATGATCTCCGGATGCACGCGCCCGACGGCGGCGAACAGCTGTAGATGTGGCCCTAGTACCCCGGACTCCGCTGCCAGCTCGAAGATCACCGGCGTCCGCGGATCGCCGTCCTTGTGGATCGGGTGGCCGAGCCCCGGAACCAGCAGCCCGGCTGCCCGCCGCGCCCGGACCGCCTCGCGGGCCAGGTCATCCCACCCCGGGTCGTTATCTGGCAGCGCCCCGGAGTGCGCCGCCAGCGCCTCGGCGAGGAACCGGCCGCAGTCCTCGGTCACACCGAGGTACCGCGAGCCGCCGCCGAGCAACCCAGCGGCCATCGCTCCTTGCACGGACTCGGGCGCGCCGAGCAGCGTTAGCCGGGCCGCGATAGCCGACGGCGTGAACCCGTGATCGGCCAGTGCCACGAGCACCGCCTCGAATACCCGCAGCTCGCCCGGTGTCGGGCGCCGCAGCGCCACCAGCCAGTACGCCAGCTCGCCGAAGCTGATCTTGCCCATCAGATCGTCGGCGAGGTTCTGGCCGAGCAACGTGATCGTGGTGCGGTTCGACGTGCCGATCGAGGTCGGGTACTCAGTCACTGCGGCTCTGCTCCTTTGGTTCTCTCCGGGTCGGCCCGCTGTTGCTCGGCGCCTAGTGGATCGCTGCCCGCTGCCCCTGCTGGGCGTGGCGGAGATTGCCGCCCCGTCGCCGCGCCAGGCCGCGGGCCCGCCTACTGCGCGCCATCAGCCGAGTCGGGCGGCGCCTCAGCGTCCCACTCTCCCGGCGGGTGACCTGCCGGCAGCCGGTGCTTGGCGATCCGCGCCGTCGGCGTCCGCGGCAACTCCTCGATGAGCTGCCAGTACCGCGGCACCTTGAACGCCGCGAGCCGCTCGGCCGCGAACTTCTGCAGCTCCCCGAAGTCGACTAGGGCGCGGTCGCCGTCCGCTGGCACGACGAACGCCTTGACGTCCTCCTCGGACAGCTCGGACGCGACCCCGACCACAGCGCACTCCAGCACCGAGGAGTGGCTGTCCAGGACCTCCTCGACCTCCAATGGCGACAGGTTCTCGCCGCGGCGCCGGATCACCTCCTTGACCCGAGACAAGAACGTGTAAGTCCCGTCCGCGTTAGCCGTGACCAGGTCGCCGGTGCGCAGCCAGGAGCCGTCCATCAGGGCCGCGGTCTCTTCCGGCATGCCGAGGTACCCAGGGGTGAGGACGGGGTTGCGGAGCTCCAGCTCGCCGGTCCCGCCTTCGCCAAGCACGTTGCCGGATGCGGCGTCGACGACCCGCGCCTCGTTGATCGTGCCGAGAGTCGGGTGCTGGCGGATCGAGCCGAGGGTGCCGTACGGCCGGGCACCGCGGGCCCAGATCAGCCCGTACGGGGACTCGGACATGGCATAGCCGACCACAATCCGCAGGCCGAACCGCTGCTCGATCTCCAGCTGTCGCTCGCGCTCCGGAGCCGGGCCGGTGTAACAGAGCCGCAGCGGCGTGTCCGTGTCATCGGGCTGCTCCGGCTGGCGCATGAGGATCTCCAGCATGGCGCCGATCGCGTTGAACTCGGTAGCGCCGTGCCGCCTGGCGATGTCGAGGAACCTGCTCGCGGAGAACCGCTCGGCCAGGACCAGCCCGGCACCGCAGGCCAGCGACCCCATCACCGAGTAGGCAGGCGCGTTGACGTGGAACAGCGGCAGCGTGGTCATCAGCCGATCCGCAGCGGTGAGCTCCATCCAGTACGGGAAGCCCTCGCCCGCCATCGCATACGCCCGGTGCGTCTGCATGACCAGCTTGGAGCGGCCGGTCGTACCTGAGGTCGGGATCAGCACGGCAAGGTCGTCCGGCGTCACCGCGCCGCCGGGCAGGCCAGCCTGCCTGCCGGCGTCGGCCATCGCGACCGGGTCGGACCACTCGCTCGGCGCGATCGAGTCCACGGCAACAATGGGCGGGAACGCGCCAGCCCCGCTTTCGGCGCCCGCCCTGAGACCGATCTCGGCCTGCGCGGCGGCAACCAACTCGGCGAGGCTCTCGTCGGTGATCAGCAGGCTGGGCGCGACCTGCCTGATCAGGCCCGCCAGTTCGGCCGGAGTGCTGCGCGGGTTCACGGCCACGCAGACCGCGCCCATCGACGGCAGCGCCAGCCAGCACAGCAGGTACTCGGGCAGGTTGCTGGCCGTGAGCATGACCAGGTCGCCCGTGCTCACCCCGGCGTCGCGCAAGGCGCTGATGGTCAGGCTCACGGCCGCTGCCGTGCCGCCGAAGGTCAGCGTGCCGCGGTCGCTGTGGAGCCAGACGCGGTGCTCGTCGCGCTCGGCGGCCGCCGCGAGCAGGCCCGGGATGGTGCCCGAATACCCGTCGACGCTCACGCGGCGCGGTCCGTGGTGGTGCCCGTCCTGGTGTAGGTGGCTGTCATCTCGTAGTCCTTCGCCGGGCCGGTCACTCGCCAGCTCTCGGTGTAACGGTCGGGTCCGAGCCGGGCGACACTCACCTGGTAGCTGTCCTCCCGGCACGGATGACCTGCCTCGCAGGCGCCAGAGGTGAGGTCAAGCCGGAAGAACTCCCGCCCGTCGGCAAACTGGACATCCGCGCCGCCATCCGGTCGCGCCCGGTAAATCAGGGTGCGGGAGGCCGGTCCACTGTGGTCGCCATAGTTGAACTCGCCCTCCTCGCGGTAATGCACTGGCTCGCGGCCGCTGGCTATCTCGGCCAGGTCTCCCCCAGCCGCCGGCACGAAACTGGCCCTGCCGTGAAACGAGCCGCTGCGGCCAGCGCGGAAGTCCGAGATCTGTCTGGCGACGTTCCAATCCCCGAGCAAGAAGGCCAGCGTGCCGCCTTCCAGCGGTGCCATCACAGACCCGCCGGGCGGCTGGCCGGTTCGCTGCTCGCCCACGGTCGCACATTACCTGGCGCTCGCCGGAGCGCCGGCGTTGGCCTTGGCCCCGTGGTACTGTGCCTGCGCATCCGGCCATCGTCCCCCGAGGAGGCCTGCCCTCATGTCCGCAGTTGCGATCGCGCCGCCGCGCACGCTGGTACTCGGCGACCTGATCGCGGTGGACCGCGGCCGGGTCGCGCGCGCCCTCACGGACGTCCTGCTCGTGGTCGGCGCGGCCGGCTTCGTCGGGGGGCTGGCCCAGATCTCGATCCACCTCTCCTTCACGCCCGTGCCCATCACCGGGCAGACCCTCGGCGTGCTCCTGGCGGGCACCGCGCTCGGCTGGCGACGGGCCGCCGCGGCCATGGCGCTGTACGCCGTCGCCGGGGTCGCCGGGGTGCCGTGGTTCGAGGCCGGGACGTCCGGGTACGGAGGCGCCTCGTTCGGCTACATCGTCGGGTTCTTCTTCGCCGCGACCGTGTGCGGCTATCTGGCCAGCCGAGGCGCTGACCGCTCGCTGCTGCGCTCGGTGCCAGCCATGCTGGTCGGCGAGATCCTGATCTACGGTTTCGGATGCGCGTGGCTGGCGGTTGACCTGCACCTGAGGGCTTCGGCCACGCTATCCGAGGGCCTCACGCCCTTCCTGATCGGCGATGCCATCAAGACCGCGATCGCGGCCGGGCTGCTCCCCCTGGTGTGGTGGAAGCTCCCGGCCCGCAAGGAGCACTGACACCGCTACCGCTCAAGTGACGATTTGCGGCTGTCCGCCGACCTGACCAAGGATGGCGACGTGACCGAAGCAGATCCCGCTGTCCGGCCGTCCCGCCGCCCGGCGGTGCTCCGGCGCGTCGCGGTCCTCACGGGTGCTGGGATCTCTACCGACTCGGGTATTCCGGACTTCCGCGGTCCGTCCGGAGTGTGGACCCGCAATCCGGGCGCAGAGCGGCTGTCCACCTACCAGCACTACGTCACCGATGCATCGGTCCGGCAGCGGTCCTGGCAGACGCGGCTGACCCACCCGGCCTGGGCCGCCCAGCCGAACGCCGCCCACCTGGCGCTGGCGCGGCTCGCCACCAGCACCATCGACACCCAGGTGATTACGCAGAACATCGACGGCCTCCATCAGCGGGCCGGCACGCCTGCCGACCGGGTACTGGAGCTCCACGGCACAATGCACGCCGTCATGTGTGTCGGCTGCGGCGGAAGGTCGGCGATGACGGCGGCGCTGGACCGGGTCCGCGCCGGGGACGCCGACCCGGCCTGCACGCAGTGCGGCGGGATCCTCAAATCCGCGACCGTCATGTTCGGCGAGGCCCTGGACCCGGCTGTCTTCGCCAGGGCCACCGCCGCCGCGCACTCGGCCGACGAGTTCCTGGCCATCGGCAGCACCCTCACGGTGGAGCCCGCCGCCTCCCTGTGTGCGGTCGCAGTCGATTCCGGCGCGCAGCTCATCATCGTCAACCGCGATCCGACGCCCTACGATCGCTTCGCCCACGCCATCATCCGCGAACCCATCGGCTCCGCCGTCCCGGCGATCGTGGACCTGCTGCTTACCGCATCGCCCAGCTAGGTCATCGCCGGGGCCCACCGCCACTGACGGCCGACTACTGTCACTCGCGCTGATCCGCTCCCGCTGCGGGTCAGCGAAAACCGGCAGGGATTCGCTGCGGAGACGATATTCAGTGCGGCAGAATCTCCACGGCCAGCATTAAGGCACGACGGTCACGGGCCAGCGGCCGGCGCGCACTAGTCGCACGGCGAGCGAGCCGACGAACCGGTGGCCGGCATGCGCGGACGCGCCGACGACGATCGCGTCGGCTCGGACCTGCTCGGCGACCCGCTTGATCTCCTGGAACGGGTCGCCTCTCGCGGCGATGAAGGTGATGGAGATGCCAAGTTCTGCGGCCATGTCGCGCGCCCGCTCCTCCATATCCCGGGCCGTGTCCCGGAACGCCTGCTCCCTGGCCGCTGCCAGCGATGCCCCGCCCGGGCCCGATGCGGCGAACGCCGCCACCGGCGACACGAATACCGCGACGATGCGGGCACCCTGCCGCCGCGCCAGACCCGCCGCGTACCAGCCGGCCCGGCTGGATGTGGTCGAGTCGTCGACTCCGACGAGGATGACCTTCGGGCCGTCCGTGCCCAGTTCGAAGGCCTCCTGCCGAGCCGCCGGGTCATCGGCGAAAGACATCACACCGCCTTACTGCTGCCCATATCGGCACAGTGTAGGAGAGCAACCTGAGGCGCATCCTGGGATGATTCGTGTCGTGACCAAGCCGGGACAGCCAGCCGCCGCCGCGATCCAGCAGGTACTGGGCGAGCTCGATCCGCAATTGCGGCTAGTCCGCGCCGCGCCCCTTGAAGGCGGAGCGTCGGCGCAGGTCACGGCCATCGACGCGGTAGGGCCCGACGGGCGCATGTGCAACCTCGTGCTGCGGCAGTACGGCCCGGCCAATCTGCGCACGGACCCGCAGTCGGCTGCCCACGAGCACCACCTGCTGACACTGCTGCACCAGGCCGGCCTGCCGGTGCCCCGCCCGTGGCACGCCGACGAATCCGGCACGATCCTGCCGGGCCCGTACCTCGTCGCCGGCTACATCGACGGCGAGCCCGGCAACACGCCTCGTCTGATAGCCACGCCGCCGCCGGCCTTCACCCGCCAGCTCGCGGTCGCCCTGGCCAGCCTGCACAAGGTAGGCGTCCGGCCGGCCGATGCGCCATTCCTGACCGCCATCGCCGATACCGCTAGCCACCTGATGGGAACGTGCCCGACCCACCTGGATGAAGCCCTCAATGAAGCGGCCGTGCGGGGCGCGCTGGCCCGCATGGGGCCACCGCCGTCGGTCAACGATGGGGTGATCTTGCACGGCGACTACTGGCCGGGCAACACGCTGTGGCGCGACGGCATGCTCGTCGGCCTCATCGACTGGGAAGACGCGCAGACCGGCGATCCGCTGGCGGACCTCGCCAACGCACGGATGGAACTGTGCATGCTGTTCAGCCTGGCGATCTCGGACGAGTTCACCAGCGACTACCTCGCACTGATGCCCGGCCTCGATCTCCGCGCACTGCCGTACTGGGACCTGTACGCAGGGCTCCGGCACGCCGGGCGCATGGGCGAATGGGGACTGTCCCCGGCCGAGCTGATCCGGTTGCAGGCAGGCCATCGCGAGTTCACCGAACGCGCCCTGACCCGGCTGTAAGACGCCGCCGTCGGCAGCGCCGGGCGCCGGGCTCGCTGGCTGCCCTCGCGACCGACGATCCGGCGCCCGCCCTCGCGAACCGACAGTCCGGCGCCTGCCCTCGCGACCGACGATCCGGCACCTGCCTCGCGAACCGACGATCCGGCACCTGCCTCGCGAGCCGACGGTCCGGCACCCGCCCTCGCGAGCCGACGGTCCGGCGCGTCTGGTTCCTCCTCGAACTCCGTGCTACCAAGATTGCGCGCCGAGGACCTTCCGGAATGCCGCCCGGCACAGCACTCGGCCGTCGTCGCCGTTCGTGAAGATCACGATGCCGTCGCCCCGAGCGCGGCGGAGACCCACCAGGTGCTTGAAGCCTTGATTGTCGCCGTGCTGCCAGGCCACGATTCCGGCGTCGGTGCGGACCGTGCCCCAGCCGAGCGATCGCCCATGTGAGTCGTCAAGCACTACCGCGGGCTCGAAGATGTCGTCCGCGCCCTCGTTCAGCACCATCAGCGCGAACGCGCTGTAGTCCGCGAGCGTGGTGTGCAGTGACCCGGCTGCGCGGGCCTGCCCGGGCCGCTGCTTGGTGAGCGACCGACCGTCGGCGTCATGCGGGATCGCTGCCGTGTCGGCGAAGGCAGGTCGCCAGCGGAAGGAGCTGGCTCGCATTCCGAACCGTGCCAGCACCTGGTCAAGCAGCTCGCCTGCTGGCTGACCGGCCCGGCGGCACAGTGCCTGCAGGAGGACCTCGAAGCCCTCGCCTGAGTAGCCGAACGACCCAGGGACGCGGGTGAAGGCAAGCACCTCCGGG
>DASXMP010000057.1:0-14327 GCA_036495585.1 Streptosporangiaceae bacterium
GATGGCGGATCGCATATCAGTTCGGAGCGCGCTGCGCAAAGCTCTCGCCGACAAGACCTTTACGCCCGGACTCTGACGGTCGGCGTTTGTGGCTCAGTTTGTGGCTCATTCGCTTCCGTCCGGCATCGTTCGCTGCCAGCCGTACCCAACGCGTTGGCGCAGCTCGCGAACGGTCCCCGCCAGCGGTGAACACTGGCCAGCAGCGTTGGAAAGCGTGTTTGGGGGCTACCCCTCAAGAGTTCGAATCTCTTATCCTGCGCTCCGTCGGCCAGCGCACATGGCGCTGTGGCCCTCAGGGCAGGCTGCCCAGGGTTGCTGAGCGCCACAAGGCATGGTCGGGAGCGTCCCGCTCTGGAGGCTAATGGTCGCCGCAGCAATTGTGCGAACGCTGACCGTGCCCCTGTCTAGCCGACGGCCGTGCGCACTGGCTCCTGCTGGTAGGCGGGAATGCCGAGGAGTTCGTCGACGGTGACGAAGCGGTATCCCTGCGAGCTGAGCCGGTCGACGACGATCCTGGCGGCCGCGACGGTGCTGGCCCGGTACCCTTCGTGCCCGTCGTATCCATCGTGGAAGATGACGATGGATCCGGGTCGCGCCTTGGCGAGGACGCGGTCGGCGATCAGCTGCGCGGGCGGCTGGAATACCTCAAGCGGATGGCAGAACTCGCCCGAGACGGGACGCAAACCGTGGTCGGCCAGGACGCCGCCAAGGGCAGGAGTCCGAAGCAGCCACGGCGGCCGGTACAGGGCTGGCCGGAGGCCGATCGTGGCTAGCGCCTCCTGGCTCATGCGCACTTCCTCTGCTACCGCGCACGGGCTCAGGCAGTTCGTGAATTCGTGCGTGAAGCTGTGGTTTCCGATGACGTGCCCGTCGGCAAGGAGCCGCCTGGACACCTCGGGATAGCGCAGCACGGCACGGCCGACCTGGAAGAACGTGGCCCTGATCTGCCGGTGTGCGAGGTAGTCCGCGATTTGGGAGGTATACGGCTCATTCGGACCGTCGTCGAAGGTGAGCGCGACGACCTTGCCCGATCCGGCTCCCCGGTACGGGAACGTGCCGAGTGCCTGCGAGTACGGCGACATGCAGAACCAGTAGCCGGCCGCGGCCGCTGCGGCGCCGGCTGCTGACCACCGCAGTCTGGCCGCGCCGGTCACCACGCTGCCTCGACTAGGTGCAGGGCCAGGTCACCGAACATCAGGCAGAAGACAAGCCCGAAGCTGAAGCTCGCGACCTCCCGCACCCTTCGGCGGATACCCCCGTGCCGCGTCGTCGTCGCCCGGAAGGCTGGTGCCATTCCGACGACCCGGCGGCCGGTCAGCCGGTTCAGGGCGTAGCCAATCACGTAGTAGTACAGACACGTCACTACGACGTTGTAGGCCAGTCCCCGGTACAGCCTGCGCGAGGAGGTGAACGTCGGGTTGCAGCGCAGGAACGCGACGGACCCGCGGGAGCGCAGCCGCCGGAGCAGGCCCAGTTCGTCGCCGCCCTGAGTCGCCTCGGTGTCGTAGCCCGGCCACTCGCTTTTGCGGAAGGCGATGTTGGTCGCGGTAACGTACACGATCCGGCCGGTCAGCCTGGCCACGAGGCTGACAACCGTGAACAGGACTCCGGTGTAGACGCGACCCCACCATGGCGGATCCGCAAAGCGGCAGGGCCCGGCCACCGCCACCCGCCCGGGGTCATCCCGGAAGGCCCGGTCAATCCGGGACAGCCAGTCGCTGGCGAAAGTTGTGTCCGCGTCGGTGGAAACAACGATCTCGCCGCGGGCAGCCATCGTGCCGCACTGCCGGGCCGAACAGACGCCTGGCTTCGGCTCGTGCACAACAGTCACGCCGCGCGACCGCGCGACGGCCGCGGTGGCGTCGGTGCTGTTGTTGTCCACCACGATGATCTCGTAAGGATCGCGGAAGTCCTGCGCTCGCAGTGATTCAAGGCAGCTGCTGAGGAACTCGGCCTCGTTGTAGGCGGGAATCACGACGCTGAACCGCGGGTGGCCGTCGTCCGTACCGCTATCTGGGCGGACGAAACCTGATCGGTCGCTCATCGGCACGTTGGTGCTCCCCTCGGGCATGCCCGAGGGGCTCCGGCCTTCCCGGAGCTTCGCTGGGCGATGAAGGAGCCTACAGCGGAAAAAGACAGATATTTACTCAAAATACTGAAACATTCCTATCCATATACCCAGCAGTGGCGGAAAGCCCCATCGCGTTCGCCGTCCTGGCCGCCTGAAGGCCATGTCCGGGACGATCCGGCCGCGCGGCGGCCCTGATTGACGGCTACGTGCACGGCATCCACCGTGCTGCAGCCAGGCCGGCCATGGCATCGGGAAGCGCACCGATCTGACCAGGAAACGAGGGACGTCCAGGTCAGGGATCGCCCCTACAGGCACCGGAGCGAGATCGCCTGAATGACGGGCTCCGGCTACGCCGTCATCCCGTCATCCGGGACGCTGAAAGCAGCGCAGCCTGTCCGGCTAGGACGCCTTGCCCGCACGATCTCAGCGGGGTCACCGGTCATGACAAGAGCCCAACGTCGGCGGCGTTTCGCCCGCAGCACCAGATCTCTCCGCCCGCCGGCGAATGGCCTCGGTGCGCGTCGGTCACAGGCCGAGGGCCCGGCTCACGTCGGGTCTGCGCAGCTGAGCGATGCACCACTCAAAATGCCCGTCGCTGCCATCTGGGGTGAAGGCGTTGCTGGTCACTGCCGCGTAGGCGGCCTGATAGGTCAGCAGGACCTCAGTGGAATACCCGAGATCCTCGGCAAGTCGGGCGGTGAGGTCTTGAGTGATGGAGAGCGCGTGGGGGCCGTACATGTTCATGATGGCCGCCGTGATGGCCGCATCGAACCGGGGATCGCCCGCTGTGGTCAGGAAACCGAAGTCAAGGACTGCGAGCGGTCGGTCCTGCTCGTCAACGAGGATGTTTCCGCCGAACAGGTCGCCGTGAATGACTGTGTCGGGCCGGGTGTCGAGTGCTTCGAGGCGCTCCCGCAAGGCCGCGTAGCGGCGGTCGAAATCAGGCAGCTGGTCGCTGATGACCGGCCCGAATCGCGCAGCCCGGCGCTCAATCAAGTCGAGGAGAGCAGCGCGAAAATCGGGGGCGTCCGCCCACAGTGGCCGCTCCTCGTCCAGGGCGGCGAGTTCTCGCATGCTTCCGGTCGCAGTGACGGTCGACAGCGCCCGCAGCACTTCGGTGACGCTGGCAGCGGCGGCCGGTCGGATCTCGGCGACGGTCAAGTCAAGTCGATCCTGCAGCGCCTGGCCAGGCAGCTTGCGCTCATAGGTCACTGCAGTGGCATCGACCTGCTCGATCCGCAGGATCTCGGGCGTCGAGAACGACAACTTCGCCGCCGCGACATCGGCATAGAACGCCTGCATCCGGTCGAGTTCGGCGATGCGACGCGCCCGCCAGACCTTGGCAACCAGGCCATCGCCCAGCTCGTAGATAGCACCTTCGACGCCGGCCGCGAGCGGCCTAGGGTCGTGACCCTGCCTGCGGAAATGATCAAGCCAGGCCTGGGTGTGGTCGAGCACGAATTCCGGCACGAAGCTACCGCAGCCCGAGCTGCTCGACGCGCCGCGGATGGAGGCTCACTCTGTTCCCGTCTTTCCTGACCCTGCGGGCGCTGGACACGTGCGGGGACCTCGCTCCGATCGCCCTGTCGTCAGCTACCCGACGTGCGAAGATGCCCGCTGTGGGGCATTACGATACCGTCGGCCGGACTACCGCAAGGACCCGCTAGACGGACCCGCGCTCCGCCGCACTAATCGACGGGGTGCTCGCTGACGCCGGATCTGTGGGCTGTCGGATGTATCGGGGCATTGGCGACAGCCCGTGACCCTGGCAGGGGACCGGCTAATCTGGCGGCCGTGACCGTTGACCTGGCCCTGCTCTCGCGGGTTACATATAGCGGCCTGGAGATTACCGGCTCCCGGCTGCAGGGCCTGCTTGCGCTCCTGGCTGCGGACCCGCACGTGGGATGCAGCACATCCCGGCTGGTGGCGGCGCTGTGGCCAGAAGGGCAACCCGAGCACCCCGTCAAGGCTCTCCAGGTCCTAGTGTCCCGGGCCCGGACCCGGCTCGGTGCCGATGTCATCGTCAGCACGCCGACCGGATACCGGCTGTCGCTGCGCGAGGATCAGATCGATGCCTCCGCAGTCCTGCTCAGCGCGACCGAGAGCGCGAAGCGGTCTCAGGCCGGCGACTACCTGGCGGCGCTCGGGCAGGCTGAGGCGGGGCTCGCGCTCTGCGAGGGCGCGGAGGGCTGGGAAGCCGGGGCGGACGACCCGCTGTCCGCGCTTCGCGCGGCACGGGTTCCGGCTTACCGGTCGCTGGTGCGGGTCAGGGCATTGGCGCTGTCGCGCCTCGGCCGTCGGGCCGAGGCGGCTGGACCGCTCGGTGAGCTGGCAGCGCAGTTCCCCCGGGACGAGGAGGTCCTGGCCGAGCTGCTGCGATGCGAAGCGGCGATGGCGGGACCAGCGGCCGCACTCGCCAGGTACGCCGACTACCGGCAGCACCTGCGCGACGATCTCGGCAGCGACCCCGGGCCCGCGCTGCAGGGCGTGCACCAGGAACTGCTGCAGGCCGACGCGCCGGTGATCCGCCGCGGTGTCCGGCACGAGCCTAATCCGCTGCTCGGGCGGGATGACGACATCGCCGCCGTGACCAGCCTTGTACGCACATCGCGGGTCACGTCGATCGTGGGTACTGGCGGCCTGGGCAAGACCCGGCTGGCGCACGCGGTCAGCAGCCAGGCGGAGCAGCGCGTCGTGCACGTCGTGGAACTCGCGGGCGTGGCCGCTGACGGAGACGTCGCAGCCGAGGTCGCGACCTCCCTTGGCGTCGGCGAGGAAGGCGGCAACCCGGTCAGCGGGCGCGCCGCCCCCGCGGGGGTGCTCGGCGGGATCCTGACCGCCCTCGGTCCAGGCTCCGCGCTACTGGTGCTGGACAACTGTGAGCACGTCGTGCGCGGTGCCGCAGACCTGGTCCACGGCCTGGTGTCGCTGAGCAGGGATCTGCGCGTGCTCGTCACCAGCCGCGCTCCGCTCGGCCTGTCGTCGGAGTCGGTGTACCTGCTGCCCGAGCTGGACTCGTTCACGACGGCCGAGCTGTTCGCGCAGCGGGCCACGGCGGCCCGGCCCGATGCCGACCTGCCGGCGGACGCCGTGCAGGAGCTGTGCGACCGCCTGGACGGCCTGCCGCTCGCCGCGGAACTGGCCGCTGCGCGGGTGCGAGTCATGTCGGTAGCCGAGATTGCCCGTCGACTGGACGACAGGTTCGCCGTCCTTCGAGGCAGCGCGAGGGATGCGCCACAACGACACCGCACGCTGCATGCCGTCATTGACTGGAGCTGGAACCTCCTCGATCCAGCCGGGCAGGCTGCCATGCGGGCGCTCTCGATTTTCCCTGTCGCGTTCAGCTCCGATGCGGCCCGCCACTTGCTCGGCAACGACCTGCTGCCGGTCCTGGAACAGCTCGCCGATCAGTCGCTGCTCAAGGTCACCGACACCGCATCGGGCGCCCGCTACCAGATGCTGGAGACCGTCCGCGAGTTCGCCGCGGCGCACCGGGAGGACGCCGGGGAGACCGACAGCGTGACGGGGCGGTTCCTCGCCTGGGCCCGCGAGTTTGGCACGGTGCACAACGACGCGGTGCTCTCTGGCGACGACCTTCCGGCCTTCGAGCTGGTCCGGACCGAGCAGGACAATCTGGTGCTGGCGTTGCGGCACGGGCTGACCCGCAAGGACGCTGGGACGGTCGCCGCGGCGTCGGCTGTGCTCGGCAGCCTGTGGCTGGCCGAGGGTAACTTCGGGCGCGCCACCGCCCTGGCTGGCGACATAGCCCGGATCCTGGCGCGGTTCCGGCCGGACGCCGAATTGGTCGAGGCAACCAGGACCAGCCTGGTTGTCGGCGCGGTGAGCGGGTTCTTGCTGCGGGGGCCGAGCCTGGCGCGGTTCCTGGTGGGCCTGCGACATCTGCCGCCCGCCCCGCCCGACACCTTTGCCCGAGCCGCCCAGGTCGTGCTGACGGCGCTCGCCGGCTCGCCCGAGGCGGACCTCGCGACCTTGCATGCCCTGTGCGACAGCGACGAGCCGCTGATCGCGGGCATCGCCTGCGAGGTGGCCAGTTATGCCTTCGAGGCCGCTGGTGACATGGCGGGTGCCCTGGCAGCGGCCCGCCGTTCGCTCGCCGCTTTCGAGCATCGCGGCAGCGCCTGGCTCCGGACCGCCGCGCATTCCCGGATCGGCGAGCTGTGCGTCGAGGCCGACGGGACCGGCTCGGGCGACGAGGCGCTGCAGCACCTGAGCGCGGCGCTATCGATGGTCGAGGCGTTCGGGGCGTGGTCCAGCGCGAACCGGCTGCGCGAAGCCATCGTGCTAGCCAACCTGCAGCGCGGAGCCTTCGACGAGGCAGAGCGCGAGCTGAAGCTGACGACGCCGCACGGCGGGGACGACCCCTGGGATATGTCGATGTTCGACTCCGCGGTGCGCGCGGAGATCGCGCTTGGCCGGGGTCAGGTCGACGAGGGCCTGCGACTGTGGCGCACGGCCGCCGTCGCGCTGCGCGAGGCTGCCCCTGGCAGCCGCGGCGACCTGTCCCGCCTGGACTCCTGGGCGCTCCACATCCAGGCCACTGCCGTGGTGGCGCACGCACAGCACGGCCAGCTCGCCAAGGTCGCCGAGATCGCCGCTGCGCTGGCCGCACTGCTGTCGGTGCTGACTGCGGACTCGGGGCCGGCCCCGGAACTGTCCACCGGGTCCTACGCGGGACCTTCCACTTGTGGCTTGCTGCTGCTGGCTTTGGCCATGACAGACCTTGTGCAGCGCGCCGGGGACGAGCGCGCCGCCTGCTCGGGTGCGCGGATGATCGCGCTGGCCGAGCGCTTCGGCTTCCAGCACGCCTTCCGCCCCACCATGTCGGCCGCGCGCTTCAGGCAGGCTGCCGAACACGCCGACGGGCCGGCGTACGCCGACGCGGTGTCGTCGTACGCCGGCCTCGACCCGGACGGACTGCGGGCCGCGGCCCGTACGGCGCTGCAGGCGCGAAGCCACCTCAGCGGCTGAGGTCTCGCCGGGACAGGGCTCGGGCCCACAGGTAGCCGAGCAGGGCGAGCCCGGCGCACCAGATAACGGCGGTCAGGGTGGTGCCGCCGGACGCGCTTCCGGTCAGCAGCCCACGGAGCGTGTTGATGACCGGTGTGAACGGTTCATGCGCAGCAAACCAGCGCACCGATCCTGACATCTGGCCAGTCGGCACGAACGCGCTGCTGATGAACGGCAGCACCTGCACGATGAGAATGAAGCCGGTCAGGCTCTCGGCGGTCTTGGCCGCCAGGCCGAACGGGACGGCGAGCCAGCTCAGCGCGAGCACGAGCAGGACAGTGATACCGGCCGCCGCCAGCCACTGGCCGACGTTGGCGGTGGGGCGGAAACCCAGCCCGATGCCGGCGCCGATGACCAGGGCAGCGCTGACCAGCGTGCGGGCCACAGCGCTCAGGACGTACCCGTTCAACACCGAGGTGGGCGCGATCGCCATGGTGCGGAACCGGCCGATGATGCCCTCAGTGGAGTCCCGGTTGACGGCCTGGGCGGTGACCGAGCTCCCGTACCCGGCGGTCATCACGATGATCCCCGGCATGACGTAGTCGATGTAGGAGATGTGCGGGCCGGTCCCGAGGCCCGACTTCAGCGCGCCGAAGACGCCGACGAACAGCAGCAGCAAGAGCACCGGCACCGCGACCGCCACCACCAGCGTCACCGGGTAGCGCACCACGTGGCGGAAACTGCGCCGGGTCATTGTTGCCGAGTCCCGCACGGTAAGGGCCAGGGTAGTCATCGGGCGTTCTCCATTTCTGGGGTCGTTTCTGGGGCCGGCTGGCCGGTCAGGGCGAAGAAGACGTCATCGAGATCGGGTGTGTGCACGGACAGGTCGTCGACCCCTGCCGCGGTGTCGCCAAGCCGGTTCAGCAGCTCCCGCACCGCGATCGCGCCGCCGTCGCTGGGAACTTCCAGCGTCAGCGCGTCATCGTGCCGGAACCCGTCGCTGATGACCTGCGCCGCCGCGTCGAGCCCGGCGATGTCGGCGAATCTCAGCCGGACGTAGGCTCCCGGGATGCTGCGCTTGAGCTCCTCCGGGCTCCCGGCGGCGACGATCTTGCCGTGATCGAGAACGGCAATCCGGTCGGCCAGCTGATCCGCCTCGTCCAGCTGCTGAGTGGTCAGGAAAATCGTCACGCCGCCTGCCACGAGGTCGCGGATGGTCTGCCACATCACCCGACGGCTACGCGGGTCGAGCCCGGTGGTCGGTTCATCGAGAAAGATGATGCGCGGGTCGCCGACCAGGGTCATCGCCAGATCAAGCCGTCGCCGCATGCCGCCGGAGTAGGTCATCGCGGCCTTCTTCGCCGCCTCGGCCAGGTCGAACTTGTCGAGCAGCGTGGCGGCGCGGCGTCGGCCTGCCGCCCGGCCCAGGTGATGCAGGTCCGCCATCAGCAGCAGGTTCTCCTCGCCGGTGAGCAAGGTGTCGACCGCGGAGAACTGGCCGGTGACGCCGATCGCGGCCCGCACTGCCGCTGGCTCCCTGGCCACGTCATGGCCTGCCACGCGCACCTCGCCGCCGTCGGCACGGACCAGCGTGGACATGATCTGCACCGTGGTGGTCTTGCCGGCGCCGTTGGGGCCGAGCAGCGAGAACGTTGTTCCAGCCTCGACCTCCAGGTCGACGCCGTCGAGGACGGAGGTGTCCCCGAATGACTTGCACAGCCCGGCGGCCGTGATCGCGCTGGTCATGTTTCTCCTCTCGCCAACACCGCGGCCTGGGCGGCCGCGAGCACCTCGAGAGTGCGTGCACGGGGATTCGCCGCGGTTTCACGGCGGTTTCACGCGCGGCTGAGGTCGGCCTGCGCTCGGGCGCCCCAGGTCAGCCGCCTCGCCCTCCGGCCGCGGGTGGCCGCTTCATTCCCTGACCGGGGGCGGCTCCTCGGTCCCGGCGATGCGCGCTGGCAACATCAGTGCCACGACCGCACCGGCCGCGATGACCGCGACTGAGGAGTCCAGCGCCCGGGTGAGCCCGAGCGAATGCACGGTCACGGTGGCGAGCAGCGCGCCCGCCAGCGTGGCCGCGCTCGCGGCAGTCGCATAAACGGCGCTGATCCGGCCGATCATCGCATCCGGAGCGAGACGCTGCAGCAGTGTCTGCCGCAGCATGAGGAAGGTGCCGCCAGCCAGGCCCGCCAGGCTGATGGCAGCGACCGCGACCGCCAGCGAGTGCGTGTTGAACAGGACGGCGAAGGTCGCGGCGACGCCGCCCACCATGCCGCTCGCCCAGCGCCGCAGCCGCGCGCTCGAGCACGCTCGCCGGCCGGTATAGGCGCCGGCCAGATATCCACCGCCCAGCGCACACATCAGGACTCCGAGCGTGCTCGCGTCCCCGTCCAGCCTTGTCGTGACGAAGGGAACGAGCAGTGCCGTCGCTCCTCCGTTGCCCAGCAGGAAAGCGGTCGTGACGGCGAGGAGAACACTCAGGGTGCGATTGGCGGCAAGCGTGGCAACGCCGGTGCGCAGATCCATGGCGAGCCGGCGCGCAGCTTCGCGCGGCCCGCTGGGCTGCGGGCCCTGCCGAGACGGCCCGATCGCCTGTTGTGAAGTCGGCTCCCCGCGCGCCGCGCGCAGCACTGGCATGGCGGCGATGCAGCCTGCCGCGACGACATAGGACGCGGCATCCAGCCCGACGGCGGCCCGGAATCCAAGCGCGGCATAGACCGCGCCGCCGAGCGGACCGCCGCTCAGCCCGGTGATGCCTCGGGCCGCCGCGCTCCAGCCGTTCGCGTTGTCGAGGTCGCTTCCCCGTCCGACCGTGAACGGCACCACGCCCTGGTAGGCCGGCGTAAAGAACATGCCGATGCCGTTCTCCGCGACGACAGCGAGCAGGAGCAGCCATAGCCGGTCAGCCGAGGTGAAGAAGATCAGCAGCAACACCGCTGCTGCCTGCGCAAGGCTTGCCGTGACCATGACCGTGCGACGGTTCCAGCGATCGGCAAAGACGCCGGCGACCGGGCCGAGCGCGACCACCGGCAAGACTTCGGCGACCGTCGCGAGCCCGGTGTCGCGGGCCGAGCCCGTCAAGCGGAACACGGCAACCGGCACCGCTACGACCAGAAGCCAGCTGCCAATGCTGGAAAGAAGCTGGCCGGACCAGAGCAGCCCGAACGAGGGGTTATTGACGATCATCAGGCGTGCTGGCCGCACGCGCAGCAGATCAGGCAAGGCCATGGCGGACCCCCGGCGAGTCGCTTTCTTCTGGGAACAGTAACATGCAAACATTGTTCTGTGGAAATAGCAGAGCTGGGTGCGAGGCTCCGTGCCCGGAGGACAGCGGCCGGTGAGACGATCGCGGCCGTGGCGGTCCGGGCCGGCCTGTCCGTGCCTTACATCGCCAACCTCGAGAACGGCCGCGGCAACCCGACCCTGGCTGCGCTCTCCGCGCTGGCGGTCGCGCTTGGCGCCAGCCTGCGCGTGGATCTGGCCGAAGCTGAACCGGCGGATCTGACGCCAGCGCTGCCTGCCTCGCTGGTGCGGTTCGCGCGATTGCCACGGTTCGCGCGAACGGCCGAGCGGCTCGCCGGGCAGTCAGGCCGGCCAGTAGCAATGCAACGGGAGCGGCTGCTCGCCGCGCTCGCGGCAGTCGCCGCGGCTGTGCCGGCCGAGATGACCGACCTGGACTGGCACCGCGCGCTGGACGCCATCATCCTCGCTGCCGCGTGACCTGCCGCCCCGAGAGGCGTGATTGCCGCCCTACCGAAGCGGGCTGCGGGTAGGACGGCACCGATCAGGCGATCCCGAGCCGGTCGGCCAGTTCGATCGCCTGGCGTGCCCAGCGCGAGTTGTTGAGCAGGACGCGGCTCCGTTCGCTGAACTTGAACGTCGCATCGATCTCGCCGCCGCCGCCATAGCGGTACTGCTTGTCCTGCCCGAGCTGGGCCAGCGTGAGCGGCCCCAGCCAGTCGTACTTGACCGACGACGACCACATGCCCAGCCGGACCAGGTCCTCGTCGCCGCGCCAGCCCGCTTCGCGCAGACCGCCGAGGTATCCAGCAAAGACAGCATTCTCGAGTGCCGGCAGGTCGTCGGCGGCCAGGAAATGGTCAAACGCGGAGTCGGGCACCACGTTGCCAGCGTCCTCGCCGATCGCGCCGAGGCCGGCGAAGCTCCA
The DNA here is from genome assembly GCA_036495585.1 of Streptosporangiaceae bacterium. GTDB lineage: Bacteria > Actinomycetota > Actinomycetes > Streptosporangiales > Streptosporangiaceae > JAJYUU01. The sequence goes on from DASXMP010000057.1 coordinate 11,208, forward strand.
GTCGATGAGCACGATCTGGCCATCCGGCCGCCGGAACAAGTTCTTGGGCCAGAAGTCGAGATGGCAGAGCGTGCGTGGCAGCGACTCGCTGATCCGGTAGAGGCGCTCCGCATGCGCGTGAAGGTAACGCAGCCCGTCCCGCAGACCCGGCGGGAATGTCGCCCGGGCGACTGGGTGCTGCCAGGCTTCGTCGTCGTCGAGCAGGGCGTAGTCGACGGGCTTTTCCGAGCTGTACTCGCGCAGGAAGCTGCGGCTCAGCCAGTCGTGGTCTGGGAGAGCGTCGCCGGTCAGGAACCGCGCCTGGGCCCGGCCGAGCGCCCTCGCGGCCGGGCCGAACCCTTCCGCCGGCCAGGTGTCGCCTGGCACGCCGTCCACCCACTCCAGCAGCAGCACGGCCGCCGTCTCATCGATGTCCGCCCCAATGCAGGCCGGGGCGACGATGCCGCTGCCGGCGTACGCATCTGCCAGGTGCTCCTGATAAGCCAGCGGTTCACGGCGCCAGTACGTCCAGCGCCGCGGGTCGGCGTCCCTGGCGGTCCAGTGCGCCTCCCAGGGCGTCTGCCCGCGACGTCGGTCCGACCGCGAGTACTTGAGCACCGCGCGCTGGCCGGTGCCAGTGCGCACCTCGAAGACACCCGGGCTGAGCCACTGGTTGTGCGCGAGCTCGCCTGCGATGACGGCGCCCGGGCCGGCTCCGGCGCGTGCCAGCAGTTCGGCAACTTGTGGCGGCACGCCGGCCTAGCGGGCGAGGGCCGGGGCAGCGGGCGTGGTGCTCGCGGCGAGTTTCAGGAAAGCGGTCGCCCTGGCGAAGGTCGCACCGACGGGCCGGCCCGCCAGCTGCGCCTGATAGGAGCGGTACCGCGTCATCTCCCACTCCTGCGCGCGTGCGGACAGGGCCGCGCCTTCCGGGATCGGTCGCGACGTCCAGGTCCAGTCGGCCACCCGGATGGCCTGGACCCGCTCGGAGCCCGGTCGGCTAGCTGCCGCGCCACCGTTGCCGGCGTGGCCCGGCTGCGGCGGGCTCGCGGTGGCAGGACGCGCACCAGCCCGCGGGCAGATGAAGTCCACGTGGTCGACGTCTGGACCCATCTGGTTGCGAACGAACCGCAGGCCGCCGAGGGTGTCTTCGATGGCATGGCGCTCTGGCTCTGGCTGGCTGGCCAGCGCGCGGTCGTAGGCGTCCGGGTGATAGCGGACCAGCGTGCCGTCAACGATCGTTACCCACCAGACCGCCTCGCTGATCAGCGCGAAGGCCCGTGGCTGATCGAGCGCGCGGGCGCGGGGCAGCCGGTCGGTGGTCTCCGTCATGGCGCTCATGGCCCATTGCAGTGCGGAAGCCTCGGCGGGCGGCCCGCTCCGGTCCGCGCGGTTCCAGGCGACGCGGCAACGAGCCGTGCAGAAACGGGCGTGCTCGCGCCGCGGCGTAAATGCGGTGCCGCACTGGTCGCAGTTTCGTGTGTCCCCCATCCAGCCAATGTTACGCGTAACCGCTGGCTGCTCGCATGGCCCGCCCGTGGAGGCGGGCGCCCCGTGCGCACCGGGCAGGCGCCGCCGCCGTGCCTCACCTGGGCCAAGCGCGCACTCAGGCAAGCCGGTTGTGAGATTCGTCCAGTTCACTTTTTGTTCATCTTTACTTTGGGTTTCGTTCCCCGTGCCTGCATAGCCTCAGAGCGCCGAACGGACGCTCGCGTTCGCGGCCAGGTCAACAGGCGAACTTCGGGAAGTGGAGGCTTCGAGTGGCGCCAGCTCAGCCTGCGGACGTGACGGCAGCCCTCGACGACGCCAGGATCAGCAGGTTCCACCTGCGTGCCGTGGTGGTCTCGGGTATGGGCTTCTTCACCGACGCCTACGACCTGTTCGTCATCGGGATCGTCTCGACGCTGCTCAAACAGCAGTGGCATCTCGACACTGGTCGGCTGGCGATACTGAACGCCGCGATGCTGGGGGCCGCGTTCGTAGGCGCGTCCATCTTCGGCCGGCTCGCTGACGTGGTCGGGCGCAGGCGGGTGTACTGGCTCGTTGCGGCGATCATGGTGGTGGCGGCGATCGGATCCGCGCTGGCGCCGTCGTTCTGGGTGCTGGTCGGCTTCCGGATTCTGCTGGGTGTGGGTGTCGGCGGGGATTACCCCGTCAGCGCTGTGCTGATGACCGAGTACGCCAACCGCAAGGACCGCGGCCGCCTGGTTGGCATGGTGTTCTCGGCGCAGGCTGTTGGCTTGATCATCGGGCCGCTGATCGCGCTGGCCCTGCTCGGCGCCGGCACAAGTCCAGGCGTCGCCTGGCGCCTCCTGCTCGCCCTCGGGGCTGTTCCGGCTGCGGCTGTGGTCTACCTGCGGCGCAAGATGCCTGAATCGCCCCGCTACCTGGCCCAGGTAGCGGCCGCGGCGGGCGCCGCTCAGCAGCCCGCGGCCAGTGCCGATCAGCAGGCCGCCGCGGTCGACGAAGCTGATGGCCAAGGGCCGACCCCGCGAGCGCAGCCGATTGGCCTGCGCGCCTTCTTGACCAGCCGCCAGTTCCTGATCACGCTCGCGGGCACGGCCGGGTGCTGGTTCTTGCTCGACTACGCCTACTACGGCAACACGATCTCGACCCCGCAGATCATCAGCCTGATCTCGCCCGGGTCCTCGACCACCGGGACGATCGCGCTCGAGCTTGCGATCTTCGTCGTCGCCGCCCTGCCGGGCTACGTTCTTGCCATCGCCCGGATCGACCGGTTCGGCCATCGGCGCCTGCAGCTCGCCGGCTTCGTGGTCATGGCTGCATGCTTCGCGGTCATCGGCCTCGTGCCCGGTATGACCACGGCGGTACTCCCGTTCCTGGTCGCTTACGGGATCAGTTACTTCTTCACCGAGTTCGGCCCGAACGTGACGACATTCATCCTGCCGGGCGAGCTGTACCCCGTCTCGGTCCGGGCCACTGGCCACGGGATCTCCGCCGGGATCGGCAAGTTCGGCGCGTTCGTCGGTGTCTTCCTCTTCCCGGTGCTGCAGCGCTCGCTCGGACTGCGCGGCACGCTGCTGCTGACCGCGGCTGCGGCAGTGCTAGGCGCGCTGCTGACCCTGGTCCTGCCCGAGCCGGCCGGCCGGAGTCTGGAGGAGATCAGCGGCGGATACGACGGCC
>DASXMP010000058.1:0-30498 GCA_036495585.1 Streptosporangiaceae bacterium
AGGCAGAGAGCCGGTCGCCGTAAGGTCCGCTCATTCGGGTGGCAGAAACTTCTACATTTGCGTTTCTCGCACGACGCTGGAGCCGGCGGGAGCCGTGATCATGAACGACATGCGGCGCGACGAACTGCCGGATGCGAGGCCGTAAAGCAATTCGCGCCGCCGACGCCGAACTGCACCGTTTTCAGCTGCCGGGCCGCCGGTCCCCCGGCGTGATGCCGTCTCCGAAACCGAGCCTAGCCGCGCCGACCCATTTCGCCACTTGGCACGTGCCGGGGGCAGGCGACTTCGGGCGCACCCGCGTCCCATGTCGTGGCGACCGGCAAGCGCAGCGGTCACCGTGACGATGGGAGAATTATTCAGCGTTTACGCAGGTCAAGGTCAGAATTCGAGCAGTTACCTGCAGGTTAACCGGCGGCACGGACTGCTGTCATCTCAGTTTCCCCTGAGCGAACACCGCGAGCCCGGTCTAAACCTCATCAAGATCAGGCAACTTGCCGGGGACCGCGCAGAGATACGCGCAAGTCGGAGGCTAAGTCAGCCGACTAGACACCAGATACGGCGGCCAGCCGGCCGGACTGGACCGCCGCGGTGAATTCGCCGAAGTCGCGCTCGTTCTGATCGGCGTATCTTTCGGCGAAGTCGACAATGGACTGATCGAATGCGTCACTATCGCCGAGATAGGCGTTCAGCGCGACTGGATCGCCGGATCGGGCGTGCGCACGAGCGAGGGTCCAGCCGCAGGTCCGGGCGTAAAAGGCCAGCATTGCCGGGATCATCGCCTCCACCATCGCCGATCCCTTCATGTCGCGTAGCTGCCGCCAGTAAAAATGGCGACGCGGGTCGAGACCCTTCGTCCAGCCCAGGAAGATGTCGCTGGCGGCTTGCATCATTCGCTGGCCCTGCACCACGCGCTCGCCATGCTGGCGGTACCTGCTCTTGCCCAGGTACTCCTCAAACACCGACTCAGTTGCCTCCTTGACCTGCAGGAACAAGGGATCACTCGCATCCCGTCCCTGCAGCAGCACGATGAAGGCCCGGGTGCCCACGCTGCCGACGCCGACGACCTTGCGGGCAAAGTCCACGATCTCGAAGCGCTCGAGCAGCTGGCGGCGGTCGTCCTGCAAAGTCATCCGGTAGGCGTGGAACTGCGCACGGATGGCGTTGCCTGCCTCCTCGGGCGAGAGCCCGTAGGTCGTCCCGAGTTCGCGGGCCGGGACGACCACTGGTGGCTGGCTCACTATCCGGTAGGACCCGTTGACCTGCTCACCGAGCTTCGCCAGGACCTGCACGCTATCTCGGGTATGCGCCTTCTGGACTGTCTTCTCGGCGCGCTTCTCCGCCTTCGCGAGCTCCTTGCTCGCCTTTTTCCCATCGCCGCTGCGTGCGCTCGCCGTGACCGCACCACGGACGGACTGCATGAACTGATCCTCGTCCAGGCGTGCATACCAGACGTCCATCGTCGGCAGCTGCGCGAAGTTCGCCATTGCCTCCCGATAGGCGCGGACACCAGCGAGCGCCGATTCGCGTGCCTCCTGCCGCGAGTGCCCGTTGTTTCTGGCGCTTATCACGAAGCTCGCGACCATCCGCTCGACGTCATACTCGAACGGCCCGGGCAGCGTCTCGTCGAAGTCGTTGACGTCAAACAGCAACTGGCGCTCCGGAGATGCGTACCCCCCGAAGTTAGACAGGTGAGCGTCGCCGCAGAGCTGAACGTGGAGGCCCGCCGCCGGGGTGTCCTTCAGATCAGCTGCCATCACCTTGGCTGCACCCCGGTAGAACGTGAAGGGCGAGACCATCATCCGGCCGTGCCGGACCGGTACCAGGTCCGGGTCCCTGGCAGTGTCCTGGGACTCCAGCAAGGCAACAGGGTCGGGGCGGTCGGCAGCGGGCTGCCATCCCGAGTGGCTGTCCAGCGCCGCCGTCTCGCGCCCAGCCGCGCCGCGGGCACGGCGCGCCTCGATACCCGGCGGGGTCTCTGCGATGGTCATCGGTCTGCCCCCTGCGAGTTCCTGGTGCGAATACCAATCTTTCGTGCGGCCGCGCTCACGTTCCTTGCCGGAATCGGCTTGCGACCGGAGTCTCGGGCTGCATCTCGTAGTAATGCTGGATCGCCTGATGCCGAGTCCCGAGGCCGTCGGTGACCTTGCGCTCCCAAGGGTCTCGCTGGAGATCCTTGGTCTCGTTGATCATCGACTTCGGCTCAAGATTGCGGTAACTGTTCACCTCGCCAGCCGCAACGGCCATCAACGTCGCGTAGACCCGCGCCGGTGATGAGGACCTTCCTGAGTGGTGAACTCGCCATTGTGGCGTGCTTCCTTTCCTGTCGGTGGACGCCGTTACTGGCGACGCTGGGTGAGCTCGCCTAGCGAGGTGCACGCTCGGCCTGCCCAGCGCCCGGCCCGACGGCTATGGCGGCTGGGCACCCCCGCCGGGCGCGGCGCCGGTCAAGGGCGGATGAGCACCTTGAGTGCCCTGCGGTCGGCCATGTCCTGGTATCCGGCGGGGACGCCCTCAAGGCCGGTGCTGGCGTCGAAGACCTTGCCGGGCTCGATGGCACCGCTGAGGATGTCGGGCATGAGTTCCGCCATGTAGGCGCGTACCGGCGCCGGTCCGCCAGCCAGGCTGATGTTGCGGTTGAACAAGCTGCCGGGACCAATAGGTCCGTCTTCATACTGAGGAACGCCGACGCGGCAGATGACGCCACCGGGCCTGACGATGCCGATCGCCTGCTGGTAGGCGCCCATCGTGCCGACAGCCTCAATGACGACGTGCGTGCCGTAACCGCCGACCAGCTCGCGGACCGCGGCAATGCCCTCCGCGCCGCGAGCGGAGACAACATCGGTGGCACCGAACTCGCGGCCGAGGCTAGTGCGGCCGGGGTGGCGCCCCATCAGGACAATCTGCTCACAGCCGAGCCTGCTCGCGGATAGGACAGCCAGCAGACCGACGGCACCGTCGCCGATGACGGTGACCCGGGAGCCTGGGCCGGCGCCGCTCACCACGGCAGCGTGGTGGCCGGTGCCGAGGACGTCAGCGAGGGTCAGTAGTGACGGAGTCAGGGCTGGATCGGGCGCAGCGGGCAGCTTGACGAGGGTGCCGTCGGCGAGCGGGACGCGGATTGCCTCGGCCTGGGCGCCCTCGGCGGGCTGACCGTCCCAGAAGCTGGCTTCAGGGTGAACACAGGAGGTTTGCAGCCCCTCCTGGCAGAACTCGCAGGTGCCATCGGAGATCGCGAACGGGGAGACTACCGAGTCGCCCGGCTTCACCGTGGTGACCTCGGCTCCAGTGTCAGTTACCACGCCGATAAACTCGTGTCCCACCCGTGCGGGACCGTCTTCCGGCTTCAGCGAGCCATACGGCCACAGGTCGCTGCCGCAGATGGCGGACGCGGTGATCTGGATCAGCGCGTCGGTGGGCTGCTGCACGACGGAGTCCGGGACCTCCTCGACACGGACGTCGCCCGCCGCGTACATGAGAGTTGCCCGCATTCGTGCGTGTCCCGTCTATCGCATTTCACCTGAACCTGCGGCCCGCAGGTATGTCACCGGGGGTTTACCCCTACGTCGGGGCTCCGACGCCGCCGCCAGGCGGGGCAGAAATATGCGGCTTCTGTGCACGCCCGATCCGACCAGCCGGCGGCGCGGACCGCCGCGGTCTGACCGCCGCGGAGCGACCACCGCGGCGGTCAGCCTGAATAGCGGGGCAGGGTGGCGGAGAACGGGTAAGTCTGGCACTCTGGCCAGACGGCCGTGCGCTGGTGCCGGATCGCAACGGAGGGGGCCCCGTGGAGCGCACCCATCGCTGGGATTCGCGCGCGCTTTTAGGCGAGCGTGTCCCGGTACTGGCTGCCTACGACGCGGGTGTGACGGCGATCTGCGAGCTGGCGGCGCGGTTTGATGAGGCGGACTGGAGCGCGGCTACGCCCTGCCTCGAGTGGCGGGCGTTCGAGCTTGCAGCGCACCTTCGCTGCGTGGCTGACAACTTCCACGAATACCTGGACGATGCGCCGGCCAGCCGCTACGCACGGCTGATGGCGACCGGCGCCCATCCCGACACGCTCGGCCGGAAGCTGGCGAGGCAGAACGCCGCCGAGCTTGCGGTACTGCCCGATGCGCCGGCGGCCGAGCACATCGCCGCATTCGCCGATTCGGCGCGACGCTACGCGGCCCGCCTCGGGCCAGTCTGGGATCTGCCGCACCATCAGTACCGGGACGCAGTGGTCACGGTTGGCGGCATGGCCGGTGCGGCGGGGGCGGAGTGGCACCTGCATGCCTGGGATCTGGCGCAGGCGCTCGAACTGGATTACCGGCCGGCCGATCCGGCCGCGGTGCTGGCTGGCTGGCTGGCAGGAATGCCGCACCTGCCCGCAGTGCCGGGCGCCGCGGTGCTGGCCGGCGCGATTCGCAGCCGGAGCCTGGCCGGCCAGGCCCTGCCGGGAGGCAGGGCTGCGCGTCACGTCGACCCCTGGCATGCTGTCCTCGCGGCCTCTGGGCGGCCGGCTGTGGGTCAGCCGCCCTGGCAACGGACAGCTGGTCACTGGCTGTCGTGGGCCGCGTGGACCGCGCGGCTGCGCCGGAGACAGGAACGCGACCGCGCCCGAGAAGGGAGACCTGCGTGACGGTGCTGAAGCTGGACGTGACTGCGGTTCGGGCGTGTTACCCGGCGCTGGCTGATGGCTACGCCTACCTGGATGGTGCTGCCGGCACCCAAGTTCCCGCCGCGGTTATCGATGCGATCAGCAGCGCGCAGATGGTCGGGCTGGGCAACGCTGGCGGGGCGTTCCCGGCAAGCGGGCGGGCCGACGAGATCACCGCTCGGTCGCGTGTAGCGGTTGCCGCGCTGACCGGCGGCCGGCCTGACGGAGTGATCTTCGGGCCAAGCATGACCGCGCTCACTTACCGGCTGGCCTGGACCCTCGCCAAAGGCTGGGGACCGGGTGACGAGGTAGTAGTCTCCCGCCTCGACCACGACGCGAACGTGCGGCCGTGGGTGCAGGCGGCCGAGATGGCCGGCGCGACGGTGCGCTGGGCGGACGTGGACACTGACACTGGCGAGCTGCCAGCTGAGCAGTACCGCGAGCTGATCGGCGATCGGACCCGGCTGGTTGCGGTCACGGCGGCCAGCAATGTGCTCGGCACCCGGCCGGATGTCCCGGCCATCACCGCGCTCGCCCGCGCGGCGGGCGCGCTGAGCTACGTGGATGGCGTGCACGCAACACCGCACGTGCCGGTGGACGTGCGCGCGCTCGGCGCCGACTTCTATGCGACCAGCTCATATAAGTGGTCAGGCCCGCATGTCGGCATCGTGGTGGCTGACCCGGACGTGCTCGGCGGGATGCACCCCGACAAGCTGATCCCGTCACCGGACGACGTGCCCGAACGTTTCGAGCTTGGCACGCTGCCGTACGAGAGCCTGGCCGGCGTCACCGCTGCCGTCGAGCACCTGGCGTCGCTGCCCAGCCTGCCAGCTGGCGGCGAGCCGGCGCCGGGGATGGCCGACGGGGCGCTGCGCGAGCGCGTACTCGCCTCGATGACCGCCATCCAGCAGTACGAGCAGGATCTGTTCGCGGTCTTGCTGGCCGGGCTGGACAGCATGCCGCATGTCCGCACCTACGGGCGCGCGCGCAGTCGAACGGCGACCGCGTACTTCACCGTCGCCGGGCACGCCCCGCTCGGCGTCGCCGAGCACCTCGCCAATCGCAAGATCAACGCCTGGAACGGCCACAACTACGCCTGGGAAGTTACAGCGGCGCTGGGCATCAGGGACTCGGGTTCCGCGGTGCGGGTCGGCCTTGTTCACTACAACGACGCCGCCGAGGTTGACCGCTTCCTGGCCGCGATCGCCGAACTCGCGAGCTGACCGGCCCACGCTTGTGATGGGTGCCGATCTCCCCGGAGCCCGCTCCGGGGGATCGGCACCCATTGTGCGCGAGGTCGCACACGACGTGGCTTTTGCCGCTTTTAGGGTAAGTGAAGTGCGGCGTAGCGCCGCCTGGCGCCGGGAAGACTGTCCGAGAACCTATCTCGCAACCAGCCACAAGCTGGTCGTTTGCCATCGGCAACGGCAGCGGACGGGGAGAGCAATGGGACTCATGGACGAGATCACCACCAAGCTCGGTGGACAGCAAGGCCAGGAAGGCGGCATTGCGTCGCTTCAAAAGATGATGAACTCCAGCGGCGGACTCCACGGACTGACCCAGAAGCTGCAGCAGGGCGGTCTCGGCAAGCAGGTCCAGTCGTGGATCGGCAGTGGCCAGAACCAGCAGGTAAGTGGCGAGCAAGTCCACCAGGCCATGGATCCGCAGCAGATGCAGCAGATGTCGCAGCAGTCCGGCATGAGCGACGAGGAGACGTGCGACTGCGTGGCGCAAGCGCTGCCGCACATGGTCAATAACGCGACGCCGCAGGGTCAGATGCCGGCTCCGGAGCAAGACCCGCTCTCCAAGGGCATCAGCGGCCTTAGGCAGATGCTCAAGGTGAAGGGTTCGGACCCGCTCTAACCAGCGCCTGACTCCGGCCTGGTCCGAAACCGGCCGGACCTTAGCCGGGCACGTACCGGTAGATGCGCGTGTCGCGCTGCTGGAAGCCGACACGCTCATACAGGTTGCCGGCCGCCACTCGCGATGGCCTGGTGCTGAGGTCGACGGTGCGCGCGCCGCCGGCCTCGGCCAGCCGGAGCGCCTCGCGCACCAGCGCTTTCCCGATGCCCTGACCGCCGGCGGCGGCGTCGACCACGACGTCCTCGATCCAGGCGCGCACGCCTGTCGGGATCCGGAACATCACCAGGCTCAGCGTGCCGACGATCGTGCCTTCATTCCGCGCTACCAGGATCGTGACCGCTGGCGAGGCCACGATCTCTCGAAGCGTCTCGGCGTCCACCGGCTTGGCCGAGCCGGAAAGCTGCGGCAGCAGCTTGCCGAACGCCTCGACGGAGTCGTCGGTGACCTGGTCGAGCTGCTCCAGACTGATCTCCACCCGGCGCACTTTACCTGCTGGCCCGGATCAGGCCACGCCCGCCGCGCGCAGTCCCGCCGCGGTCCCCGCCGCGACCACGATCACCACCAGGAACGGGGCTCGCACCGCCAGCGCGACGAGCGCGGCCCCCATGCCCGCCAGCCGCGCCGGGTCCAGGTCGAACGAGTGACCGCTGGTCACGGCCTGGGCCGCCGACAGCGCAGCGAGCAAGGCAACCGGCACGAGCTCGGCAAACCTGCGCACCCGCGGCCGGTCCAGCACGCGCTGTGGCACTGTTACGCCGGCGAGTTTCAGCGCGTAGCAGCCGCCAGCTGTCACCAGGACCGCCACCCAGATCGCGGTCATCGCTGCCCGCTTTCCCGCGCCAGCAGGGTGCCGACGAGCGCCGCGGCCGCGGCCAAAATGATGGGCACGCCAGCGGGCAGCCAGGTTGTGGTGCCGAGCGCGATACCCGCGCCGCCCAGCGCAACGGCTCGCTCAGTGCGGCCCGCGCGCAGCCGTGGCCAGATCAGGGCAAGGAAGGCAGCTGGGCCGACCACGTCGAGTCCGAACTCATCGGGCGATCCGAGATGGCCAGCACCGAACGCGCCAGCCAGCGTGGTGACATTCCACAGCAGGTACAGGGTGATGAAGCTGGCGGCGAACCCGCGGCGCGCGCTGCGCCGGTCGGGCTGGGCGAGCGTAACGGCGGTCGTTTCGTCGATCACGCCGAGGGCCGCGAGCGGGCGGAGGAACTGCCAGCGCCGGGCGGACGTGCTGTCGCCGCCGGGCCGCAGCACGTCCGCCAGGCGCAGTCCGTAGAGGGTGTTCCGGCTGCCGAGCAAGATCGCGCCCGCGGTGCCGGCCAGCAGGCTGCCGCCGGCCGCGATGACGCCGGCGAGCGCGTACTGGGACGCCCCGGTGAACGCCAACGCGCTGAGCACGCAGGCCTGCCAGGCGGTCAGCCCGGAACTGACGGCCGCGGCCCCGAACGCCACACCCGATACCCCGACGGCGAGTCCGAGGCCCACGCCGTCCCGGACTGGACGGGCGCTCGGCGTATCGGGCGCGGCCTGGGTCTGGCTGGCGGCGCTGGCAGGCATACCCGCACCGTAGGTCACCGCCGCCGCACCGGTCTTGTACGTTCTTGCCGCGGCCCGCTAGGCGCGGGCGAGCGCGACCCGTTCGCGCTGGAAGGCACCGGGCGGCACGCCGACGACCCGCTTGAAGTGCCTGGTCAGGTGCGCCTGGTCGGCGAACCCGGTCTGGGCGGCGACCGCAGCGGGCGGCACGCCGTCGGCCAGGAGCAGGCGGGCCTGCCGGACGCGAAGCTGGTTCAGATAGGCGTGCGGCGGGAGACCTGTCTCGGCCCGGAACGCGCGCAGCAGGGCGAACTGGCTCATCCCGGTGAGATCTGCCAGCTCAGCGAGCGAGGGGGGTTCGGTCAGCCGCTCGGCGAGCAGATCGCAGATGGCCCGGACGGCACCAGGGGCTCGTTCCCCTCGATAAGCCCGCCCGGTAGGAACGCCCGCCGCGTGCGCGCGCAGCAGCTCAGCCAGTGCCGTCGTGAGCAGGGCGGACGAGGCCAGCCGGTCACCGTGCTCGCTCGCCCGGTGGGCACCGCGCAGCAGCGCGGCAACCGCCGGATCGCGCACGATGGTCTGCGGGAAGCGCGGCGTGCCGTGGCGCCAGCCAAGCTGCGAGGCGATGTCGGTGACGACGCGGACCTCCGGGTACAGCACCCGGTACGCCCAGCCGGCCGGGGTCGCGGCCTGGCCGGTGTGCACGACCTCGGGGTCAAGGAGAGCGACCGCACCCTCACCGGCGCGCAGCAAGGTGCCGCCGTAGTCGAACTCCTCGATGCCCGCCTCGATGAGCCCGAACGTGTAAGTCTCGTGCGCGTGCCTGGCATAGCGGTGCGTGATGAACCGGGCGCGCAGCAGGTCCACGCCGGCCACGGCCCCGTGCTGCCAGTACCGCGCGACCTCGGCTGTCATACGGCCATGCCTACCTGATCTGCGGCCCGGAGACCAACAGAGATTCGGGCCGCCTCGTAGAGTGACTCGCGTGACAACCCGCGCTCTAGTTCTCGGCGGCGGCGGCATCACGGGTGCGGCTTGGGAGGTCGGAGTCATCGCCGGGCTGGCCGGCGAAGGGATCGACCTTGCCGGCGCGGACCTCATCGTCGGGACGTCGGCAGGTGCGGTCGTCGGAACCGGCCTGGCGGCCGGCACCGATCCGGCGAAGCTTTACGAGGTGCAACTGGCACCTCCGGTGGGCGAGCTCGAGCAGCGCCTCGGCTTCTGGCTGACCATGAGGTGGGCGTGGATCATGCTGACCTCCCGTGACGCCATCCGGGTGCGCCGCAGGCTAGGCCGGGTCGCGCTGACCTCCCGGACGATCACGCTAGCCGCGCGCCGGAAGGTCATCGAGAGCCGCTTCGATAACTACGACTGGCCGCGTTCGCCGCTCAAGATCACCACTGTGGACGCGCGGACCGGCGAACGTATTGTCTTCGACGCGGCAGGGGAGGCCAGCCTGATCGACGCCATCACCGCCAGCACGGCCACACCGGGTGTGCAGCCGCCGGTACAGATCGGAACCCGGCAGCTCACCGATGGCGGGCTGGCGTCGTCGGCCAACGCAGACGTCGCCGCCGGGTTCGACCGAGTGGTGATCATCGCGCCAGGCGCACGGGGGACCAAGGCGATTCCGAGCCCGGATCGGCAGGCCGCGGGTCTGAGCGCAGCCGGGGCAAGCGTCGTGGTGATTACCCCGGACAGGGCGTCGGGCCGGGCCAGGGGCCGCGATGTGCTGGACCTCTCGCGGCGTACGGCGGCCGCGCAGGCGGGCCGGGCGCAAGCCGCCGCCGACGCCGATCGTGTCCGTGCCGTCTGGGCCATCGGCTGACCGCCAGTTGTCCGCGCCTCGCCCGGTCGTCGTGGCGATGTGGCGATGTGGCGACGGGCGTAATGCCCGGCTAGGTGGCCGCCGTCGCTGCGGTGCCGCTGTCCTCGGCCGCCGGTTCTGGGGCGGCGGCTGTGCCCGGGGTTGCTGTGTCTGGGGTTGTTGTGTCTGGGGTTGTTGTGTCGGCTGGGTCCGGCTCGTGAGCAGCTATGCGGGCCCGGTAACGGGCGAAGCCCGGCAACACCAGCGCGAGCACTCCCGAGAGCGCGACCGTGACCAGCCCGCCCGACAGCGCGCCGATCACCGGGGTGGTGAGCGAGCCGACCGCGCCCGACTCCAGGCGGCCAATCGATTCGCCGCCTGCTCCTATCACATACTCGGCGGCGGTCAGGCGGCCGCGGAGCTCGTCGGTGGTGACCTGCTGAACGATGGCGCCGCGCAGGACGACCGTGAAGGTGTCGGCGGCACCAGCCAGTGCCAGCAGGACAAGTACCAGCCACAGGGATGTGGCCACCGCGAAACCGGCGAATGCCGCGCCCCAGATCGCGACCGTGCAGAGCATCACTGCACCCTGCCGGCGCAGATGCGCAACCGGGCCGGTGAATGCTGAGCTCACCAGGCCGCCAACACCGACGGCGGCGGTGAACAGGCCGAGAGTGGTGGGGTTGCCGCCGAAGCGCTCAGCGTTGATCGCCGGGAACAGTGCCACCGGCAGCCCGAATATCGTCGCGTTCAAGTCGGCGAGGAAGGCCCCGGCCAGCACCTGGCTGCGCCGGATGAACGCCAGCCCCGCGGCGACCGCGCGCGGGCTCGGGCGAGCGGCGCCGGGCTGCGGCGGCATCGCGGGCAGCCTGCCCACCCCGTAGAGCGCTGCGCCGAAGCTGCCTGCGTCGATCAGATAGCAGGCCTGCAGGTGACCGCCCGATGCCGCGGTGATCACGCCAGCCAGGGCTGGCCCGGCGGTCAGCATGACCTGGAAGCTGACCCGGTTCAGGGCGAGACCGGCCGCCAGCAGCCGAGGCGGCAGCAGGCTGGGCACGAACGTGCGCCGCGCGGGCAGGTTAATCGCCGACAGCGCGGAGGAGAGCGCGACCAGGACGTAGAGGAGCCAGACGGCCGACAGTCCGGCGAACGCCTGGGCAGCCAGCGCGGCCGACACCGCAGCCTGCCCGAGGGTGGCGGCGAGGACGATCTTGCGCCGGTCCATGGCGTCAGCCATGGAGCCGCCGAACAGCCCGATCGCGACCGTCGGCACCACCATGGCCACGCCGAGCGCGCCCACGGCGAAGGACGACCTGGTCATGTCATAGACCTGCAGCGGCACGGCGAAGCCGGTTAGCGCGCTGCCGACCGAAGACAGCGTGGTGCCCGCCCACAACCGCCGGAACTCGCGCGACTCGCGCAGTGGCGTGAGGTCAGTCAGCAGCCTGCGCTCAGCCGGCATGAGTAGCTTCCGCCTCCTCGGTCCGGCCAACATCAGTTGCGCCCGGCTCACCGTAGCGGGCCGCGGCCAGCGCCGCGGTGAATTCCGGATGCTCCTGCGCCCACGCGGACTCGACGATGCGCTGCCGGAACCCTCGGCGCGCCAGCGCCGCCGCGATCGCTGGGACCAGCTCGGCCAGCGGGAAGGGCAATTCCGCGTCCATCTCAGCCGCCGCCGAGGCGGTGGCTGCCCATTCTGCCTCGATCTTGGGCAGCAACGCCCGCGCCCTTTCGGTCAGGTGCACCACCCGCTGCCGGGCGTCCTCGCCGGCCTGGAGCTCGACGAATCCGCGCTTGGCCATCTGCGCGACGGTCTGGCTGGCCGCCGAGTGCGTGACTGCGATCGCCCGCGCCAGGTCCCGGATCGGCACCGGCCCGAGCGCGACGAGTGCCCGCACGATCGCGCTGAACCGCGCCCGGTACTCGGGTGTGCCGAGGTCGGCCAGCACGGTCGCGATGTCGTCATCCATCTGGTCGAGCACGTGCCGTAGCAGCGTGCCGAGTCCGACCAGCGAATCCGCGCGGGCAGGCACCTCAGCCACGTCCGTCACCCTCGGCGCCGAAGGAATTCGTGGCCGACACGATCGCACCGAGGAGAGTCGCATTCCCGCCGTGCCCGGCATCGTCGATGAGGACTAGCTCGCTGCCGGGCCAGGCCGCCGCGAGCAGCCACGGTGATCCCACCAGGTTTGTCAGGTCCAAACTGCCCTGGATGATCCTTCCGGGAACGTGCCGCAACCGGCTCGCCTCCGCCAGCAACACACCGTCGTAGGGGAGGAAACAGTCGTTCGCCCAGTAGCGCGTGACCATCCGTGCGAACCCGTACCGGAAAGCCGGGTCTGCGTAGCGCGGGCTCGGCCGCGGATTGGTCGGCACGATGGCTTCCTCCCAGTCGCACCAGTCCCGCGCCGCCCGCGCCCGCACCGCAGGATCCTCGTCATTGAGCAGCCTGCTGTAGGCGGCGGGCATGCTCCCGTCCCGATCCGCCGCGGGCACGGCGCCCGCATACCGGACCCAGTCCTGCGGGAACAGGTTGCCGAGTCCCCGGGTGAAAAGCTCGACCTCAGCCGCTCGCCCGGTCCCGACGCCCACGACCACCAGCTCGCTGACGCGGTCGGTGTGCTGCTGCGCATAGGCGAGCGCGAGCACTGAGCCCCACGACCAGCCGAACACCAGCCAGCGCTCGATGCCAAGCTGTTCCCTGAGCAACTCGATGTCGGCGATCAGATGCGGCGTGGTGTTGGCCTGCAGCGAGACCGTGTGATCACTGGCTGGCGGCGTGCTGCGGCCGGAGTTGCGCTGGTCGAACAGCACGATTCGATACGCATCCGGGTCGAAATAACGGCGCATGCCAGGCGTGCAACCCGAGCCGGGCCCGCCATGCAGCACCAGCGCAGCCTTGCCGCCGGGGTTCCCGCAGGTCTCCCAGTAGATGCGATTGCCGTCCCCCACATCGAGCATCCCGCTCTCGTAGGGCTCAATCTCCGGATAACGCTCCACCGCCACAGCCCGCTCCAACCATCGACGCAACAGCAATACAACAGTGCTAATACATTAGCACGCAGAGCGCGCGCACGCTAGGCGCATGCGGCGGCGCGGCTGAGTGAGGCCGTGCCGTGTGAGGCGGAGCAGGTGGCTCAGTGGCCGTGTGGTTCGGGGAGTGTGGCGGGTGCGGAGCGCGGCGGGTGGCTCGGGGCCGATGTGGCCGTGTGGCAACGGCCGTGTCGGCCAGGCGCCGGTTGGAGGGGCTGCCTGCAGCGAGCGCGGAACTGCCGGAGCGGCGGGCGAACCGTTTCGTTTGGTTCGGCCGCTGCCCGGCGTTCCACGTGAGCGTCCCGGCCCCGATGTCTCGACTGAGCGTCCCGCGCGACCCGCACGGCCGGGCGACCGGCAGGCGTGACCAGCGTTACGGGATCAGCACGATCTTGCCGCGAATATGTCCACTCGCGAGCCGGTCGTAAGCGTCCCGCACGTCGCTCAGCGGATACGTCGCCGCGATCGGGACCTCCAGCTTGCCGTCACCCACCAGGCTGACGAGTTCAGCGAGCACTCGAGCGCTGGCGCCGGCCGAATTCCCGTCAGCCTTGACGCCGTACTTGTCGACTGCTGCGAAATCGGCGACCGTGTCGACTCTCGACGGTTCGACGCCCAGGTCGATCGCGAGCTTCACGTAGCCGTCGCCGTACGTGTCGACGAACGCGTCGATCTTCTCCGCAGCCTGCTGGATCCGGTCCGCCGCGCCAGCCCCGTAGCTGACCGGGATCACGCCGTGCTCGGCCAGCCAGTCGTGATTGTCGGGCCCGGCCAGACCGATCACCCTCGCTCCGGCTAGCCGGCCGAGCTGGACCGCGATCGAGCCGACCCCGCCAGCCGCACTCGATACGACGATGGTGTCGCCGGTGCTCGCGCCAACCGCGCGGACCGCCGCGTAGGCGGTGAAGCCCACGACGGGCAGCGCGCCGGCCACCTCGAACGAGACTCCGGGCGGCTTGCGGGCCAGGTCTGTCGCCTCGGCCACGACGTACTCCGCATGGCTGGCCCTGTTGTCGCTCCAGCCGACGACCTCATCGCCAGCCGCGAACCCCGTCACGCCCGGGCCGGCCTCGGCCACGATCCCGGCGAAGTCGCTGCCTTCGCCCGACGGGAATGTCGCCGGGAACCGCGAGTGAAGGAGGCCATCGCGGATCTTGGCCTCGCCGGGGTTAATGCCTGCGGCCCTGACCCGGACGAGCACCTGCCCGGGTCCCGGCACAGGTTGCGGCACCTCGACCACGTCGAGCACATCGGTGCCGCCATAGTGGTTGAACCGGACTGCCTTCATTTGCCAGTACCTCCGTCGCTACGTCCCTGGGACCTACCGCGCTGGGCTAGGCATCAACCATTCGAAGCGCCGCGGTATGCCGGGCAGGTGCCGGCAGATTCCCTCGGTTCTGGCGTGGACGGCCAGTCCGGCCGTCGGACATGCGAGCATGGCCGATGGGCGGGTTCGTCACCAGGAGGTGCGCATGTCCGGCGTGATCCCAGCACACGACGTCGTCGTCGTCGCCGCAGGCGACGCGGAAGTCCTCGGCGGCGGTGCAGTTACGGGGCGACTGTATGCCGACAGCAATTCGACCGGCGGAGCGCTCACCAGCCAGCGCATAACACTGCTGGCTGGAGCAGCTGGTGCGACGCCGCATCATCACACGGGCTCCAGCGAGCTGTTCTACGTTCTGTCCGGTGCAGCGGAAATGCTCGCCGGGGACCAGATCCTGACCGCACGAGAGGGCGACCTGATCGTTGTGCCACCGCAGGCGGTGCATGCCTTCGCGGCGGCACCAGGAGGCGACGCCGACCTGCTGATCATCCTGACGCCGGGAGTCGAGCGGTTCGAGTACTTCCGGCACCTGCAACGGATCGCCGCCGGCGAGCAGTCACTGGAGAGCATCCTGGCTGAGCAGGACCGCTACGACAATCATTTCGACGAGAGCCCCGCCTGGCAGCAGGCGCTGGCCCGGCGACTGGTCGGCTAGCTGGTCGAGATCGAGAATTTCGTGAACGTAAAGGTCGCCGGAGATCCGTTCGTGGAGACAAGCTCCACGCCATAGTCGACCTGACCCAGGGTGGAGTTCGCTGGCATCCAGCCCTTGTTCATGATCCACTGGAAGATCGCCAGCAGGTTGACCGTGCCCGCGGTGAAGTTGCTCCTGGCCTCGAACGCTATGTAGCTTCCGCCGCGGTAGACGGAGTAGCCGCGGCCGCCGAGCGTGGCGCTGCCCTGCAGTGAGCCGCCCGGGGTCTGGTGGAAGTTGTCGGTCCAGACCATGACCTCCGCCGAGCCGCTCGAGGCGACGCCGTTGATCCAGATCTTGGCATTCCACATGTCGTTGGTGACGTAGTAATTGCCGAAAGTCTGTCCGGCCGATGGCTCGTGGCTGGACGTCTCCAACACTGGCTTTGTACAGGCCGCGGAGCCGGCTGATGGGGCGGCACTCGCGGGCCTTGAGGCAGCAGGTGCCCGCGAGCGGGCGGTATGGCGGCGCCGCGCCGGACGAGCCGCGGGACTGGCGCTCGGCGTCGGCGTCAGGCGCGGGTTTGCCGCCAACGTGGCGGACGGGCTCCGCGCGGCGCGCTCGTCGCTTGCCTGCGCCGCGCCCGGCGACTGACCGGTGAAATGCGCGATAGCAAAGGCCGTCGCCGCGAGTACGACTACGACGATGGCCGCGATGGTGAGCGGCCGCATGAATGCGAGCTTCGGCCGCTCGGGCTCGGGTGCTCTATGCATTACGTCGTTCGTCACCTGACAAGGAGTGATGCGGTCGGCTGCCTGCTCCTCCAGCCCACGCGATCGTACATTTCCGGCCATCGGGACGCCCCCGTAACTCGATGACCCGCCTGGCCGACCGGCTGGCGACGCTGGCCGAGGCTGGAACACACAGGTCCCTGGCCAGCGTTAATACCAGTGGATTTGTCGAGAGAAGGCTCATGGCGCACTGCATTACGTGCGGGAGCGAACTGCATCCCGGGCGAGCTGAGAAATACAACTACTGCATGGCACCGGAGTGCCAGGAAAAGAACGTCAAAGGGCTCACCATGGTCGCGGTGGGCATGAACAAGGCGGCCGAGGAATTCATGATCCTCGACGAGCAGACCCGCGAGGATCTGGCCAGCGGAAAGTACCGTGACCAGCGCCGCGGCTATTTCGGGTCGCTTGACCCCGCCGTTGTCGGCCGGCCCGGGCCAGGCGCCGGACCGGAGGCTCGCCCTGCTACCGGCGCAGCCCCGGCCGGCGGTTCAGACCGCGGAGCCCAGGCTGGCCGAGACCGCGAGCCAGCTGGTCCGGCTGCAGCGGCCTCGGCCCGTCGGCCCAGGCCGCGGCTGGCCCCGGCGCCGGTACGCAAGCCCTGGAGCGCGCGACAGGAACGGCTCGCGCTGCTCTACAACGAGCAGGGCCTGCGGCCCGACGAGATCGGCGCCAAACTTGGCATCAGCGCCCACCTGGCGACCCAGATTGTGCTAGCCGCCAGGAATCGCAGGAAGGCCTAGGCCGAAGGGCAATCTCGGGGGCCTAGCCGCGCGGCTCAGCACTCCACTGGACCCCTCGGTTGGCCGCCGGACCATCCTGCCCGGACTTGGTGACACTGTGCCGGGCATGAACCGGACATAGCGGCCTCGAAAAGCCGGCAGAGTGGCACCAAGTTTGCCAGCCGGCCGTGGTGGCGGGCGCAAACCGGTCAGCGGAGCGAGAGCGCGGCGAGGGCGGCGTTGACGATGGATCCTGAGTCGAGATCGTGTGCCTTGTAGAGGTCGGCGACGGAGCCAGACTGGCCGAAGCTGTCCACGCCGAGGCTGACCGCGGGGACGCCGAGGGCGGAGCCGAGCCAGCTCATGGTGTGCGATGACGCGTCCTGGATGGTGACGACCGGGGCGCGGTCAGGGAACACGCTGCGCAGAGCGCCGGCGATCGATGGCGCGGTGGCGGTGCGCACGCCCTGCCGCAGGGTGCGCTGCCAGGCGCGGTACAGCCGGTCCGGCGAGGTGACATCGACGACGGTGGCGGCGATGCCCTCGTCGGCAAGTTCGGCCGCCGCTGCCAGTACCTCGGGCAGGACGGCGCCGCAGCCGGCCAGGTAGACCGCGGGCGCACCGGTCCCGGCCAGTTCGGCCGGGTCGGTGAGCCGGTAGCCGCCGGCCAGGACCTGGCGGCGGAGGATGGCGTCGCCGAGCCGGTCGCGGGCGGCCTGGAACGGCTGCTGGTCGATGGCCCGGGTGGTGAGCCGGAAGTAGTAGGCGCCGGTTTCGGCCTGGTCAGGGATCGGAATCGCGTGCCCGGGCGCCGGCGCGCCCGCGGTCGCGACGGACTGCAGTGCGCCGCAGAGCAGCCAGTCGAGCGCGATGGCGTAGGCAGGCTCGATGAAGGTGACATTGGGCAGCTCGATGCCGACCGAGGCGGTGATGGTGGACTGGTGCGCGCCACCTTCCGGGGCGAGGGTAACGCCGGACGGCGTACCTGCCACGACGAACCGCGCACCGGAGTACACCGAGTAGATGAACGCGTCCAGGCCGCGCAGCACGAAGGGGTCGTAGACCGTCCCGACTGGTAGCAGCGGCTGACCGGACAGGTCCCACGCGAGGCCAAGCTGCCCGAGCAGCAAGAACAGGTTCATCTTGCTGATGCCGAGCTCGATGTGCTGCCCGTCGGGTCCCTCGGCCCAGCGCAGCACGGGGTCCTGCGACCAGGCCCGGCGGGGCTCGGGGCTGAACACTCCGGCCCGGTTGATGTAGCCGGCCAGGTTGGTGGAAGTCGCCACGTCCGGTGCCGTCGTGACCAGGTAGGGAGCCGTCGACTCGACGCGGGACAGGTCGACGAGGATCCGCCCGAACGCTTCCTGGGTGGAGATCAGGCGGGCCGCGCGGAGGCCGACGGCATCGGGTACCACGGCGACGTTCCCGCCATGATGAGGGGTCGCCCGGGCGAGGTGCTCTCGGCGGGCGGCTGCCCACTGCCCGGCCGAGGTCATCGGGTCGAGCCGGTCCCACTCGGTCGCGGCAGTCAGCCCGAGGTTGTCCCGCAGCTGGTCAGTCTGCGTGGTGGTGAGCAGCGCCGAGTGATTGCGGGGGTTACCGGCGATGGGCAGGCCCCAGCCCTTGATCGTGTAGGCGAACAGCACGCTCGGCCGGTCCTTCTCCGCGTCGCAGGCGGCGAACGCCGCCAGCAGCGAGCCGAGGTCATGCCCGGCCAGGTCGGTGACCAGCGGCGCCAGTTCGCTGTCCGGGATGCCAGCGCAGAACCGGGTGACCGCCTCGGGAGCGCCGTCGAGGAAGCGGTCGCGGACCGCATCGGCGGGCAGCCCGAACAGGGACTGGTACTGCTCGTTCGGCATCGCGTCGATCCAGGCGCGCAGGGCGTCGCCGTCTGGCCGGGCAAATGCGGCCTGCAGAGCGCGGCCGTACTTGGCCTCGACGACGTGCCAGCCCGCGGCGGCGAACTGCTGCTTCCACTGGTCGATCCGCACCCCGGGCACGACCCGGTCCAGCGACTGGCGGTTCAGGTCGACGATCCACATCACGTCACCGAGTCCGTCGGTGGCCGGGTCAGCGACAGCTTCCCAGATGTTGCCCTCGTCCAGCTCGGCGTCGCCGATCAGGGCAACGAAACGGCTGCGCGGACGCGGGCCGAAGTGCGCGTCCACATATCGGCGAGTGGCGGCGGCGAACAGCGGCGCCGCCGCGCCGAGGCCCACCGAACCGGTGGAGAAGTCCACCGCATCGGGGTCCTTGGTCCGGCTCGGGTAAGACTGCAAGCCGCCAAATGCCCGCAGCGTGGTCAGGTAGGAGCGGTCCAGGTTGCCGAGCAGGTACTGGATCGCATGGAACACAGGCGAGGCATGCGGCTTTACGCTGACCCGGTCCGGCCCGTCCAGATAGGCGAAGTACAGCGCGGTCAGTATCGTCACGACGCTTGCGCTGGAAGCCTGGTGGCCACCCACCTTGACCCCATCGCTGACCTGCCGGTCATGGTTCGCCGCATCCACGATCCGGGTCGCCAGCCACAGCACTCGCTGCTGGATCTCATCCAGGACCCCGAGGACGTCGTCGTGATCGCCGGGTTCCGAGAGCTGATCCTGCGCCGCGGGTGGATCCTGCTCGAGCACCGGGCCTCGACCGGCCTGCGGGCCGCTGATCTCCATGCAGTCACTCCTGTGCTGGCCGGGCGCGGCCGGACCTCGGTGTCCCTGCCTTCTCGCGCTGCCATTCCAGCCTCACCGTAACCGAACGCGGCAGCCGTTCTGGTCATGCCTCTTGACGGTGTTGTGCGGCGGGGATAGCGTCGCGGTCAAATCTAATAGGAAAGTTTCCTATTTGATTCGGCGTACCCTCTAGCCCCTCGAGTCAAGGGACCCGCTTATGCGACGACATGCCGTCCTGCTCACCGCCCTCGCCTCCCTGACCGCCGGGGTGACCGCCGCCGCGGTCACCTTCGCCGCCGGCCCGGCTGGTGCCAGCACTGGCGCCGCTGGGCACAATCACCTGCACATCAGCGCGCTCCCAGCCCAGGTTTTCGCGCCGTACTTCGAGACCTACAACACGACCCCGGGCGACCCCACCACCGGCATCGCGGCGCTGGCACAGCAGTCCGGCAGCCGGTACCTGTCGCTGGCGTTCCTGCAGACCGCGACCGCAGGATCTTGCACCGCTTATTGGAACGGCGACACCACCTTGCCGATTTCGGCCGCCAGTTTCGGCAGCGACATCGCCGCGGTACAGAAGGCCGGGGGCAACGTCATCCCGTCCTTCGGCGGGTTCACGGCCGACACCACCGGCACCGAAATCGCCGATAGCTGCGCGAGCGTCCCGGCGATCGCGCAGGTGTACGAGATCCTGATCACGACCTACCACGTGCCGCGCATCGACCTCGACGTGGAGGGTGACTCGGTGACAAACACCGCGGGCATCAACCGCCGGAACGAGGCGATCGCCGAGGTGGAGTCGTGGGCGGCCGCGCGCCACGTGCGGATCCAGTTCTCCTACACGCTGCCGACGTTCCCGACCGGTCTGGCCCCCTCCGGCCTGGCGGTGCTCCAGAACGCGGTCGCCGACCACGCGAAGATCTCCACCGTCAACCTGCTGACCTTCGACTACTTCCTCGGCACCGCGCAGGACATGGTGGCCGACACCGAGACCGCGGCAGCCGGCCTGTTCAGTCAGCTGCAGGGGCTCTACCCGACGGCATCGGCCAGGCAGCTCTGGCACATGATCGGCGTCACTGAGATGCCCGGCATCGATGACTTCGGTCCGGACGAGACCTTCTCGCAGGCCGACGCGAGCACGATCCTGCACTGGGCGCAGCGACAGGGGCTCGGGCTGGTCTCGTTCTGGGCGCTGGAGCGCGACAACGGCGGCTGCCCCGGCACCCAGGGCGCAGGCACCTGCTCTGGCATCACCCAGCCGGACTGGTACTTCAGTCACGTCTTCGAGCACTTCACGAGCTAGGGCCGAGCGCCGGCTTCCCCGGGCGCTGATCTGCCGGTCGGATCGACCTGGCAGATCAGCGCCCATTTCGGGCCGGCTGGAGAAGCCTGGCGCTGCTGCCGTGGCCGCAAGCCGGGAATGCCGCCCGCGGGCTGCTAGATTCGTTGCTCTCCAGCAGCCGTACTCCTCGCCGCTTCGATGCAGCCATCCGCGGCGCCGAAAGGCACAGCCCGATGCCGGATCCCGGTCCACGCAGCGCGACCCGGACTGCTACGACAGCCAGCGCAGGCCGCGCGCTGGGGGAGGACCTAGCCGCCAAGGTCAGGGGCGAAGTGCGCTTCGACCGGACCAGCCGCTCGCTGTTCGCCGCTGACGCCTCGAATTACCGGCACGTCCCGGTCGGCGTGGTGCAGCCGGTGGATCTCGACGACGTGCTGACCACGCTGGAGATCTGCCGCCGTCACGAGGTCTCGATCCTGCCCCGCGGCGCGGCCACCAGCATCGGTGGCCAGGCCGTCAACGAGGCGGTTGTCATCGACTTCTCCCGCCACCTGCGCGAAGTGCTGGAGATCGACCCGGAGCGGCGGCTCGCCCGGGTGCAGCCAGGCGTCGTGCTCGACGACCTGCGGGCGGCGGCGGCGCCGTTCGGGCTGACGTTTGGCCCCGATCCCTCCACGCACAGCCGGTGCACGATCGGCGGCATGATCGGCAACAACGCCTGCGGATCGCACTCGGTCGCCTGGGGCAAGACTGTCGACAACGTGGCCAGTCTGGACGTCATCACCTTCGACGGCACCCGCCTGCAGGCTGGGCCGGTCACGCCCGCGGAACTCCGGGCCCGCGCGGCCGCCGGCGGCGAGGTCGGCCGGATCTACCAGCGCGTGGCCGCGATGGCTGGCGGCCTCGGTGCGGTCATCCGGGCGCAGACGCCCAAACTGACCAGGCGCGTTTCCGGCTACAACCTGGATCAGCTGCTGCCAGAAAACGCCTGCAATCTGGCCAGGGCGCTGACCGGCACCGAGGGGACGTGCGTCACGGTACTGGCGGCGACGGTTACCCTGGTGCCGCTGCCGGTCAGCCGGGCCCTGACCGTGGTCGGCTTCCGGGACGCATTCGCGGCCGCCGATGCCGCGCCGGGGTTCCTCGACCTGGCGCCGCTGACGATCGAGGGCATGGACGTTTCGCTCATCGCCGCGCTACGCGCCGCCCGGCCCGCCGACGAGCGTCATCGCCTGCTGCCCGAGGGGGAGGGGTGGCTGTTCATCGAGACCGGCGGGAGCAGCGCCGCCGAGGCGCAAGCGGCAGCAGCCGGGATCGCCGCCCGCGGCGCGGAGCTCGGTGGCGTCGCGACAACCGTCGTCGACCCTGCCCGCATGCGCAGCCTGTGGGCGATCCGCGAGGCCGGCGCGGGAATCTTGACTCGCGGCGCCGACGGCCGCGAGGCCTGGCCAGGCTGGGAGGACGCCGCGGTGCCGCCCGAGCGCCTGGGTGCCTACCTGCGTGATTTCCGCAAGCTGCTCGACGACCACGGCCGCCGTGGTGCGTACTACGGCCACTTCGGCGACGGCTGCGTGCACGTCCGGATCGACTTCGACCTGCTGAGCCAGCCAGGCATCGCGGCGTTCCGCCGGTTCGTGGAGGAGGCTGCTGATCTCGTCACGGCGCACGGCGGCTCGCTGTCCGGCGAGCACGGCGACGGCCAGGCCCGCGCCGAGCTGCTGCCGCGGATGTACCCGGCGGAGATGATCGAGGCGTTCGCGGAGTTCAAGGACATCTGGGACCCGCAGGACAAGATGAACCCGGGCACGGTCGTGCGGCCCCGACGGCTCGACGCTGACCTCCGCGTGCACGTCGAGGGGCCGCGACCGGGCGGCCGCACCCACCTGGCACTGGCGCACGACGGCGGCAGTCTGGAGGCGGCCGCTCGCCGGTGCGTGGGTGTCGGCGCCTGCTTGTCCAGCCACGGCGGGGTGATGTGCCCGAGCTACCGGGCCACCGGCGACGAGCAGCATTCGACCCGCGGCCGGGCGCGGCTGCTGTTCGAGTTTGCCAGCGGCCGGTCCGGACTGGACGCCGCGCACGCCGACGATGTCGCTGGTGCACTCGACCTGTGCCTGTCGTGCAAAGGCTGCAAGAGCGAGTGCCCGGTCGGCGTGGACATCGCCGCGTACAAGAGCGAGTTCCTGGCCCAGCGCTACGCGGGCCGCATCCGTCCGAGCGCGCACTATGCGCTGGGCTGGCTGCCGACCTGGCTGCGTCTGCTGGCCAGTACTCGCACCACGGGGCTGGCCAACCGCGCCGCGAGGCGGCCGGCGCTGGCTAGCGCCGGCAAGCGCCTCGGCGGGATCGCGGCCGAGCGGGACATCCCGCCGCTCGCTGCCGAGTCGCTGCAGTCGTGGTTCCACCGCCGGGGCTCCGGCGGCCGCCCGCCGGGATCGGTCACGCCGGAGCGTCGGCTGGTGCTCTGGCCGGACACTTTCACTAATTACCTGGAGCCGGAGATCGGCCGGGCCGCAGTGGCCGCCCTGGAGGCGCTCGGCTATCAGGTCGAGCTGCCGCGGCGCCCCGTGTGCTGCGGCCTTACCTGGGTCAGCACTGGGCAGCTCGGCACCGCCAAGCGTGTCCTGGCGCGCACGCTCCGCACCATGGGGCCGTGGCTAGCCGCCGGAGTTCCGATCGTCGGACTCGAGCCGAGCTGCACGGCCGCGCTCCGCGCTGAGGCGACCGAACTGTTGCCAGGCAACCCAGCGGCCGCGCAACTGGCCGCTGGCGTCCGCACCCTGGCGGAGGTGCTGCAGCCGCATGCTGCCGAGCTGAGCGCGGCCACCGGTGAGGACGCGAACGGCGCCAGCGCCGCCGGAGACACGCCCCGGACACGACACCGTGGCGGGTCGCGGCAGGCGATCGCGCAGGTGCACTGTCATCAGCACGCCGATCTCGGCTACGACCCCGACCGCGAGGTGCTGGCCGCCCTCGGTGTGCGCACCGAGGTGCTGGACTCAGGCTGCTGCGGGCTGGCCGGGAACTTCGGCTTTGAGCGCGGCCACTATGAGATATCGCAGGCGTGCGCCGAACGCGTCCTCTACCCAGCGGTCCGCGCCGCGGCCGACGACGTCCAGGTCATCGCCGATGGCTACAGCTGCCGCACGCAGATCCGGCAGGGGACCGGTGCGAAGCCGGTGCACCTGGCTCAGATCGCCGCTGCTGCTCTCCAGCCCGCCGGGGGTGCCGAGCCACCCGCAACCGGCAGCGGATAGCCCGGCACTGATGCCCCACGGTGATCATGGTGGCGGCGCAGCCCGCTAGCTCACTCCTGATCGGCGTCGGTCGCGTCGGGCCGCGAGCTGGCCGTCTCTGCGGCGTTGGTCGCCGAGCCGGCCATATCAGCCGCGAAACCATCTGCTCGCTCCCGTAGCCGATCGACCCGTTCCTGTGCCCGGGCCAGCCGCGCCTGCAGCCGGTCGGCGAACCGGCCGGTGGCGCCGCCCACTCGTCCGTCCGGACCGAATGGACCGCCGGGGCCGAGCGGACCGCCCGGACCAAGCGGACCGTTCGGACCCAGTGGCCCGCCCGGGCCAAGCGGCCCGCCCGGGCCGAACGGCCCATCGGGGCCGAACACGCCGTCCGGTCCGAACACGCCGTCCGGTCCGAACGGCCCGTCGGGTCCGAATGGCCCGTCCGGTCCGAAGACGCCGTGGCGTCCGGACGCTCGGCGCGGGGCGTCCTCGTCCGCTTCCTCCGCAGCCTCGTCTGCCTCGTCCTGCGCCTCGTCGGCTAGGTCCTGCGCTTCGTCAGCGCGGTCCTGGGCCTCGCTGGCGTGATCCTCGGCCTG
Source organism: Streptosporangiaceae bacterium (assembly GCA_036495585.1). GTDB lineage: Bacteria > Actinomycetota > Actinomycetes > Streptosporangiales > Streptosporangiaceae > JAJYUU01. Next base: position 24,127 of record DASXMP010000058.1, read on the forward strand.
ATCGGCCGACTCCTGCGCGAGGTCGGCCTGTTCCTGGGTCAGGTCAGCGCGACGCTCCAGCCGTCGCTGCTCGGCCTGGTCAGTCCACTCGTGCGCGTCGTCGGCCAGCTGCTGAGCCCCGTCGGCAGCTTCCCGGGCCAGCTCGGCGGCAAGCTGGGCCTGCTCGGCCTGCGCCCTGGCCCGCTCCGCAGTCTGCCGGGCCCGGTCGGCACGCTCCAGTGCGAGATCCGCGCGCTCTTGCGCCTTGATCTCCGCGAGCGTGATGCCAGCGTCATCAGCGACCCTGGCGTACCAGTCCTCGCCGTGGACAGTTCGCGGGCGCCCGGCCGCCTGGCCGCCGATGACGTCTTCCGGCTGGCCCGCTGGCGAATCGACATCTTCAGCTGCGATGTCTTCGGCGGGCATGTCCTGCGGCGCGGTGCTGTCCGGCAGGAGGTCCTCAAGGGGGTCGCCGGTACCGCTGGCGACCTGATGGCGGGCAACGCTGTAGGGCTCACCTGTCTGCGCCATGCGCTGACGGACAGCGTTCTTGAATGCCTTATCGCGAGTCATGGTCATTTCTTCCCGGCGGGACCGCCCGCGTCTGCCCGCCACGGTGAATGACATGACGGAAAGAACTGCACCCGAGTCGTTGACCCTTGTCCTCGTCGCCACCCCGGCGCGGGCCGGCTGATGGCTCGGAAGCGGGCAGGTGGTGCGCTGCCGCTGCGCCCAGCGTACTGCCGCTGGCCTGCCCGCGCCACGATCGTTGGAAGTCCAAGCAATCTGCGCTACCATCAATGAGTCATGCGGCGCTTCGTACTTATCCTTAGCAGCCGTAGCGGGACCTGATTTTCGGGCAGGCCAGCACCCCGCTACGGCGATGAGGCGCTGGCTGCGATGCCTTCAGACGCTCGTTCCCTTCCTGTAAGACCCTTTCAGGGAACGTCGCCGTGTCACCCGCACATGTTCTTAAGGCTCGCGGTTCGCCTAGCTGGCAGAGCCTGACAAATCCGGGACACCCGTGCGAGGGAGCTTTGATGCCAGCCATGTCGACCGCCAAGTCCAGCCACGAACCCAGCGACACCGACCGCGCCCGCACGCAGCGGTGCGCGCTCGACGCAGTGCAAGAAGCGCTCGACCGCCGCGATAACGGTGGCGGCGCTGCAACGACCACCGATAACTGAAAGGACAGCCGGCCGTGACCGCAAGCCCAGCCCAGGAGCCTGAGTTCGAGATTCGCGCAAGTGCGGCGCCCACGTCCGCCGCTGAGCGGGCGCAGCTGCTGGTAGCTCCGGGGTTCGGCGTCGTATTCACCGATCACATGGCAACGATCCGGTGGACCGAGCGGGACGGCTGGCACGACGCCCGGATCGAGCGCTACGCGCCGCTCACGCTCGATCCGGCCACCGTCGTCTTCCACTACGCGCAGGAGATCTTCGAGGGGCTAAAGGCCTACCGGCAGCCGGACGGCTCGATCGCAGCGTTCCGGCCGGACGCGAACGCGGCCCGGTTCAACCACTCGGCCGACCGGATGGCGATGCCGCGCCTGCCAGCGGAACTGTTCGTGCGGTCGCTGGACCTCCTGGTCGCGCAGGACCGCGACTGGGTGCCGACGACTGACGGCCACAGCCTGTACCTGCGGCCATTCATGATCGGTACGGCCCGGGGCTTCGGCGTGAACCACCCGTCCTCGAGCTACCTCTACTCGGTGCTCGCCTCGCCGGTAGCCGGGTACTTCGGCGGCGAGGTCCACCCGGTCACCGTCTGGATCTCGCGGGAGTACAGCCGGGCCGCGCCCGGCGGCACTGGCGAAGCGAAATGTGGCGGCAACTACGCGGCCGCATTCGCCGGTCAGCAGCAGGCTCTCGACCACGGCTGCGACCAGGTTGTCTGGCTGGACGCGGCAGAGCGTCAGTGGGTCGAGGAGATGGGCGGGATGAACATCTGCTTCGTCTACGGCTCGGGCGCAGACGCCCGGATCGTGACGCCCGCTGCGACCGGGACCTTGTTGCAGGGCATTACCCGGGACTCGCTCCTCAAGCTCGGGCCCGACCTTGGGATCCCGGCGGCCGAGGGGCGGGTGTCGGTGACCGACTGGCAGCGAGGCTGCGCCTCCGGCGAGATCACTGAGGTATTTGCCTGCGGCACGGCCGCGGTGATCACGCCAATCGGCACTGTGCGTTCGGCGGACGGCGAGTGGACAGTCGGCGACGGCGGCGCGGGGCCAGTGACGACGCGACTGCGCGAGGACCTCGTTGGTATCCAGCAGGGCACTCGGCCTGACCGCTATGGCTGGCTGCACCAGATGTGCTGAGGTGTGCTGCGAGCGGGCCCGCGACGTTGTCGGTCGGGGGCCCGTTTCCTTAGGTTGCAGCGAGCACCTCGGCCCACGGGTGCGGTGCGGGCGCGAGGCCTGCCCGGCTCCGGGCGGACCGGCTCCGGCTCTCGATGCCCGCGAGCAGCCAGGCGCGCTGCTCACCGTCCAGCAGGCGCCAGGCAACATCGAAGTCGTGCTGGTCCTTGGGCCGGTCGGCCAGGCACTTGAGGAACAGGATGATCTCGGGTGCCAGATAGGGGATGGCCCGCCAGGTCCGGGTGATCGCGGCGAGCGGTCGGCGCGGGCCGGCCGAGCCGCGATGGAACACCCAGTTGGTGCCAACCGCGCTGCCGACGATCACCTCTGCCGCCGTCGGCAGGCTGTTACTTGTGAGCACGAGCCGGTGCAGGCCGGCGGTCAGCCGCTGGCCGGGCGGCCATGGTCCGGCCGGGCGGTCGCCCTCGCGGAGCGCGAACTCGACGCCGGCTAGGTCGGCCCGCAGCGCGTGTTCGTCGCGCTCGAGGATCATGACGTCGACATCAGCGTGCTCGCGGGTCACGGCGCCAGCGGCGAGGTCGATGGCCCAGCCCCGGCGATCCAGTACGGCACGGTAAGAGCGGTCAGCAAGGACGCGACAGCTTGCACCGGCTCGAAGCCAGGCGTGTCAGTGAAGTTGGTCAAGAGCTACCTCCGAGGCTGAAAGCGGGCCTGCACCGCTTGCCTCGGGTAGCACTTGCAGCGGCTCAAAAAGCAGTGGCGGGAAGCGGTGCCACGGACGAATCCGGCATAGGGCACCACCTCCCGCCGCGCTGCAAACCCAGATTACCAACGCGAACGCCGGCGTGCTAGCGTGCGCGGCCATGCAGGCACACGGGGTTGGCATCGCGACGATCTGCACCAGACGGGATGCGGTGCTGGAGGTTTGGTACGCCGAGATGGCACTCGGCCAGGCGCCGGATGCGGACCTGGAACTGACCGCCCATGCAGACCAGTCGCGGCATGTCCGATTCGAGCTGGTGCGGACGAGCATCGACATCGACGCTCCGCCAGACGGCGTCGCGGATGTCTATCTGCGGCTGCACCTGCTGTCGGCCCGGCTGGTGCGACCGCACGGGGTGAATCTGGACGGGATCTTCGGCCAACTCGGCAACGTCGCCTGGACGGACATCGGCTCAGTGCATCCGGACGACCTGGCGGGGATCCGCGCGACCCGGCGCATGGACGGTAAGCCACTGGTCGTGCACGGCGTCGACAAGTTCCCGCGAATGACCGACTTCGTGAACCCGTCCGGCGTCCGTATCGCTGACGCGAGCCGCGTGCGCCTCGGCGCCCACCTGGCCGAGGGCACCGTGGTCATGCACGAGGGCTTCGTGAACTACAACGCGGGCACGCTCGGCCCGGCCATGGTCGAGGGCCGGATCACGGCCGGCAGCGTCGTCGATGCCGACAGTGACATCGGCGGCGGGTCGTCGATTTTGGGCACGCTGTCCGGCGGCGGCACGAACATCTGCCGGATCGGCAAGCGCTGCCTGCTGGGCGCGAACTCCGGCATCGGCATCTCGCTCGGCGACGACTGCGCGGTCGAGGCCGGGCTCTATGTAACGAAGGGGACGCTGGTCACCTTGCCAGACGGCCAGGTCGTCAAGGCAATCGAGCTCAACGGTCAGCCCGGCATCCTGTTCCGCCGTCACAGCGTGCGCGGTAACGTCGAGGCAGTGCCCTGGAAGTCGAGCACATTCACCGGCCTCAACGCGGTGTTGCACGCCTGATCCGGCGGGGCTTCGGCGGTTCCGCCCCGCCCGAGCGGGTTGTATACCAGAACGGTAGGGTATTGACATGACCTGCGAGGTGTCCTGGTTCGGCTCGACCTGTGACGACGACTACGAATTCCTGGGCGTGCCAGATCCCGCCCTGCTATCTAGCTGGGAACACTGCCGGAACATCGTGCTGCGTGCGGAGGAGGGCGGCTTCGACAACCTGCTGCTGCCCTCTAATTACCTGGTCGGCATCGACGCGACAGCCTTCGCCGCCGGGGTGGCCCCGCTGCTGCGACGCATGCAACTGCTCGTCGCGGTTCGGATGGCGGAGATGTGGCCGCCCCAGCTCGCTCGTCAGATCGCCACCCTGGACGAGATGCTCGGCGGCCGTCTCACCCTTAACATCATCTCCTCCGACATGCCCGGCGAGCAGCTCGAGTCGGCGCCCCGGTACCGGCGAACGCTGGAGATCATGCGCATCCTCCGCGACCTGCTCGACGGCAAGCCGGTGGACGTGCAGGGGGAGTTCTACAACCTCAGGCTGGACCCGCCGCGGATCGCCACCGGTGGCGGCGGGTGCCCGCCGTTCTACTTCGGCGGCCTGTCCGAGGCGGCCAGGGACGTGGCCGCCCAGGCCGCCGATGTGTTCCTGATGTGGCCGGACACGATGGACGGGGTCGCGGCGGTCCTTGCCGACATGCGAGCGCGGGCCGCGCGCTATGGGCGCGAACTCCGGTTCGGCTATCGCGCGCATGTGATTGTGCGGGAGACCGAGGCTGAGGCGCGGACCGCTGCGCGGCGCCTGGTGTCGATGCTGGATGACGAGACCGGACACAAGATCATGAAGACTTCCCTGCATCCGACTTCCACCGGCCAGCTGCGCCAGGGTGAGCTCCGGGAGCAGGCGGACGATGAGGGGTTTGCCGAGCCGAACCTGTGGACCGGCATCAACCGGGCCCGATCCGGCGCGGGCGCGGCAATTGTCGGGGACCCGGACCAGGTCCTGGCCAAGCTGCAGGCCTACGCCGATCTCGGCATGGAGTCGTTCGTCCTGTCCGGGTACCCGAATACGGCCGAGTGCGACCTGTTCGCCCGGCACGTGCTGCCGCGGCTGGAACACGGGCCGTTGCTGCCGCGTGCGGCTGCCGCCGTCACCCCTTAGCCGTCCGCTGCTTCATCGCCTCGTAGAGCAGGATCGACCCGGCCGTCGCCGCGTTGAGTGACGAAGCCGAGCCACGCATCGGAATGCGCAGCAGCACGTCGCAGTGCTCCCGCCAGGCCGCGGTCAGACCGGTGGTCTCCTTGCCGATCGCCAGCAGCAGCGGCGCGGTCAGATCGACGTCAGCCAGCTCGGTCTGCCCTTGCTCATCGGTGCCGACGAGCAGGATCTCCAGGCCGGTTGCCTGCCGTTGCTGTTCGACCCACGCCAGCACCTCTCCGTGCGACTCGGATCGCACGACCGGCACGCTGAAGATCGAACCGGTGCTGGCCCGAATGCAGCGCGGATCGTAAGGGTCTGCTGCATGCCCCGTGACGATCAGCCCGGAGCAGCCGAACGCGTCGGCTGACCGGATGAGCGTGCCGACGTTGCCCGGGTTCGCGGGCCGGTCGAAAACGGCGACCAGCAGGTCGCTGTCCGCCTGGATCCGGCCGAAGTCATCGGGCGGCATCTCCACGATCGCCAGCAGCTCGGGCGTGCCTTCGGACTTCTCGCCCAGCTCCTGCATGAGTTCTGGCGCGACGATGAACCGGTCGGCATCCGTCGATTCCCAGAGCTGCCTCGCCCACGCCGACGGCTGAGCGCGGCCATCGTGCAGCACCGCGCGGAACGTCCAGCCGTGCTGGGCGGCCTGGCTGATCGGCCGGACGCCCTGAACCAGGAACTCGCCGGTGCGCGATCGCTTGCTCCGGTTGCTGAGCAGCGCCTGCCACTGCTGGAAGCTCGCGTTGCGCGTGCTCACGTGCTGAGGCACGCCGCGGTTGCTCGCCGGTCTGCCTGGGCTGGCGCCGCCTCCCGGGTTTCTCATGCGTGCCAGGATCGCAGCCCAGCGAAGACCGCGTCACCGCGGATTCCTCAACTACATCGAGCCCGGCGATGCCCTGCGCCGACTCGACGGCACCCCGCGTTTGGGCCCGCTCCGGCTGCAGTGCGCCGACGGCCCGGCCATCACCTTCCGCGCCAGACCCTGGCAATCCGGCTCAGCTGCTCACACACGGCGGGTTGCTCGACCCCCGCGCGGCGGCAGGATGGTGCCGTGACAGCGTTGGCTCTATTGCACAGCCCGGTGACCGGCCCAGCTACGTGGCGATGGGTCG
>DASXMP010000059.1:0-65672 GCA_036495585.1 Streptosporangiaceae bacterium
GACTACTCAACCGCCTATAACTACGATCAGATCCTGCCTCTGGTCGCGACCGGGCTCGGGATCCTCGGATCGATCGCGCTCGGCCGGCGCTCCGCCAGGAAAGGCAAGGCGCGCTTCGAGGCCGCCAGCACCGACCGCACCGGACCAGAACCGAAGCACTAAAAACCCGGGCTCCTGGCAGGAACGACCCCGCGCAGCAGGGCCCCTGCGGCGAGACTGCAGGGCTCTGCTGTACCGGACTTCGGAATACCAGCGCCGCGATAACCCGCGCCCGGGGCCGCGCCGAACTGACAAGCGAAATGCATCCTGCCGCCAACCGGCGCTGAGGCGGAAAGCCACCCGCCCTATAACACGGACCAATGCACCGCCACTACGCGGTGATTTGGTGTAGCGCCGGGCGGGTTCATGACCCGGGCCGACGGGACGACTCCCCTACGCTTGGGATATGACCCCTCAGGTACCGACGGTGCATGACGAGATTGAGCAACGGCTGAAAGACCATCCCGCCAAGAAAGGGATGGTCTTCAACCTGATCGTCACCGCGATGGAGATCGGCGGCAGCATCGGGCTGTTTCACCTGGCCCGCGCGATGGGTGCCAGCGATGTGGTCGCCTACCTGGCCGGCAGTCTCGGCCCGATCGCGGGCGGGATAACAATCTGGGTTAGGGCACGCAGGCTCAGCGGCGCCTCGGCGTCGATCTTCGCGTTCACCGCAGTGTCGGCGGTCATCGCCTTGCTCGGCAGCACCAGCCCCAAAGTGCTGCTCTACAAGGACTGTGCGGCCACCGCCCTGGTCGGGCTGATCTTCCTGGCTTCCTGCGTCGTTGCCCGCAAACCGGTCGTCTTTTACTTCGCCCAGCGATACGCCACGGACGGCACCCACGAGGGCATGGCCGTCTTCGACATGATGTGGACCTCGTACCGGGAATTCCGCACCAGCATGTACATCATCAGCTACTGGTGGGCCGCAGTGTTCCTCGTCCAAGCCGGGGTCACGGCCCTGATCATCCGTCAGGCTAAGTTCTCCACCGCCTACAACTACGACCAGACTCTGCCGCTAGTCGCGACCGGGCTGGGCATCGCGGGATCGCTCGCGATGGGACGGTACTTCGCCAGGAAAGGCCAGGCGCGCGGCGAAGCAGCAAAAGCCGAAGCAGCAAAGAACGCGGATAGCCACCAGACCTGACAGGACCAGCGACGGGCTGGTCATGAACGTCGCCTATTGCTGGGCGTTCTTCAACCCGGCCCCGCAAGGTCTACGCGACCTGGCCATCACCGGCCTGTCGGTGGCGATGATCTGATGGCCGCCGCCGCTCGACGACGTCTTCGCTCACCCTGCCTCCGCAACCAGGCCTAATTCCCACCGAAGCAGCAAGCCGCGCAGGCCGGAACCCCGCGCTCTGGATCGTGACCCGGCTGGCACGGATTCGTTGCCAACGCGGCCGCCGCTGCCGCGTGCACGGGATCTAGGGCCGAGGACGCGCTAGGGGCTGCTCCGGCGCGCTCCACCGCAACGGCGCTTCCCGCGGGGCGCTCTGCCCTGGGAATCATTTCGCCCAGGGCTGGCCTCGTTTGGTACGGTCGCGGGATCGTTTTCGCTTGGCTCCACGGCCTAGGGGCTGGCGTATGCGGCTCGAGACATGGAAATTGGCATGGAGCGGATCGTTCGCACGCCTGATGGACGCGACCTCGCGGTCTGGGATGGCGGTGATCCTGCGGGCAGCCCGGTGCTCGTGCACAACGGCACTCCCATGTCGCGCCACCTGTATGGCCCCAACGTGGCGGATGCCGCAGCGCAGAGTCTTCGGCTGATCAGCTATGACCGGCCCGGGTATGGCCGCTCAACTCCGCAGCCGGGACGGACTGTTGCCGATTGCGCAGCCGACGTCATGGCCATTTGCGCCGCGCTTGAGATCGGCAAGCTGGCGATGTGGGGGCTTTCTGGCGGCGGGCCGCGTGTGCTGGCGTGCGCGGCCTTGCTCCCCGAGCTGGTTACTGCTGTGGCTGCGCTGGCGTCGTTTGCGCCTTACGACGCCGAAGGGCTGGACTGGTTCGATGGCCTTCAGGCCGCCGATGCATACCGGCGGGCGCTCACCGATCCCGACGCGGTACGTGCCGGTCTGGCCGAGGGCAGGAAGGAAGAACTGGCTATGACAGCCAGCGACCTGACCCAGCTATGGGCCCCCTTCCTGTCGCCCGCAGACGCCGCCGCGATGACAGGCGAACTGGCCGAGTACACAATCCGCACCAACCACGAGGCACTCGCGCCCGGTAGCCAGGGATGGTGGGACGACAGCTACGGCCTGATCCGCCCGTGGGGATTCGAGGTCTCCGACATCTCGATCCCGGTACTGCTCCTGCACGGCAAGCAGGACAAGTTCGTTCCCCTCGCCCATGGCCAATGGCTAGCCACGCACATCCCGAGAGTCGAAGCCCGACTGCTCGGTGAGGACGGGCACCTCACACTCCAGGAACGCCGGGTCCACGAAGTTCACTCCTGGCTGCGGCAGCACCTCTGACGAGGCGGGCAGTAAACGAGCCGTGATTGTGTCGCGGACCCAGGCTCGGGCAGCCAGGTTGAGTACGATGCGGCTCATGACCGGGAGACGAGCCGACACGTTGCTTGAATTGATGGACAAAATCGAGTTCTTCACCCTTGCCCGCGCCTGGCGGGACCTCACCGATGATGAGTTCTTCTGGGAGCCCTTCACGACAAGCTGGAGCATTCGCCGGCAAGACCAGTGCACAACGCCCAACCCGTTCGGAGCCGGCGAATGGGTGGTCGACTTCGAGATCCCAGAGCCAGCCCCGATCCCGATGACCACCATCGCCTGGCTGTACTGGCATATCGGATCGATGCCAGGCCGCGTGTGCGACATCGACCTCCTAGGCGGGACGCGCACCATGGCCAGCGGCTGGACGTCCCCGTACCTAACCCATCACCCGATCTTCACCAGCGCTGCCGAGGCCGTCACCGCGTTGCGTAACGGCTGGCAGGAACTCCGCGAGGCGATCGAGCGGGCCGATGACGACCAGCTCGAATCCACGACCGCCGGGTACACGTATGCGGCGGAGCCGCCAAGGGGCGGCCTGTGCGTTACCGGCCCGCCGGGTCCCGCGCACTCGGCCACGTACTTCATCGCAGGCACGCTCAATGAGGTGGGCCATCACGGTACTCAAATCGGGGCCCTGCGTGACTTCTACGCTTGGCGATAGCTCGACCGCCCCCGGCACCGCGACTTGACAGATCGCCGGCCATTCCCCGACCGGTGCCGGCCGCGGCGTTCGCACCGCTACCGGAACCGCATCAGCCGCGTACTTTCGCACCGCCGGAGTAGACGGCGCGGATGTTTTCTTTGATGTGTGCGAGGTCGAACGGGTCACCTGCCAGGACGAGAATGTCCGCGCGCTTGCCGGGCACGATCGTGCCGGTGTCCTCCGCAACGCCTAGCAACTCGGCCGCAGAACTTGTCGTGGCGGTCAGAACCTGAGCAGGCGTCATCCCGCCGGCCGCCATGAGCGGCAGCTCGTCGAGGTTGCTACCGTGTGGCCCGACGCCAGTATCCGTGCCCATGGCGATCTTGACCCCGGCTGCGGCCGCGCGTGCGAACGCATCGGCGTGCGCGGCGATGACCTCCTGAGCTTTAGCGCCCACGCCCTCAGGCAGCTGGCTGCCCTCGCGTGCAGCGTTGAGGACCGCATGGGGAGCCACCAGTGTGGGAACGAGCCAGGTTCCCGCCGCCAGCATCATGTCGATGGCCTCGTCGTCCAGGTAAATCCCATGCTCGATGGATCTCACGCCGGCCCGCACCGCGTTCTTGATGCCGTCCGTCGCCTGCGCATGCGCCATCACCGACAGCCCGGCCGCCGCGGCTTCGGCCAGCAGTGCTGCCAGCTCATCGGGCCGGAACTGGGCGTGTTTCGGGCTGTCGCGCGGCGACAGCACGCCGCCGGACGTGTGCACCTTGATGACATTGGCGCCTGCGCGGATGATCTCGCGGACTCGCTTGCGTACTTCCTCTGGACCGTCGACGAGCCCTGGCGGGCGGCCCGGATGGGGCGACATGAGAAACGTCGTGATCCCCGACGGCAGCCAGCCATCGCCGTGCCCGCCAGTCTGGCTTAGTGCAGTGATCGCGATCTGCATCCGGGGACCATCAATCAGACCGTCGTCGACTGCGCGCTGTACGCCAAGGTCGGCACCGCCTGCGTCACGCACCATGGTGATACCGCAGTCCAGCGTCGCCGCCAGGTTTTGCGCTGCCTGGAAGAACTGGTAGGAGAACGGACGCTGCAGTCGTCGCACCATGTCGACGCCGGAGGCCATCACGTGGACGTGGCAGTCGAACAAGCCAGGCAGCAAGGTCAGGCCGGTAACGTCGACCTGCTCGTCCCCGTCCAGCCCGACGCCGACATCGACGATCCGGTCCTCTGCCATCACCACATCGGCGGCGCCTATCGCGCTGCCTGTGCCGTCAAACACTCGCCCGCCGCTGAGCACGGTCCTCGCCATCCACGGGCCTCCGAGGTTTGTGTCCGGTTATGTGGTCAGCCGCAGACCTTTTCCAAGAATCGCATGAAGTGCGACCTGAGAATACCTTCGATCTGAATCTCGGCGAATCCGCACGACATCGAGCCGCTGCCGATGTTGAGGAAGCCGCGGGGCTAGCTTGCGGCTCCGCTGTCGGACATGCAGCCGCCCAGGTATCGCTTCACGCTTGCTAGCCCTACAGCCCGCAGGACTTGCGGCTGTCAAGCGGCCGCTTCGGTGTCCTTCACTGAGAGCTTGAACGCCAGAACCCGGCTCACCCGATCCCGGTGATGCGCTCTCACCTGCTACCGATCGACCATGTTCGTAGGCACATGGGCTCAAGCCCCGAGCCTCGGCCCCACTGGCGAGCATGGAGTCCACCGAGCTGAGCCAGGTCTTGGCCGACTGTGAATCATCACAATCCGGGACAGGAGGACCTCCTGGCTATGGACGTGACACTCACCGGAGCTACGGGTTTCATCGGATCGCACATCCTGACTGAGCTGCAAGCGCACGGCCATGAAGTAAACGCTCTTGTCCGCGACCACGCCCAGGCGGACAGGGTCGCGGCCATGGGTGCGACACCGTGGGTGGTCGATCTCTACGACCGGACGGCGGTCACGAATAGGTTCAGCAGCTCCGACGGGGCCATTCACACGGCCAGTCCGGGCGACGCTACCAGCGCGGACCTCGACTCCGCAGTAGTCGACGCGGCGACTGATGCCTTCGCAGGCACCGGCAAGCCGTATCTCCACATCAGCGGCGACTGGATCTACGGTGACAATCGCGACATCACCGAAGAGTCTCCCATCAATGCGCCTGCGATGGTCGCATGGAAAGAGCCGATCGAGGACCGAGTGCTCGATGCACCGGATATGCGTGGAATCGTGATCGTCTCCAGCGTCGCCTACGGGGACGGCGGCGGAGGAGTTCCCGGTGTCATTATGGGCTCGCCTCGCGACGACGACGGCAACCTGATCATGCTCGGCACCGGGCAACAGCACTGGTCCACCGTGCACGCCGCGGACCTAGCCGATTTTTTCCGGCGCGCCCTGGAAGACGAGTCGGCCCGAGGTCGCTTCATTGTCGGTGACGGATCGGACGCTACCGTGGCCGAACTCACCGAGGCGGCTGCTGTCGGATCCGGCGCGCCGGGAGCGGTCGCTGGCTCCGACGATGAGGCACGGTCACGCCTAGGTGACAATTTCGCCGATGTCCTTCTGCTCGACCAGGGCACCAACGCGAGCAAAGCTCGGGCCGAACTCGGCTGGTACCCGTCCCGCCCCACTCTTGCCGACGATTTCCGCAGCGGGAGCTACCGAGTGAATGGAGGCTGACCGACCTACGGTGGCCGGAGGAGAGCCCCCGCCGAGGCAGGGGCGTTCTCGCGGCAGGAGCAGGGGTCACCTCGCGGCGGGAGCGCCCGCCGAGTTTGCTAAGAAGTCTCCGGAAGCTCCATGGGGACCCCGAAACGTCGCACCTCCTGCGGCCAGCCGCAGGCCACCGCGATCTTTCCGGCCCACAGCCGCGCCGCCTCCTCGTCGGCCACATCCACGACGGCGAAGCCGCCAAGGTGCTCCTTGGTCTCGGCGAACGGGCCGTCAATGAACAAGGGTGTGCCGGTCGACGCGTCGACGCTGAAGACCGGGGCATCGTCGTCCAGGCCGCCGGTGAAGATAAAGACCCCGGCGGCCTTCATCCGTGCCACCAGCTCCCTGACAGCCTTGGCTTTCTCGCGCAGCTCCTCGACCGTGTGGTCGGGCACCCAGTCACCGTTGAAAGCGATGAGGTACTCGGGCATGTCTCCTCCTATGCCGGGGCGGGCCCCTGCGACCACCCTCCACCTTCTCCACGAACGGCATGACCTGAATCGACACCGCGTCAGGATCTTCCGCGTCCACCGCGTCAGGATCTTCCGGCATTCCGACCGGCCACCCGGTGGCCTGCCCGCCGGGTTCCTCGCAGTCGCGAGCGCAAGCCGTCGCGGCCATACCCGTGGCGAGCGTTGGCTCGCCTCGCCACCCGATCCGCGGCATAGCCGGTGGAAAGTCAGTTCTGGCGAGTCAGCACGAAATACCGGGAACTGACGCACGGTCTTTGCCTGGTGTTCGCCGAGGGTGGCGTGCCCTTGCCAGGCTGCCGATCAGGTGTCACATCGCGGGTGTCAGACCAGGGACCAGTGTGGGGTCCACGAGGATCACGACGCCGAATGCGAGGATCGCGAGCGCGAGCAGCGCATCGAGCGCGGCCCTTCCCGGCAGGATCTTCTGGGCGGTGACCAGGACGGCGGTCACGACCATCCAGCCGACGCTCATCACGCCCAGCGCCACGAACATCGCCATCAGCCCGGCGCTGGAGCCCACGCAGCACAGTCCGAACCCGAGACCCGACGCAGACCTCTCCCGGCAGCCGCGGCGGAAGTGCCGCTTGAGCGGCGTCAGCTCATACGTACCTGCTGCGATCGTCACCACCGCGGCGACCACCGTCCCGTGCGGCCGGTACGCGGCGAAAACCACGGCCCCCGCCAGCGCCCAGACTGCTAGGTAAGGCCCGGTGAACTCCGGTACCGCGCGCCTGCCGCGAGTCCGCGCTGCCCGCGCCACGTTCGGGGCTGCGCCCGGCAGCATCATCCCTGCCATCATCACCACCCACACCGTGGCGAAGAACGCAAGCGAGCCGAGCTGGGTTGCGGTCCCCATGCCCATCCCGGACATCAGCCGGATCGAGATGGCCCAGCACAGGGAGGGCAACGCCGAGAGCCGAGATACTGACGCTATGACAAACCCAACCGAAGTCGTGCAAGAGCTTGAGCGCAGCGGCTACGCGGTGATCCCGCGCCGCCTAAGCGACGCAGATCTGGCCACGGCACGAGCGGAGCTCAGCGAGCTGCTCGAGCCCTCCGGCTGGGGTTCCGGCTTCGACGGCGACCGAACCAAGCGGGTGTGGGCGCTGCTCGCCCGGAGCCGCTGCATGGACCAGGCTGCGCTGGACCCGCTCGTGCTCGATGTGGTCGAGAAGGCCATCGGGCCGGGCAGCCAGTTCAGCCTCACCTATGCCACCCAGGTCCACCCCGGGCAGAGCGCGCAGATCCTGCACTACGAACAGGGCATCTACCCGCTGTCGCGCGACCGCGATGTGATGCTCACCGCTATCTGGGCGCTCGATGACTTCACCGCCAGCAACGGCGCCACCCTTGTTGTCCCTGGCAGCCACCAGCCGGGCACATCGAAACCGGATCCGGGCAATGCCTTGCCGGCGGAGATGCCCGCCGGCTCAGTTCTGCTCTTCTCTGGCAGGCTGTATCACGGCGCCGGCGCCAACGCCAGCTCGACGACCCGGCTCGGGGTCGTCATCGACTACCAGCAGCCATGGCTGCGCCCCTGCGAGGCACACGCGCTGAGCGCCGATCCAGCCCAGGTCCGCCATCTGCCGCAGCGGCTGCAGGAACTGCTCGGCTACAACCAGCCGTCGCCCTACCTCGGTTTCATCGCTGGCCAGCACCCGCGTCAATGGCTGATGAGCGACCACCACAGCACAAACTCAGCCTGAACCGCGGGCGGCGGAAGCGAAGGAGCGGCCAATGGCCAGACATGCGGTGGTGATCGCGGGCGGCGGCCCGACAGGAATGATGCTGGCAGCTGAGCTGGCCCTGGCAGAGGTCGATGTCGTCATCGTCGAACGACGCGCCGGTCCGGATCCCGACCGCGCACGCGCCGGCGGTCTGCACGCGCGCACCATCGAAGTGCTCGATCAGCGCGGCGTCGCCGATCGGTTTCTCCAGGCGGGGAAGGCGATGCAGATCCAGGGATTCGGCCGGATCCGCCTGGACATCAGTGACTTCCCATCCCGCCACAACTACGGGCTCGCCCTCCCGCAGATTCAGACCGAGCGTCTCTTGGCTACCTGGGTCCAGGAACTCGGGGTGCCGACCACGCGCGAACGCGAGGTGACCGGGTTCACGGAGGACGACGCCGGCGTCGACGTCGTACTGTCCGACGGCACGTCGATCCGAGCGGACTATCTGGTCGGGTGCGACGGGGGCCGCAGCGTGATCAGGAAGGCCGCCGACATTGAGTTCGCAGGGTGGGACCCATCGACGAGCTGGCTTATGGCGGACGTCGAGATGGCCGAGCGGCCGGAGTTCGGCCTGCGTCCAGGCGGTGGAATCGGCCCCGCCGAGGGCGGAGATCGGATTCGGCTCGTCCTGACCGAAGGGCAGGTCGAGCACGCTGGCGAACCCACCCTGCAGGACGTTCGTGAGGCACTCATCGCCGCCGACGGGACGGACTACGGCGTGCACAGCCTAAGTTCGACTTCCCGTTTTACCGACAACACCCGGCAGGCCGCGTCGTATCGCAAGGGACGCATCCTGCTGGCGGGCGATGCAGCGCACGTGCATGCCCCCCTCGGTGGTCAGGGTCTCAACACCGGTGTCCAGGATGCCGTGAACCTGGGATGGAAGCTGGCCCAGGTGGTCAAGGAAACGTCACCACAGCAACTGCTGGACACTTACCACGACGAACGTCATCCGGTCGGCGCCGAAGTGTTGCAGAACACCATGGCCCAGGTCGCACTGACCAGCCCCGGCGACCGTCACCACGCTCTGCGCGACACCATGACCGAGCTCCTCAGCATGGACGAGCCACGTCGGCATGTCGCCGCCATGATGTCGGGTCTCGACATCCATTACGGCCTCGGACCGGGGCATCCCCTGCTCGGACGACGGATGCCCGATCTGGACATCGCAACAGCCGGTGGCCCGCTCCGCGTCTATGAGCTCCTGCACGGCGCCAAGCCGGTGCTGCTCAACCTCGATCGGCACCACGCCCTCGACATCGCACCCTGGAGCGACCGGGTCCAGCTCATCGAAGCTGACTACGGCGGCCCGTGGGAGCTTCCGGTCCTGGGCTCAGTCAGTGCCCCGGGCGCTGTGGTGATCCGCCCCGACGGGTACGTCGCCTGGGTAGGAGATGGGACCGACACCGGACTGCGCGACGCCCTGACCACCTGGTTCGGCGGTCAAGACTGATGGCCGCCGCGGATGCCGCCCGGCTCAGGTTGGTGGTTCTGCCGGCCCAAGGTTGCCGTCCGCGCGGGTCCGCGATGGTCTGCCACTACTAGCTGGCGAGCAGACCAGCGAGTTCCTTTGGCCGGCTGAGGGCAACTGCGTGCCCAGCGGCTATCTCCTCCGGAACGATGCCCAGGCGATCGGCCACCACCCGCCGCATGAACGCTGGCGGGAAGAACCGGTCTTGGGTGCACAAGACGAACCGGGTCGGCACGGCCGGCCAGGCAGCCAGCGGCCACGGGGCGTGGCCGGGGGTATCCGACTGGTCGCGCGAGCGGTGCCGGGCCTCCTCGGCTAGCGCCGCGGGAACATCGTGGTAGATCAGATCCTCACCCGCGTATTGCCCCGCCTGCTGGCGCATGACCTCGTCGAAGCCGGTGTTCGCCGACCAGTCGGCGGGAGCCTCTCCCGGGAGCGGGATCATTCCGGCGACCAGCACCAGCATGTCAACGGGGACCTGGGCGGCTACCAGCGGGGCGGTGAAACCGCCGAAGGACTGCGCGGCCAGGATCAGCCCGCGACGGCTGCCGATCGCCGCCACCACGGCCTCGGTGTACTCGGCCAGCCCGGCTGTGTCATCGTCACAGGGCAGATCAGGCGCAAGGACGTCGTGACCGCGCTGCCGCAGCTCGCGCTCGACCAGATGCCAGTACCACCCGACATCTCCGCCGCCATGAATCAGTACGAAGGTGGCCACAATCAGTACCTCGCAGCTCTCGTCATTTACCGCACGACGCCAGCTTGGCAAGGCGGCGTTGGACGCGCCGAGTATCCCGCTCATAACGGGCTAGCAGGTGCTGCCAAGGGCCACAGCCGATGAGCGGCGTGAGAGGAGACTGAGCTCATGGCATCCGTGATTGAAGCGGTCATCGTCAGCCCCGGCGCGGTCACGCTCCACAGCGGCTTCGAGCTGGCGCCGCTGGCGCCGGGCTGGGCGATGCTTCCAGTGACGGAGGAGTTGCTTGCGCGGCTGGATCCGGCAGCTGTCGGCGATGCCCGTATCCCGGACGGCTGGAGCCTGAAGCAGCCGGTGACTGTCCTGGCACGGGTCATGTCCGCCAGGCGAACGGCCCTGTACCTGTACAGCGAGACCTTCGGCGGACCGGGCAGCAGTGAAGCCATCGGCTGGAAGGACGGGTCGCTGCTCTATGGACCGTCCGGTACCTGCGATATTGAAGCCGATCTCCAGCCCGGCTACCACCGCGCTCACGGCGCAACACCGCACTGAACGCCGGGCTCCAGGCGATCGGCGTGCGTGCCGACAAAGGCCGGGACGAGTTCGAGACGGTGGGCCTGACAAGGCATCGCATGACGGTGGACTGGCTCGCGGACGCAGAGGTAACTCGCGCACGCGCATACCGTGACCGCCGCTAATACCGGGAACGGCCCGCTCCGCACGGAGCGGGCCGTTTCGCTGCACGGACTTGCCCGCAGGTCAGGCTCCGCACAACTCGACCAGTCTGCTGACCGTCGTCCAATTGCGCGCGGTCCCCGCGAGTGCGGCCGAGGTCGGTCCGCCCGCCCGGGCGAGCACGCGGCGCAGTTCGCTTGGCGGGTAGCCGTCCGGGGTGTGCAGGTAGACAGTGCGGCCGAGCACCCGCGCCTCGTCCCGGCTACCCCTCGCCTGCACGGCCCGCTGCGCCTCGGCCAGAAAGGCCGCAAGGACGGGCCCAGGCATGTCAGGCAGGAATACCGCGTGCAGCAGTTTTGGATTCGTCTCGCCGGGATACGGGTTGTCGCGCACGCAGCGTGCCAGTTCGTCGCGGGAGAGCACCACGGCACGGGCCCGGACGCCGATGCGATCGGCGATGACGCGCTCGAGCTGGAAGGCCAGTGTCGAAGTATCCGCGCCATCCGCCGTGCTGTCGGTGCGCTGCGGAGTGAACAGCACGTTGCCACTCTGGATGTACGTCCTGACGTCGGTGTGGCCGATCGAGGCCACAGCCTGCTGCAGTTCCGCCATCGCGACCCTCTTGCTGCCGAGGTTGTTGACCCCGCGCAGAAACGCGACGTGAGTTTGCACGCAAGCATCTTCCCAGCGCGGAAGGCATCTCCGCGCTAAGCCGACCGCAGTCCGAGGTTCGGCAGTACGCCACTCGCACAGCGACGGGGACCGGATAATCGGTTGTCTGCGGCGGGGCGCGGCCGGACATAGCCAGCTAGCAGCTGGCCCAACTCGACCGTGCCCGTGCCCGTCGTAACCACTGGGTCCTCCGCTGCGAAGGCGCGCAGCTGGTCTTCATCGTCGGTCTCCACGACGCCAAGCCCCCACGATCCCGTGCCGTCGAGCACCGGGCCGAAGATCACCATCTGGCCCGACTCGACCCATGGCCGCCAGTACTCGGCGTGGCGGGTCATGACCGCGCGCTCCTCATCGCTCATGTCTAGTGCGAACGTCGGCCGGGGCGCCATGAGCCGCAAAACGAAGGTGGTCATCCGCCAAGAATGACAGGTGGTTGGGCATTCCGCGTCGCGTGCCGATGCCAGCCGATGCCGTCACTCCTGGTCCGCAGCGGGTCACCACCTGGCCGCCGTCCGGGTCCGGCGCAGTGCCGAGCAGACCCCGCCGCACCCCCGGGCCGGCGACCACGGTCTTGCCGCCGCGCAGCAGCAGTGGCGGCCGGGCGGTCGCGCAGCCGCCGGAACAGGTCACTCGCCGGCCCACATCGGGCACGAACATGGAGAGCGCGAAGCCTTGTTTGTCACCAGCACCGTGCCGAGCCTGCTCGCGGGGGCCGCGTCCACCGTGATGCTCCCGCGGTCCGCGCTGAAGCGGACGATGCCGGCGTAGTGCCGATGCAGGCGGAACGCGAGTGCCGCGAGAATCGCCAGCACGATGAGCAGCGCAGCTGCGCTCATGATGATCTTGTCCCGCCTCGCAAGCCCCCAGACCGACATGGTGCAACTCCTTGCCGCAGAGATCGTGATGCGTCGCAGGCCCGCAACCGCCGCGGGGGCACGACCGCAGTCTCGATAGCACCGGCATACTAATACTGCTATGCTAATACGGCAATGCTATATTGAGCGAGTGCCGAAGGAAGTCGATCACCCGGCCCGCCGCCGGGAGCTCGCCGATGCTGCCTGCCGCGTGATTGCCCGCAACGGGCTTGGCGCGACAACCCTGGCTCAGGTCGCCGAGGAGTCTGGCTGGTCGATCGGGTCCATCCGCTACTACTTTCCGAACAAGGACGAGCTGGTCGCCGCCGCTCTGAGGCGGGCCGGAGAGCGCGCCGACGAGCGCATCCGGGACCGCACTGCCGGCGGGATGACCCTGGCCGACCTGCGGACCGCCGTGCTGGAACTCCTTCCTCTCGATGACTGTCGGCGCGAGGAAGCGCTGGTCCGCCTCGCCTTCATGGCCCAGACCGCCGTCGTTTCCGCGCTAGCCGACGCCGCCGAGGGCGCCGCTCAGCGGCTCCAGGAGCCATTCGCTGCGCGTATCGCGCACGCGATGCAAACTGGGGAGCTGCCATCCCACCTGGACGCGGAGCACGAGGCTGCCCGCCTGCGCCTGCTGCGTGACGGGCTGGCGATCCAGCTGGTCACCACGCCTGGGCACACGTCGGCGAAATGGGCACTGGCAGTTCTGGACGAGCATCTGGCCGCCCTCGCCGCCGCGCCACTCGGCGCCAGCGGCGACGCGGTCGCGCGGCGGCGGTGACCGCCCGCGAAGTCCGCAGCGACCGAGCTCAGCACCTGGCCGGCGTCGGCCGCGAAGCGATCGAGCAGCCTTGCCGCATCCGGTTTCCCACCGCTGCCGCTGTCAGCTCAAAGTCCATGAGGGCCCGTGGTCACGACTCGCCGCCGCGTTGCCTGGCCAGTGTCTTCGGCGCCCGCGCTGCCCATGCCTCGTGCACCAGCGCCTCGACCTGCGCCGCTGGAACATCGGTGAGCTGAACCTCGAGCCCGAGGAAGCTGCGCCGCGCATCCTGCCGCCGCACGGCCGCGACATGCTCCGGGTTGGCGGCGGCAGCCGCAGTGGCGGACTCCTCCGTGATGCAGAACACCGCGGTAGTTTCGTCCCTGCCCATGCCGGCGAATGTCCTGCCGCGAACCTGCCACTGCGGCACCTTGAACAGGAAATGCTGTTTCTCGGTAACCTCCGGCAGCGCAGTTGCCCAGGAGCGGATCTCTGCCGTGCTCGCCACTGCGGTCATGAACCCACGATCCCACAGCCGGCCAGCGGCAAACCTCTGCTTTCGCGGCCGGCAACAGCGTCCGGACCGGCCGTTGGCACCCGCTACTCGACGATGCGCCGCGAGCGCCGTGTTTGCCGCTAGCGGCCCCGCGGCGCCAGCGCCAGGGGCCGATACCAGCTGGCTCGACCCCTGGCTCCAGCGCACGGCAGAGCGCGCCGCGGCTAACCGCAGTGACTGCGGCTGGCAACCGCGGACTACCCGGCGACGATGCCCTCGCCGCCGGTTGCACCCGGGACCACGACCGAGCCGGTCTCGGTCAGCGACCCGCCCGGGCCGATGCGATAGGCGTCGACGTTGCCGGTGCCACCGGCTTGGACGTAGAGGTACTGGCCGTCGGAGGAAGGAGTGGCGTCTACGGTGCCGGCGTCGGTTGGCGTGGCACCGAGCAGGGTAACGGCGCCGCCGGGCTGGCTCTGCAGCGCCGATTCGCTGGCGCTCCCGGCGTTCGAGGCGAACAGCGTGCCGTCTGCTGATGTGACCCAGCAGGTCGCGGCCTGCCCGGTGGCTGCGCTGCCCAGCTGGGTGAGCTTGTCATCCCGGGCGACGCGGAAGGTGGCGACGGAATTGGTACCAGTCTCGGCCACTGCGAGGTGCCCGTACTGATCGAAGGTGATCCCGAACGGCACCGCACCGGGCAGGCTGGTAACCACCGGCGCGGCCGAAAGCCCGAACGCCCCGGCCCGGAAGACATCAATGCTGTTGGTGCTGCCCTTGGTGGTGACAACCAGGTGCGATCCGTCGGGCGTGAACGCAATCTGGCCTGGCGTGGCGGTGAAGGCCGTCGATGCGTCCGTGCCTAGGCCGAGGGCGCGGTGCCAGGACGGTACCGGCCGCAAGGACCCGCCGGCCTGCACGAAGCCGGCCACCGAGCCGCCGTCAAGGGCGTTAAGCACGAACACCTGGTTGCCATGGACGGCAATGCTGACCGGGAACTGCCCACCCGATCCGACCACCTCGCGGCGGACGAGCCTGTCGCCGCTGACCGAGAATATGGTGATGGTGTTGCTACCCGCGTTCACTGCGTACAGCAGGCCAGCCTGCCGGTCGTAGGCAAGTGAGCTCTCTGAGGCCAGATGGTCAACCACCGAGCCGGTGAGCACTCCGCCGTTGCCGCCAGTCGGGTAACTACCCGCCTGCATCAGCCCGCCGGCGGGGGTCCGCTGAAAAGCGACGATCGTGTTCCCGGCGGTGTTGTCCGTCTGCACGAACACTGCGTGTGCCGAGCCCGATGCGGCGTGCGCCACCACGGCACTAGCTGTGGCAGCACTGGCCGGTGGTGCCGCGACGGTTGCCAGCACCGACACCGCTGCGGCCGCGGCGCTGCCCGCCGTCGCGGCGGTGAGCTTCCAGATGGGTTTCATGACCCTCCTTCGCGTCATGAGGAATGTTGGACATCTGATGGGCGTCATGGCGAGCGCGAGTTCTTACCGACTGCGGCGCGAGAAAGTGGCTGCGCCTGGCGCACGGACAGGCGATCACGACATGAGCGGCGGGCGCGTCACCCCGAAGCCGGCGAATGTTCGCGCACGTAGCGCACCAGGCCGATGACGTCCTCGGGTACCAGACGGCCGATGGCGCCGCTGGAGTACACGCTGACAATCACCTTCCCCTGTGGGTCGAGCACGAAGCCGGTGGACTGCAGGTAGAGCGGATCCTCGTTGACGAAGGCGCCAGTAAGTCTGGCGACCGCCCGGGCATCAGCGCCGTACCCAAGCGGAAAGGTGAGGCCGTGTTTGGCGGCAAACTCGGCGGTGGTCAGCTCGTCATCCACCCAGAGAGCCGCCACGTGGGTGCCCGCGCCCGCCAGGGCCTCGCTGGCGCGCTGGAAGGCGCGTAGCTGCGCAGCACAGTAGGGACACCAGGCGCCGCGGTTGAACAGCACCACGCCGAACTCGCCAGCGAATGAGCCGGGCACCGTGACAGCCGGCTGACCGGGAGGCATGACAGACAGCTCAGGGAAGTGATCTCCCGGACGTAGCAGCGGCATGGCATCTCCTTGAGGATGAGGTTTGCGGACTTCCGGTTTGCGACGCAGGCGGCGCGGGTCTTACCTCTGCGACCAGGAGGTAATTGGCGAGGTCGGTGCGCGGCTGCCCGCCGCTACCATGACGCCGTGCAGCTAGCCAGTGCATCGCGAGACGACTGGACGGCGAGTCGGCCAGCTGGCTCCGTAGGCTGTTCAGCGCGGTTCCGGCAGAGCGGCAAGCAGCCGAGCGCGAACTGCACGGCCGGCTAGTCCGGATCGCGCTTGCCGAGGCTCGCAGGCGCTCGGCCACCATCCGGGCGTAGCCGCCCACCTGGCGGCGTGCGGACCGTGCGGCGACGACTTCGCCGAGCTCCTGGCGGCCGTCACCACCGCGGAAGCCGAGGCCTAGCCCGCCGGTCAGACCACGTCACGTCTCCTCGTGGCCGCGATCCCGCCAACCGCGAGGACCAGCGCGTACGCCGCCATCACGACGATGCCAGCCCACTGCGGCGGCGCATGCGGGAAGGCGTGGCCCGGCGAAATCGCAACAGTCCCGGCCACGGCCGGGGCGATGACGGCGGCGCCGAGAACCCAGCCATGCGGGTACAGGCTGTACAGCGCATGGAAGATCAGTTCCACCGCCGCGTACCCGGCCAGATAGCAGGCGATGCCGGCGATGACCGCCGCGACCTGGCTGCGGATCAGCGTGCCCAGCCCGACTCCGAAGACGGCCCAGAGCACGTAGATCAGCAGGTTCAGCAGCACCGACCGGATCACGACCCCGCTGGCCGCGCCCGCGGTCAGGTGCTGGCTGTGCAGGTATAGCGGCGTCGTCACCGCGGTCACAGTGGTGGACACGAGCCAGCACAGCGCGCCGAAGCACGCAGCGGCGGCGACCTTGGCGTTGATCACCAGCGTCCGGCGCGGCGTGGTGAGGAATGTGATCGCGGCGGTCTGGTGCGCCGTCTCGTTCGTGCTCAGCAGCACGCCAAGGAGCAGCGCGAACAGGACGCCGAGGAACTGACCCGCGGTGATCATATTGACGGTGATGGCGGTCGCGCCGGCTCTCGTCCGGGCCTGCGCCGCTTGCGCGATCGCCTGTGCCCTGGCAGCGCTGCCCATGGTGGCAAGCGGCGGGTCCAGCGTGAAGTGGTGGCTGACCCCGCTGGTCCACAGCGCCGCCGCGGTCACCGCGATGACGCCGATCAGGAATATCCACCAGATGCTCGTGGTGGCGATCTTCATCAGCTCGGCCCGGAGCAGGTCGAGGGCGCGTGCGACCCTGGGCCGCCGACCCGATGTCAGCACCCCGTCCGCAGCCGCCAGGCCATCCCCCGCAGCCCCTGATCCGATCACCGGATTGCCGCCGTGCAGGCAGTCAGCTCGAGGAATGCAGCCTCCAGGTCCCGTCGCTCGCTGACGAGCTGGTACAGCGGAATCCCCAGGCGCCGGGCTGCGTCTCCGATTGCTACCGCGTCAACGCCCATGACGTAGACATCACCATCGGCCCCGGGCGTCAGCACGGCGGCGGCGCCGAGCTCGGCTGCCAGTTGGGCGGCCTCCGGCGTCCGGACTAGCGTGCGACCCGCGCCGCAAAGCGAACTGGTCACCGCGGCGGTGCCGCCGTGGGCCACGAGCCGGCCGCCGGCGATGATGATCAGGTCGTCGGCCAGCAGTTCCATCTCGGCCAGCTGGTGGCTCGACAGCAAGATCGTGCGGCCAGCATCAGCCAGTGCCCGCAGCAGGCCGCGCATCCACCGGATGCCCTCCGGGTCCAGGCCATTGGCCGGCTCGTCCAGGATCAGGACTTGCGGGTCACCGAGCAGCGCTGCCGCGACCCCGAGGCGCTGGCGCATGCCGAGTGAGTATTCCCGGAACTTCCGCCGGCCGGCCGCAGTCAGCCCGACGACGCCGAGCACCTCGTCAGCCCTGCTCGCGGGCAGCCCTGCGGCCCGGCAGATGATCCGCAGATGGTCCCGCCCGGTGCGCCCCGCGTGAGCCGCGCTCGCGTCCAGCAGTCCCCCGACACGGCGGACGGGCTCGGCCAGATCCGCATAGCGGGCACCGCCAATCGTCACGGTCCCGGCCGTGGGCGCCACCAGCCCGAGGATCATTCGCAGCGTCGTGGTCTTGCCTGAGCCGTTAGGCCCGAGGAACCCGGTCACGCTGCCCGGCTCCACCACGAACGTCAGATCCTGCACCGCCGTGACGCCCGGATATTGCTTGGTCAGACCGGACACCTCGATCCGGCCGAAATCGAGGGCGGCAGCGGCAACCGGATGCGGCGCCAGAGATCGCGCCGCCGAGATCGGCACGGTCTGGCGATCCGCCAGCGGCGGCCGCGATGCGGCCTGGCGCCGCACAAACCACACGGCCCCGCCGATGATCAGGACGCCCAGCATGATGACCATCAATCGCTCCCGCCCAGTCCATGACCTGGCCAGCAGCCATAACTCTATCTATAAAGAGTTATCTTTTCTCCGTACCTCAGCGGAATTCTGCCGGCGCGCTAAGACGGCAGCTTCAGGTTGTAGACGCGGGCGGCGTTCCCGGCGAGGACCAGCCTGGCCGACTCGTCATCCGGGCACAATGCCGCCACCGCGCTGGCGTTGCTGGCGATGCCCGGCACGCCTGGCCAGTCGGTGCCGAAGATCATCCGGCGCACGAGGCGATCCCAGCGATGCCGCGCGTAGTACTCGCGCAGCCGGGACGGCGGCAGTCCGGACAGCTCAATCCACACCTGCTCGTTGGTCAGCGCCAGGAATGCAGCCGCGTCGTACCACCAGCCCCGCCCGCCATGCGCCAGGACGACAACCAGCCGCCGGAAGTCACGCAGCACGTCGTCCAGCAGCACGGGGTCAGCCAGCGCGTTCGCCGAGCCGGGGAAGGAACTCGTCCCGCAGTGCACCACCACCGGGATCCCGGCGGACTGGCAGATCTCGTAGGCCGGGTAGAGAGCGCGGTCGTTGACGGCGGCCCCGGCGTGCACCGGATGGATCTTGAGCGCCACTGCGCCAAGCCCGAGCTGGCGCTCCAGTTCCTCGTCCACCGGGTAGTGCACGTGCGGGTTGATGTTGGCGATGACCTTCAGCCGGTCCGGGCTGCCCGCCGTCAGCGGCAGCAGGTCCTCGACCGGCTGGATGCCAGTCACCTTCGGGCTGTACTCGCTCATCAGCAGGGCAATGTCGACGCCTTCCCCAGCCAGGTGGGCAGCGAAGGCCGCCGGGTCTACGGTGCCTTCGGCGTCGTAAAGGCGGCCAAGCACGTCCCGATTGCCGAAGTCGTTCGCCCACTGCCGCCAGGCAGGCTTCACGGTCGGCAGTCGCGCCGGGTGCAGGTGGACGTCGACCAGTGGCCGGCCGTCGAGCATCAGCTCACCGTGCCTCTGGCGACACGGCCTCTGGCGACCCGGCCTCTGGCGACCCGGCCTGCACCGGACCAGCCTGCTCAGGCACAGCCTGCTCAGCCACCTGCTCGCTCCCTGCCGATGTCGGCCCTGCCGATGTCGGCCCTGCCGATGTCAGCCCTGCCGATGTCAGCCCTGCCGATGTCAGCCCTGCCGATGCCAGCACAGCCGTGGCCATGCCGCGCAGTTCCACGCGGCGAATCTTCCCGGTCGCGGTCGTCGGGTAGGCGTCGACGAACACCACCCGCCGCGGCCGCTTGAACGACGGCAGCCCGATCCGGGTGAACTCGATCAACTCCGCCTCGGTCGCCGCCCCGCCCGCCTGCAGGACTACATAGGCCACCGGCTTCTCCAGCCCGTCAGCGTCGTGCCCGGCAACGACCACCGCCTGGGCTACCGACTCATGGGCCAGCAGGCGCTGTTCCACCTCCGCGGGCGAGACCCACATGCCACTGGCCTTCAGCATGTCGCCGGTCCGCCCTAGGCACGTGTAATAGCCGTCCGCGTCCTGGACGTAGGTGTCGCCGGTGCGCAGCCATTCGCCCTGGAACACCTGCCGGGATGCGGCGTAGCGCGACCAGTAGCCGGTCGCCGTGGACGCGCCGCGAACGAGCAAAGTGCCGGGGGCACCTACCGGCACGTTCCCATCCTGGTCGTCGACGATACGCAAGTCGTAACCGGGAACGGCGACGCCCGTGGTGCCCGGCCGGATCGCACCCGGGCGGTTGGACAAGAAGATGTGCAGCATCTCCGTCATCCCGATGCCGTCCAGGATGTCGATGCCGAAGCGGCCGGTCCAGCGCTCCTGCAAGGGTGCAGGCAGTGCCTCGCCGGCCGACGCGGCGAGCCGGACGCCCGCCAGAGCATCGGCGGATAGCCCACCCTGCAGCATGTTGGCGAAGAACGTCGGCCCGGCGAAGAACAAGCTCGCGCCGTACTTCTGCACGTCGGCGGCGAGCAGGTCGGGCCTGGCCCGGTCGGGTTCCAGCACGGCGCAGGCGCCCACCGACAGCGGGAACAGCACCGAGTTGCCCAGGCCGTAGGCGAAGAAGGCCTTCGCCGCGGACAGGCACCGGTCGTCCGGCTGGATACCAAGCACCTGGGTGCCGTAAGTCTCGCACACCACGGGCACCGAACCGTGCCGGTGCATAGCTGCCTTCGGCGTGCCGGTCGTGCCCGAGGTGTAGAGCCAGAATGCCGGCGAGTCTGGCGTCGTCGGGTACACGCTCACGTCGGCAGCGGAAGCGGCCAGGTCGTCGAGCCGGTAGGTCGGGACCGGCGCGCCCGCGAGCGCCTGGGCCGCGATGATCCCGGTCAGGTCCGGTGCTCCCCCGGCCGCTTCCGCCGCCGTGGTGGCGAACTCGGGCGAGACCGCCAGCAGTCGCGCGCGCGAGTCACGCAGCAGTTCGGCGACGCCATCGGCGTGCAGCATGGTGGACACCGGCACCGGGATGGCGCCGATCCGCATGGCGGCCAGGTACGCGACCACGAACTCCGGAGAGTCGGCCATCAGCATCAGCACGCGCTGCTCGGGCTGCAAGCCGACCGCCCGCAGGCCCGCGGCCGTCCGGATCACCCGGTCGTACAGGCTCGCATAAGTGATCTCGCCGGCCGGCCCTGTTAGCGCGAGGCGCGGCCCGTCACCGGCCGTCAGGCGCCGGTCCAGCAGGTACTCGCATGCGTTCAGCAACTCTGCCATGGACGCTGCGCTCCGATCGTTGCTACGGGCCGGGTTGGGTTGTCGGCGGGGGCGGCCGGGTCGCCCGGCCGCAGTTCGCTTGCTCGGGCCGCCCTAGGCCAGGTGTACGTACTCGTAGTCGAACGGCTGCCCGTTGATGCCGCCCCGAGGCGGGGCGACCCATGCGGCAATCTTGCCGCGCTCGTGCACCGGTTGCATCAGCGAGCGGACGTAGGTCTTGTCCAGGTCCGTCGGCAGCCAGTCGCCGTTGCGCTGCTCCCACTGCTGCGGGCTGAGCAGCTCACCTGATGGCGAGGCTTCGACCCCCCGGAACGCGCCGACCTTCCGGTTGAAGGCCGCATGCGGCAGCGCGAGCCGCTGCGGCAGGCCGGCGGCGGCGAGGATCTTGTTCCACCGGTTGAGACCGATCTGGCAGTCGGCGACGTACTCGCGGCGCAAGTCGGTGTTGAGCCCGGTCAGGGCGCCGACCTCGGTCTGGCCGATACTCGGCGTGCCGTCGGGGTCGGCGAGCAGAGCGTCCACCAGGACGCCATCGTCGGTGAGCTTGTGGTCGTCGGTGCGCCGTGCCTCGTTCCAGCGGCCTTTCAGCCCGGCGGTGTAGTAGTTGGCCACGTTGGTGGATGTCTCGCCGCCGAACAGGTCCAGCGAGACCGAGTAGTGGAAGTTGATGTACTTCTGGATCACCGGCAGTGGGATAACGCCGAGCCCGGCCACGTCGTCGGTGTCCTGCTCGACCATGACCTGCGCGGTCCGCTCGACCACCCGGTCCACGCCGGTGGTGCCGACCATCATGTGGTGGGCCTCCTCCTTGAGCATGAACTCGCAGGTGCGAGACAGCGGGTCGAAGGCCGACTCCTTGAGCGTGCCGAGCTGGTACTTGCCGTCGCGGTCGGTGAAGTAGGTGAACATGAAGAAGCTCAGCCAATCCGGCGTTTCCTCGTTGAAGGCGCCGAGGATGCGCGGCGAGTCGAGGCTGCCGGAGTTGCGGTGCAGCAGCGCCTCAGCTTCCTCCCGGCCCTCGCGGCCGAAGTGGGCATGCAGCAGATACACCATCGCCCACAGGTGGCGGCCTTCCTCAACGTTGACCTGGAACAGGTTCCGCAGGTCGTACAGGCTGGGCGCGGTCGCCCCGAGGTTGCGCTGCTGCTCCACCGAGGCCGGCTCGGTGTCGCCCTGGATCACGATCAGCCGCCGCAGGTCGGCCCGGTACTCGCCGGGCACCTGCTGCCAGGCCGGCTCGCCCTTGTGCTCGCCGAAGCCGATCCGCCGGTCCGGATCGCGCTCGGCCAGGAAGATGCCCCACCGGTAATCCCGCATCGGCACGTGCCCGAAGTGCGCCCAGCCCTCGCGGCCGACGTTGACTGCGGTGCGCAGGTAGACATCGCGGGTGGGCAGCGTCGGGCCCATCGAGTCCCACCAGTGCAGGAAGTTCGGCTGCCAGGACTCCAGCGCCCGCTGCAGCCGCCGGTCCTCGCGCAGTTCAACGTTGTTGGGGATCTTCTCGGTGTAGTCGGGGGCCGTCGTCATAAGCGCTCAGACTCGCTTTCGGTCGAAGGCAGCCCGCCGCCCGGTGCCGTAGCGGCGCAGCGCGCCGTCTGGTCCGGAGGCGTTCGGCCGGTTGAAGATCCAGTTCTGCCAGGCTGCCAGCCGGCCGAAGATCTTCGTCTCCATGGTCTCCGGCCCGGCGAAGCGGTAGTTCGCTTCCAGGCCGGTCAGCGCGTCGGGGCTGAAGCTGGCGCGCTCTTCCAGGGCGATCCGGACCTCCTCGGCCCAGTCGATGTCGTCTGGCGCGAAGGTCACCAGGCCGAGCTGCTCGGCGTCCTGCGCTGGCAGGGCCTCGCCTTGCCGTTTCTGCGCCGCGGCAAGCCCGGCGTCGTCACCAAAGAAGCGGGTCTGCAGGCGGGTCAGGCCGTTGCCCATCGGCAGCGCGCCGAGGTTCGCTGTACCGATCGTGATCGCGGCGGGGGCGGCCTCGGGATCAATGTCGGCGGCTGTGTCCTCAAACAAGCCGGAAAGCATGTAGCTACGGTCGGCGGCCAGGGCGAGCTCCAGCAGCGATCCGGCGAAGCAGCTGCCCGGCTCGATCAGCGCGATCAGGCTCCGGCTGGTCACGTCCAGCCGCTTCAGCGTGCGCTTCCAGTAGTGGACGATCTCGCTGGCCAGCCAGTCGGCACCGTCGTTTCCCTCGGCACCGTCATTTCCCTCGGCACCGTGGCCGCGCAGCAGCAGCTCATCGTGCGCCAGCACCGCGCCGGGGTTGCCCGTCGTACGCAGCACCCAGGTGCCTAGCTCCGGCTCGTTCGTCCGCAGGTCCAGGATCAGGTCATCCAGTTCCCTGGTCATCGCCAGCGGCCAGAACGCCGCGCCTGCGGCATGCGCGCTGGCCATGTCGGCAGGCGGGTCCCCGTCGGGTCCGGCGACCGTGATCTCGACGACCCCTCGTGCTCGGTCGATCCTGGCCGTCACGTGCTGGTAGCTGATCTCCTCGTCCGTGCGGGACTTCGCCAGGGGCACCAGCTCGACCCCCCGCGGGCCGGCTGGCCGGCTCGACCGCTGAGCGAGCTCGGCCGCGCGTTCGGCGACTGCCTCGTCCCACCGGGCCCGCGGCACCGCTTCGTCGACCAGCCGCCACGCCACGGCCTTCGGCCCGCCGATCCCTTCGGGCCTGGTAGCGAAGTAGTCGGCGAGGTCCCGGCGGACGCCTCGCTTGTCCGTCATGCGAGTCAGCCCGCCGGTGCCAGGCAGCACCGCGAGCAGCGGCAGCTCGGGCAGCGACACCGCGGCTGAGCGGTCGTCGACCAGCATCAGGTAGTCGCAGGCGAGGGCAAGCTCGTATCCGCCGCCCGACGCGGTCCCGTTCACGGCCGCGAGCCAGCTCTGTGCTGAGTTCGCAGTGGCGTCCTCGATCGCGTTCCGGGTCTCGTTGGTGAACTTGCAGAAGTTCACCTTCCACCAATGGGAGGAGTTAGCGAGCATGCGGATGTTCGCGCCCGCGCAGAAGACCTTGTCCTTGCCGCTGGTCAGCACCACGACGCGCACCTCGGGATGCTCGAATCGCAGCCGCTGCACCGCGTCATACAGCTCGATATCCACGCCGAGGTCATAGGAGTTGAGCTTCAGCTCGTAGCCGGAAACCAGGCCCGCGGTCTCATCGACGTCCATGAGCAGCGTCGCGACAGGTCCGTCGCAGGAGAGCCGCCAGTGCTGGTAGCACGCCGGATCGACGCGGAACTCGATGAGTGGCTGGCTGGCCGCATCGGTCGTCATCGCCGTCCCTCCGTTCCGGCGCCCTGTCGCAATGCTCTACGTAAACGTGGCTATCCGTCAAGGATGAGTAGCACGTAAGCGCCCGGCCTGGTCGTTCAGCTCCTTCCACTGCAGCCGGGCGTCGGCCGCCCAGCGTTCGTGGCAGTCGGTGAATAGCCGGGCGGCCGCCAGGCCGCTCCACCGAGCGGGCAGGAGCTCATGCGGCAGCGCGGGATCGACCGACGGGAAGCGCCGCCAGGCATGCACCAGCTCAATCTGGCGCACCAGCACATCACTGGCGTCGCGACTGGTGAACTCCTCGATGAAGCGCTCATACTCCGACTCGACCGCGGCCAGGTCCCAGGCCTGGGCCACCATGACCCGCGGATCGCCTTGGCCCGCGCGCGTCGCGACGA
The DNA here is from genome assembly GCA_036495585.1 of Streptosporangiaceae bacterium. Taxonomy (GTDB): domain Bacteria; phylum Actinomycetota; class Actinomycetes; order Streptosporangiales; family Streptosporangiaceae; genus JAJYUU01. The sequence continues at coordinate 24,532 of DASXMP010000059.1, forward strand.
AGACGTGCGTCTCCGCGGTGATTCCGGCGTCGCGGAGAACGCCGACGGCCTCGTCTTGCCGGTCCGGGTGCGGGCTGATCCACAGGCCGGCTCCCAGCGAGCCGAATCCGGCCCAGCTCAGCCGGGTACGCACGACATGCCGCGCCTGGCGCTCGGTCTCGGGGATACGCGTGCTGACGAGCAGCCACCTGCCGTCCCAGTCCGGCGCCGCTCCGGCGAAGGCATAGATCCGCTCGGCGCCGTCGGTCAGCAGCCGCCTGGCGCTGCCCGTCAGCCGCCACCTCGTGCGGCGGCCGTTCTTCTCGGCTTCCAGCCAGCCAGCGGAGGCCGTGCGCATCAGCGCCTGGCGGGTCGCCTTCTCCTCGATGCCGAGCCGGGCGAAGACGTTGAGCACGGCCGATGTCCAGGCTGTTCCGTCGCCCGGCAGCACGAACTCGCCGAGCAGTGTGAACAGCAGGCCGCGAGCGCTCGGCGCGCCCGCGGCGTGGCGGCGGGACAGCGCCGGGGTAGCGGCGTCCGCGGCCGGCGATCGTGGGACCGGCATCAGGACCGGAGGATACCTAAACCCGCGATGCACGCCAACGGCCACGCGAGCCTGCCGGACCGGCGGAGGCCAGTCCGGCTAGAGGTCAACCTCTTCCTCTCCGCCGAAGTCTCCGTCATGTGGCGTGAAGTCGTAGTCGTCCTCGTCCTCGAAGTCCTCGTCATTGTCGTCGGCGAACTGCACGGGACTGGGGCGCAGCGCAGGCGATCGCAGCACGGCCATGACGAAAACGAGCACGACGACCCCGACAGCGAGATCCCGCACGTACTCGATGAACCAGAGGTTTGGCACCGATTGGCTGCCAAGTACGCCGATCCAGCAAAGGATGCCGAAGCCAAGATCGACAACCTGGATGACCGCGATCGTCTGTACCACCTCACGCGCGCGGGCCGTCCGCCCGCCAGCGAATACGACCAGGATGAGCGCCAGAACCTTCAGCACAAAGTTGCCAAGATCCACGAAGGTCGGTGCCGCTGTGTAGGCGCGGACCCCGAAGGGCAGCCCAGGAGCCGGGCCGCTGCCGCCGGCAAATGAATCAACGGGCACGGTTCCGCGCAGGCCTAGCAGGGACGCCACGCCGAACAGCATGCCGATGACCACGAGGGCGAGTAGTACCCAGGCCACGGGCTCCCGCAGGCGGCGAACCTGCTCCCATGGGTGCGCAGGTTCGGACGGCGCCTCGTCGGGTGGCGTTTCTTCCATGGTTGGCCTCATTTCCGGTGAATCTGGAAACAAGGTAGCCGTCTTTACCTGGGAATGCGTCACACCGCGAAGGCCACTCAGGTAAAGAGTTCACTCCTGGCCCAGAGCCGGGCCCGCTCGCCAGCGCCGGCCGCGCCTCGAGGGGCCGGACCGGCCTCGGCTGGCCGGTTATCGATTGGGAAGTTCAGCAAACCGATGATCGCTTGGGATTCTCAGCAAATAGCGCTGAGAATCCCAAGCGATGGGGCTTATCCACAGGTCAACGGCTGCCGTGGGCCTGCTGCGGTAGCGCGCTGGCCGGGTCGGCCGACGCGCCAGCCTGCCGGCGCCTGCCGCTACCCACCCGGCGCGGGTTCGATCCGCACGGTCTGCGCGAGCCGCAACGCCGTCGGCAGGTCCGGCACTGCCGCCGTCCCCCCGGCGCCTCGGGTCGATGCGGCGCCGACCGCGCAGCCGAGCGCGACCGCACCAGGCAGATCGAGTCCTTGACACAGGCCCGCCACCAATCCGGCGTTGAAGCAGTCGCCAGCCCCGGTCGCGTCGACGAACTCGCCCGGCGGGCCTTCGGGCGGGCTGACCAGGCGCACCTGACGGCCATCGGCGCACAGCGCGCCTCGCGGCCCCTGCTTGACCACGACGGCAGGTCCGGCATTAGTCAGCGCGGCGACCGCCGCGGCCACCGTGGGCCTACCGGAGAGGCGCTGCACCTCCTCCTCATTGGGCAGCAGCAAGTCGGCCTGTGCCAGGGCGGCGTGCAAGTTCGGATCGCCCCACCGCCCGGCCGGGTCCCAGTTCGTGTCGATGGAGGTGGTGGCACCCGCGGCCCGGGCCGCAGCGAACAGGGCTGGGAGACCTGGCCCGAGGGTCTCTGCCAGCAGGAAATATGAGCTGACGTGCAGATGGCGGGCTCGCTGTACGAAACAAGCTGGCACGTCGGCAGCGGTCAGGGTCGTGATGGCCCCCGTAGCGGTCAGGATCGCCCGGTCGCCGCCGCGCGCCAGGGCCACGGTCATGCCGGTCGGCATCCCGGGCCGGATCAGGACCAGGCTGGTCTCGACCCCGGCTGAGCTCAGCTGCGCCAGCATGAACGAGCCAGCGGGATCGTCCCCGATAGCCGCGGCCAGGGCGACCCGAAGCCCCAGCCGGGCTGCCACGACCGCGGTGATCGCCGCAGATCCGCCGACCACGAGCGAGATGCTGGCGACGAGCTTCTCCTGCTGGCCGAAGGCCGGTGTCACGTCGCCGCCGAGCACGAGCACGTCGGGGTTGCAGTCACCCACAACGAGCAGGTCGAGTGCGGCGTCCGTCACGCCTGCATCACCCGGACGCCGGCCTCGGCGAACCTCTCTGCTTCTTCCTCGGCCAGCCCGGCATCTGTCACCAGGATGTCGATCTGGCTTGCCGGGCAGATCCGGGCGAACGCGCGGCGGCCGATCTTCGAACTGTCCGCCACCACGATGACCTGCCTGGCCTGGCTCGCCATCAGCTGATTGATGCTCGCTTCGCCCTCGTGCTGCGCCATGGCGCCGAGCAGCGGATCAATAGCGTCCACGCCGAGGAACGTGATGTCGATGCTCACGCGTTCCAGCACGCCGGTGGCGAGCGGTCCGGTGAGCTCGTACGACTGCGGCCTGGCCACGCCGCCGCTGACCACGATCTTGATGTGCTGCCGGACGGCCAGCTCAGTGGCAATGTTCAGCGCGTTCGTGACAACGGTCAGGGCCGGGCCGGCGGCCGCAGTGCTGAGGTCCGCGCGAACGGCCAGGGCTCGTGCCACCTCCGTGGTCGTCGTGCCGCCGTTCAGTCCGACCACCTGGCCGGGCTGGACCAGGCCGGCCGCGAGCGCTCCGATCCGGCGCTTCTCCGAGGGATAGCGCTCTGACTTGTACCGCAGTGGCAGGTCGTAGGTCACGCCGCGGGCCACCGCACCGCCCCGGATGCGCGCCAGCATCTGCTGACTGGCCAGCTCGTCGAAGTCGCGACGGATCGTCGCGGGCGAGACGTCGAGCATGACGGCCGCGTCTTCCACCTGCAGCTCGCCCTTAGCGGCCAGCAACTCCAGGAGCTGGTTCCAGCGGCTATACCGGCTCACTCGCGGCTCCCTGCCTTGCTCCTAGCACGTCCACCAGCAGGCGGCTCACCTCGGTGGCGACGGCTGCTCGGCCAGCAGTGAGATAGCGCCGGGGGTCCGTCAGCGTTTCGCTTTCCGCCAGGCAGCCGCGGACTGCTCCGGTAAATACCTTATTCAGCTGCGTAGCAACATTGATCTTCGTCAGTCCGGCTGCTATCGCGGCACCCAGGGCATCGTCGGGCACGCCCGAGGAGCCGTGCAGGACGAGCGGCACTGGCACAGCGGTGGCGATCCGGCCCACCAGGTCGAGGTCAACCACTGCATCCCTGGTCAGCATCGCGTGGGAGCTGCCCACCGCGACCGCGAGCGCGTCTACCGCCGTGGCCCGAACGAACGCGGCTGCCTGCGCCGGATCGGTCCGAGCGCCTGGCGCATGCACTCCGTCCTTGCCGCCGATCTCGCCGAGCTCGGCCTCTACCCAAAGGCCCCGCTCATGGCACCACTCAGCGATCGCAGCGGTCGCGGCGACATTGTCGGCGTACGACAGCACAGCCGCGTCGAACATCACCGAGCCGAACCCGAGCCCGGCCGCCTCCTTGACCAGGTCGGCATTCGTCGCGTGATCAAGGTGGACCGCGACTGGCACGCGCGCGGCGGCCGCGACCCGAAGCAGTGCGGATCCAATCGGCACAACGGAGCCGTGGTAGGCCACGCAGTTCTCGCTGAGCTGAAGGATCACCGGCGCGTCCGCCGCCTGCGCACCAGCCACAATGGCCTCGGCGTGCTCGATGCCGATGACGTTGAAGGCGCCGACGCCCCGCCGGGCCCGCCAGGCTGGGCCGACGAGTGCGCCCGCCGAGATTAGCGGCATGACCGGGCCTCCCACCTGCTGACGCCGACCGCGGCCAGTGCGCGGTCGAAGTCGGATCCGTCGAAGCGTCCCGCCACCGGCGCCTGCGCCGCTGCCGCGCCGAGCGCCGCCGCGTGCGCGATGCGGTCTGCCCACGTGTGCCCCGCCGCCAGCCCGCGGGCCAGCCCAGCGAGCGCCGCATCGCCCGCACCGGTCGGATTCCCCGGCACGGGCGCGGGCACGGCACGCCAGCAGCCCTCGGGGGTGACCGCGAGCAGCCCGGCAGCACCGAGCGTCACCACGACGGCCGTGCTGGCCGATCCGCGCAGCATGGCTGCGGCCGTGGCGACCTCGCCCACCGAATCCTCGTCAGTCCAGCCGCGCCAGGTCAGTACCCGCCCGATGGCGGCCGACAGTTCCGCCAGGTTGGGCTTGACCACTGCGGGACCTGCCGCCGCGCCCTGCGTGAGGGCCGGGCCGGAGGTATCCAGCAGCGCGGGTACGCCCGCTTGTGCGGCCATGCTGATGAGATCCGCGTACGTGCTCGGCGGCAGGCCCCGCGGCAGGCTGCCCGACAGCACGACGGCCGAGCAGCGCGACACCTCGGTCGTGAACACGGCCAGGAAGCGCTCGTACTCCACGCCGGTGATCACCGGCCCCGGCTCGTTGAAAATCGCTGTCTCGCCCCGGCCGGCATCCACCACCGCGAATGTCCGCCGCGTCTCGGCGGTGGTGTCGGTGAACCGGGCCGGCACGCCGCCCGCAGAAAGTGCCGCCCGGACTCCTTGCCCCACCTCGCCGCCGGCCAGGCCAATGAGCAGCACGTCAGTGCCCAGCGCATGCAGCACCCTGGCGACGTTGAGTCCCTTGCCGCCAGGGCTGATGTGCACAGCACGGGGCCTGTTCACGCCCGCCCAGTCCACGCGGTCGACGCGATGGGTGATGTCCAGCGCCGGATTTAGCGCAACCACGAGGATCACTGGTCAGCAGGGCTGCAGCACAACCGAGCGAGTCAGGTTCTGCGGCCGATCGGGGTCCAGTCCGCGAGCGCGCGAGATAGCGGCGGCGACCCGGTGCACGCGGACGAGTTCAGCAAGCGGAGCCTGCGCTGCTTCCGGAGCTCGCCAGGTCGTTCCCCCGGCCGCAGCTACCTCCGCCATCAGACCGTCGGGCACGGGGCCGAGCGGCCAGACGATCCGGCCGGGGCCGGCAATGGCGATCGGGCCATGGCGGTATTCCATCGCCGGGTAGCTCTCGGTCCACAGCCCGGCCGCCTCGCGCAGCTTGAGCGCGGCCTCGCTGGCAAGTCCGCAGGTCCAGCCGGTGCCAAGGAACGTGAACTGGTCCGCGCTCGTGAGGTCGGACGGGATGTCGGCGGCCAGTACTGCCTCGGCAGCCGCGGCCATCGGCTCGATGTCCTGACCGAGTAGCGAGAGCAGCAGGGCCAGTTCGCTGGTCGCGAACCTGGTCTGCACGACGGACTGCTCATCCGCGAAACCAAGCTCGATCACCGCGTCCGCCGCGCTGGCAGCAGGAGTCGATGCGTCAGCGGTGATGGCCACCGTTGTTACCACCCCGGCCAGGCGCGCGAGCAGGCGCAAGATCTCGGTAGTGGTCCCCGACCGCGTCAGCACCAGCACGCGGTCGTAGCGGCGCCCGGTCGGCATCTCAGAAGCGGCGAAGGCATCCGTCTCGCCGTGGCCTGCAGCCTCGCGGGCCGCCGCATAGGACTGCGCGATGAACCACGATGTACCGCAGCCTGTCACTGCGACCCGCTCACCAGGCCGGGGCAGCACCTCGGCGAAGCCATCGGCCAGCTCGGCGGCACGTCGCCAGCAGGCGGGCTGAGAAGCGATCTCCGCTTCGGTGTATCCGGGGAACAGCGCGCTGCCAGGTATCCCACGGACCCCGCGCAACACGTCATCGTGATTAGTCAAGCTCGCTCCTTGTCGTCCGCGTTGTCGTCCGCGCACCCTGATCCCGCCTGCTCACGTCGCGTCCGCTCATGTCCCGGCCAGTCCGGTCGCTGTCACCGACCTGACGAAGTACCGCTGCGCCGCGAAGAAGATCACCATCATCGGGATCAGGCTCATCACGTTGCCCGCCATCAGCAGCGTCCACTCGGTGGAGTGCGCGCCCTGGAAGGTGGCGAGGCCGAGGGGCAGCGTCATCTTGCTGGTCTGGTTGATCGCGATCAGTGGCCACAAGAAGTTGTTCCAGGAGTCAAGGAAGGTCAGCGCCGCGAGCGTCGACAGCGCCGGTCCGGACAGTGGCAGCACAATCCGCCACAGCACGGTGAGCCTGCTGGCGCCGTCGACCCGAGCCGCTTCCTCGTACTCAATGGGCAGCGTGCGGAAGAACTGACGCAAGAAGAACACGCCAAAGGCGGTCGCGGCATTCGGCACGATGAGCGCGCCGATGTGATTGATCCCGACGGCTGACAGCACGTTGGTGCCGAGCCACTTGGTGATGATGTACTGCGGGATCATCGTGACCTGGAACGGGACCATGAGCGTGGTCATGATCAGCACGAACATCAGCCCGCTGCCGAGGAACCGGTACCGGGCGAAGGCGTAGCCCGCCGCCGAGCACAGGACCAGGTTAGAGACCACCGTGGTGACAGCCACGATGGCGCTATTGAGGAAGAACCGGCCAAACGGAGCGGCCTGCAGCGCCTGCGGGTAGTTGCTGAAGTCCAGGTGGTGCGGAAGCAGGATCGGCGGGAAGTGCAGGGCCTCGGCTGGTGTCTCGACCGACGTGGCAAGCAGCCAGACGAACGGGAAGATGAGCACGATCGTGGCTGGCACGAGCAGCAGATGCCACGGACTGAACGGCAGCCGCCACCGGGCGCCCGGCCGTATCGCAATGGTGGATGCCGCCACGTCAGGACCGGTAGTGGACGAGACGGCGGCCGGCCCGGAACTGGACGGCCGTGACGATGAGGATGATGACGAACAAGAAGTAGGCGATCGCAGACGCATAGCCGAAATTGAAGTTCCCTTGGCCGCCGAAGGCCTGCTGGTACAGGTAGTACACGAGCACCGTGGTGGAATTCAGCGGCCCGCCCTGGGTGCTCAGGTAGACCTCGTCGAAGAGTTGCAGCGCGTTGATGGTGAGCCACACGACCAGGAAGAGCGACGCCGGGCTCAGCAGCGGCACGGTGATCCGGCGGAACCTCGTCCAGTGACTTGCCCCGTCGATCGCCGCCGCCTCGGTCAGCACCTGCGGGATGCCCTGCAGCGCGGCCAGGTAGACCACGACGGCGAACCCGGTCCAGCCCCAGATAGTCATGATCACGATCACGTACAGCGCCTCGGACGGCGAATTGAGGAACTGCTGCTGCGGCACGCCGACCTTGCTGAACAGGTAGTTGACGATGCCGTAGGACGGGTCGAACAGCCAGATGAAGACCAGCGCCTCGCTGATCGTGGAGATCGCCATCGTCGCGTACGCCGCGGTCCGATACACCGAGATGAATCGGATCTTCCGGTTCATCGCTACGGCAAGCACGAGGCCTACCAGCATGGTCCCCGGCACGAACAGGGCCGCGTAGACCAGGGTGTGCTCGATCGACTGCGCGACGATCGGATCGTGCAGCATCTGCCGGTAGTTGGACACGCCGACGAAGGGCGAAGCCGACGAGAACAAGTTGTTGCGCTGGAACGACAGAATGGCGGACCAGACGATCGGCGCCACTCCGAACAGCCCAATGACAGCGACGCCGGGGGTGATGAAAGCCCAGGCCGCAGCCTGCTCACGCACCCGCATCCGCGGCTGGCGGTAGCTGGCGGCCCGGGATCGCCGGGCGAGCACAGCGCCGCGTACTGCCAGATCAGGGCGTGCTGCCATGTCAGGAACCAGAGCCGTCCGCCAGCGCCGCGTTGACCTGCTGTGCGGCGCTAGCCAGCGCGGCTTGCGGCTGGCTCTTGCCAAGCAGCACGGACACGATCATGTTGCCGAGAATCGTGGAGATCTTCGGATAGGTCGGCAGTTGAGGCCGTGCCTGCTGGACGTTGTTCAGGTTGGTCACGAACGTGTCCACGCCCGGCAGCGCCTTGTCCATCTGCTGCAGGAAGCCGGGAGCATCCTCCACCGACTTGCGGATCGGCAGGTCGCCGGTGGCGAGCGAGAAGTACGTGTCCTGCTTCGCCGCGGTCAGCCACACCAGGAAGTTCTCCGCGGCGGACACGTGCTTGGCGCCATTGTTGAAGATCACCCAGTTGTCGGGCCCGGAGATCGTCTGATGCCCGCCGTCGGTGCCGGGATACGACGGCATCACCTGCACGCCGTATTTGACGTTCGGGAACGCAGACAGGTCCCACGGCCCGGTGACGAGCATGCCGATCTTGCCCGAGTTGAACAGGTTGGCGTACTCAGAGTCGGTCGGGTCCAGGTACATCGACTTGTCGGTGACCGCCATGGTGCGCAGTGTCTCGAGTGACTGCAATCCGGCCGAGGTGTCGAATGCCGCCTTGGTGTTGCCGGAGTTGAGGATCGCTCCCCCGGCCTCCCACAGCAGCGCTTCCCAGTGCCAGACCGTGTCCTCGGTGCCGGGGGTCACGTAGGCGGTGCCGAACTGCTTCTTCGCCGCGTCAGTGAGCTTCTGCGCGTCGGACTCGAATTCGCTCCAGGTCCAGTTCGCGGCCGGCGGCTGCAGGCCGGCCTGCGCGAACAGCTTCTTGTTGTAGACAACGGCGAGATTGTCGACCAGCGCCGGGATGCCGACCACCTTGCCCTTGACGGTGGCCACATCGCGCTCACCGACCCAGAAGTCGGTCCAGTTCACGTCGGGCTGAGCCACCAGCTTGGTCAGGTTGACCACCTGCGGGATCTGCGCCACGTTCGGCGCCCAGGAGCCGTACACATACGCGATGTCGGGCTGGCTGCCGCCCTTGATGGCGGTCAGCAGCTTGGGCAGCGAGTCATCGTTATTCACATACAGACTGGTGACCTTCTCGGTCGGGTGTGCCTTGTTCCACTCGCCGAGCAGGTGCTTAAACGCCGTGCCCTCGGCACCGGTGTAGCCCTCCCAGATCTGCAGCCCGCTGCTGGACGAGCTGCCCTGTCCCGACCCGCATGCGGCGAGCCCGAAGGCGAACAGGACCGACGCCATGGCGGCAGCCAACGGTGTGCCAAACGAGCGAGGCTTCATGGCGACCTCTTCTCGGGACCGACAACTCGTGCGCGATTCGCGCGTGTTCCGGACATCATCACGCATCGGAAGCGGAAGGTGTCAACCCTAAGCAGGAGCAATCCTGTTAAGAAGCGGTAACGGGCCAGATTGAGTCGCTGTCACATCGATGCTCGCTCTTGCTCGTTATGGCAACGAATGCAACACTGACGGACTGTGATCAAGGTTGCGTTCATCGGCGCTGGCAGCATCGAGTTCACCCGGAACGTCGTCACCGATCTGTGCAGCTACCCCGAATTCGCAGCGGGCGGCCTGCAGTTGGCACTGCACGACATCAGCCCAGACCGGCTGGAGTTTGCCGAGGCGCTGGTGCGTGCGATCGTCACGCAGACTGGGGCGGACGCCACCGTGACTACATCGCTGGAGCGCGGCCCGGCACTCGATGGCGCCAGTTACGTCATCAACGAGGTACAAGTCGGCGGCTACCCGTCTACGCTGACCGACTTCGAGATCCCCGCCAAGTACGGGGTGCGTCAGACCATCGGCGACACCATCGGCATCGGCGGCATCTTCCGCGGTCTGCGCACGATCCCGCTGGTCACCGCGCTGGCCACCGACATGCTCCAGTATTGCCCGGACGGCTACCTGCTGAACTACTCCAACCCGATGGCGATGCTGCCCTGGGCGGTCTACGCCGGCACCAACTTCCGGAAGGTATACGGGCTGTGTCACTCGGTCCGCGACACGCATGCCTTCCTGGCCGGCCTGGTCGGAGCGGACCCGGCGAGCGTGCGGTATGTCACTGCCGGCTTCAATCACCAGGCGTTCGTGCTCACCTTTGAGCAGGACGGGCAGTCGCTCTACCCGCGCCTGACGGAGGCGATCGAAGCCTCGCCGGAACTGCAGCGCCGGGTCCGGGTGGAGATCTTCCGGCGCTTCGGCTACTTCCCCACCGAGTCCAGCGAGCACTCGGCCGAGTACGTGCCATGGTTCATGCGACACGACGACCAGGTCGCGCAGTACCGCATCTTCGTCGGCGACTACCTGCAGCGCTGCGAGGACAACCTGGCCGAGCTCGAATCGCTGAAACGGCAGCTCGCGGCCGGCCAGGACCTGGAGATCCAGCCAACCGACGAGCTTGCTTCCCAGTTCATCCACTCGGTCGAGACCGGGGCTGAGCGTGAGATTTACGTGAACGTCCGCAACAGCGGCCTGATCTCCAGCTTGCCGGCTGACTGCTGCGTGGAGGTCCCTTGCGACCTGCGCAAGGGCCGGGCCACGCCGAAGGCCGTCGGGTCGCTGCCGCCACAGCTCGCCGCCTTGAACCGCACCTTCCTCAACGTGGTCGAGCTGACCGTCACCGCGGCGCTGACCGGCAGCCGTGAGCACGTGTACCAGGCGGCCCTGCTCGACCCCAACACCGCTGCGTCGCTCACCGTCGGCCAGACGGTGGCTATGGTGGACGAACTGCTGGCCGCGCACGGGCCGCTGCTGCCGGAGGGTCTGCGATGAACGCCTTGCCCCGTCGGCCGCGCCGACGACTGATGCTGCCAGCCATCACGGTCACGTTCCTGTTCATCGGCGTCCTGACGCCCTTCCAGGTTCAGCCTCACCCGGCATTAGCGGCGACCGCCGAGTCGATCGCAACGCCGGTAGCCAGCGGTCACCTGCGCATCGCCGGTCAGCTGCGTGACGGCTCCGCCGTGCGCGCCGCCGGGCTCACCTGGAAGCCGGCCAGCCTTCCCGCCGGGGACAAGCTGCTGAGCTTCGAGGTCGCCTACACCTGGCACTCGTGCGCTGCCACGTGCCGGACTGGCGCCGACACCACGGCAACGCCGTACGCGGCCAGCCAGTACATCGCCGGGCACGCCGACACCGGTCGCCGGCTGCGCGTGACCGAGAAGGCGACCGAGGTGGTCGAGACGAATGCCGCCACGTTCTCGTTCCAGACCGTGAGCGCATCCGCCACCTTCACGACCGTCCGGAAGGTCGCGGCCTACCTGCGGGGCCAGGGGCCAACGACCGAGTTCGTCGACGGTACCCCAGAGGCTACGACTGCTTCGACGGAGGAGTACTTCGGTGTTGACCCGCCGCACTACCGCGCCGGTCACGGCAGCCCGTCGCTGCACTACCGGATCGACGGCAAGCCCTGGCGCCAGGTGCCGGCCAGCCGCGTCTTCTACACCGGCAAACTCGGCATCGGCCGCCACCAGGTCCGGGTGCGGACGTCTGACGTGGCGGGCGCCAGCACGATCGTCTTCCGGTGGCGGGTCGTGCCGATGCCCAGCCCGGTCGCGTGCACGCCGCGCCCGGGACAGGACTGCTGGTATCCCCCGCACCTGAACTCGGCAGGAAAGCCAATGCGGTGGGACTGGCAAATCGGTCGCGTCACGCCAAAGCAGCGGGTCGGAGCCCGCGCCGTGGACATCTACGACGTGGACGGTTTCCTGACCACCGCCGCCCAAGTGCAGACCATGCACACGAGCTGGCAGGCCGCGACGCTCGCGCACCCGAAGGCGATCTGCTACCTCGACCTGGCCTGGGAGGACTACCGGCCGGACGCAAGCCCTGGGGTCATGTTCCCCGCCGCCACGCTCGGTTCGGTGTACTTCGGCTACGCGCAAGAGCGCTGGGTCGACTTCCGGCAACTCGACGCGCTCAAGCCGATGCTGGACGAGCGGCTGCGGATGTGCGCGGCCAAGGGCTTCGACGCAGTGGAACTCGACGACATCGACAGTTTCGACCCGCCGTCGACGACCGGATTCCACCTCACGCCCGGAGACGCGCAAAACCTCCTTGCCTACGCGTTCAACGAGATCCACCGGCTCGGCATGACCGGGCTGTGGAAGAACTCGCCTTACCTGAGCTGGTGGGGGCGCAAGTACGCGGACGGCGCGATCGTCGAGGAGTGTTACTACTACGGCGGCTGTACGGCAGCCGCCGAGCGCGGCAGCTCCCAGTACGGGATCACCTGCACGGCGCTGTCCGGCAAGACGCCCTGTGGCTGGGATGACTTCACAACCGACCGCACGGCCGAGCAGCCGACCGGCAAGTGGGTCGGCGAGGCCGAGTACGCGGCTGACGGATACGTCTGCAATCCCGGTCAGAACTGCCCGGCGCCGCGGCGGTTCACGACATTCTGCCGCGACGTCTACGCGCCATCGTGGGGTTTCGCCGCCGTCAAGTTCGACGTCGACCTCGACGGCAAGATGTTCCTCCCCTGCCCGGCCGGTACCTGACCCTGCTCACTCCAGCGCGCGCATCAGCCGTCCGTTGACCGGCTCGGCCTGGATCCGGCGGTTCGTGCACGCCACGTGCACCGTGCCTGCCTTGCGTCGCAGGACCAATGACGATGCACCGCCCATCCCGCCGCCGGGGTGCCCCGCCAGCTCCGCGGCCGTATTGAGGTGCCAGCCAAGGCCCGTCTGGATTCCCCCGGGCCGCGCTGACTGCGGGGTGAGTGCCTCGCGCGCGAGTTCCGCCGGTACCAGCGAAGCCCAGGACAGGCCGAAGTGCACCAAGTCGGCCACCGTGCTCCACAGCCCGCCAGCCGAGGGCATGCTGCAGACAAGCGCCGCCGCGGGCTGAAGCAGGCCGTCATTAGCTACCAGGTAGCCCGTGACCACGTCCGGCTTATCCGCGGGCCAGGCTGCCGGGAAGAACGAGCTCGCCATGCCAAGCGGGTCGAGTACCAGCCGGGCGGCCGCCGCCGCGAAACGCTGCCCGGTCACGTCCGCAACAAGCTGGCCGAGCGCCGCGTATCCGCCGTTGCTGTATTCGTAGCTGCCCCGCTCGCCGCGGCAAGCCAGTACCGGGCCGGTCAGCTCGGCCAGCTCCGGTACCGCCGGGGCGAACGCCGAGGCGGGGCTGTCGACGCCGCCCACGTGGCTGAGCAAATCCCGGATGGTGACCGTGTCGTCGGCGAGGCGAACGGTGCGCAGCGCGGCATTCGCCGGCCGATCCAGGTCGGCCATACCGTCCGCGACCAGACGCAGCACCACCGTGGCGGTGATCAGCTTGGTGATCGAGTAAGCCGGGAAGCGGTGCGCCGGCGCTAGCAGTTCCGCCCGCTCCAAGTCGGCCCACCCGCGCGCGATGACGCTGCTGCCGGCACCCGCTCGGCCCCAGGCCGCCGCCAGGCCGACCAGGCCGAGTTCGGCGAACGCCTCAGCGGCGATCGCCGTCGCCGCGGCCGGTGGATCACCGAGGGTGCGAGAGGACGGCATGGCTACGCGCTTGTCGGTGACTTTCCCGCCGACCGGATACATTCGGAACCCGCTGAGCCGGTGTGGCTCGTCGGCCGCCGCGGCGGCCTCGAGCTGCAGGGCGCCGGCCTGCACGCGGGTGCGCAGCGGATGGTCGGCACTGACGACCACCTCGTCGCGCAGGTCGCTGGCGCGTCTCGACAGCGCGCGCACCAGCCGGTCCGGCGTGACCGTTTCGAGGAAACGCTCCTCGAAATGCTCGCCCAGTTCGTCGTCGCCCGGGCGAACCCAGCCAGCCCCATCGGCTTCACTGAACCGGGTGAGGATCCAGCGCACATGCCTGAGCGCGTGACTCGGCGCGGCCGGCGGATCCTCGATCCGATGCCGCAGCGCGGTCCAGCTCGGCAAGCCGTGCTCGCGCGCGATCACCAGCTGCGCCTCGTGCAGGCTAGCAAATTCCCCGGCCTGCAGACGGCGCTTTGCCTGCAGCTTCAGGTATCGCAGATTCGGCTGATCAGGCAGGGAACGAGCCGGATTCGACATGGCAGTCCTTCCGCACGCCCGCGGATCCGCGACATCGGGCTGGAAAGACCTACCGCCGGTGAATTCTGTGACCGGTGAGCTTGCAGCTCTGCCCGCGGATCCAGCGGCGGCCGGAAACCGCCGCTGGCGAGCCTACCGCAGTGCGGCCCGGGGCCGCAGTGCTGGCCGGGCCGCCAGTGCCGGCCGGGCCGCCAGTGCCGGCCGGGCGGCCAGTGCCTGCCGCCACGGCCCCGCGGCAGGTCGCAGGCAGCTGCTTCCTCGCGATGGCAGCTACCACCGACCCGCGCCATCGACCTCGCTTGAGCGAGGGCCGCATCCCGAGTCCATCCGCTGAGAGTGCTCGCCGAGTACGTCGCGGCGCATAGCTACGGAACTGAATTCCCGCCGGTTGTCACAGGCGACTTCAATGCATGGCCAGACTCCGCCGAAGTACGGCAGTTCGGCGGCTACAAGACGACGCCCGCTGTCCCGGGCCAGGTCCTGCTCGACGCGTGGGAGTATGCCGACCCGGCCCAGCCGGCCGCCACCTGGGGGTACCGGGTCGCACCGGGCGGCTCGCTGTCGTGGCGGTGGCCTGTGCAGCGGAGGATCACCGGGAAGCACCGTCGCCTGGCACTGTCGGTTCGTCGCCGTCCCACGACCAGATGGGGACTTGTCGCAGGGGGTTTAGCTCGTCCTCCGTGACGGCGTTGGAGTTCTGCATGGCGACCTTCGAGCCGAACTCCACGTGCTCTCGCACGGCATCGCGGAACGGCTTGTCGTTCGGCATACCTGCCGCGTCGAGCGCGGCCAGGTAGAGCTCGACGAACCGCTGCCGCTGCGCCTCGGTGATCTTCAGGTGGCGGTGGACGTTGATCAGGTGCGTGAAGCCGAGCTCGCGGGTGAAGCGGTCGGGTCCGCCGAAGGACTCTGCAGTGAACCACGTCAGGTGCTCCACGTGCTCGGGCCGGCCGGCCCCGAACAACGGCTGCAGCAACGGGTCGGCAAGCACGCTGGAGTAGAAGTGGTCTTCAAGTCGGTGCAGGCCTTCCAGGCCGCCGGCATGCTCGAACAGCGTCGTCATGACCGATTACCTGCGCTTTCTGTCTTCAGGGACTACGGTCCAGGCCGTCCAGGTGCACGAGCAGCAGTGGGACGGTGAGGCGGCCGTGTCGCGGTGAGGCGGCCGTGTCGCGGTGGGACGTCTGCCAGGGTGAGCTCGGCTCCTTCTGTAGCTTGCAGTCGACTCAGCTTTCAGTCGACTCAGCCTTTCACTCGACTCAGCCCTTCAGTCGACCAGGCTGAGGAACGCCTCCTCGAGGCTCGCTTCGCTGATTGCGATGTCGGCGATCGTGCTGCGCTGGTCATACAGCGCCCAGAGCGTCGTATCGGCGTCCGTCGTCCGCAGGCTGACCTGTTGCTGGTCCGCCTGCATCGAAGTGACCCCGGGGGTACTGGCAAAGCGACCGGGATTGCCTTCCAGGACTCGGAAGCGCACGATGCGGCCGGCGCCTGCGGCGGACTTCACCTCGCTGGGCGTGCCGTCAGCGGTGACGTGACCGGCACCCACGAGCACGACGCGCTCGGCGTGCTGGTCGGCCTCCTCGAGGTAGTGGGTGGAAAACAGCACGGTGGTGTGGTGGCGATGGGTGTGGTCGGCGAGGGCGCTCCACAGGTCGCGCCGAGCCTGAACGTCCAGAGCCGCGGTGGGCTCATCGAGCACGAGCAGGGCGGGGTTACCGACCACGGCGAGGGCGAAGCGGACCCGCTGCGATTGCCCGCCCGACAGCTTGTCGGTGCGACGGCGGAGAAGTCCGGCGACACCGATGACGCTGGCCGCTTCGGCCAGGTCGAACGGGGCCGGGTAGAGGCGACTGATGAAGCGGATGAGCTCGCCGACACCGACGCCCGCCATCAGCTCGCTGTCCTGCAGCATGGCGCCAATCTCGCCGGCTGCGGCCGCCTGCCTCGGGGAGGCCCCGAAGAGTCGCGCATCCCCTCGGTCGGCGTGCCGCAGGCCGAGGAGGATCGCCATGGTCGTGGTCTTCCCTGCGCCGTTCGGCCCGAGCAGGGCCACGATCTGGCCGGCCGGGACGCGAAGGTCGATTCCGTCCACCGCGACAACGTCTCCGTAATGCTTGGCCAGCCCCGACAACATGATGGCTGCGGTGTCTCCTGCCTCCAGAGCCGTTCTCCGGGCCGCTGGTCGCAGCGCCAGTTCGCGCCGGACGACGAGGGGCAGCAGGCTGAGCCCGACAGTCCAGGCAGCAAGCACGACGAAGTTGGTCACGGTCGGGGCACTACCGCTGGTGACGTGCCAGCCGAGTGCGGCCTGGTTGTAGGAAGGCAGCGCGGCGGCGAAGTGCCGCAGCCCCGTGGAGAGAACCCCCGGCGGCACCCATAGCCCGCCGAGCGCAGCGAAAGCGAACCATAGACCAGTGCTTGCGGCAAATGCCACGGTGCTGCTGGCTAGCGAGCCGATCGCGATCCCGAGTGCAACGAACGGCAGCGTCCCTACCCAGAGCAGGCCGAGGTCTGCGGCCCACTGCCATGCCGCGAGGTGGACTCCGTGCGCGGCGATCGCGGCGATGCCAACAGCCACAACGGCGGGCAAGGCGGTGAGCAAACCGGCGGCGATTCGTCCGGCAAGGACCTGCCCCGCTCGAAGCGGCGTCGTCGCCAGGTAGTCCGACCAGCCCCCCTCTCGGTCGCGCGCCAGCCGCGGCGCGGTCGCCGACAGCGCCGCCCACATAGCTCCGAAGGTGGCCATCGCCACCATGATCTCCTTGGCCGCTGGCAAGCCGAAGGTGGTGTTCGGCCCCGAATTCTTGCCGCCGAACACGGCCGAGAACAGCAGGTAGAAGCCGACCGGCGCCAGGACGGCGAGGAGCAGGTAACGGCCGTCCCGTAGCGTGCGAGACAGCTCAAGACGCAGGTAGCCGATCGCCGCTGCGGTCCGCGGCCTGCGCCGCGCTTGTGGTTCCGGTACCTGGCGGACGTTCGTGGTCGTGACCAAGCTCATGGCTGCGCTCCCCGTACGTAGACCGTTACCAGTTCGTTCAGAAACGTCTCGGCGTCGACGGCGTGAATCCGCTCCATCCCCAGCGTCTTCTGCAACATCACGAACGAGACCAGCGAGCCCATGAAAGAGCGAGCGAACAGGTACCCGTCAAGGTCGGCGCGTATCTCCCCGTTTTCGGCCCGCGCCGCCAGCTCCTGGCCGAGCCCAGACGCTGCGAAGTCGATGAACGTGACCAGCCGGGCGTCATCGGCCAGCAACTGGTGCTCGGAAGCGAACAGCACCAGCAGATCCTGCTGCGCCTCCAGCACACCGAGAAACGCCCGGCCGAGGACCGCCAGCCGCTCCGCCAGTGACCGGTCCCGGCCTGCCGCTGCGGTTTCCCGCATTCCGGCGAAGCCGGCCAGGCCCTGATCTACCACGGCTCGAAGCACCTCGTCCTTGCTCTTGAAATGCCGGTACATGAGGGCGTCGCTCACGCCGACCGCCCTGGCCAGCTGGCGAGTCGTCGTCTGCCGGTAACCCTGCTCAGCGAACAGCCGCCGGGCGACATCGACGATCTGCGCCCGGCGCACCTCGCCGTCCAAGCGGTTCTCGGCCATCACGAACCATATAAGCAAGCGCCCGCTTATAAGTCAACCCGGAGCGGCAGGGAGCCACCGCTGGCGAGCTCTCCTCAGTCCTGGCCAGGCTGGCAGGGCTGGCCGCCACGGTGGCGCGGCAGGTCGAGCGCCGGATTGCCGTCGAAGAACCCGGAGGGCTTGAGGTGGAAGCCCACGCTGGTCACCGGCATGACCGGCCAGTCCTCCGGCCGGACCACGTGGTGCGCGCCGACCGTGTACCACAGCACGATGTCGGCGTCGGCGACCGGCGCGTCGTCGGCCACATACTCGGGCAGCCCCTGGGCATCCGGTGACTGGTACGGGTAGTCACCAGCGGCGTACTTCTCGGCCGGGTCGTACGCGGTAACCCAGAGGTTGTGCTGAACGAACCGCGCCCGGTCGTAGATGGCGGAGCCGGGCCGCACCATCGGCGGGACAACCGCGCCGGGCGCGAGCAGGTAGGCGACCTCCTGGCCCAGCTCGTTGTGCACCGAAGGGTTGGTGATCTTCCAGAACCGCGCCGTGGACGCGGCGGCGTCGCGGTGACCTTCCCGCTCGCTGGTCACCAGCGTGGCGCGGGTGACCCACGCGTTGTTGTGCGGGTCGTCCGCAGCGGCCGGCTCAGGCACCGAGTCCACCTCGTACACGCTGTTGCGCACGCCGTCCACGGACATGTCCAGCCGTACCGAGAAGAAGTGCTGGTGATGCGGCCCGTACAAGCCAGGCGCGACAAGGCTCCCCCACCGAGGCGCCACACCGTCCGCGACAGCCCCGGTCGTGATGACGCCCGTGAGCTTGATCTCGTACTCGATAGTGCCGTCGGTGTAGAGGTACCAGTAGAAGGCGTACTCGTAGTTGCCCACGGTGGCGATCGTCGACAGCACGAGCCGACGAGACCGCCGGACCTCGACCGCACCGGTGCGGAAGTCCGTGTGCTTCCACGAGATGCCGAAGTCTTCCTCGTGCATGCAGATCGCCTTCGGGATCGTGGCCGGCCCGCCCCGGCTGTCACTAACCACCGCGTCGAAATAGTGGATCTCGCCGAGGCAGTCACAACCAAGGGTCAGGGGGTTGGCCATCAGGCCCATCCCAACCTCGCCCATGTCGAACACGTTCTTGTTCCAGTGCGTGGGCGAGGCGTCCCCGTACGGCACGACCATCTCGCACAGCGACGCCCGGTAGAGCACGGGTCGCAGGCGGCCCCGGTCGTCGTAGCTGACCTGATGCAGGATCAGGCCCTCGCGTCCGTTGAAGCCGACCCGCAGGTGCCACTTCTGCCAGCGGACCTCCCAGCCGCTGACCGTGTAGCTCGGGCCTTCCGGCTGGGTAATCTCGATCGGCTTCAGGTCGGCCCGCTCGCGGGCGAAGGCGGGGCGGTTGTCCTGCTGGAACATGAACTCCGGCGCGTAGTTGCCCGGGTGCGGCGGGATCGGCACAACGCCGTGATCGGCCACCTCGACGACGGTCATCGCGTCCACGTCCACCGTGACGATCAGGCCCTCGACCGGCCGCGCGTAGCCGTGCTCGCCCGGCGCTGACCGCACCCAGGTCAAGGGACGGCAGAGACGAGGGCTCGCGGCTGGGTGATCGGATGGGCCTACGTAGCCCGATGGCCACGGGTCGATCATCGTCAGCGAGAAATCGGTGATCCCGCGGGCTCGCATTGCCTCCTGCCAGCGCTGGTCGGCCCGGACCAGTTCCTCGACGGCAGCCGCATCCTCGACCAGGAACGGCGGGAACCGCCCGGGCACGGTCCGCTCGCTGCGCACCGCGCCGGCCGTCAGCGACACCAGCATCTCGTGGATCAGCCGCTCCGCCGGGTCGTAGGTGACCACCAGCGCCACGCGATCCGGCGGAGCCTGGTGGTCGAAGTCATGGCCGGCCGGCTTGGCCGGCTCGGCCAGCGTGATCGTGACGAAACGGCGGATGCCTGGCCCGGCAGAGCTAGCCTCCGCGGTTGCCCGCGCGATCGCGGCTGCCCGGCGGATTTCGTCCGCGCTGAGCGGATCGAGCGGATGGCTGCTTGGCCCCTGGACCGTCTCCGCTGCATTGCCGGGAACGAGCTGCGTGGTCATCCGGGCCTTCCTCTCGTTCGACGCGCACTATCCGCGGGCTTGCCACCCGGCGACGCGTTCCTCCAGCGTGACCGGGGTCGCGGCCCGCTGGCAAGTGGCACCAAGAGTCCCGCAGATCTGTGCCCTTGGTCCCACTGGAGTGCTGACCTGCGGTCGTGCCGCACGTGCTGGTCCGACAGCGACGCTATGAACAGAGCCCGCGGGAACCGCTCACGAGAAGAAGGAAGCCGTCCTGGTGGCCGTCTCTGAGTTCGCCATCGGCATCGCGCTGTCGCTCGGCCTGTTCACCCGGCTTGCCGCCCTCGGCTCGCTCTTCACCTACGTAATGTCCGGCACCGCGAGCGTCTGCGGCTGGTACGCGCTGTTCGCGATCGTGATCCTGGCTACCTGGCGGACCTCCTCCTGGATCGGCCTGGACGGCATGAGCGCCAGCTTCCGCCAGCACGACGCGACCGCGCAGGACAGCCGCCGGCCGCACCTGCACCTGCACAAGACCCGGGGCGCCCGGACCGCCACGCCGGCCCCCAGAGCCGCCTGACGGTCCGCTTCCCCGGCCCGCCCCGGCACGACCGGCGCGACCCGCCACCTGCGGGCCGCGCCGGCGCACACAGGTAAGGAGACCTCAGTGAGCACAGCACCAGTGACAACAGGACACGGCTCGGCCGGCGAGGGGCACGACACGATCAAGGTGTTCCTGCTCGACGACCACGAGATCGTCCGGCGGGGTGTGCGGGAACTGCTGGAGAGTGAGCCGGGCATCGTCGTGATCGGCGAGGCAGGCACGGCCGCCTCAGCGCTCGCGCGCATCCTGGCGCTTCGCCCCGACGTCGCCGTTCTGGACGTGCGACTGCCCGACGGCGACGGCGTGACGGTGTGCCGCGAGATCCGCTCCAGCATGCCGGAGGTTGCCTGCCTCATGCTCACCTCGTTCGGCGACGACGAGGCTCTGTTCGACGCGATCATGGCCGGAGCCGCGGGTTACGTGCTCAAGCAGATCAAGGGCACTGACCTGGTGGGCGCCGTGCGGACGGTCGCATCCGGGGAGTCGATGCTCGATCCGGAGGCGGCCAGCAAGGTGCTGCGCCGGATGCGCGAGCAGGCGACCAGCTCCGACCCGCTGTCCGGCCTGACCGGGCAGGAGCGCAAGATCCTCGAGCTGATCGGCGAGGGCCTCACCAACAAGCAGATCGGCGAGCGGATGTTCCTGGCCGAGAAGACCGTGAAGAATTACGTGTCAGCGCTGTTCGCCAAGCTCGGCATGGAGCGCCGGACCCAGGCGGCCGCGTTCGCCACCAAGGTGTTCGACCAGCCCCGGCACGACTACCGCGACAGCTCAGCGACGCGCGGCAGGTAATCGCTCCCGCTGCGGCGGCGCCCGCCAGCTCAGCCCGGCGACACAGCCAGTCATCACGCCTGCCGCTTCGGCACCCGCCAGTCCAGCTCGGTGCCGCCGCCAGGAGACGTTTGGATCTGCAGCGAGCCGCCCAGCAACGCTGCCCGCTCCGCCAGGTTGCGCAAGCCGCTGCGGCGGCCAGTGTCCTTGATGCCGACGCCGTCATCGCGAACCACCAGGGTGACCTCGTCGGCGGCGCGGATCAGCACGTCGGCGCGCGTGGCGTGCGCGTGCCGGGCGATGTTAGAGAGCGCCTCCCGCAGCGCGCCGAGCAGATGCTCGGCGATCTCCTCTTGCACGTCGTCCTCGAGTCTGCCGTCCAACTGCAGCGTCGGTGGATAACCGAGCATCCCGGTCATCTCGTCCGCGACCTGCAGGATGCGAGCTCGCAGCCCGGCGCGTCGCGGCTCGTTCCGTGCCTGCAAGGCGAAGATCGAGGACCGGATCTCCCTAATGGTCTCGTCCAGCGCGTCCACGGCCCTGCTGACCCGATCAGCGGGCTCGGGCGCGCCGATCAGGCCGATCGCACCCTGCAGCGACATTCCCGTCGCGTAGAGCCGCTGGATGACCAGATCATGCAGGTCGCGGGCGATTCGGTCGCGGTCCTCGTACACGGCAACCCGTTCGGCCTGGTCGCGGTGCTCAGCCAGCTCAAGGGCGATCGCCGCCTGAGTAGCGAACGTGGCCAGCATCTGCACCGCGGCCGGTGCCAGCGGCATGGATCCTGGCACGCGGCCCGCCGTCAGCACCCCGCGCACATTCCCGGGCGTACCGAGCGGCACCAGGACCGCCGGACCCAGGTTCATATGTTCCCTGGCGGCCTTGGCCACCCGTGGGTCCTGCTTGAAGTTCTCGATGATCATCTGCTCGCCGGTGGCCAGCACGTGTCCAGACGCAGAGGCTTCCGTCGGCAGCACCAGGCCGAACGCATCCTCGGCGCCCTGCCCGGCCGCGTGGTCGACCTGCAGCAGCCGGCGGTCAGCCGACGGCAGGGCCAGCAGCACCAGGTCAGCCCGGGAGATGTCCAGGGACGCCTGGGCGATCACCGCCAGTGCCTCAGCCGCAGCCGCGCCGGATAGCAGCATCCTGGTCACGTCCGCGCTGGCCGTCATCCAGCGTTGCTGTCGACGGGCCTCGTCGTAGAGGCGAGCGTTCTCGATCGCGACGCCGGCCGCGGCGGCCAGCGCGACCAGCAGCGATTCGTCTTCCTCGTCGAACTGGCCGCCGCCCCGTTTTTCGGTCAGGTAGAGGTTGCCGTAGACCTCCTCGCGCACCCGGATCGGCACGCCGAGGAAGGACTTCATCGGCGGGTGACCTGCGGGGAACCCGGACGATAGCTCGTGCTTGCTCAGATCGGCGATGCGCAGCGGCCTCGGGTGAGTGATCAGCGCGCCGAGCAGTCCGAGACCTTCGGGCCAGTGATGAATTGTGTGGATCTGCTCTTCGGTCAGCCCGACCGGGATGAACTCGGCCAGCTTCCCGCCTTCGCCGATTACTCCCATAGCCCCGTATCTGGCGTCGACCAGGGAGACGGCCGCCTCCACGATCCCGCGCAGCACAATCTCGATATCCAGGTTCGTGCCGACCGCCATCACGGCCTCGAACAGCGCGTCGATGCGATCCCGGGTGGACAGCACCGCCTGCAGCCGGACCTGCAGCTCGGCCAGGAGCTCGTCGAGACGGAGGTTCGGGAGCACCCGGCTCTGCGCCATTTCCACCTTCGCTGGCTCCAGAGCACGTCAGTCGGGGATCGAATGTGATCATACGTCGCGGCCCTCCCAGGTCGGCCCGAGAGCGTCCGTTGCGGCTCCGGCCCGATTCCTGCCGGGTCCCGATTGCTGCTGGCTTGCCCGGATCCGCCTCGCACACTTGCGGTACTAAATCCGCACACCGCCCGCAGGTACCGTCCGGCACGCCTGCCAAGCCCGGCGAGGCCCGCCGGTAGACTTGCGGAGACGTCCTCCACATAGAGGCGCAGGATGCCGGCAGTTCATGCGGTAGCCCGTTTCACAGCTTGCTGAGCGCGAATTCTCCCCTGGCGGCCAGAGGTGATGCGCATGCACGTAGTGACCCGGACCCGGTCAGGCACAACGGCATCAGCTGGGCCTGCACCGGCCAGACAGACATCGGCCGGGGCGTCCAGCCTGCTTGCCGGGCGCGGATCGGCCGCAAGCATCCCGTCCAGGCCGCTGGCAGCCATCCGCGTCCCGGCGAGGCGGAGGGCAGCCGCGGCCGCGCAGGCGGCGACCACGGTCACGGCCGAACCGAGCGCCTCGGCTCGCCCAGCAACCCCGGTGCCCGAACAGAACGCTCCGGCCCGCCAAGCAACCCCGGTGGCCGAACAGAACGCTCCGGCCCGCCAAGCAACCCCGGTGGCCGAACAGAACGCCCCGGCCCGCCCAGCAACCCCGGTGGCCGAACAGAACGCCCCGGCCCGCCCAGCAACCCTGGTGGCCGCGCCAAGGCGGCCATGGGCACACCGGCACCCGTTGCTCGCCTGGCGCTGTTTGCTGGCTCGCCACCCGGCGCTGCGGTATGTCCAGATCCTCCCTGTCGCCCTCGCGCTGTGGGGCTCGGACGCCGTCGACAAGTTCCGGGCAGGCGCAGCCGCAGCCGGACTGCATAACGCGGTCGCAGTGAACGCCATCAGCCGCGAGATCGGGGGCCCGCTGGCCACGCAGATGAACCACTGGCTGACGGCTCACCAGGCCGCCGCCGTGGCGGCGGCCTGGTATTACATCCTTGTACAGGGCATCGTCACCGGACTCGTCGGAGTGCTGCTGATCTGGCGGCGCGTGCCCTCCTTTGGCTTCCACCGCAATGCGCTGATTGCGTGCAACCTCATCGGTCTCGCTACATTCTGGGCTTTTCCAGTCGCTCCGCCGCGGATGCTCGCGGGCTATCACGACGTGACCGCGGCCGCCGTTCCAGCCTTTTCCAGCATCCTGGAGAACAAGGCAGCAGGGAAGTTCGCCGCCCTGCCTTCGCTGCACGTCGTCTGGGCACTCTGGGTGGCCATTGCCCTCTGCGTGCTCTTCCGCAACCCGCTACTGCGCATCCTCGCCTGGCTGTACCCGATAGCCACGATCACGGATGTGATCGCGACGGGGAACCACTACTGGCTGGATGCGATCACGGCCTTCGGGGTCCTGGGACTTGGGTACGCCGCCGCATTCGGGTTCGACCGCATAGTTCGTCGGGTAATGGCACGCGGCCGCCGGCAGAGGCCAATCTCGCTAGCCCGTACCCGGTGGCGGATCTAAGCCGGCCCGGCCAGGCTCGGCCGGCGATCTCGGCTCACCGTGGCGGTGCCGAGACCGGTGAGTCCGGCACGTACCAGGCATACCGGGCAGCAGTGGCAGCGGGCGCTGACTACGCGGAGTTCGACGTTCGGGTCACCGCTGACCACGAACTCGTGGCGCTCCACCGGAGTCACCTCCGGCGCTGCGGCCCGATCGCGGCGATGAGCTACCAGCGTCTGTGCGTCCAGGCTGGCTACGAGGTTCCGCGGGTCGCCGCGCTCATCAACCTGCTGGCCGGCCGGGCCCGCGCCCACATTGACCTGAAGGTAGCCGCCGCTGCCGACGAGGCGCTGCGTCTCGCGCTGGCCCTGATGCCACCCGCGGCGGTGCTGGTGACCACCCGGGACAACGGACTGGCTCGGGCCATCAGGGTGCGTCACCCAGAGGTCCCGGTCGGCCTAGCCATCGGAGGGGACTTCGCCGAGTTCGCGCGGTATGCGCGGCAGCGGCTGGGCGCGCCTGCCATGACCCGGCTGGATGACGTGCTCGCGACGGGCGCCACCTGGGCGGCCATCCATGACCGGCAGGCGGGGCCGGCGCTGCTGGAGCGCTGCCAGGAGCAGGGAATCGGGACGCTGATCTGGACCGTCAACGGCGACCGTGCCCTGCGGCGATGGCTGGCCAGCCCGCTTGTCAGCGTCGTCGTCACCGACCGCCCGGCCCGCGCAGTCAGCCTGCGGGACCAGATCCGGCCCGGGCCGCCCCGTGGTCCAGCCGGAAGATGAACTCGGTGATCGTGGCCTGCCGGGCCGGGGCGAACGAGTGCTCCTCGCCGACCCGGACGAAGCCGTTGCGCTCCAGCACGCGCATCGACCCAATGTTGTCTGCAGCTACGCGGCCGTAAAGGGGGCGAACCATAACCTCCCGCAGCAAACCGGCCAGCGCGGCTGTGGCGACTCCGCGGCCCCAGTAATCCCGTCGGATCCAGTACGTCACCTCGGTGTCGCCGTCCATGAGGAAGCTCGCCACGCTGCCAATCACCTCGGCGCCGGCCAGGATGACCTTCGTGGTGACGGACCGGTCGGCGAGCAACCCGGCCCACTTGGTCAGGTAGTGCTCACGGTCGGAGTCGCCAGGGCTGGTGAAGGCTGCCATCTGCTGCCCAGACTGGTCCTGCTGGATTTCGAACAGGGCCGGCAGATCCTCGGCGCGCACCTCGCGGAGTGAGATCAGCGCCACCGGGTCGGTCCGTGCAGGTTCGCTGAGCGGTTCGTCGGCCAGATAGGGCGGAGCCGGATCGTACTGGATGTGGCGGCGGACGGCGCGGGCATGCTCGCGCCCATGCAGCCGCCCGACCAGCCAGAGCGCCATGTCGATGCCGGCCGACACACCCTGGCTGGTGACCAGGTTGCCGTCGACCACATAGCGGGCGTCGCGGACGACGGTCACCTCGCCGCGCGCTTCCAGCGCGTCCTCGAAGCTATAGTGCGTCGCCACCCGGCGGCCGCGGGCCGGACCGGCCTCGTGCAGCAGCAGCGCGCCGGTGCACACGCTGGTGGTCCAGGCGACCGCACCGGCCGTCTGGCGAATCCAGTCGATGATGACCGGGTTGGACACCTCCCGCCGAGTCCCCCGCCCGCCCGGCACCAGCAGCACATCCAGGGGCGGGTGGTCAGTCAGGGTGTAATCCGGGAGTATCCGCAGTCCTTTGGCGCAGCGCACCGTCGCTGCGTGCTCGGCGATCAGCACGGCCCGGTCGGCCGCAGCCTCTCCGCGGAGCGCCGCCGAGGTGGTGAACACCTCCCACGGGCCGACGAAGTCAAGCTCCTCCGCATCGTCGAAGACCAGCAGGCCATAAGTTGTCACGCGGGCTCCCCCGTGATCGGCAGACATGGTGAGCAGGACGGACGCAGCACCCGCCGGCCCTTCTACCTTGGCGGTGACGCGGCTGAGGCGTCAATGTCCACCAATGAGCGTGCGGCCGCGGCCGCGACGAACGAACTGCTGCTGCTGAGGACTTGGCGAGAGTCTGCCGGGACAAGCCGGGCACATCGAGCGATGAAGTCCGGCCAAATGTCACCAAGTCTTCCGCGCATGCGTCCCTGGCCCGGCTAACTGGATGGTGAGTCTTTCCTGGTGGCCTTGTCGATGAGCGCCTGCGTGCCGTCGAGGATGCGCTCCACTCCGAACAGGAACTCCTCGCGTTCCTCGACCCCTGACGGGCTGTCGCCGATCGCTTCGGCCCAGGCCAGCCGGTGCAGCCGCGGGTACTCCTGCTCAGTCACCAGCTCACGCAGCAGCGCCTCGAAGCTCCATGGGGGAGCTGGCGCGGCTGTGCCGGCCGCCGCCGCCTGCGCAGCGGCACTTGCGGCATCGTGGGCCATCCGCCCCTCGCTCAGCGTGTACGAGCTGAGTAGCCCGATGATGCGGATCTTGTCGCCGTCCGTCAGCCCGGTGTCGTCCAGCGCGCCGAGACCGATCTCCACGAACCTCAGCGAGTTCGGCGCCAGCGGCGGCGCCGCCATGGGCATCTGCGTCAGCCAGGGATGCCGGTCGAGCACGTCCCGCTGGATGACCGCCCACTCACGCAGCTGGGCCCGCCAGCCCGTGCCGTGCAACTGCAGCTCCGCCGCGCCCTGCGCCGAGGCGTTCCACATGAGCTGCAGCAGCTCGTCCTTGCTGGCCACATAACGGTAGAGGGACATCGTGGTGAAGCCGAGTTCCTCGGCAACCCGTGCCATCGATACGCCCTCCAGGCCGTCCCGGTCGGCGATCCGCACGGCGGCACGCACGATCTCGTCCACCGAAAGGCCGCGGCGCGGCCCGCGGCTGCCGCCCTCGCGCCGCCCCCAGAGCAGGTCAAGGCCGGGCGGCAACGGCGGCTTCGCGCCAGTCTCGGCCGGCGACTGCGCCTCGGCGTCGAACGAGGGCCCAGGCGACCGCGGCGGCTGCGGTGACCTCGCACCGTCCCTGGTGGGCATCACACTGCTCCTTCCGCCGCCTCGGTCCGCATGCTATCCACCGCAGGCGGGAGCCGAGCTTGACTACAACTGTGTACCCTGCATACAGTTCGTGTATGCCATACACAGTTAACGCACGAGGCATCGGCAAGTCATTCGGGGACCGCCAGGTCCTGTGCGACGTCAATCTGGCCGTCGAGTCCGGCACCGTGTTCGCGCTCCTCGGCCCGAACGGCGCCGGCAAGACCACGCTGGTGCGCATCCTGGCAACGCTGGTCCGACTGGACACCGGCACGGCCACGATCGCCGGCCACGACCTGCATGCCGACCCGGTAGCGATCCGGCAGTCGATTAGCCTCACCGGGCAGCAGACCGCCGTCGACGACTTGCTCACGGGCAAGGAAAACCTGCAGATGATGGGCATGTTGCGCCACCTGGGGCGACACGCGGCCGCGGCCCGGGCCGACGAGCTGCTGACGGCCTTCGGCCTGGCCGACGCGGCCGACCAGCGGGCAGGGAGCTACTCAGGCGGCATGATGCGCCGCCTCGACCTCGCGATCAGCATGATCGAACGGCCGCAGCTGCTCTTCCTGGACGAGCCAACGACAGGGCTGGATCCGCTCAGCCGCGATCAGGTCTGGACCACCGTCCGCGACCTGGCCGCCCACGGGGTGACGATCTTGCTCACCACGCAGTACCTGGAAGAAGCAGACGCCCTCGCGGATCAGATCGCGTTGCTCGACCGCGGCCGGATCGCTGCCGAGGGCACCGCCGACGAGCTGAAGTCCGCCATCGGCTCAGAGGTCATACGGCTGCAGTTCGCCGACGCGGCGGCCTACGACCAGGCCGTCCGCCTGCTCGACCCCATCGTCGCCGACGGCCGGCTCTGCACCATCGAGGTCGCGACCGATGGCTCGGTCCGGCAACTGCACGCCACGCTCGGGCGACTGGTCGCGGCGGGCACCCCCGCGGCCAAGGTTTCCATTCACCGGCCGAGCCTGGACGACGTTTTCCGTTCCGTGACTGCCACCGGGGGACTCGCCGAGCTGCTCGCCGACCAACCCGAACTGGAGGTGACCCGATGACCATGGCCTACGCGCTGACGGACTCGCGGGTGATGATCACCCGGTGCGTCCGCCGCTCGCTACGCAACCCCGAGGCCTTCTTCACGGCGCTGATGCTGCCGATCGTGCTGATGCTCCTCTTCGTCTACGTATTCGGCGGCGCGCTCAACACCGGGGTGCATTACGTCGACTACGTAGTGCCCGGCCTGATCGTGCTGTGCGCCGGCTTCGGCGCGGGCACCACAGCGGTCGCCGTGGCCACCGACATGACCAATGGCATCGTGGACCGGTTCCGGTCGATGCCCATGCGAAGCTCCGCCATCCTGGTCGGTCACATCACTGCCAGCTTGGCCAGGAACCTGGTCGCTACCGTGCTCGTCATCGCGGTCGGCATCGGCGTGGGCTGGCGGCCAACCGCGTCACCAGCTCGCTGGCTCGCAGCTGTCGGCATGATCGTGCTGTTCGTGCTGGCCCTGTCGTGGCTAGCGGCCGCCGCTGGCCTGCTAGTCCGTAGTGTCGAGGCGGCGAGCTCGATCACCTTCGTCTTCATGTTCCTCCCCTACGTCAGCACCGCATTCGTGCCCGCCCGGACCATGCCGGCCGCGCTTCGGGCCTTCGCGGAGCACCAGCCGTTTACGCCCATCGTGGAGACGATGCGCGGCCTGTGGATGGGTCAGACCTCGACCGGCGTCCCGATCGGCCACGAGGCCATCCTGGCCAGCTCTTACTGCCTGGCGCTCCTGGTCGTGTCGGCAGCCGCCGCGTCCTGGCTGTTCCGGCACCGGACAGCAGCCTGAACCTGCCGCGCGGGAAGCACCCGGGCACGGCCAGCGTTAGCGCCACCATGGATGTGGAGATCTGGTCTGACGTCGTGTGCCCGTGGTGCTACCTCGGCAAGCGCCGCTTCGAGCAGGCACTTGAGGCCTTTCCCGGGCGCGGCGACGTGACAGTCACATACCGGTCGTTCGAGCTGGACCCGACCGCTCCGGCGGATACCACGGTCCCGACCGTCGAGCTGCTGGCCGGCAAGTACGGGATGAGCCCGGCGCAGGCGCAGGACGCCCAGCGCGAGATGGAGCAGCGCGCTGAGCAGGACGGCCTGACCTTCCATATGAGCGGCCTGCGCAGCGGCAACACCCGGGACGCCCATCGGCTGATCCAGCTGGCGAAAGACCACGGCCTCCAGGCCGAGATGGTCGAGCGGCTCCACCAGGCGTACTTCACCGAGCAGGCCTCGATCTTCGATCACGCCTCGCTCGGCCGCCTTGCCGTCGAGGTCGGCCTGGACGCTGGCCAGGTCGGCGAGGTCCTGGCCAGCGATGAGTACGCCGATGCGGTACAGGCGGACGAGATGCTGGCCAGTTCGCTTGGTGCCACGGGCGTGCCGTTCTTCGTCCTCGATCGCCAGTTCGGGATCTCCGGTGCGCAGCCAGCCGAGGTCATCGCCAGGGCGCTCCAGCAGGCCAGCTCCAGCTGACGCGCGGCCAGCGATACAGGCAGGCACCAGGGACCGCAGCGGCCGCGGCCGCGCCGATGACACGGCCCTCCCACCCACGGGGCTGCGGTCCCCAGCCAGGCCTGGCAAGCGACAGCTAGCCAAGCCTTTCTGCCTTGCGGCACCTCTCCCCCGGTGCCGCAGCTCAACCCTGCGGTACGGCTTCTCGCGCCGCAATATCACTGAAGTCTCACTTTGGTACGCTGACCATCTCGTCGGCCCGCGACGACGCGTGCCGCAGACATGATCGACCGGGCCCGCACGCCCCCAGGGATGGGTCAGATGGGACACGATCCGCAGCGCCGGACCCTGGCCCGCAGGCTGGAGGACCGCGACCGATCCCGGTTCACCGGACGCCAGGGTGAGATCGCATTTCTGCGCAAATGCCTGGAGGATGACGACCCGCCGGCCAGCGTGGTGCACATCTGCGGACCCGGTGGCATCGGCAAGAGCACCCTGCTACGGGAGACGGCTCGCTCCGGCCGGGCGCTCGGGCGCACCGTGATCGCGCTGGACGGCCGCGAGCTCGGCCCTGCTCCCGAGCGCCTCGAGGCAGCGATGCGCGAGGCAGCAGGCGAAGAGCGCCCGCTGATCTTGCTCGACTCGTACGAGCGAATGACCGCGCTCGACTCCTACCTGCGGCGTGACCTGCTCCCGTCGCTGCCCGGGCGGGCGGTCGTGGTCACCGCCAGCCGGCTCGACCCGGACGTCGGCTGGTTCTCCGGCGGCTGGGAGGCCGTCACCGCGCGGCTCGATCTCGGCGCGCTCGCCCCCGACGAAGCGCGACTGCTGCTGGCTGCCCACGGACTCGCGGACGGGCGAGTCCCCGCGATCATCGACTGGGCACACGGCTCGCCGCTCGCGCTCGCGCTGGCGGCCGACGCCGCCACTGCCGACGCCGGCTGGAGCGTCACGGGTCACCCGGATCGACCAGACATCGTCCGCTCGCTCCTGCTGCGGCTAGTCGAAACCGAGCTGGGCGGTGTCCGGCCGTCCGCGCTCGGTGTAGCGGTGGTCGCCAGGACCACTACTCCCGAACTGCTGCGCGCGGTACTGCCCGGCGGGTCCGCGAACTCGCCGAGCAACGGACCAGTGCCGCTCAGTGAGGAGGCGGCGATGGTCGCCTATCGCGAGCTTGCGGGCCTGACTATCACCGAACAGCTCGCCACCGGCATCACCGTGCACGAGCTGGCGCGCAAAGCGCTGCTGGCCGATCTGCGCCAGCGGAATCCGCAGCTCGAACGCGATTTGCGGCGGAGGATCTTCGACTACTTGTACGCCCGGGCCCGCCACGAGCCGGCGCTGATGATCGACATGGCGCACCTGGTAGAGAACCCGCTGCTCCGGTGGGGTTTCGGCTGGGACGGCAACGCCGAATACCGGATCGACTCGGTACGGCCCGGGGACGCCGACCGGATTGCGCCGGGGCAGATCGAGAACCGGCTGTGGTGGCAGCTCACCCGTCAGTACTTCGATCTCGCACCGGACCGGGTGGCCATTGCCCGGGACCGGGACGAGCAGATCTGCGGCTATCTCGTCTGCATGAGCCTGGCAACAGCACCGGCCTTTGCGGCCGACGAGCCGCTGGCCGGCCCATGGCTCGCGCACGCTCGTACCGCCGCCGGGCTGGGCGAGTCGGTCTTCTGGCAGGCCGCGGTCGATATGACCGGGACCGGCCAGGTCCAGGCCATGCTCGGCATCGCCGGGATGCTGCGGTGCGGGGCCGCCAGCCCGCGGTTCGCCTATCTGCCCATCGACACCAGGGTGGCCGGGGCCGCCGAGTTTGCCGCCGCGCTCGGCGCTGAACATCTCACCGACCTCGACCGCGATCTCGGCGACGGCGTCGCGGTGCAGTGTCATCGGCTCGACTACGGCCCCGGCGGGATCTTCAGCTACATGCGCGCTCAGCTCTACGCCGAGCTTGGCCTCTCCGGGCCGGGCGAGCCCGCCCAGGTACAGCCAGCACGGGGCCAGTCGGCCCTGAACCAGCTAGCACGGAACCAGACAGCACCAAACCAGCCGGCACACAGCCAGCCAGCACCGGGCCAGTTGGTACCGGACCAGCCAGCACGCCGTCAGCCAGCCGCGCGCGAGGTGGAGCCCGCACCGATGGACGTCGAGACTGTCCGGGAGGCGCTGAAAGGCTTCCGCGTGCCGCGCGACCTCGCGCGCAGCCCCCTCGCCAGCGGCAGAACGCAGACTGAGCGCGCCGAGTCGGTTCGGCAACTCATCCGGGCGGGCGCCGCGGCAGCCTTTGGCGACAGCGAGAACGAGCGGCTTCTGCTCCGGGTCCTCACCGCCGGTTACCTGGAGCCGGCCACGAGCCACGAGGCCGCCGCGAACCGGCTCAGCCTGAGCCGAGCCGCATACTTCCGCCGACTCCGCACCGCCGTGGAGCGGCTCGCTGAGTACCTGGCCCAGGAGCCTGCTGATGCCCGGCCCGGCGCAGGGGAGCATCCCTTCGAGGTCCTCGATCGGCCTATTGCGGAGGATATTGCCCGCGGGTAGCGTCCGCAGGTGAGCGGCCGGTGCGGGCAGTCAGCCGGCGCAGGTGCGACCAGCGGAGGCGAGCGATGACTGTGGACCAAGCGACGGCCGCACTCCTCGCGCAGTTGGCGGGCAGCGGCCTGAAGCCGCTGATGGAGATGACCCCGCAGGAAGCCCGCATGGTGCCGACGACGAACATCCTGGTGCCTGGGCCGCAGGTCGCCCGTCGCTACGACAGCCAAGTGCCGACGCCAGACGGGTCGCAGTTCAGGGTCCGGGTCCTCATCCCGGCGGGCGACATTACGGCCCTGGTCGTGTACTACCACGGCGGCGGCTGGGTGATTGACGACATCGACACCTACGACACCGTGGCCAGGACCGTGGCTAACCAGTTGCACGCCGCCGTCGTCAATGTGGACTACCGGCGCGCGCCGGAGCATCGCTACCCCACCGCGGTGCGCGACGCCTGGACCGCCCTCCAGTGGGCGCACGAGCGGACGGCCGAGATAGCGGGCGGGCACGTTCCCGTGATTGTGATGGGAGATAGCGCGGGCGGCAATCTCTCCGCAGTGGTCGCCCAGCAAGCCAGGGCGGCAGGCGGTCCGACGCTAGCCGCGCAGGTGCTGGTCTACCCGGTGACCGACGCCGATCTGGACAATGCCAGCTACCTAGATCCGGCGAACCAGCTGATGCTCAGCCGGGACGCGATGATCTGGTTCTGGGGCCACTACGCGCCCGACCCGGCGGACCGGCTCCGACCGGACGCGTCGCCACTGCGCGCTGAGAGCTTCGCCGGCCTGCCGCCCGCGATTGTGCTGACCGCCGAGCACGACCCGCTGCGGGACGAAGGCGCGGCTTATGCGGAACGCCTCAGCGAGGCCGGCGTACCGGTCACCTACCGGCAGCTCGACGGCCAGATGCACGGTTTCTTCCCCCTGCTCGGGCTGCTGCCCGGTGCCGAGGATGCGATCGCCTACATCGCGGCGGAACTGGAGCGGCTGCTATGACCGAACCCAAGCCCTTGGACGCGCTCGTCGTCGGAGCCGGCTTCGCGGGGCTCTACCAGCTCTACAAGCTGCATGAGCACGGCCTGAGCTGCCGCGCCATCGAGGCGGGCGAAGATCTCGGCGGGACGTGGTACTGGAATCGCTATCCCGGTGCTCGCTGCGACATTCAGAGCCTGTCCTACTCGTACTCCTTCTCCCCCGACCTGGAACAGGAGTGGGAGTGGACCGAGAAGTACCCAGCCCAGCCGGAGATCCTGCGCTACCTGAACCACGTCGCTGAGCGGTTCGGCTTGCGGGAGGACATCACGTTCGGCACGCGGGTGGCGAGCGCGCACTATCAGGATTCCGCCGCGACGTGGATCGTGACGACCGATCGCGGCGAATCGATCGAGGCGCGGTTCCTGATCATGGCCACCGGATGTCTGTCGGTGCCTAAGCAGCCGGAGTTTCCCGGCCTGGCGAGCTACCAGGGCCGCACGCACATGACGGCCCGCTGGGGCGAGGAGGACGTGCGCTTCGACGGGCTGCGTGTTGGGGTGATTGGCACCGGCTCGTCCGGGGTGCAGTGCATCCCGGTCATCGCGGCGCAAGCGGCTGAGCTGACGGTCTTCCAGCGGACTCCGGCCTTCTGCATGCCAGCCTTCAACCGCCCGCTCGGCGCGACCGAGATGGCCGAGATGAAGGCCAACTACCCGGCCTGGCGCGAGGCTCAGCGCATCTCCAATCTCGGCGTCCCGCACGAGCAGGCCACGGAGTCGGCGATGGCCGTGCCCGAAGGTGAGCGCACGGCGGCCTACGAACGGGGCTGGGCAGCCGGCGACCTGTACTCGATTCTCGGCAGCTACACCGACCTCCTGGTGGATCCGGCCGCCAACGACACCGCGGCCGAGTTCATCCGGGCCAAGATCCGGGCCGTGGTCAGCGAACCGGAGCTGGCCGAGGCACTCTCGCCGCGCAGCTACCCGTTCGGCACTAAGCGGCCGTGCCTGGACGCCGGCTACTACGAGACCTTCAACCGGCCGAACGTGCACCTGGTGGACTTGCGCGCCACGCCGCTAGCCGGCTTCACGCAGGCCGGCGTCCGTACAATTGCGGCCAGTTACGAGCTCGACGCGGTCGTCTTCGCCACCGGCTTCGATGCGATGACCGGTGCGCTTGCTGCGATCGACGTCACGGGACGAAACGGCGTTGACCTCTCCTCTCGGTGGGCCGACGGGCCGCGGAACTACCTGGGCCTCGCGATGGCCGGGTTCCCGAACCTGTTCACGATCACTGGGCCGCTGTCGCCGTCGGTGATCAGCAACATGGTTGTATCGATCGAGCAGCACGTCGAGTGGATCACCGACTGCATCGCGGACCTGCGCCGCGCGGGCTACACGTCGATCGAGCCGATGGTCCAGGCGGAGGACGAGTGGGTGCGGCTGGTGGCGGACGTGGGCGCGCTCACCCTCTTCCCGGCATCCGACTCCTGGTACACCGGCGCGAACGTGCCGGGCAAGCCGCGGGTCCTGCTGCCGTACCTCGGCGGCGTCGGCGAGTACCGGAGCCGGTGCGAGGAAGTGGCGTCCGCCGGTTACCGGGGCTTCACACTGACCAGGGCGGGCCGGGTCGCGGCCGCCTGAGCCAGTCGCCGTACTGCGGGTTTGCCCGGCCGTCCCGGTCGTCCCGGCGGTTGCGCCCAGTCCGGCCGGT
The DNA here is from genome assembly GCA_036495585.1 of Streptosporangiaceae bacterium. GTDB lineage: Bacteria > Actinomycetota > Actinomycetes > Streptosporangiales > Streptosporangiaceae > JAJYUU01. The sequence goes on from DASXMP010000059.1 coordinate 59,593, forward strand.
ACACCCGGTGCGGACAGCACACCCAGTCCGGCCGGCACAGCGAGTGCCAGCGCAGGCCTTGCCGACACGGTCGGCCTAAACCCAGCCGACCCGAACCGAGGCGGCGCGAGCCGAGCCTGCGCGGACCCGACCAGCGCGGCGGCGGCGGGCGCGACGGCGGCAGCGGTGGCAGCGACCGCGGCGGCATTGCCTTCCGCGGCGAGGCGGCCTCGCTCGGCGCTCACTGCCTGCAGGCTGCTCATCGTGATCCCGATCAGGATGGCTGCGCCGCCCGCGAACTGGACTGGGCCGAGCGGCTCCGCGAACGCCACCGTGCCGAGCACGGCGCCGATCAGCGGCTCGAGGTTCAGGAAAGCTCCCGCGACATCGGCAGGCACCCGGCTTTGCCCGAAGGCGAACAGCGTCGTCGGCAATACCGTCCCGGCTAGGACCAGTCCGGCGGTCGCCAGCAGTGGCGCCCAGCCGGCCGCTGCACCGGCACCGTTAATCGCGCCGCTGAGTGGGCTCCCGGGCAGGTGCTCGGTGCATAGTGCAACCGGCAGCACGGCAGCCGCCGCACCCAGCAACTGCAGGGCCGAGACCGCGACCGGATCGCGGCCGGGCAGCAGTCTGGCCTGCGACACGGTAAAAGCGGCCGACAGCAACTGCGCCGACAGCACCAGGCCGTCGCCACCGAGGCTCGACCCGGCTCCCTGACCGCCAGCGATCACAGCGACCCCGGCCAGCGACAGCGCGAAGCCGGCCCAGGCAACCGGCTTGGCCACGCCGTGGCCAAGCACGGCCGAGCCAATGGCCACGAGCACCGGGACCGCACCGATGAGCAGCGCGGCGTGCGTGACGCTGGTGTGCTCGACGCCGATGTTCTGCAGCAGGACCGAGCCGCCATAGCCGATTGCCCCGCTGAGCATGATGGCCGGGCTGTAGGCGCCACGCAGCCGGGTACGACTGATCGCCAGCAGCAGCGCGGCCGCGAGCCCGAACCGCACCGATGCCAGCCACGCAGGTCCAAGCCAGGTAAGCGCAACTTTGGACAGCGGCACGGTGGTGCCCCACAAAATCCCAGACGTCACCAGGGCGGGGAAGACGAGTCCGCGAAGCTTGTTCATATCTCAAGTTTCGACGATTGCGGCCGTGTGTTTCGAGGTCAAGGGCTTTCATGCAATATTGTTTGGCGCTATGGCCGTTGAACTTGACGATGTTGACCTAGAACTGCTGACTGAGCTGCAGGCGGACGCGGACCGTACCAACGTCGAGCTGGCCAGGCTGGTCGGCCTCTCGCCCGCCGCGACCCTGCACCGGGTGCGCCGACTGAAGGAATCGGGCGTGATCCGGGTGGTGAGCGCCCAGCTCGACGCCGCGGCCGCCGGATTCCCACTTCAGCTCTATGTGGGCGCGACCCTCGGACGTCATGACCCGCGCGCTACGAAGGTGTTCGAGGATCACGTCCGGGCGCTGCCGCAGATCATTGCCGCCGACAACGTCACCGGTGAGATGGACTACCTGCTCACAGTGGTGGCGCGCGATGTCACCGAGCTGCAGCAGGTGCTCTCCTCCCTCGCCGCCAGGGGTGGCCAGCGGCTGGTGAGCTATCTGCGGCTGGAGGAGATCAAGCCGCCGTCACGGCTGCCGCTGCTGCCAGTCACACGTGCCCGTCGCCCAGCGCGACGCGCATCTGAGGGTGGTCACTAACCCGGCATGGGTGCCGATGTATGCGCACTCGGCTACGGGTAGGTCGGCACCGGCCTACGGATTCACTCGACTCAGTTGTCTTCCAGGGCTGGACGCTGCTCGGGTGACAGCATGGGTCCGGGCCGAGCGTGCTTCGGCTGGTCAGCCTGCGGCACTGCTGGCTCGGGCACTGCGTTGGCGGGCACCGCGTTGGCGGGCACTGCGTTGGCGGGCACTGCGTTGGCGGGCACCGCTCCGGCGGCCGCGGCGGTCGGCGCGACAATGCGCCCACGTCCGGCCGCACCGTGGTCTGACGATGCGCCGGATCCTGCCTGCGGGGCGGTTGCCACCCAGGCTTCGCGGACGAGCACCTGACCGGCGCCGGCCAGCGGGATAGCGAGGAGCGCAGCCACGAACCCGCCGAAAATGCCGCCTATCCAGCTGCCGATCGAGGCAGCGACCAGGATCGCGACCAAGACGAGCAGCGGGTTGATCTTCACGGTTCTACTCATGATCAGCGGGTTGAGCACATGGTTCTCAACCTGCGTGTAAATGAGGAACACGACGAGGGTAATGATTCCGGCGGACCAGCCCTGGGTGAGCGCAAACAGCACCACCGGTATGCCGGCCAGGGCACCGCCGATCATGGGCAGGAAGTCGACAAGCGCCACCCACAGTGCCCACAGGAACGGGAAGGGGACCCCGAGGAGCAGCAAGGCGATCAGCACAACGACCCCAGCGATTACCGAGGTGGCGAAGTTGCCGAGCATGTAGCCAGTCACCGACCGGTTGACCTCGCCAGCTAGCCGGCTCACTCGGGCGGCATGTGACGGCGTCATCATGCGCAGCAGGGCCGTGCGCATCTTCGACCCTTCCAGGAGCAGCATCACCACCAAGACGAAGATGGTCAGCAGGGAGAAGATCACCGAGATGGCGCCCTTGCCCAGGCTCAGCGCAGGATTGGCCAGGGACTCGCCGTAGCTGGCCAGCTTCGGCGCGTTGTGATCCACCCACGTCCGCAGGTGGTACTTGGTCACCACCCGGCCGATCCAGCCTCTGCCGTTCTGAGCCTGCGAAACGTAGTGTGGCAGCGCGGTGGCGAAATGCGTGATGGCGTTCACCAGCGGGTAGCCGAAGGCAGTGGCGAGGCCAGCGAAGGCCAGCACGGCAATCAGGGTGACCACCGCGACCGCGAAGCCCCGCCGCTTCAGAACTCGCTGCAGCACCACGACGAGCGGATTGAGCAGTAGGGCGATAAACCCGGCTACGACCAGCAGCAGGATCACACCGCGCAGGCGATCGATGACCCGCCAGCCGAGGTAGGCCAGGATCACGACGATCACCGCCGCGAGGATGGCCTGCAGGGGGACCTTCCTGGCGTCGGCGACCTGCCAGAGCCGGGCGCGCCTAGTCAGTGGTGGCTGGGTCTCGTCACTCACCTGGCCAGCATGCCAGGTCCGCGGCGCGCCTCGCGCATTTCGTGCGGCCACCGGCGATTTCCGGCCGCGGTCACAGGGGCGTGCGGTCGGCTGAGCGCAAGGTCGGGCAGGTCATTGGTCCTTGCAGGTCATTCGTCCGGACAGGTCTTTGGTCCGGCCGAATCTCGGGCCAGCCAGATCTCCGGGCCGGGCAGTTCCCCGGGGCTGGGCAGACTCTGCCGTGGCGGGAGAAGTCAGATGACCGGGGGCGGATTACCGCGCGCGCTGGCGGCGAGCCGGGCGTCCCAGTTACAGGTGGCGCAGGCATGGTCGAAAGCCGCGTGCGCGAACTCCAGCGCCGCGGCGTGCGGGTCCCGGCTGGCGCGGACGTCGTCCCAGTCAAAGACGTACTCGCCCAGGTCCGCCAACCAGCGCGGGCCGCCGGGAGCCAGCGTAGCCTCGCCGTAGCCCGCCGGCGCAGGGTGCGCATAGGCATAGAACGCAGCCTTCGGGTACCGGGCATCGCCTGGCCACCAGCCCACGGCTACTTCTTGTGCATCCATGGCATTGCGCATGATGAAGTCGTCCGACGGTGGATCCGCAGGCAAGCCGGAGAATAGATTGACCGCCAAGTCGAAGGAGCCCCACCAAGCATTCACTGGCGTCGATCGCCCGCGGTACGGAGCGCGGAATTCGGTGAGCACCATTGCCGCCCGGCCGGCCGACTCGAAGTAGGCAGCCACCTGCTCGCGGTCGTAGGTCGCGTGCTTCTCGTCCTGGTCCAGCGGGAAGTGCCACGGCACTTCCTGCGGGTTGGTCTCAATGACAACCGGCCCGGCCACGGCCCGGACCGCGGCCAGCACGTCGCGCGTCACCGCACCTACCGACCGGTCCGGCGTCAGCGGGACTCGCTCAAGCCGGCCATTGCTGTGCTCGACCACTGCTTCGTGCACCCGAAGATCAAGGAGCACGACGAAACGGCCCGACCCATCGGGCGCCGGCAGTGGCGCCGTCTCCCAGCCGCGGGCGGTCAGCCGGAGGGCAGCGTGCTGGAGTTGCGGCTCACGGGGCGCGAGTGCGACCGCCAGCTTGCCGAGCACTTGCGCGTGCGCGTGCAGCGTGTCGCAGGTTGCGCTCCAGTCCTTGTAGGAGACCGCGGGCCAGGAAGCGGACATGATCTGCACGGTACCCCGCCTCTCTGTCCCATCAACCCGGTGCCATCAACCATCGCGTTCACTTACTGACCGCTGGGACTTTTCATCGACTCCGCAGCCTCTGGCGATGGGATCTGCGGCTTTTGTGGCTGCATCTTCGATGGATGTCCGAACGCAGCGGTACTTGGCAGGCGGCCAAGTGGTCTGACAATAACTCTACGTAGTGGACTGGATGCGCCCCGCACCCACCGTGGCCCATCCCTCCCCCGCGGTCACCCCTCCTGGGCATCAAATCCGGCGCCCCACCGCCTCTCCGGCGAAGCACCCCTCCGGGCATCTCTTCCGGCGGCCTACTCCGTCCGGAGGGCAGGCCCTACCGCCGAGCCACCGCTCCCGGGCACACGTGCCGACGAGCCCCTGCGCCCTTGACATGTGACTAATTGGTCACCTATTCTCGCGGTGTGGACGAGGTGTTCAAGGCCCTGGCTGACCCGACGCGGCGCGAACTGCTGGACGAGCTGTTCCGCTCGGACGGGCAGACCCTGAGCGCGCTCGAGGAGCGGTTTTCCATGACGCGCTTCGGCGTCATGAAGCACCTGAGGCAGCTAGAGGAGGCCGGCCTGATCGTCACGCGGCGGCGTGGCCGGGAGAAGTTGCATTTCCTCAACCCCGTCCCGATCCGGCTAATCCATGACCGCTGGGTCAGCAAGTACGCAGAGCCCTGGACGGCCGTCCTGAGCGGCCTGAAGCAGAGACTGGAGAGTCCGATGGAGAAAGTCTTCGAGATCTACATCCGCACGACACCCGAACGCCTGTGGCAGGCGATCACCGACCCAGAGCAACGAGCCAAGTACACCTTCGGCGCCGGCGCCTATTCCGATTGGAAGCCGGGCTCGCGAGTCGAGTTGCGGCACCCGGCCGCCGCGCTCGGCGACGGCGAGATCCTTGAGATCGACCCGCCCCGTCGACTCGTGCACACCATGACCGCACTGTGGAGTGAAGAGGTAAAGAGCGAAGGGGCGAGCCGGGTCACCTGGGAGATAGAGCAAGTCGCTGACTCCTGCCGCCTGGTGGTAACCCACGATGAGCTGCGCGAAGGCGCGAACTCCGAGATCTACGGCGGCTGGCCGATGATCCTCTCCGGCCTGAAGACCTGGCTGGAGACCGGCGAGCTGCTGACGACCCCCGGCTCCCTGATGTACAGCCAGTCCTGACTGCGCCGATGGTTCCGCCCGGGCGAAGGAGTCTTACGTGTGCACTCGGCAGCAGGATGCGGGCGCTGAGTGGCGCGCCCCGACCGAGGAAGGATGAGACACGTGAGATCGGCCAAGGTCATTGCGGCCGTGGCGGTATCGGTTGACGGCTTCATTGCTGGGCGCGAGGCCGGCCCCGAGCAGCCGCTCGGGGCCGGCGGAGACCAGCTCTTCACCTGGTTCGAGGACGGAGAGACGCCCGGCCGTTTCTACCCTTGGATGAAGATGTCGGCAGCCAGCGCTGCGGCCTTCGATGGACTCATCGCCCGGATCGGAGTCGTGATTACTGGCAGGCGCACCTACGAAATCGCCGCCGGATGGAACGGCGAGGGCGAGCTACCCGGCGCGCCGCTGTTGGTGGTGACTCACCGAGCGCCAGACGAGGTCCCCGCGGCCTCACCGCCCTACACATTCGTCACCGACGGCATCGAGTCCGCGGTGCGCCAGGCGCTGGCCATGGCCGGGGGCAAGGACGTGCGGCTGATGGGAGCGTCCATCATCCAGCAATGTCTGCGCGCAGGGCTGCTGGACGAGCTGACCATCGAAGTGGTGCCCGTGCTCCTCGGCCGAGGCGTCCGGCTATTCGA
>DASXMP010000060.1:0-22183 GCA_036495585.1 Streptosporangiaceae bacterium
ACGGACATCAGCAGGCAGAGCAGCAAGAGCCACGCTGAGCGCATTCGGCGCGCGAGCACGGACGCGCCGAGAATGCCCATGAAGAAGCTGCCCCTTATGCCGTGCCGCGCAGCGGTGATCGCTTGTCGCAATGCAGGTTAAATGCCATGCACTCATCCGGGCTAGCGCCGGTGCCCGATGGTTATCAGACCGATTGCTGGCCGTTGCCTCACTCCGCCTCAGCGGCACGCACCTGCTGCGGCGCCGCGGCGAGCTGGCGCACCCACATGTAGCTCAGGTCACTCGCCGATCCGCAAGGCGCTGGCGGCGCCGCGGATCGCCGTCCTCGCCTGCATCGCCAGGGTCAAGATCGCCAGCACAAGCAGCCCGGCACAGGCCCCGAGCAGGTAGAAGGGCTCGATCCGCACCGGGACGCTCGCCGCGGTGCCGGTGAACGATGACAGGTCTAGCGCGGGTCCGACCAGGGGCGCCAGCAGCACCGCGCACGCCACTCCCCCGGCTACGGCCGCGATGATCTGCGGCAGCGACTCCAGGATCACCAGCGCCCGGCCCTGGCGGGCAGACATGCCCATGGTGGACAGGCGGGCGAGGGTCGCCTCGCGCGGCCTGGCCCCGATGACCAGCGCGATGAGCAGGACCAGCAGGCTCAGCACGGCCGCCTCGGCGGTGCCAAGCGCGAACGCCGAGTCGGTGCCGTGCTTCAGCGGGTCGTTCAGCAAACCCGCCAGCACTGCCGCCCGGTAGGTCACCGACGCGCCCGGCAGGTACATCGCCACGGCCCTGCTGAGGTCGCGGCGGTTCACGCCGGCGCCCAGGACGAGCAGCATGCTCGGCGGCGGCGCGGACTTGCCGAGCACCGCGGCGGGCAGCACCACATACTGGTCGCCTGTCAGCGCGGTGATGCTCGCGATAGGCGCGGTCTCACCGACTAGCTGAACGTGCACCAGCTGCCTGCTGTCGCCGACATCGATCGTGTCTCCCAGGCCAGCCGCGAGCCCGGCCGGCGCGAGCATCGGCGCTGGTGCGGCTGCGGTGGTGCCGGCCTGACCTCGAGGCCCGGCCGCCGCCGCCCGCGACAGCGCGGCCGCCTGCGCCGCGCCGCCCGGCATCTCCGCCAGGATGGGCGCGTACTGGGCCGGGTCTGCCAGCACGACCCCGAAGCCGAAGGCGCTCGCCAGGCCCGGGTAGGTCGCACCCGTCAGGCTCAGCGCGACGGTGTGCCGGACGCCGGGCACGCGCGCGAGGGCCTGCTGCGCGGCCGGGCTGATGGCCGCGGCCCGCACCAGCGCGTCCCCGCCGACCTGCTGCCAGGAGGCGTCGACGTCGCCGCTCTGCACCGAGCCGCGCACCATGCCCGAGAACGCAACCAGGGTCAGCGCCAGCACCAGCGCGAAAATCGGCAACGCCGCGCCGAGGCTGGTCCGCGCCGCGCGGGCCAGCCCGACGAAGCCGGTCAGGCCAGACCGCGCGGCGGTCAGCCGCAGCAGCGGCCGGATCAGCGGCGGATAGCACCGCAGCACCAGCACCGCCACCGGTATGGCAACCAGGACGGGCGCCAGGCTCGCGTACCCATCGACAGCTCCCGGCGTCAAACCCTGCGACCGGAGGGTCGCCAGGCCGCCGGCCGAGCCGAACACCAGCACGGCCTCGATCACCAGACGCCGGATGGCCAGGCGCCCCACGACCCGGCGGTCGGCCCGCCGCGACGCCCTTGCCAGGCCGCGGTGCCGCAGCATGGTGAGCACGGGGAGCCCGGCCAGCACGGCCAGCAGCGTCGATGCGCTCAGCCACCAGCTCAGCGCGTTACCCTGTCCCGGGGTCAAGGCGATCGCGACGGCCGCGCCGATGGCGCCCCCAGCGCAGGCAGGCAGCATGCAGCCGCGCAGCGCCAGCCAGGCCAGCTGGCGCCGGGACGCGCCGCGGGCCTGCAAGGTGGCGAACTCCCCGTTCCGCTGCTCGGCCAGCAGCCAGTCGGCGAGCAGCAGCACCACCGCGCAGATCGCGGCCAGGCTTATCGACAGCAGGCTGAGCACGGTGGCAACGGCGTCGGCCTCCTGCACGAAGGAGGCCAGCAGCGCCTGCAGTGGCGAGGACAGGTCAATGTCAAGCGAGACCGGCGTCAGGTTGTTGCCGTCCTCGGTCAGCGCGGCGGGCAGCGCCCGCGCCAGTGCCCTGCCCTGATCCGCTGTCAGGTTGCCCACGCGCATCGGCAGCGCCCAGCGCGCGGTGCCTTGCACCAGGCCGAGGACGCTCCCGATCACCGGCAGCGCGGCGCCGTTCACGAAGGCGCCGCCCTCCCAGTACGCCTGCCCGAACTGCGGTGCGATCAGGAAGGGCGCATTCTGAATCGGATCGTAGGACCAGAAGGGACCGTCTGGCTGCACGGGCGTCACGATGCCGGAGACCTGGAGCACAACCTGATAGCCCAGGTCGGGCGGCAACCGGACGGGCAGCTGGGTGCCCACAGTGAGCCCGAACCGGCTGGCAGTGGCGCGGCTCACCGCGATCGGCAGGTAGTAGAGGGTCACCCGCTTCTTGCTGACGGTCTTGCGCACCGGTCCCGGCAGGCTGCCAGCAAGCACGTGGGAATAGGTCCCGAGCTGGGTGGCGTACACGAGCTCAAGGTGTGCGTCGGCATTGCTCAGCGCCGGAGAGTCATCACTGACCGTGATGAACGGGGAGGTGACGGCGGCCAGATCGGTGCCCGGCCCGGCCAGCGGCAGCTTCCGCAGTGCGGTGCGGATCTCGCTGGCGATCTGGCTGATGCCGAAGACCGACTGCACCCTGACGCCAGGCTCGGCTCCGGAGAAGCCATAGCTGGCCAGGATGGTCGGGGTGCCCGCCGGGGCCCGAGCTATCTCGGCGCGCAGCGCGCTGGTCTGCATCTGGGCGGAGACCCGCGGGCCGGCCATCGCGGCCAGCACGCAGGCCAGCATCAGCAGCCCCAGGCCAGCGGTGGCGGTCCGGGCGTTGCCGGCCAGCATCCGCCAGCCCCGCGCGGCGCGCCTGGTCAGGCTGCTCATGCCGCCTCCGCCGCGCGCAGCTCGGCCGCCGGATCGGGCTGACGTAGCACGCTTGTCGCTGCTGCCAGCACGGGTACCGCGGCTACCGCCAGCGCCAGTGCCGACACCCAGGGCAGCGGAACCATGACGTGCACAGCTGGTACCGGCCGGCCGCCGTCGGCCGCCAGCGACAGCGACGGCACCAGCAGGTGGGCCAGGCCTGCCCCGATGGCCAGCCCGATCGCGGCAGCAGGGGCACTCAGCATCAGTTCCTCGGTGCAGAACAGCCGGGCTTGGGTACTCGCCGGCACGCCGAGAGCTGCCAGCAGCGCCCGCTGGGACCGGCGCGATCGCGCGCTCGCGGCCACGTGCACGCAGAAGCCGAAGGCAGCGAGCAGCGCCGCCGCGGCCGACAGCGGCACCAGCGCCTGCACCGGCGCCGCGAACAGCGGGTCAGCACGGAGCGCGGCGGCAGTAGCGGCCGCGCCGGTCACGCTCGCGCCACCGGGCAGCCGGGTCAGTGCGCTCGGCGTGGTTGTGGCCAGCCACCACTGCGTGACCGGCAGGGGCACCTGGTCCTGGCTGGCCACCACGTCCTGCACGGCGGTCTGATCGGCAATCAGCGCGCCGGTCCGATTCAGGGTAGGGAACTGCGCGATCGCGGAGACAATGTGGAAGCGCACATTGGCCTGGCTGATCGGCACCGTCAGCACCGAGCCGACGTGCAGGCCGTTGGCGGAGAGGAAGGACCTGGTCGCGATCGCCGGGAGCGGCAGCTGTGGATAGCTAGCTGTCAGCGTGATCTGGCTGGTGAGATTCTCGATGTCGAGCATGCGAAGCTGGGGTAGCGGCAGGTTGGGGCCGTTGCCGGGCCGCAGCGTCAGCCGCAGCGAGCCACCGGCCTCCGAGCGGTTCAGGATCTGCGGCCCGACCACGGACGGACTCCGGCCCGCGCCGTCGACCTCGTCGACGTACTGCAGGTCGGAAGCCGCCACCTGCGGGTCCCAGCCCGCCAGCATCGAGCCGGGCGCGACTTGCTGCGCAACCGGGCCGCTTGCGAGCGCGCTCTCGGTCACCCTGGTGATCGTGAGCACGGCGGGCCGCCGCAGCTGGGTGGCGGAGAACGGGGGCCAGGTGTCGGTCAGTGAGACGCCGAGCAGCCGCAGCGGGTACGCCGCGCCGCCAGCTGGGACAAGCTGGCCGACCAGCCGATGGAGCTTGCCGTCGGCCGGCATCGCGCCGGCGGACACCACGTAGGTGGCGCCGCTTGCGTCCTGCACCGTCAGCAGCGCCGACACCGGCCCGAGGCCGGCACCTGCGGCTCCAGCGCCTGGCGCCAGGCTGGCAGTGACCGCAAGCCGGGCCGGCCGTCCCGGCAGCGCGATGCCGTCGGCCAGCGGCGGCCTGATCTCGCGCCACAACTTCGCCGCCGAGACCGGCGCCAGGTCGCGGCGCATGAGCACGGTCGCCGCCGCCTGCCGCGAACCGAGCGCGAGCACGACATCGGCCGGGTTGGAGTAACCCACCTCGCTGAGGGCCATTGCCGCGCGCACGCCCGGCTGATGGCTCACTTGTCCCGCGCTCGCCAGCGACGCCTGCGCCAGGTCCACTCGAACGTCTGCCCCTGCCATGAATGCGGCCTGGTCGTGCACCGACTGCTGCCAGCTCTGATACTGCGACAGCGCCACGGTGCCGATGCCAACTGCCAGGATCACCAGCAGCACGGGGCCGGCCTGGCGCACCGGCCGGCGGCTGATCTCCCAGTTCGCCATTGCGGCGCCGAGGCGGCGGCCCCGCGCTGTCAGCCGCTCCAGTGCCCGGGCGGAAAGTGGCAGCAGCCGCAGCGGGATGACGGTGAGCCCGGCCAGCGCCAGGGCCGGCGCGACGGCGATGACCGGGTCGACTCCGCTGCCCGCAGCGGACTGCGCGGCCGAGTAGGCGTGCAGCTCGCGAACCGCGAGGATCGCGAGGACGATGAGCGCGATGTCGGCACCGGCCGACAGCACGCCGGCGACCGCTGCCTGCCGTCCGCGGCGGATCCGGACGGCCGCGATCCCGGCGGGCCGAAGGGCCGGCCAGATGACGATGATCAGGCAGAACACGAAGACCGCGGCGGCCGCGACCGCCGCCGCCACCAGCGAGCCGGCCGGCACGTGCTGCGCGGTGACCGCTTCCAGCAGGACCCCGGCCAGCTGACGGCCGACGACGGCGCCAACCGCCGCGGCCACCGCGCAGGTTAGCAGTGCCTCGGCCACGCTCGGCCGCAGCAGCTGCCAGCGGGTCGCGCCGCGCGCACTCAGCAAGGCAGATTCCTCGTCCCGGTGGCTGGCCAGCAGCCGGGCCGCCAGCGCCAGGGCGGCGGCGGCCAGCACCAGCAGCTGCAGACCACTGATCAGCAGCAGCGCCCGGGCCGCCGACAGGCTCCGGGCCGCATTGGCCAGCACCTCCGGCATGGTGGTGGCGGCAGTCAGGCCGGCCTCGGCTGAGGCGTTCGTCAGCGGCCCGGCCGCTGCCGACAACCGGGCGGACAGGCCGGAGATCTGTCCTGCCTGCAGCAGCGACAGCTGCGGCAAGATGGCGAACGACATGCTGCCGAGCCGCAGCCCGTGCGGGCCGAACGCGCCCGGGCTCACCACCGCCGGGCCGTAGCTGGCGAAGCCACCGCCGATCGCCACGCCCGATGCGCTGACCGGATCGGCGGCCCAGTACCGCGTGACCGGCCGCTCCCGGAACAGTCCGGTCACCTGCAGGGTCACGGCCGCTCGGGTGTCGCGGTCGTGCAGCACCAGCACCGAGCCGGGATGCACGCCGAGCTGTGCCGCGGCGCCGACTGGCAGCGCGGCCGGCACTGGCTGGCCGGGCATCGGGCGGCCCGGCCAGGCGCCGCTGGCAAGCACCGAGAAAGTCCGCACGCCGGCCATGTCGACGGCCTGCAGCACCGGGACCCTGGACGTCTTACCCGAAGCGCCCGCGGCGGGCAGTTCCAGGTCATCCGACCAGAGCATGCGGTAGCTCCGGTAGGGGACACGGCCGAATGCCGCGTGCGCCCACAAGCCGACGGCCTTGATCAGGCCGGCTTCCTGCGCGCTGCTCGCACTGCCGCTCACGACCACGGACATGGCCCCGGACCTGCTCAGCTGCGTGCGGACCGAGCTCGGCAGCACGCCGGAGTAGAAGCTGACCAGTGCGGCCAGGAGGCCGGAGATGATCAGGACGGAGACCAGCAGGCAGCTCAGCAGCAGCCACGCGGAGCGCATCCGGCGGGCCAGCACGGACGCGCCCAGAATGCGCATGGGAAGACCTTTCCCCTTTGCCGCGTGCCGCTCCGCCATGACGCCTTGTCGCAATGCAGGATAAATTCCACGCGCTGTCAGCGCGAGGATGGCCGGAGATGGTTACCAGACTGATGACTCACCGTTGCCATTGCGACGCTGGTGCACGCGCACCCGGGCGGCGGGTGCGTCGGCGCCGCGCATCAGGACGGGAACGGGCCCGTACTACGCCTCGGCCGTCTCGCCGGGCGGATCCCGGGTCGACCCTCCATGACCTGGCCAACGCCAACGGTGATCCCGAGGGCTTGGCCTGGTAGCCATCGGCCGGTCCCGAAGTTGGCAGAGCGTTTGTGCACGCCACTGCCCAGCTAACAGACGGGCGAGTCAGCCTGTCCGCGTCAGGCGATCCGCCTCGGCAAGAAGGAGGTTACCGAAGGGCTGGAAGCCGATTCTCACGCTGTTCAGTCCGCCGACCAGGCGGTGGACGGTTCCCCACTCCCATATTGCGGTGGCGTCGACGCCAGTTCGGGCTGCCAGACGTTCGGTTCTAACCCAGAGGTCGTCGCCGGTGTCGGGGCTGCAACGGACAATAGTCCCGAGGTCACAGGCGGGTTCCGCCCGCAGGCCTTCGGGATCTATCAGCTTGAAGGTGCCACCTTCTGTCTGGAGTGCGTTCGCTTCATGAACGTCGCCATGCACCAGTACCGACGTTCGACGGTGGTAAGCGCGCTCGCGGCGCTCGGCACATTCCACGGCGTCGTCGATCGCCGCTGCCGAACATGGTCGTTCCAGCTCCTCCCAGAGCTGCGGTATGAGGTGCTGCATCCGATGCGCTAAGTCGGCGCCGGTCGGCAAGTCGATGTCGTCGTCGAGCGGGCGCCAGAGTTGCGTGACGATGTCGCACAACATGTCGTGTTGCGAGCGATGGTCGGAAATCACGTCGTACATCGCCGGCCCGAGCCTCTCCAGCAGAAGTGCGTCTCGGGTAAGGTCGCGGCGGATCAGGCGTGCGCAGCTCTTCCCCGCAGCGAGATCGAGCACGGTCGCTTCGAAGCCGAGCTGGCGTCGATATCCGGGAGCCCCGACCTTGAGGACTGACGGGGCGCCGTCGGCGAGCGTGGCTTCGACGACCAAGGCAGCGTGTCCCCCGCGCATCGTTGCGCCGATCGTCAGCGACCAGTCGTGGGCCAAGGACTCCAAGACCGACGGCAGAGCGTCGAGCCATGCCGCGTGCCCGTCGGCAAGCGCCGTGTTTCGGACTTCATCGGGAACATCGAGTGTCATCCGACTCCTTGTACTCCAAGGCTCGGACGCGCGCTGCGATTTGCTCCATCAGCACACGGAGCATTTCAGGCTATTTCGACCGCAACGTGGTCGCCCGGGCACCTTAAATCGGGCAGCAGGTGCTAGACCTGCCCGGTGAGTGTCACGATTGCAGCGGCGAGCCGGTCACTGGCCCTGCCGCACCGCCGGCCGCGTCCGTGTCGGTCGGGGGACCGGCCGCGCTCAGGGGCCCGGCCACTTCCATCGAGCCGGCCACTTCCATCGAGCTGGCCATGCCGAGCGGGCCGGCGGCCGCGCGGCTCGAGCGGGGCCGGAGCGGGCGCGGTCCTGGCCGTTCCTCAGCCGGCTGCCAGGCGCGCAGGCGGCGCCTGTGCCGCTGCCCGGCCACGGCCAGGTAGGCCCCCGCTGCCACAAAGATCACCAGCATCGCTATCACGTTCGTGCGCAGGCCGAACATCCGCGGCGAGTAGTCGATCCGCATGGCCTCGGCGGCACACCCGACGGCCGCGTACAACACGCCGTACAGCGCGAATGCCCGATCGCCGGACAGCAGGTAGCGGTGGATCACGTAGCTGAGCGCCGCGGCGACGAGCAGGTCGACCAGGCACTGGTACATGAATACCGGCTGGAAGGTGGCGAACGACTGGTATCCGGCCGCCCGGTGCTGCGGCGCGATCGCGACGGCCCACGGCAGGCTTGATGGCCGGCCGTACAGCTGCTGGGTGAACCAGTTGCCCCACAGGGAGATCGCCTGCGCGACCGCAAGGGCCGGGGTGGCCGCCAGTGCGATCGGCCCGATGTCCACTCCAGACCACCGGCAATATGCCCAGGTCGCCAAGGCTCCTGCGGCCACCGCCCCGGCCACGCCCATGCCGCCGTCCCAGACGCGCAGGACATCGGTCCAGTCCCGGCCTGGGCCGAAGTACCGCTGGAAGTTGGTCGCCACGCTGTAGAGCCGGGCACCGATCAGCCCGACGGGCACGGCGACGGCGGCCACGTCCAGAATCACGCCGGGCTGGCCGCCGCTGCTGCGGTAGCGGCGGCCGGTCAGCCACAGGCCGGTCACCACGCCCGCCACCATGCAGAGCGCGTAGGCACGCACCGGGAGCGAGCCCAGGTGCCAGAGCCCACTCGCTGGGCTTGGCAGGTACGCCAGTGGCATGCCTTGGACGTTACCCGCTGGCCGCGGGGAGTTGGACCCGGCCTTCCCCTGGCGCTGAAGGCGCGCCAGGGGCCGCTTATCGCATCGGCGCGGTGGCTGGCGTGACAGCGGCCGGCAGTGTGGTCTGGCCGCACAGGTAGGCATCGACGCTCGCGGCAGCAGACCGGCCTTCGGCGATTGCCCACACGATCAGCGACTGGCCGCGGCCGACGTCCCCGGCCACGAACACGCCGGGCACGGAGGCGGCGAACTGCGCGTCTCTGGCGACATTTCCCCGGCTGTCGAACTCGACGCCGAGGTCGCGCATCAGCGGCCCGCGCTCGGCTCCAGTGAAACCCATGGCCAGCAGCACCAGGTCGCAGGCCAGCTCTCGCTCGCTCCCCGGCACGGGCTGGAAGCCGCCCGCGGCCGATGGCTCGACCTCGACCAGTTCCAGGCCGCGCAGGCGACCCGCGTCGTCGCCGAGGAACCGCTGGGTGGACACCGCGTAGACCCGCTCGCCGCCTTCCTCGTGCGCGCCGGACACCCGGAAGATGGCCGGGTAGGTGGGCCAGGGTTGGGCCTCCGGACGGCCCTGCGGCGGCCGGGGCAAGATCTCCAGCTGCGTGACCGAGGCGGCGCCCTGGCGCAGCGCGGTGCCAAGGCAGTCGGCGCCGGTGTCACCGCCACCGATGATGACGACGTGCCGGCCGCGAGCGGAGATGGCTGGCTCGGCCGGCTGCGCGCGGCCGGTGCCCTCACCCCTGCCCCGCCCGGCCACCGCCCGGTTGGCCAGGGGCAGGTAGTCCATAGCCTGGTGGATCCCAGCCAGGTCGGCCCCCGGCGCTGGCAGGCCGCGAGCGACCGTGGCGCCGCCGGCCAGCACGATCGCGTCGAATTCGGCGCGCAGCTCCGCGGCGGTCATATCGGTGCCGGCCTCGACGCCGCAACGGAACTCGGTCCCCTCGGCCAGCATCTGGATCAGCCGCCGGTCCAGGTGCCGCTTCTCCATCTTGAACTCGGGGATGCCATACCGCAGCAGCCCGCCGGGGGCGTCGGCCCGCTCGAACACGGTGACCGCATGCCCCGCCCTGGTCAGCTGCTGCGCCGCGGCGAGACCAGCCGGCCCGGAGCCCACGATCGCGACCTTGCGGCCGGCCTGCAGGGCGGCCGGCGCCGGCCGCCGGGGCGGCACCCAGCCCTCCGCCCAGGCCCGGTCGATGATCTCGACCTCGACCTGCTTGATCGTGACCGGGTCGGCGGCGATGCCGAGCACGCAGGCCGACTCGCACGGCGCCGGGCACAGCCGGCCGGTGAACTCAGGGAAGTTATTGGTGGCGTGCAGCCGTTCGGCCGCCGCGCGCCAGTCCCCGGCGTGGACCAGATCGTTCCACTCGGGGATCAGGTTGCCGAGCGGGCAGCCGGTATGACAGAACGGGATACCGCAGTCCATGCAGCGGCCGGCCTGTCGCTCGACGGCATCGGTGCCGAACTCGGTATAGACCTCTTTCCAGTCCTGAATGCGGATGTCAACGGGGCGGCGGGCAGGCGTCTGCCGCGGCGTGGTCAGGAATCCCCTGGGGTCGGCCATGGTCGTCTCCTCAGCCCCGGGCCGCGGTCATCACGGCCTCACTCACGTCCAGGCCCTCGCGCTCGGCGTGCCGCGCCGCGGCCACCGCGCGCTTGTAGTCGCGCGGCATGACCTTGGTGAACCGGGCAGCAGCTGCTGGCCAGTCGGCCAGGAGGGCGGCAGCCACGGTCGAACCGGTCTCGGCCTGGTGCCTGCCGATGAGCTCCTGCAGGAAGTCCGCGTCCTCGCCGGTCAGCGCCTCCAGGTCGGCCATCTCGGTGTTGATCCGGGCGGTGTCGGCGTCCAGCAGGTAGGCGATGCCGCCGGACATGCCGGCCGCGAAGTTCCGCCCGGTCGGGCCTAGCACGACCGCGCGCCCGCCGGTCATGTACTCGCAGCCGTGATCCCCGGTACCCTCTGCCACCGCGGTCGCACCCGAGTTCCGGACGCAGAATCGCTCACCGACCAGGCCGCGCAGGAACATCTCGCCACTGGTCGCGCCGTACCCGATCACGTTGCCGGCGATCACGTTGCGCTCGGCGGCGAAGCCGGCGGCCGGGTCCGGCGCGGCGACGATCCGGCCGCCGGACAAGCCCTTGCCGAGGTAGTCGTTCGCGTCGCCGCGCAGCCGCAGGGTGATGCCCGGGGGCAGGAACGCGCCAAGCGATTGTCCGGCCGACCCGGTCAGCGTCACGTCGATGGTGTTGTCGGCCAGGCCGTCGCCGCCCCACTGCCGGGTCAGCTCACTGCCGAGCATGGTGCCGACGGTGCGGTTGACGTTGCGCACCGGCAGCTCGAGCCGGACCGGCGCGCCGCTGGCGAGCGCGCCCTCGGCCAGCAGGATCAGCGTGTTATCGAGCGCCTTGTCCAGGCCATGGTCCTGGCCCTTGATGTTGCGCCTGGCCCCGTCGGCCGGCAGATCGGGCACGTGCAGGATCGGAGCAAGATTCAGCCCAGACGCCTTCCAGTGCGCCACCGCCCTTGCTGAGTCCAGCAGTTCGGCGTGCCCGATCGCCTCGTCCAGCGTCCGGAACCCGAGCTGGGCCAGGTACTCGCGCACCTGCGCGGCGAGGAACTCGAAGAAGTTCACGATGAACTCAGGCTTGCCGGTAAACCGCCGCCGCAGCTCCGGGTTCTGGGTGGCCACCCCGACCGGGCAGGTGTCCAGGTGGCAGACCCGCATCAGCACGCAGCCGGACACGACCAGCGGTGCGGTCGAGAAGCCGAATTCCTCGGCGCCGAGCAGCGCCGCCACGATCACGTCCCGGCCGGTCTTGAGCTGCCCGTCGACCTGCACCACGATCCGGTCCCGCAGCCCATTGCGCAGCAGCGTCTGCTGGGTTTCCGCCAGGCCAAGCTCCCACGGCGTGCCGGCGTGCTTGATGGAGGTCAGCGGCGCCGCGCCGGTGCCGCCGTCGTGTCCGGAGATCAGCACCACGTCCGCGTGCGCCTTCGACACGCCTGCCGCGACCGTGCCGACGCCGATCTCCGAGACGAGCTTGACATGCACCCGGGCGGCCGGGTTGGCGTTCTTCAGGTCGTGGATGAGCTGCGCCAGGTCCTCGATCGAGTAAATGTCGTGGTGCGGCGGCGGCGAGATGAGCCCGACACCCGGGGTGGAATGCCGGGTGGCCGCGATCCACGGGTACACCTTGAACCCGGGCAGCTGGCCGCCCTCCCCCGGCTTCGCTCCCTGCGCCATCTTGATCTGGAGGTCATCGGCGTTCACCAGGTACTCGCTGGTGACACCGAATCGGCCGCTGGCAACCTGCTTGACGGCGGAGCGGCGCAGGTCGCCGTTCTCGTCCGGCACGAACCGGTGGGCGTCCTCGCCGCCCTCGCCGGTGTTGGACCGCGCGCCGAGCCGGTTCATCGCTATCGCGATCGTCTCGTGCGCCTCGGCCGAGATCGAGCCATAAGACATGGCACCGGTCGCGAACCTCGTGACGATCGCCGAGACCGGCTCCACCTCTTCCAGCGGCACCGGCCGGCGCACGCTCGCGGAGTCGTCGACGCCGCGAATCCGCAGCAGGCCGCGCATCGTCAACAGCCGGGCCGACTGGTCGTCGACGAGGTCGGTGTACTCGCGGAAGACTCGCTCCTGCCCGCTGCGGGTCGCGTGCTGCAGCTTGAACACTGCCTCCGGGCTGAACAGGTGCGGCTCGCCCTCGCGCCGCCACTGGTACTCGCCACCGGACTCCAGCCGGCGGTGCGGCTGGCGGCCAGCCCGCGGCGGGAAGGCGCGGGCGTGCCTGGCGCCGATCTCGGCCGCCAGCTCCGTGAAGCCGATGCCCCCGAGCGGTGAGGACGTGCCCACGAAACAGGTGCTGATCACCTCGGGCCCGAGGCCGACGGCCTCGAACAGCTGCGCCCCGGTGTAGGAGGCCACGGTAGACACGCCCATCTTGGACATGATCTTCAGCACGCCCTTGCCGAGCGCATGAATGAGGTTGCCGGCGGCGGCCCGCTCGCTCACGTCCCGCAGCCCGCCCCGGCGGACCATTTCCTCGACGGTTTCCACTGCCAGGTACGGGCAGACCGCGGCCGCACCGTAGCCCAGCAGCACGGCAATGTGGTGACTCTCACGGGCGTCGCCCGACTCCACGATCAGGCCGACCATGGTTCTGGTCTGCTCGGCAATCAGATGGTGGTGCACCGCACCGGTGAGGAGCAGTGAGGGAATCGGCGCGAGCTCGGCGTCGGCGCCGGCGCCAACGGCCGCGCCCGCCGGCGCGGCCGGCTCCCCGCCGGGCAGTCCCCCGCCCGCTTGTGCGCCTCGGTCGGACAAGACGATGAT
The DNA here is from genome assembly GCA_036495585.1 of Streptosporangiaceae bacterium. Classification (GTDB taxonomy): domain Bacteria; phylum Actinomycetota; class Actinomycetes; order Streptosporangiales; family Streptosporangiaceae; genus JAJYUU01. The sequence goes on from DASXMP010000060.1 coordinate 13,067, forward strand.
CCGGGCGCCGGCCCTGATGGCCGCCGACACTTCGGCGCCGATCTCGGCCAGCCGCTCTCGCAGCGCCGCGCCACCGCCGGCCACCCGGTACCGGCCGTCAACCACGTGGCTGGCCAGGCCCGGCAGGTTGCCGTCGTCGTTGATGTGCACGATCTTGGCCAGGTCGGTGTCGCTGATCACCGGGTACGGCAGCACGATCTGACGGCACGACACCGGCCCCGGGGCCAGCAGGTTGTGCTCCGGGCCGGTGGCCGCACCGAGCGCAGTGACCAGCTCTTCCCTGATCGCGTCCAGCGGCGGGTTAGTGACCTGGGCGAACAGCTGCGTGAAGTAGTCGTAGACGAGGCGTGATCGGTCGGACAGCGCCGCTACGGGCGTGTCGGTGCCCATCGAGCCAATCGGCTCGGCCCCGCTCCGCGCCATCGGCGCCAGCAGGACGCGCAGTTCTTCCTCGGTGTAACCGAACAGCTGCTGCTGCAGTAGCAGCTCCCGGCTGTCCGGCAGCTCCCGGGTTCGCGCCGGCAGGTCGTCCAGGTGCACCAGGCCAGCGGTGAGCCACTCGTCGTACGGGTGGGCGGCAGCGAGCTGGGCCTTGACTTCCTCGTCCTCGATGATCCGGCCAGCCTCGGTGTCGGCCAGGAAGATCCGGCCGGGCTGCAGCCTGCCCTTGCGTACCACCGTGGCCGGGTCCACGTCCAGCACGCCGACCTCACTGGCGAGCACGACCAGCCCGTCGGCGGTCACCCAGTACCGGCCAGGCCGCAGGCCATTGCGGTCCAGCACCGCCCCGATCACCGTCCCGTCGGTGAAGGCGATCAGGGCAGGGCCGTCCCACGGTTCCATCAGCGAGGCGTGGAACTGGTAGAAGGCACGTCGCGCCGGGTCCATCTGCGCGTGGTTCTCCCACGGCTCGGGGATCATCATGAGCAGGGCATGCGGCAGCGACCTGCCCCCGAGCTGCAGCAGTTCCAGGCATTCATCGAAACTGGCCGAGTCGCTGGCGGTACCCGTGGTTGGCGACACCGTCAGGATCGGCAGCAGCCGCTCGATGCCCCGGCCCCTGGAGTCGGTGCCGAACACTTCGGTGGCAAGGCGTGCCTCGCGCGCACGCATCCAGTTCCGGTTGCCGCGCACCGTGTTGATCTCGCCGTTGTGCGCGACGAGCCGGTACGGGTGAGCGAGCGGCCAGGATGGAAACGTGTTCGTGGAGAATCGCGAGTGCACCAGCGCGATCGCGGACGCATACAGCGGGTCGCTCAGGTCGGGGAAGAACGGCTCGAGCTGCATCGTGGTGAGCATGCCCTTGTACACGATCGTCGCGCTGGACAGGCTAGCCAGGTACAGCCCTAGCTCATGCTCGGCGCGCTTGCGCAGGCAGAACGCCTTCCGGTCCAGCGCCAGGCCGCTCTCTCCCGCCAGCCCGGTCACGACCAGCTGGACGAGCTCGGGCTGGACCGCATGCGCGCCAGCCCCGCAGAACGTGTCGTCGTGCGGCACGTCGCGCCAGCCGGCCACGGCCAGCCCTTCCTCTGCCGCAATCTGCGCGACGGCCACGCTGATCTGCGACCTGGCCGACGGGCCTGGCAGGAAGGCCAGCCCGGCCGCATAGCTCCCCGCCGGGGGGAGATCAAAGTCACAACGTGCCCTGAGCAGCTCATCGGGCAGCTGCGTGAGGATGCCCGAGCCGTCTCCGGTCTCCGGATCGGCCCCCTTGGCACCGCGGTGGTCCAGGTTGCGCAGCACAGTCAGGGCGCGGGCAACAGTCTCGTGGCGGCGCACCCCGGTGAGATCAGCGACGAACCCGACGCCGCAGGCATCGTGCTCGTTGGCCGGGTCGTACAGGCCCGCACTAGCCGGGCTGGGCTGGAAGAGGGCAGATGCCATCAACGCTCCTGTCGTCTCGTCGCAGGTGATCGGGACGACACTGGCCCTGGTACCGCGGAACTCGGCGGGACGACACTGGCCCACAAGCTGCGTCAGGCGGCGGCTGTGGAGCCCGCTGCAGTTCACCTACCTGCAGTCCACCTGCCTGCGCAGTTAACCCCATCATAACAAACCGGCCGGGCGTGATTCAGTGCCCGGCCGGCCCTGGTCGAGCCCCGCGGCCGGGCGCAGCGGGCTAGTTAACGGCGTTCACGAACGCCGGCGGCGAGGTCAGCCGCGAGGGCCCCGACAGCGGCCACCCCCGCTTCCTCGTCATCGGCGGCCAGCAGGCGCTGGATGAACGCCGAGCCCACGATCACGCCATCGGCAAAGCCCGCGACCTCCGCGGCCTGGGCGCGGTCGCGCACCCCGAGGCCAACGGCGACCGGCAGCGTGGTGTGCTGCCGGACCCGGTCCACCAGGTCTGCCGCCTTGCCGCCGACCTTCTCCCGGGCTCCGGTGGTGCCCATCAGCGAGGCCGCGTAGACGAACCCGCGGCACACCGATGTGATCAGCGCGATCCGCTCGTCCGAGGAACTCGGCGCGACCAGGAACACCGGGTCGAGCCCAAGCTCGTTCGCCACCTCCAGCCAGGGGCCGCCTTCCTCCGGGGTCAGGTCGGGGGTGATCAGGCCGACCCCGCCAGCCTTGGCCAGGTCGGCGGCGAAGGCGGGGATGCCGTAATGGTCGATGGGGTTCCAGTAGGTCATCACCAGCACCGGCACGCCGGCGGCGGCGATCGCCTGGACTGTGTCGAGCACGTCGGCGACCCGGGTGCCGCCAATCAGCGCGCGGTGCACCGCCTCCTGGATGACGGGTCCGTCCAGCAACGGATCGGAGTAGGGCAGGCCGACCTCGATGATGTCGACGCCGGCCTCCACCATGGCGGTGGCTGCCTCGATCGCCCGGCTCACCGTGGGGAAGCCAGCCGGCAGGTAGCCGACGAGCACGCCCCGGTTCTCGACGGCGGCCTGGTCAAAGACGCTCGTGATGCTGCTCATCGGGCCGGGCCATTCCGATCAGGGCCGCTCCGATCGGGCTGATCGCGCTCAGGCAGGTGACCGAACCAGCGTCCGGCCGTGTCCACGTCCTTGTCCCCGCGGCCGGAGAGGTTGACCAGCAGCAGGCCGTCGGGCCCGAGCTCGGGCCCGACCTGCAGCGCTCCGGCCAGCGCGTGCGCCGACTCGATCGCCGGGATGATGCCCTCGGTGCGGCAGAGCACTGAGAACGCGTGCATGGCCTGCTCGTCGGTAATGGCGCGGTAGCTGGCCCGGCCGATGGAGTTCAGCCAGGCATGCTCCGGCCCGACGCCCGGGTAGTCGAGCCCGGCCGACACCGAATGTGTCGGCAGCGTCTGACCTTCGTCGTCCTGGAGCAGCATGGTGCGCATGCCGTGGATCACCCCGGGCGAGCCCGCCGCGACCGTCGCCGCGTGCCGGCCGCTCGCCACGCCATCGCCGCCTGCCTCACAGCCGATCAGCCCTACCTCGCTGTCGCCGATGAAGGCGTGGAAGATGCCGATCGCGTTCGACCCGCCGCCAACGCAGGCCATCACCGCGTCGGGCAGGCGCCCGGCCACCGCCTTGATCTGCTGCCTGGCCTCGACCCCGATGATCCGCTGGAAGTCCCTGACCATCATCGGGAACGGATGCGGGCCCATGACAGAGCCGATGCAGTAGTGGGTGGTGTCAACGCTGGCGACCCAGTCCCGGAAGGTCTCGTTGATGGCGTCCTTCAGCGTCTGGCTGCCGATCGTGACCGGCACGACGGTCGCGCCGAGCATCTGCATCCGCGCCACGTTCAGGGCCTGCCGCCTGGTGTCCTCGGCCCCCATGTACACGACGCACTCCAGCCCGAGGAGAGCGGCCGCGGTGGCCGTGGCCACGCCGTGCTGGCCGGCCCCGGTCTCGGCGATGATCCTGGGCTTGCCCATCCGCTTGGTCAGCAAGGCCTGGCCGAGTACGTTGTTGATCTTGTGTGAACCGGTGTGCGCCAGGTCCTCGCGCTTGAGGAAGATCCGGCAGCCGCCCGCCTCGGCGGCAAATCGCGGCACCTCGGTCAGCAGCGTGGGCCGGCCGGCATAGTCGCTGAGCAGCCGATCGAGCTCACCCGTGAACGCCGGGTCGGCCGCCGCCTCGCGATAGGCGACGGTCAGCTCCGCCAGGGCGGCCATCAGCGCTTCCGGCGCGAGGCGGCCGCCGAAGTCGCCGAAATGCCCAGTGACATCCGGGTCTGCCGCCGGATCGAAGAGGGCGGTCACCGTGAAGATCCCGGCTCTGAATCGCCGCGATCGCTCCGGCCGGACCGCAGCGCCGGATGCGAGCCAGCCGTGACCAGGTCGGCGACCGCGCTGCGCGGGTCCTTGCCGGTGACCAGGCTCTCGCCCACGAGCACCGCGTCCGCCCCGGCTGCCGCGTAGGCGAGCAAGTCGTGCGGGCCGCGGATGCCAGACTCAGCGACCTTGACCACGCCAGCCGGGACGCCCGGCGCCAGCTGGCCGAAGATGCTGCGGTCGACCTCCAGGGTGGCCAGGTTCCTGGCGTTGATGCCGAGGACGGTGGCGCCCGCCTCGATCGCCCGGTCGAGTTCCGGCCTGGTGTGTACCTCGACGAGCGGGACCAGGCCGATCGACTGCGCCCGCTCGACCAGGGACACCAGCGCGTTCTGCGCCAGCGCCGCGACGATCAGCAGCACCATGTCGGCGCCGTGCGCCCTGGCCTCCCAGAGCTGGTAAGAGCTGATGATGAAGTCCTTGCGCAGGACCGGCACCTGGACAGCACTGCGCACCGAGGCGAGGTCCTCAAGGCTGCCGCCGAAGCGGCGCGGCTCGGTCAGCACGCTGATGACGCGCGCGCCGCCCGCCTCGTAGTCCACGGCCAGCGCAGCCGGGTCGGCGATCGCTGCCAGCGCGCCTTTGGACGGGCTGGCGCGCTTGACCTCGGCGATCACCGCGATCGCGGGGCCGCTGAAGGCTCCCATCACGTCGCGTGGCGAAGGCGCCTTCGCGGCTGCCGCCTTCAGCTGCTCCAGCGGGGTCACCTGCTGCCGGGCGACCAGATCGGCGCGGACTCCGTCGAGGATGTCGTCAAGCACGCTCACGCGGTTATGCCGCCCCCTCGGGTGGGATGCCTTGCCTGGAAATGGTAGCGAGCCTGCCGGCTAGTCAGCCGAGTGCCCTGCCTGGCAGTACCTCGCCGGCCGGATCCGCCAGGCTGCCCTGATCGCTGCTTGCTGCCTCGCCGGCTCGCCGCAGAGGCGCGAAAGCCCTGGCTACGCGTGGATGCAGCAGCGTGCCGAGCGTGATCAGCGCCAGCAGGGTGCCGCCCAGGTAGCCGGCATAGGCAAACCAGAAGACACCGGCCGCAGCGAAGCAGCTCTCCACGCTGACCGCTACCAGCCAGCCTGCGTGGCTGCCGGACCTGACCAGGCCAGCCAGACCGCACACGGCGGCGACCACGACGACCGTCGTCACGACCGAGGCTACGGTACGGCGGCTGTAGGCGAGACCGATCAAGGTCGCCGCGCTCGCCTGCGCCACGAGGAGCCGGCTGATCAGGCTGACCAGCGGATGTGGTCGCGGCCGAACGCCTGTTGCCGGCAACTGCTGCCTCCTCCTCAGGTCGGGTCCTCTCCGCGGCTGAGCGCCTCCCAGAGTGACGCCGAGTCGGATGGCCCGGTACTGGATGTGACCGTGCTCGGGGTAGCAGTGCCAGGTACCCCAGCGCTGGCCGCCGGGGCAGTCGATGCCGCACCACCGCGCTGCCTGGCCGGCCGCGCGCCCCGGCTCGCGCCGGTCGGCGCATCATACCTACTGGACATAACCGCCATCCGCCGAGCCCGGAGGAGAACGAGGACCCCCGCTGCGACCATGGCGATGGCACCAGCAACGACCAGGACCTGCCACGCAGTCGCGGCGATCGTCACGTGCGGGGTAATCCCCGCGACGTCCGGTGCCACCGATGTGGCCGGAGTACTGCCGTCGGTTACCGAGCCCGCCGTGGCTGTCGCTGGGTTGGCGGTGGCGCTCGCGGCGGCGATAGCGCCCGACTTCGAGGCAGTGAACGCCGCGGCGGCCAGGCCCGCGCCCAGCACAGCCAGCAGGACTCCGGTCAGCCGCCGCACCAGTCCTCGGGTCGCCAGCACCGCGGCGAGCGTCGCGAGCCCCGCGACCACCAGCGCGTCCGCATACGGCACCAGCGCGGCCCCGGTGACGCGCACCCGGCTGGCGGGCAGCGGGCGGGGCGGGATCGTCCGGACCACGGCCCAGCCCTGCCGGGTGGCAAGGAAGATCAGCCCGGTGCCGACCGCCCCGAGCAGCAAGGTCATGGCCAGTTCCTGTCCCGGCGACCTCGACCGGAGGAAACGCCGGCGGCGATGCTCGGAGCTGTCTGCTCCAGTCAGCTCCGCGCTGCTGATCACTGCGGCCTCCGATATGGGCCCGGCGCTCTGCCCATCCGGGTGCCCTCCAGGGATGAAGTTCCGCACCACAGGCTAGCGCCAGGCCTGCGGTACGGCCCCAGCGGCACGAGCTGGCACGTGCCGAAGGCGGCACTAGTCCGCGTTTGTGCTAGCCCGGTCCGGGACGGACGCCTACGATCTGCTCATGACGCACGCCCGCGACGAGCGGCTGGCCCTCTGTGCACTGCTGACCGACCTTGGGCCCGGTCAGCCGACACTCTGCGCCGGCTGGCAGACCGGCGACCTCGCCGCGCACCTGGTGCTGCGTGAGCACCGGCCGGACGCCGGGGCAGGGGTCATGGGCGGCCCGCTCGCAGGCTACACGCGCCGCGCCCAGGCGCGGCTGGCCCGGAAGACTCCGTTCCCCGACCTGGTGGAATCGATCAGGAATGGCCCGCCGCGGCTCTCGCCGTTCGGGCTGCCCGGCGCCGACGAGCGACTCAACATGGTTGAGTACTTCGTCCACCACGAAGACGTGCGGCGAGCGCAGCAAACCTGGCAGCCGCGGGAGCTGAGCGTCAGCCAGGCCGGTGAGCTCTGGGCCCGGCTAGGGCTAGCCCGGATGATGCTGCGGAAGGCACCGGTGGGTGTCGAGCTGGTTCGCGCCGATGCGCCCGCGCCAGGCGACGGCCGCGTGCGGCTCACCGTAAAGGCCCGCACGCCAGTGGTGACGGTGACCGGCAGCCCGGCGGAGCTGACGCTGTGGGCGATGGGCCGCACAAGCGTCGCTGACGTGGCGCTCACCGGCAGCGACGCCGACGTGGCGGCGCTGCGCGCCTGGCGCGCCTAGCCCGCGGCGAATCTGGTCTCCTGCCGCAGTTTTACCCGCCGCTGCGGACGCCGCGCTGGACCGCGAGCAGGTACTCGCGGCGGTTGAGCGGGTTGTTGTCGGTGCGGTGCCGGGATGGCGGCTCGCCGCGGACCGGGCGGTAGCTGGCGAACTCGGTTTCCAGCAGGCCCTCGCCGCGGGTCAGCGACGGCAGCCGCAGTTGCAGCCCGTGGACCTGGCCGGCCGGGATCTCGCCCTCAATCACGTCCACCGCGCCCTGCCGATCCGGTCCGAGCGGCGTGCCACCGAGCTTGGCGACCGCGGTGAGCACGGCCGGCAGGCAGTCGGCCGGCGCCTCCAGCCGGAAGCTGGCAACCGGCTCGCACACCGTCGTGCCGGCCTGCCGGAGCGCCTCCATCAGCACCAGCGGCGTCAGCTTCCGGAAATCCGCTGCCTGCGTACCCGGCGAGCTGTAGCCGCAGTCGAACATCGTGACCGTGGCGTCGGGCACCTGCCAGCCCTGCAGGCCCTGCTGCAAAGTGTCCTGGAGATAGCGCGTCATCAGGCCGGCGAACTCGGCGGCCGTCTTGTACACGAACAGCGGCACGGACCGGATATCGACCTCCAGCCGGAAGTGGATGCCGGAGCCGGGTTCGGCTGGCTGGATGCGCAGTCCGATGGTGGCCAGGAACGGGTTACCGGGGCCGTTGATGGTCTCGGCTGCTTCGCCGGTGCCGGCCAGTCGCTCGACGCAGATGACCGTGGTGTCGCGGAAACTTACCCGCAGGCTGAAGTCATCGGCCAACGTGGCCGCGATGACTTCCTTCTGCACCTCGCCATACAGCGAGACCAGCAGCTCACCCCGCACATCGTCCTGGCGCAGATTGATCAGCGGATCCTGCTCGGCCAGCATGGCCAGCGCGGCCTGCACCGCGCCCTTGCTCCCCGGCCCGGCCGGCACCACCACCGTCTCCAGCGTCGGCGGCGCGAAAAAGTGCCCCGCCCGCTGGTCGCGCGGCGCGCCCAGCGGATCGCCGACTTGCACGTCAGAAAGGCCCTGCAGCCGGGCAATCTGCCCCGCGCGGACGTGGTCGCGGCGCACTGCCGAACCATCGCAGAACACGCTCATGGCCGTGACCCGGCCCGTCCTGCCGCCGCCCAGCGGGATCGTGTCGCGGACGCGCACGATGCCGTCGAAGATCCGGGCATAGGCCAGCCGCTCCCCCGCCGCACCCCGCTCAATCTTGAACACCGACCCCGATACCGGCGCGCCCTGGTCACCGCCGGCCCCGGGCAGCAGCTCCGCGATGCCAGCGGCCAGGTCAGCGGTGCCCGCGCCGGTGATCGCCGAGCCGAAGAACACCGGATGCACCTGGCACCGGCCGGTCTGCACCGCCAGCTCCTTCCGCAAGACCGCGTAAGGCACGCCAGCCGCGCCAGTGACGTACTCCGCCAGCACCGCATCGCTGCGCACGGCCAGCAGATCAGCCAGGCTGTCGCCGAAACTGACATCAGCCGGACCGAACGCCGAGAACCCCGCCCGGCTCGTTCCCCGACCGGAGACTGTCCCCATCGCCACGATCGAGCCGGTCAGCCGGGCGGCGACCTCGGCCAGCAACTCGTCGGTGCGGGCCCCGCCACGGTCGATCTTGTTCACGAAGATCAGCGTCGGGATCCCCAGCCGCCGCAACGCCCGCAGCAAAATCCGCGTCTGCGCCTGCACACCCTCCACCGCCGACACCACCAGCACCGCACCATCCAGCACTGACAGCACCCGCTCCACCTCGGCGATGAAATCCGGATGACCCGGCGTATCAATCAAATTCACCGCGACATCACCGATGGCGAAAGCCACGACCGCCGACCGGATTGTGATCCCTCGCTGCCGCTCCAGCGCCAGCGTGTCGGTCTGCGTACTGCCCGCATCAACGCTGCCGACCTCGCCGATCACCCCGGCATCAAACAGC
>DASXMP010000061.1:0-76077 GCA_036495585.1 Streptosporangiaceae bacterium
ATCGGCATGAGCGGCCGGCTGGCACGCGGACGGCCGCCGACCTCTGGACGGGCACTCCCGCCGTGCGCGCCCGCAGTGCCCGGCTCCTGGCCGGGCTGACCACCCTGGCCGGGCTGACCACCCTGGCCGGGCTTACCTCCCCGGCCCGGCTGACCTCCTCGGCCCGGCTGACCTCCCTGGCCGACGTCATGCTTGCGCGATGACCCTCGTTCTGGCAATGCGATCACCTCCCGGCGAGCCAGCGGTCCCGTCCGGCCGGGTGTCCCAGCCGGGCTTATTTCCTTTTAGCTCACCCTAGCGACCACCACCGACAGAATGGCCTATCTCCGAACCTACTATCGATAAATCCGCCAACTCAGCTTGGCCGCTCCCCGAAGCCCGGCGCTAGCATCACCTGGGACCGCCGCGATCGCAGAGGCCGAAGGAACGCGCGTGACTCCTAAGGCGCGCAGGCGCCCAGGCAGACGGAGCCAGACCCGGCCGCGACCACCAGGCCCGCCGCCGTCTTGCTCCGCGCCGAATGGCTATGGCAGGGCGGGTCTGCGCTGGGCGGCTATGGCAGGGCAGACGGGCCGCGCGGAGCCGGGGGCGGAGCGCTAGCAGGGTCACCCGCCCACGGGTCCAGGAAGATCGTGTGCGGGCTGTCGAGATTCTCGTCATCGCGGCGCGGGGCCGGCGGCACCGGCCGCACTGGAACGACGGCGTGGCCGGGATCACCGGGCGCCGGGTCGGCGACGGCCGCACCGGGCCAACGGATCCGGCCGCCCAGCCGCAGCCAGTTGGCGATGCCGGCGGTCACCGCGCAGGAGATGCCGATCTCCAGCGCCGCGATCGCGCCGACCTGCCAGCCGGACGGGCCCACGGCGCTCAGGCGGCCGCTGCCCAGCGAGCCGCCCGAGAAGGCGGCGAGGACGGCCAGCACGACCCCGGTCGCCGCGCCGCAGGCCAGGCCCCACAGCGGCGCGGCCTCCAGCGCGGGTGTCGGGGCCACCCGGACAAGCAGCAGCCCGGCCGCGCAGCCCGCCAGGTATGGCAGCACGAGCACGATGATGGTCAGCCACGGCGGCATGCCGGCGTGCATCCCGGTCGCTCCCTGCGGCAGCGCGGCCAGCAGCGGGAAGGCGGGCAGCTGCCCGAGCGCGGCCCCGGCTGGGGCGACCGTGGTGCCGGCCCCGAAGGCGAATCCGGGACCGAGCGTGAAGGCGATCGCCCAGATGATCGCGTTCGGGAGGTAGGCGATCTGGGTCAACAGCAACAGGACCGACCCGACGGCACCCGGCTCCAGGCTGCGGCTGAGCGTGCCGTACACGCTGAGGTGGGCGGCCAGCGACGCGGCTCCCAGCACCGCGCCGCCTATCGTCAGGATTGCCAGCGCGCCGACGATCCCGATGATCACCGACCGCGGCCGGTCCGGCAGCAGCCGTGTGAGCTGGGGCCAGGGGGCCAGCGCGCGGGCGCCGCCGAGGCCGCCGGCGACCAGCGCGAGCAGGAAGCCGCACACGACCGCCTGCAGGACTGACGGGGCCGCCTGGGCGGACCGGCCAGCCAGCGCGAGCACCCCGGACAGCAGCGCGTAGGGGACGGCCAGGGCGGTCGCGGCGGTGGCCACGTGGCGTAGCCGGACCACGCCGCCGGCGCGCACCACCCAGCGGCCCGCGCGCCACAGCAAGGCGCCCGGCAGCAGCACCAGGCCCAGCGGCAGCAAGCCGATGCGCCCGGAGCCGCGCAGGGCGAACCCGACATGGTGGCCGATGAGCCACAGCAGGGCGGCCGAGCGCAGCACGCCGGTCAGGCCGAGCCCGGCGTGCGGTGCGGCGATCCAGCCGACGAGCACCACCAGGACGAGCACCGCCAGGCCCGCCCCCGCAGCGACGCCGGCCGCGATCGCTCCGGTCACCGCCAGCGGGCGGCCGGTGCCGCCGGGGCCGCGGCCGGCCGGCACCGGGCCGGGGCCCGGGCCGCCTGGCGCGGGCCCGGCATTGCTGGTGCTGGTCGCCGAGGAAGTCACGCCCCAAGACTCGCAATTTGCCGCCCGGCAGGCGCGGAGGCGCGCCGGGCGCAGCGCAACTGCGCGGCGAACGGCCGGCTCTAGCCCGCCTGCATGAGCTCGCGGACCAGTCGCGCGGTCTCGCTGGGCGTCCGGCCGACGCGCACGCCCACCTTCTCCAGCGCTTCCTTCTTGGCCTGAGCCGTGCCCGCCGAGCCCGAGATGATGGCGCCCGCATGGCCCATCGTCTTGCCCTCCTGCGCGGTGAAACCGGCCACGTAGGCAACCACGGGCTTGCTGACGTTCTTCTCGATGTAGGCCGCCGCGCGCTCCTCCGCGTCACCGCCGATCTCGCCGATCATGACGATGGCATCGGTCTCCGGGTCATCCTGGAAGGCCCGCAGGCAGTCGATATGCGTGGTGCCGATGATGGGGTCGCCGCCGATACCCACGGCAGTGGAGAAGCCGATATCCCCCAGCTCGTACATCATCTGGTACGTCAGCGTGCCGGACTTGGACACCAGCCCGATCCGGCCTTCCGAGGTGATGTCCGCAGGAATGATCCCGGCGTTGGACTTGCCGGGTGACGCGATGCCCGGGCAGTTCGGCCCGACGATCCTGGTCACGTTGCCGCCTGCCACCGCGTACGCCCAGAACTCGGCGCTGTCGTGCACTGGGATGCCTTCGGTGATGACGATGACCAGTGGCATCTTCGCGTCGATGGCCTCCATCACGGCCGCCTTCGTGCCATTCTCCGGCACGAAGACCACCGACACGTCGGCGCCCGTTCCCGCCATTGCCTCGGCCACGGTGCCGAACACGGGCACGTCCTGGCCCGCTAGCTCGACCGTCTGGCCGGCCTTGCGCGGGTTGGTGCCGCCGACCAGCTTGGTGCCGGCCGCGATCATCCGCGCGCCGTGCTTGCGTCCCTCCGAGCCCGTGATGCCCTGCACGATGACCCGGCTGTCGGCGGTCAGGAAAATCGCCATCTCATGCTCCCTTCGCGGCCGCCGCGGCCAGCTCGGCGGCGCGCCGCGCCGCGTCATCCATCGTGCCGACCTGCTCCACTCCCGGCAGGTTCGCCTCGGTCAGGATGCGGCGACCCTCGGCCGCGTTGTTACCGTCGAGGCGGACCACGATGGGATGCGTGACCTGCTCGCCGCGTTCGGCCAGCAGGCCCATTGCCGACACGATGCCATTCGCTACCGCATCGCAGGACGTGATGCCGCCGAACACGTTCACCAGCACGGCGCGCACGTCCGGGTCGGACAGCACGATGTCCAGGCCATTGGCCATCACCTCGGCCGATGCGCCACCGCCAATGTCGAGGAAGTTGGCTGGCTTGATGCCTCCGAACTCCTCACCGGCGTAGGCCACGACGTCGAGAGTCGACATCACCAGCCCGGCTCCGTTCCCGATGATCCCGACCGACCCATCCAGCTTGACGTAGTTGAGGTGCTTCGCCCTGGCGCGGGCCTCCAGCGGATCGACCGCGCTCGCATCGGCGAACCGGTCCCAGTCCTGGCGGAACCTCGCGTTGTCGTCCAGCGTGACCTTCGCATCCAGTGCCACCACCCGGCCATCGCCGGTGTAGACGAGCGGGTTGACCTCGGCCAGCGTGGCGTCCTCGTCGGTGAACACTGCCCACAACCGCTCGGCCAGTTCGGCCGCGCCCTCCTGCGCCTCGGCCGGCAGCCGCCCCGCCTGCACGATCTCCAGCGCCTTGGCCCGGTCCACTCCGATCAGCGGGTCGATCGGGATCCTGGCCAGCGCCTCCGGCTTGGTGCGCGCGACTTCCTCGATCTCCACCCCGCCCTCGACCGAGCACATCGACAGGAACGTCCGCTCCGAGCGGTCGATGAGATAAGAGAGGTAGTACTCCTGCGCGATATCGGTGTCCTCGGCCACCAGGACCGAATGCACGGTGTGGCCCTTGATGTCCATGCCGAGAATCCGGCCGGCTTTCTCTTCGGCATCTTGCGGGCTGTCGGCCAGCTTCACGCCGCCGGCCTTGCCGCGGCCGCCTGTCTTCACCTGCGCCTTGATCACCGCTAGCGGCCCTGCGGTGCCCTTGCCGGCTGCTGCGTATTCGGCAGCGATCTGCCCGGCCTCGGCCGGCGTGGTGGCCACCTTGCCCGCCGGGATCGGGACACCGTACTCGGCGAATAGCTCCTTTGCCTGGTATTCGAACAGGTCCACAGGGGTCCGTCCTTCATGCTCGGGAAGTAGTGCGGCGCGCCTGCCCCGCGGCTGGAAGCCTAGTGGGGCGAGGTCCGCCAGGCGCCCGGTGGGCCGGCCCGCCACCGGCCCGCGCAGGGCACGAGTCAGCTGACAGCATGCTCCGTGCCGAGCGCGCTGTGCACCCAGTCGACAATCTCGGTCGTGGTGGCTCCGGGCGTGAAGATCTTCGCCACGCCCATCTGCTGCAGCTCGGCGATGTCGGCATCGGGAATGATGCCGCCGCCGAACACAGTGATGTCGTCGGCACCGCGCTCGTGCAGCAACTCCAGCACCCGGGCGAACTGCGTCATGTGCGCACCGGAGAGGATCGACAAGCCAATCGCATCCGCGTCCTCCTGCAGCGCGGCCGAGACGATCTGCTCGGGGGTCTGATGCAGCCCGGTATAGATGACCTCGACGCCGGCGTCACGCAGCGCGCGCGCTACCACCTTCGCGCCGCGGTCGTGGCCGTCGAGGCCAGGCTTGGCGACGATCACCCGGATGCTGCTCATGCTGTCCTCCGACCAGGCTCGTGCCAGCTGCCATCGGCGCGGGCAGCCGCCAGCTTCAGGCTAGCTGCCCGCACGACCCGATCGAGGTGAGGTATGCCACAACCTGAGCGCCCGGGGCCGCGTGGGCGGCGGAGCGGGCCGGACCTGTGTTAAGCCTGCATCGTGGCCGACTACGTGATACTGCCGCCGGACGAGGGCGAGCGCCTGGTCGTACGAGGTGGCAGCACGCTGCTGTTCAAGGCAACCGCCGCTACCACCGATGGATCGTTTTCGCTGCATGAACGCCATATCCCGGCTGGTGGCCGGCGGCCGCCTGCGCACGTCCACCCAGACCGCGTCGAAGCGTTCTGGGTGCTGGACGGCGCGGCCGAGTTCGAGCTGGACGGCGCGGTGACGACGGCGACCGCTGGCAGTTTCGTGCTGGTGCCCGGCGGTGTCGCGCACACATTCGGCGCCACTGCGGCCGCGGCCGCGCATGTGCTTGTCTGGCATGCGCCGGCGCTCGATGGCTACTTCCGCGAGCTGGCGCAGCTCTGGAACGGTGCCGAGCCGCCCGCCCGGGAGTCCGAGCTTGACCTGATGCGCCGCCACGGCATGCGTCCGGTCTAACTGAGGACGTTGGCAATCGCGTCGGCGTACTCGGCGAGAAGCTCGCCGCCCGGATCGTGGGTCGGATTCACCTCGGTGAGCACCAGCGCCGTGCAGGCGGCGTGCGCCGTCAGGATGCGGAGACAGCGGACGGCGTCCGCGAGCCGCACGCCGGTGCCGTAGTGCGGGTAATTGCCGAGCGGCAGGTAGCCCGAGTCGATCATGTCGACGTCGAAGTGCACGATCACTGGGGCCGCTGGGCCGGGCCGCAGGTGCGCCAGCGCCCGTCGGGCCACGCCCTCCGGATCGGCACTGAGCTCGGCCGCTTCGGCGTAGCTGATCGCGTGCCCGGCGATGTACTCCCGTTCCGGCTCGCCCACCTCGCGCGGGTCGCATCCGACCAGCGCTAGCCGGGACGGCGCAAGCAGCGGCGCCGGCCCGCCGAAGGTGGCCAGCTCCGATGTGGCCAGCCCGACCAGATGCGCGATACCGGTCGAGTCGAGGATGCCAGAGTCGTCCGGTCGCCCGGCCGACAAGTCGGCATCGCCGTCCACATAAGCCAGGCCGACGCCTGGATGACGCCGCCGCATGCCTGCCACGACGCCCAGCGTGATCGTGCAGTCGCCGCCCACCACCAGCAAGCGCGGCCCCTGCTCGGGCTGGCTGGCGACGAAGTCGGCGACCCGGCGAGCGACCGACACCACGGCGCCGACATTCCGGTACCGCGGGTGGCCGGCGTCGACGGCAAAGACGGAGCCAGGCAGGTCCCCCGCATCCGACACGGGGACGCCGCGTGCCTGCAGCCGGTCTAGCAGTCCCGCGGCTCGCAACGCGGCAGGGGCGAGGTCCTGGCCGGCGTGGTGTGCGCCCGCACTCGTCGGGACTCCGATCAGCACCCAGTCACTCATCGCACGCTCCGTCACCACCAATTGCCTTTATATGGTAACGAGCCTATCGGCACGACCCGGTGCATCGCAACCAGCAGACGTAGAATGGCGGTGACGGGCCGGAAGAGGTGGCCCCGAAAGAGGTGCGCTGTGGCCAAGTCGCCGATCGGGCAGGCGCCCGGCGACCTCGCGATCCTGCAGGCGTTCGTGAACACCCGCGATATCGAGGCGGGCAGCGACGAGCTAGCCAGCCCGCCGGACCTGGACCGGTGGCTAGCCGAGCACGGACTCACCGCACCGGACGGTGGGCACGAGCCGGTGTCGGCCGACCTCAGCCAGGCGCTCGAGCTGCGGGAAGCCCTTCGCGCGACCTTGAAGTCCCATCTGCGGCAGGTCGACGCGGCAGGCGCCGCGCCGGCGCGCTTCGCCCCCGCGAACGAGCCGGACCCAGCGGTCCGGCTGGGCGGACTGGTCTCGAACTGGCCGGTACTGCTCAGGGCCAGCCCCGACGGCGTCGTGAGGCTGGCACCAGCCGCCCCGCGCGGCGTCGCGGCGGGACTCACCCGGCTGCTGCTGATCGCAGCTGAGGCAGCCACGCTGGGTACCTGGCCGCGACTGAAGGTCTGCAGCTCCGACGACTGCCAGTGGGCCTTTTACGACCGCTCCCCGACCCGCAATGGCTGCTGGTGCAGCATGCAGATCTGCGGCTCACGCGCGAAGTCGCGCGCCTACCGGGCCCGGCAGGCGACCTAGAGCTTCTCCAGCGGGGCGTAGCGCAACAGCAAGTGCTTGACCCCGTACTCGCCGCCGAAGTCGACCTTCGCCTCCGGATCGTCGCCGCGGCCTTCCACCGCCAGCACGGTGCCGAGGCCATAAGAGTCGTGGTTGACCCGGTCGCCGGGCTGCAGCGACGGGACCGGCCGGTTCCCGACCGCCATCACACCGGGACGGCGGGCCAGCCGTTCGGAGGCGGGCTGCGCGGCCGCCGACTCGTCGCGGCGCCAGTCGATCAGCCCGGCCGGGATCTCTGACAGGAATCTGGACTGCTTGTGGTAGCTAGGCCGCCCGAACCAGGTCCGAGTCGCTGCCCTGGTCACATACAACCGCTCCATCGCCCGGGTGATGCCGACGTAAGCCAGCCGCCGCTCCTCGGCCAGCTCCCGCTCGTCACCCATAGAGCGCTCATGCGGGAAGACGTTCTCTTCCAGGCCCGTCAGGAACACGACCGGGAATTCGAGCCCCTTGGCGGTATGCAGCGTCATCAGCGTGACCATGCCGCCGTGCTCCTCGCCCTCCGGAATCTGGTCCGCATCGGCGACCAGAGACACCTGCTCCAGGAAGTCGGCCAGGCTGGCACCCGGCTGCCGCGCGTCGAACTCCCGGGCGACCGACACCAGCTCGGTCAGGTTCTCGATCCGGCTGGCGTCCTGCAGGTCGGAGGAGGCACGCAGCTCGGCTACGTAGCCGGTCCGCTCCAGCACGGCCTCGGCGATGTCACCGACCGGCACCCGCGCCGCTTCCATCTCCCGCAGGCTAGTCATCAGCCAGTTGAACCCTTCGATGGCCCGGGCCGAGCGCGCCGCGAGGCCAGGCACGTCTTGCGGCCGGGTCAGTGCCTGCGCGAAGCTGACCCGGTCCCGGGCGGCGAGCGCGGCCACGTACTCCTCGGCCCGGTCGCCGATGCCGCGCCGCGGGGTATTGAGAATCCGGCGCAGCGAGACCTCGTCCTCGGGGTTGGCGATGAGCCGCAGGTACGCCAGCAGGTCGCGGACCTCGCGGCGCTCGTAGAACCGGACACCACCGACCACGCGGTAGGGCAAGCCGGAGCGGATGAAGATTTCCTCGAACACCCGGGACTGCGCATTGGTCCGGTAGAACACCGCCACCTGGCCGGCCGTCGCCTCCCCCGCGTCGGACAGGCGGTCGACCTCCTCGGCCACGAAGGCCGCCTCATCGTGCTCGCTGTCCGCGACATAGCCGACGATCGCTGGGCCATCGCCCGCCTCGGACCACAGGTTCTTCGGGATCCGGCCCGGATTGCGTGACACCACCGCGTTAGCGGCCGCCAGGATGTTCTGGGTGGAGCGGTAGTTCTGCTCGAGCAAGATCACCCGCGCGCCGGCGAAGTCCCGTTCGAACTCGTCGATATTGCGGATGGTGGCGCCCCGGAACGCGTAGATGGACTGGTCGGCGTCCCCGACCACAACCAGCTCGGCCGGATCGGGCCCGCCCGCCCCGGCCAGCTCCCGGACCAGCACGTACTGGGCGTGGTTGGTGTCCTGGTACTCGTCGACCAGCACGTGCCGGAACCGCTCCTGATACTCCGCGGCCATGTCGGGGAAGGCCTGCAGCAGGTTGACCGTGACCATGATCAGGTCGTCGAAGTCCATCGCCCCGGCGGCGACCAGCCGGCGCTGGTACTCGGCGTAGGCCTCGCCAAGCGCCTTCTCCCGGTAACCGCTCGCCTTGGCCAGCACGGTCTCATAGTCGATCAGTTCGTTCTTGAGAGCGGAGACCTGATTGGCCATTGCCTTCGGTGGATGATGCCTGCTGTCCAGGTCAAGCTCCCGGCAGACGAGCGCCATCAGCCGCTGGGAGTCGGCCTGGTCATAAATGCTGAAGCTGGACGGGTAGCCGAATCGCCGGGCCTCACGACGCAGGATCCGCACGCAGGCAGAGTGGAAGGTCATCAGCCACATGGACCTGGCCCGGGCGCCGGTGAGCGCGGCCGCCCGGGCGGCCATCTCTCCGGCCGCCTTGTTGGTGAAGGTGATCGCCAGGATCTGGCTCGGCGCCACGTCCCGCTCCGCGAGCAGATAGGCGATCCGGTGCGTCAGCACCCGGGTCTTGCCCGAGCCCGCGCCCGCGACGATCAGCAGCGGACTGCCCTCGTGCACGACGGCAGCACGCTGCTGCGGATTCAGCCCGTCCAGCAGGGAGTCGGCAACGATGGCGGTCACGAGCCAAGCCTAGGTGCTGGCGCCGACATCCGGGCCGAGCCAGGCCAGCGCCAGTCACCGCCCTTTCTGCGATGACTGGCGCTGCGGTGCGCTACTCGTCCGGTACCAGCGTCGGGGTGGACCTCGTCAGGGTCTCCTTGCGGAAGAACGCCGGGTGGACGATCCGCACGTAGATGAATACGAGCAGGCCGGCCAGCCAGGACAGGAACACGATGACGAAGACCCCGCCGATCTGCCAGTGCAGGCCCGGCACTGTGAAGCTGGTGTACGACGCCTCATACGGGCTGGTGAGATTCCAGTCCAGGTACAGGCTCCAGCCGCCGAGGAACCAGAGGATCACCCCGCCCAGCACGGGCAGGATCCCTTGCATCCACAGGTTCCGGGCGCTGCTGAGCAGATTACGGCGGTAGTACCAGGCACAGGTGAACCCGGTCAGGCCGTAGTAGGTGGCGATGAAGACGCCGCAACTGGTCACCGCGTCCCCGATGACAAGGCCGCCGGACATGTAGTTCATCGCCGCATATAGGACGATCGAGATACCGCCCATCACGAGGGTGGACACGCTCGGCGTCAGATACTTGCGATGCATGTTCGCAAAGGCCGGCGGCAGGGCCTTGTACGTCGCCATCGAGAGGGTGGTCCTGGCGGTGGGCAGGATTGTGGTCTGGGTCGAGGCGGCCGCTGAGGACAACACCATCAGGATCAGCAGGTGGCTCAGCGTGCTGCCGTACCAGGCGTGGCCGAAGACGGCACCGCCGAGCACGGACAGCACGTCGCTTTGGTTCTTGCTGTTCTGCAGGCCGATGCCCTTGGTCCCGATGCCCGCGAAGGCCTGCGCGCCGAAGATCGCTATGCCGTAGGTGACGACCAGGATGATGGTCGACAGGATCGCCGAGCGGCCCGGCGTCTTCGTCGGGTCCTTGGTCTCCTCGTTCACCGACAAGGCAGTGTCCCAGCCCCAGTAGATGAACACCATCAGGATCAGGCCGGCTGCGAACGCGCTGAATGGCAGGCCTGCCGGGCTGAGCCAGTTCCAGCTCGGGTGGATCGACTCCGCCGGATGATGGCCGGTGCCGACCCGCACCAGAGCCACCACCGAGAGGACCATGAGCATGACAATCTCGATGGACAGCAGAGCCTTCTGGAAGTTGGCCGATACCTCAATGCCGCGGTAGCAGATGTAGGTCATGACCACAATCCAGAGCACCCCGGTCAGCAGCACCCAGCCGCTCGCCGGGTTGTGGCCGATGCCGTTGGCATTGAACAGCAGGAAGATGTACTGGCCTGCTACTTGCGCCAGGCTGGCCATGACCAGAATGTCGGCGACGACGATGGCCCAGCCGCCGGCCCAGCCGGTCTTGGGGCCGAAGGCCCTGGTCCCCCAGGTAAACGTGGTGCCGCAGTCCGGGTCGGCCTTGTTCAGCTCGCTGTAGCCGATCGAGGTCAGGATCATCGGGACGAACGCCGCGATCGCGACGAACGGCGACTTCAGGGCGACCGCTCCCACGACGAAGAAAAGGGTCGCGGCAAGGCTATATGCGGGCGCCACCGAGGCGGTCGCGATAACGGTGCTGGAGATCAAGCCGAGGGCACCAGCTTTAAGGCCCTTGGGCTCAGCCTGCTCGATCGGCTGAAGCTCTGACGGTGCGGCAGCCACGCTCGCTCACCCCTCCCGTGAGTTGCCCGATCCCTGCCGGGCCCTGTTTGCACCACATAATCAATGTCGCCCGAGACCCGGGACAGGACCAGCAGCAGGCAGGTCCCCCACGCGTGCGCCCAACGGTTTCAAGCACACGATTCCGTTTCCGGCAACGATATCAGTTGTAAGGAGCATGAAACACGACGCGACCCGTCAGGTTACTCAGAATCGGGGGTCTAGGATCGCCGGTATGCGGATTCTCCTTGTCGGGGCCGGCGGCGTGGGCACTGCGATTGCCCAGATCGCCGCGCGGCGCCCCTTCGCCGAGCTGGTCATCGCCGACTACGACCTGGGCCGGGCCCATCGGGCCGCCGCGGTCAAGGACTCCTATTCCGCCGTTCGCCTCGACGCCCGCGACGAGCAGGCCACGGCCCGTCTCCTCCGGGCGCATTCCGCCGACGTCCTGATGAACGCGACGGACCCGCGATTTGTCATGCCGCTGTTCCGCGCCGCGCTGGCCGCCGGCACGCACTACCTGGACATGGCGATGTCGCTGTCGCATCCCCATCCGGCGCAGCCGTACGGACAGACCGGCGTCAAGCTTGGCGACGAGCAGTTCGCCCTGGCCAGCCAGTGGGAGCAGGCCGGCAAGCTGGCCCTGGCCGGGATCGGAGTCGAGCCCGGCCTGTCCGACGTGTTCGCCCGGCACGCGGCCGACGAGCTCTTCAGCGAGATCGACGAAATCGGTGTCCGGGACGGTGCGAACCTCGCCGTGGCCGGCTACGACTTCGCGCCGACCTTCTCTATCTGGACCACGATCGAGGAATGCCTGAACCCGCCGGTGATCTGGGAGGACGGGCGCGGCTGGTTCACCACCGAGCCGTTCAGCGAGCCGGAGACCTTCACCTTCCCAGCAGGCATCGGCCCGGTCGAGTGTGTCAACGTCGAGCACGAGGAGGTCCTGCTGGTCCCGCGCTGGGTCAAGGCTCGGCGAGTGACGTTCAAGTACGGCCTCGGCGAGGAGTTCATCGACGTCCTGCAGACCCTCCATAAGCTCGGCCTGGATGGCACCGACACGGTCGCCGTCGCTGGCGCCAGCGTGTCGCCGCGGGACGTGGTGGCGGCCTGCCTGCCCGATCCGGCCACGCTCGGCCCGAAGATGACGGGGCTGACCTGCGCCGGCACCTGGGTCACCGGAACTGGCAAGGACGGCAGGCCGCGCGAGGTGTACCTGCATCATGTGGTGGACAACGCCTGGTCGATGGCCGAGTACGGCTCCCAGGCCGTGGTCTGGCAGACCGCGGTCAATCCGGTCGTGGCCCTGGAGCTGATCGACGCCGGCGCCTGGACCGGCGCCGGCGTGCTCGGCCCGGAGGCACTGCCGCCGCAGCCCTTCCTCGACCTGCTGACTGAGTACGGCTCACCGTGGGCATGCGAGGAGCGCACACCTCGCGGTTAATGATCAAAATCCATGAGGAAACGGAGTCGGACGTGGCCAATGAGCTGCAGAATTTCATCGGTGGTCAGTGGACGGACCTGTCCTACGACAAGCGCGCCGACATCATCGACCCGAGCACCGGTGAGGTGTTTGCCACCGCCCCGGTGTCCGGCCCGGCCGAGGTCGATGCTGCGTTTGCCTCTGCGGCCGACGCCTTCCCCGGCTGGCGGGATGCCACCCCGGCCGAGCGCAGCCTCGCGCTGCTGCGGATCGCCGACGCGCTGGAGGCCCGGGCCGACGAGTTCGTCAAGGCCGAGTCGCAGAACACCGGCAAGCCGCTGGCACTGACCGCATCCGAGGAAATCCCGCCGATGGTGGACCAGATCCGGTTCTTCGCCGGGGCGGCGCGGATGCTGGATGGCCGGTCGGCGGGCGAGTACATGAGTGGCTTCACGTCTTTCATCCGGCGCGAGCCGGTGGGCGTGTGCGCGGCCGTCACGCCCTGGAACTACCCGCTGATGATGGCGGTCTGGAAATGGGCACCAGCGCTCGCCGCCGGCAACACTATGGTGCTCAAGCCATCGGACACCACGCCTTACTCGACGCTGCTGATGGCCGAGTTGATGAGCGAGTTCCTGCCAGCCGGGGTGTTCAACGTGATCTGCGGCGACCGGGACACCGGCCGTGCCCTGGTCAGCCACAAGACCCCGCAGATGGTCTCGATCACCGGTAGCGTCCGGGCCGGGAAGGAAGTCGCCGCCGCCGCAGCTGCCGACCTCAAGCGCGTGCACCTGGAACTCGGCGGCAAGGCGCCGGTGATCGTGTTCGACGACGCCGACCCGGCGAAGGCAGCCGAGGCGATCGCGATCGCCGGGTACTTCAACGCCGGCCAGGACTGCACCGCGGCCACGCGAGTGCTTGCCGGGCCGCGGATCCACAGCGACTTCGTGGACGCTCTCGCCGAGCAGGCTAAGGCTCAGGTAGTAGCCGGCCCGGACGTGCCGGACGCTACCTTCGGCCCGCTGAACAACGCCTCCCAGCTGGAGCGGGTCTCCGGGTTCATCTCCCGGCTGCCCGATCACGCCCGCGTTGTCACCGGCGGCGGCCGGACCGGCGAGCGCGGCTACTTCTTCCAGGCCAGCGTGGTTGACGGGCTGCGCCAGGACGACGAGATCATCCAGAACGAGGTGTTCGGACCGGTCATCACCGTGCAGCAGTTCAGCGCCGAAGACGAGGCGCTGGCCTGGGCCAACGGCACCGAGTACGGCCTGGCGTCCTCGGTCTGGACGTCCGATCACGGCCGCGCCATGCGGATGGCTCGCGCGCTGGACTTCGGCTGTGTGTGGATCAACACCCACATCCCGCTGGTGGCCGAGATGCCGCACGGCGGCTTCAAGCACTCCGGCTACGGCAAAGACCTGTCGATGTACGGGTTCGAGGACTACACGCGCGTCAAGCACGTGATGTCAGCGCTTGACTGAGCCATAGGTCGCGCGGGCAATCGAGGCCTGCGCTGCGGACCGGCGCACGTGAGCGCTGCGCTTGCGTGCGGTGACCCGTAGCGCGGGCTTGTCGCTCCGGCGCTAGCTCGTCGCTCCGGCGCTGGCTAGCGGCGGCGGGCGCGGCGCAGGCGGCGGCCGAGCAGCACGAACACGAGCACCAGCCCGGCTGCGGCGGCCGGCACGATCCGCTTGAGCACGGCGGGCCCGGCCACGTTGAGCAGGTCCAGCGCATCATCGTTGGGCGGCTGCCAGGCCGGCGGCGCGGCGCGCTGCTCGGTGGCCGACTCCGGGCCGGCCGCAGCAGGCACCGGTCGCAGCGGCGTCACCGGGGCGACCTCCGGCGCGGTGCTCCGGTCTCCGTTCGCTGTCGGGCTCGCGGCTGGCGCTATCTCAGCCGCTGTCCCTGGCTCCGGCGTCGGCGACTTGGCGGCTGGTGCTGCCTCCGCGGACAGCGCGAGACCCCGGTCGGCCAGGCGGCTGCGGATGTCGGCCAGTGAGGACGGGCCGATGTTCTCGATCGCGAGCAACTGCTGCGCGGTCCGGCGGGTCAAGTCACCGAGCGTCTGGATGCCATCCTGACGCAGGCTGCTCCAGGCCCTCGTGCCGAGGTTCAGTACGTCGATCGGCAGTGCCTCGTCGGTGGCACCGCCAGCTGGTTCTGGCGCCGTCGGAGCATGCGCCGCAGCTGAGCTACCGGCCGCTGCCTCCTGCTGGCCAGCCGCCAGCATCGAAGCCAGGTTGTCGGCGAAGATGCCGACCAGCCGGCCGCCGACCTCCGCCATCACGCCGCGGCCGAACTGGGCCGGCTTGCCGGTCACGTTCAGGTTGGTGTGGACGGTGACGTGGGTCTGGTCACCCTCGGCGGTTAGCTGTGACCGCACCGAGGCCGATGCGGTGCCGGCCCCGCGCGTCTCCTTGCCTGAGGCCTCCAGGACTACGACGCCCGCGTCCTTGTCGCGCTCGGTGAACTTGGCGGTGCCGGCGTAGGTCATCTGGATCGGGCCGACCTTGACCTTGATCCGGCCAGCAATCTCGTCGCCATCGACCGAGTCGAGGGTGGCACCCGGCATGCAGGGAGCCACCCTCTCCACGTCCAGGAGCACATCCCACGCTCGCTCCACCGGTACCGGGACCGAGAATGAGTGCTCAAGCTCCATGATTCAGACTCCTGCCGCTGCCTCCAGAGCACGCCCGGTCAGCACCCGCGCGAGGTGGCGCCGGTAATCCGGCGCTCCGTGCAGGTCCGCAGGCGGCTGCGTTCCCTCGGCCGCGCCAGCAGCCGCTGCTTGCAGCGCCCCAGCACTGGCCTGCGCTCCCACAGCGGCCGACTCGACCGCTGCGGCCCGGATCGGCACTGAGCCCATGTTCGTCAGCCCGACCCTGGCTTCGGCCACCTGGCCGTCAGAGCGCCGTACCAGCGCGGCAACGCCAACAATCGCCCATGCCTGCGCGGTCCGGTGGAACTTCTCATAACGATATCCCCACGAGGCCCCGAGCTTCGGTACCCGGATGCCAGTCAGGATCTCTCCCGGCGCCAGCGATGTGGTCAGGTAGTCGACAAAGAATGCACTAGCTGGGATCTGGCGCTCACCGCCGAGCCCGCGGGCGATCAGCGTGGCGTCCAGAGCCAGGCTGACCGCAGGCAGGTCCCCGGCCGGATCGGCATGGGCTAGCGAGCCGCCGAGCGTGGCCCGGTGGCGCACCGCTGGGTCCGCAACGGTTCCAGCGGCCTCGGCCAGCAGGCCGCAGTGCTCGCGGATGAGCGGATCGTGCACGATCTGGTAGAGCGTCGTCCGGGCGCCGATCAGCAGGTGGCTCCCGTCGTCGGTGACGCCTCGCAATTCGTCCAGGTCGGCGAGGTCAACCAGCAGCGTCGGGTAGGCAAGCCGCAGGCGGAGTAGCGGCAGCAGACTCTGGCCGCCGGCGATGACCTTCGCGTCGTCGCCGCCGCCGGCGAGCGTCTGGACCGCCGCGTCCACCGAAGCGGGCCGAACGTAGTCGAACTTCGCGGGGATCATGCCGCGCCTCCGTTGCTTGCAGCCTGGATCGCCCGCCACACCCGCTCGGGCGTACAGGGCATGGTCACGTCGCGCACGCCGAGCGGGCGCAACGCGTCGACGATCGCATTCACGACGGCCGGCGTGGAGGCGATCGTGCCTGCCTCGCCGACGCCCTTGACACCGAGCCGGTTGCTGGCCGGCGTCGTGGTCCGCTCGGTGCGGTAGGACGGCAGGTCTGGCGCCGCCGGGACCAGGTAGTCGGCGAGTGTCGTGGTCACCAGGTTGCCGTCGTCGTCGTAGACGCCTTCCTCATAGAGAGCCTGAGCGATGCCCTGGGCGATGCCGCCGTGCACCTGACCCTCCACGATTAGCGGGTTGACCACCACGCCCACGTCGTCGACCGCGACGTAGGAGCGGATCGTGACGAACCCGGTCTGCGTGTCCACCTCTGTCGCGCACAGGTGGGTGCCGTGCGGGAAGGAGAAGTTGTCCGGATCGTAGGTGGCCTCGGAGTCCAGCGACGGCTCGACGCCCTCGGGCAGGTCATGTGCCGCGAAGGCAGCGAGCGCGATCTCCTGGATGGTTTTGGCCGCCTCCGGGTCGCCACGGACCGCGAACCGGCCATTGGCGAATTCCAGGTCGTCGGCCGACGCCTCCAGCATCGCGGCCGCGATTACCCGGGCCTTGGCCACCACCTTGTCGCACGCCTGCGCGAGCGCGATGCCGCCGACGGCTAGCGAGCGCGAGCCGTAGGTATCCATGCCCTTGGGCGAGACCTGCGTGTCACCGTGCAGCACGCGGATGTCCTCGAACGGGACGCCGAGCTGATCGGCGACGATCTGGCTCCACGCGGTCTCGTGCCCCTGGCCATGTGCGCTGGATCCGGTCACGACCTCGACCTTGCCGGTAGGCAGCATCCGGATCGCCGCGTGCTCCCAGCCGCCGGCACCGTAGGCGAGCGAGCCGAGCACCCGGGAGGGGGCCAGCCCGCACATCTCGGTGAACGTGGAGATGCCGATGCCGAGGCGCACCGGGTCCTGCCGCGCATTGCGCTCGTGCTGCTCTGCGCGCAGGGTGTCGTAATCGAACAGTTCCCTGGCCTTCGCGGTGGCCGCCTCGTAGTTACCGGAGTCGTACGTCAGGCCGCAGATCGTGGTGTACGGGAACTCCTCGTGCTTGATCCAGTTCCGCTCGCGCAATTGCAGCGGCTCCATGCCAAGCTCTGCGGCCAGCTCGTCCATCATTCGCTCGATCGCGAACGTGGCCTCCGGCCGACCCGCGCCGCGATAGGCGTCGGTCGGCATCTTGGTGGTGAACACACCGGTGCACGCGAAGTGATAGGCGTCCATCTTGTAGATCGCGTTGTACATGAACGCGCCAAGCAGCGGCACGCCCGGCGTTACCAGCATGAGGTAGGCGCCCATGTCCGCAAGCAGGCTCACGTCCAGGCCACGCAGCCGCCCGTCGGTGTCCGCGGCGATCCTGATCCGCTGCCACTGGTCGCGGCCATGGTGCACCGTCTGGTTGCCCTCGGTGCGCGACTCAGTCCACTTGACCGGCTTGCCGACCTTGCGGCCGATCAGTACCGCAAGCACCTCTTCTGCGGTGACCTGGAGCTTGGATCCGAACCCGCCGCCGACGTCCGGCGCGATCACGCGGATGTCCTGCTCGGGGATGCCGAAGAATGCCGCCAGCGCGAAGCGCAGCACGTGCGGGATCTGGGTGGCCGACCACAGCGTGACCTGGTCGCCAACCCACTGCGCGACGACAGCCCGCGGCTCCATCGCGCACGGGATCAGGCGCTGCTGACGGAACGTGCGCTCCAGCACTACCGGCGCACCGGCGAAGGCGGCGTCGATATCACCGCCCCCGAAGGTCCACTCGTAGCACTTGTTGCCCGCCTCGTGCACCGTTGGCGAGCCAGGCTCCAGCGCCGAGCGCATATCTAGCACGGGCGGCAGCGGCTCATAGTCCACGTCGACGGCTGCGGCCGCGTCCGCGGCCGCATAGCGGTCGCGGGCGACCACGACGGCGACGGCTTCGCCCACGTACCGGACCTCGTCCACAGCCATCGGCGGGTGCGCCGGGATCACGATGTCTTCAGTCACCGGCCAGGCACACGGGAGGCTGCCCTGCTCAGCGGCGAGGTCAGCGCCGCTGAATGCGGCCACCACGCCGGGCTGTGACAGCGCGCCTGAGACGTCGACGTTCGTGATCCTGGCGTGCGCGAATGGGCTGCGCACGAACGCCATGTGCAGCATGCCGGGCAGTTGCAGGTTGTCGGTCCAGGTGGTCTGCCCGGTGATCAGCCGAGCGTCCTCCTTGCGCAGCCGGGCCCGGCCAAGCTCGGCGACGGGAGCCTGTTGCGTGGCGGTCATGCCGTCGCTCCGGCGGCGCGCTGCACGGCCCTGACGATGTTTTCGTAGCCGGTGCAGCGGCAGAGGTTGCCCTCCAGCCCCTCGCGGATCTCCTGCTCGCTCGGGTGCGGGTTGTCCTGCAGCAGATCCGTCGCTGCCATGATCATTCCGGGCGTGCAGTAGCCGCACTGCAGCGCGTGCTCGGCGTGGAATGCGCGCTGCACCGGGGTCAGCTCGCCGTTTGCCAATCCCTCAATGGTGGTGATGGCGCCGGCATCCGCCTGCACCGCGAGCAGCGAGCAGCTTTTCACCGACTGCCCATCCAGCAAGATGGTGCATGCGCCGCAGTTCGAGGTGTCGCAGCCGACCGGCGTGCCGGTCTTGCCCAGCACTTCTCTCAGGTAGTGGACGAGCAGCAGGCGGGGTTCGACGTCGTCGGCGTAACTGACACCGTCGACCGTGACGGTGATCCTGGTCATGCGAAGTACCACCTCCGGAATGGGAAAGGCAGACGCTGAAGCCAAACCTAGGACCGACGGCTCTGCTGCACCAGTACCCCTGGCAGTCGGCTGCCGCGAATCGGGCCCGAACCGGGCACTGAGGATTTACCGGACGCTGAGCCTGGCGGCCAGCAGCGGCAGGCGCTCACGGCCGCGCGCGGCCGGTGCGCAGCGCCGACTCGCTCAGCCGGTCTGCAGTACCTGGAAGGCCTCGGCCAGCCTGCCCTCCGGCAGGCCAGCCTGAGCCGCAGTGCGGCCCAGCCAGCCGCGCAGCATCTCCGCCAGGCCGTCCGGATCGGCGATCTGGCTCACGTGCGAGCGCAGCGCTGCCAGCTTGCGCGGGAACGTGTCGGTGATGTCGACGTACTGCGTCGGCGCTTGGCTGCCTGAGACCCACACCTCGCGCACAGTCCACGGATCGAGCTTCTCCTCGGCGAGCAGGTCCGGGAACGCGAACGGGTTACGTGCATCCGGGTAGACGGCATCCAGCGCAGCCGCGCCGACAGCGCGGTGATCGGGGTGGCTCGCGCCCATTCTGGCGTAGTTGCGTTCCGGTGACTGGCAGAGCACACGATCTGGCTTCAGCAACCGGATCACCCGGGCCAGGTCCTTGCGCAGCTTGATGGTGGGTTCGACCCGCCCGTCCGGATAGCCAAGGAAATGCAGGTCGCTGACGCCTACCTGCTTGGCGGCGGCAGTCTGCTCCGCCTGCCGGATCGAGACCATCTCGGCGCGCGACACCGACGGGTCGCTGCCGCCGGCCTCGCCGCTGGTCACAAGGCAGTAGCTGACCTGCAGGCCCGCGTCGGTCCACTGCGCGATCGTCCCGGCAGCGCCGAAATCGACGTCGTCCGGGTGGGCAGCGATGACCAGTACGCGGGCGACCTCTGCTTGCTGCGGCACACGCTGATCTTAGCGAGCCGAGCTTGGCGGTCCGGCCGCGTTACCCGCGTGGCAGGCCGGGTACCGGATCAACGCACAGGCTCGCAGTTAGGGTGGGAACCGTGACGACTATCTCGGCAGATCGGTCAGAAGCCGAATCCCTAGACGCTGCCGATCAGCTCGCCCAGTTCCGCGACCGATTCGTCCGATACGACCAGGACCTGATTTACCT
Source organism: Streptosporangiaceae bacterium (assembly GCA_036495585.1). Classification (GTDB taxonomy): domain Bacteria; phylum Actinomycetota; class Actinomycetes; order Streptosporangiales; family Streptosporangiaceae; genus JAJYUU01. Next base: position 19,705 of record DASXMP010000061.1, read on the forward strand.
CGACGGCAACTCACTTGGCCCGCTGCCGGTGCGTACCCAGGCTCGTATTGCCGAAGTGGTCGATCAGGACTGGGGCGTCGGCCTGGTGCGGTCCTGGGACAAGTGGATCGGGCTGCCCAGGGAAGCTGGCGACATGATCGGCAGGCACCTGGTGGGTGCCGATACGGGCCAGGTGATCGTGTGCGACTCGGTCACCGTCAACCTGTACAAGCTGGCCTGCGCGGCGCTGGACGCGCAGCCGGGACGCAACGTCATCGTCACCGACGACGACAACTTCCCGACTGACCGCTACGTCCTGGCGGGTGTCGCCGCGCAGCGCGGCTGCGAGCTGCGGCAGATCCATACCGACATGGACGCCGGGGTGAGCGAGCAGGCTCTGGCTGAAGCGGTGGACGAGCGGACCGCGCTGGTGAGCCTATCGCACGTGGCCTACCGGAGCGGAGCGCTGGCAGACCTGCCCGGCCTGACCGCGGTGGTGCACCAGGCCGGGGCGCTGGTGCTGTGGGACCTGTGTCATGCCCTGGGTGCGGTACCCGTCGAGCTCGACGCGTCCGGCGCAGACATGGCCGTCGGCTGCACCTACAAGTACATGAACGCCGGGCCCGGTGCGCCCGCGATGCTGTATGTCCGGCACGCACTGCAGGATCGGCTCCGGCAGCCGATCTGGGGCTGGTTCAGCCAGCGCGACCAGTTCGAGATGGGCCCCGAGTATGACGCGGCGCCCGGCATTGACGCGTTCCTGACCGGCACACCCAACATCATCGGCACCGTCGCGGTCGAGGAAGGCGCCCGACTGCTCGGAGAGGCAGGCATGGACCTGCTGCGGGCCAAGAGCATGGAGCTGACCAGTTACCTGATCACGCTGGCGGACCAGTGGCTGACCCCGCTCGGCTTCCAGGTGTCCTCGCCGCGCGCCGCCGGCCGGCGCGGCGCCCACGTCTGCTTGCGCCACGACGACGCCGCCGCGATCACCCAGGCGATGATCGCGGCCGGCGTGATCGTCGACTACCGGACGCCGGACCGGATCAGGCTCGGGCCGGTTCCCCTGACTACGACGTTCACCGACGTCTACGACGCGATGGACAAGCTCCGCGATATCGCCGCCAGCAAGTCCTACGCCGACGCCCCGGCGGAGCAGACCAAGGCCGGCTGAGCAGGCTCGCTCGGCTTCCTATTGGAGCGCAAGGGGGCAAATTACTGCTTTGCCTCGAGTTATTGACAGAGGCACTGCCACAACTCTAAGGTCCTCTAATGCTGGACACGGACGGATCGTTCTCGATTACGCAACGTGTCAGGCAGCCCGGTGCGACCGGTCTGGCCGGGAGGGAGCCAGACCGGCCAGCACCGCGGCGCTACGCTCGGACTCGGCATAACGCCGAGAATCGGACGGTGGTCATGAACCAGCTCGTCATCGAATCCGACGGCCGACGGCTGCGGCGCGAACAGAACCGCGAGGCTGTCATCGACGCCCTGCTCTCGTTGTTGCGGGATGAGGTGTATCAGCCGAGCACCGCCCAGATCGCGGACCGGGCCGGCCTTTCACCGCGCTCGCTGTTCAGGTATTTCGATGACGCACGGGACCTGCTCAAGGCTGCCGTCACCAAGGAAATGGCCAGGGTGCTGCCGCTCGTCGAGCCGGGCATCGAGCCGGCCGCCCCGACCGCGGCCAAGATCGAGCAGATCGCGCAGCGTCGCGCCCGGCTGTACGAGGCGGTCGGGCCGGCCGGCCGCGCGCTGCGTGCTGGGGCGCTCCTGCACGAGGCGTTCGCCGAGCAACTCGCCCGGGTCCGGCAGTTCTTCCGCGGCCAGCTCAGCATGCTGTTCGAGCCCGAACTCGCCAGCGCCGATCCAGGCACCCTGGCAGCAATCGACGTCATGCTCTCCTACGAGAGCTATGACCTGCTCCGGCACGACCACGGCCTGTCGGTCGACGCCACGGTGCGCACCCTGGCCGGCGCGCTGACCGCACAGCTGGCCGGCTGCCGGGCCCGGCAGCCGTGACCACCGCCAGCGCCGACCAAGCCGGCCGGCTAGCGCTGCTGCGCACCAGCCTGGAACACAGCTACGAGACGATCGAGTCAATCTGCGCCCGGCTGGACGACGCGGGCTGGGCCAGTCAGTCGCTCTGCCCGGACTGGTCGGCTCGCGGGGTGGTGACCCATCTCGGCATGATGGAAACTGTCATGACGGGCTGGCTGCCGGCCGACGGAGCGGCCAGCCCGCCGCTGGACCGGATCGAGCCCTTCCTGGCGCAGACCGACAGCCTCGACAATGCTGCATTCGCTGACCTAATCGCCGCCGCCTTCGCCGCCCGCCGCCGGGACCTTAGCGCGCTGCGGCCAGCAGACCTAGACCGGCCATCCTGGACGCCGATCGGCCCGCGGACCTACGGCCAGTTCCTGGGCATGCGGATCTTCGACTTCTGGGTGCACGAGCGGGATATCACGACACCGCTGCGCTGGCCGACCGACGACGGCGGCCCTCGTGGCGAGATTGCCCTTGCAGAAGTCGAGAGCGCACTCGGCTACATCGTCGGCAAGAAGGTCGGCCTGCCCGACGGTGCGAGCATCGTATTCCACCTGACTGGGCCGATCAGCAAGGACGTTGCGGTCGTGGTCGATGGTCGGGCCAAAGTGGTCGATCACGTGGACCGGGCCGATGTCGTCCTGCAGACCGACCTGGTCACGTTCATGCAGCTGGCCTGCGGGCGGATCGACCCGCAGGCTCAGATCGACGCCGGCACCGTCACCTGGACGGGCAATGCCGAGTACGGCGAGCGGGCCGCCCGCAACCTGCGCTTCACGATCTAGCGCCCGCCGCATCGCCCTGCTACTCGCCGACGGCCGGCTAAACTAGTTGCTGACAGCAACTAATTAATGTGGGTTGAGACCGATGCAGGGCTGAGCCGGGAGGACGTGACCAGCGTGCGGCAGATGCCACGATGAGGGACTTGTGGCGTACCACGTTCTCTTCGCTCAAGGTGCCCAACTATCGGCTGTACTTCACCGGTCAGTCGATCTCGCTGGTCGGCACCTGGATGCAGATGACGGCCATGTCCTGGCTGGTGCTGGTCCTTACCCACTCCAGCACCGCCCTCGGCCTGGTGGTGGCGCTGCAGACGCTGCCCGTCCTGCTGCTCGGACCCTATGGCGGCGTCGTCGCCGACCGGATCGACAAGCGACGCCTCATGATCGTCCTGCAGATCCTGATGGGCTGCCAGGCGCTGGCCCTCGGCCTACTCACGGTCACGCACGCGGTCCGGTTCTGGGAGGTCGGCGTCCTGGCTGTGGTTCTCGGGCTCAACAACGCCTTCGAAAACTCGGCCAGGCAGGCTTTCGTCCGGGAGATGGTCGGGCCAGATGAGCTCCGCAACGCGATCACGCTGAACTCGGTCACGGTCAACGCGGCCCGCGCGGTCGGTCCCGCCGTCGGCGGCGTGCTCATCGCCACCGTCGGCATTGGCGCCTGCTTCCTGCTGAACGCGGCCAGCTTCGTTGCCGTCGTTACCTCCCTGATCATCATGGACACCGGGGCGCTACGGCCGAGCCGGCCGACGCCGCGGGCGCGTGGCCAGTTGCGCGAGGGCGTGCGGTATGCGGCGCAGACTGCCGACATCGCCGTGCCACTGCTGATGATGAGCCTGGTCGGCCTGATGGCCTATGAGTTCCAGGTCACGCTGCCCGTCCTGGCCCAGCAGACGTTTCACGGCAACTCGGTGGCCTACGGTTTCATGACTGCTGCCATGGGCGTCGGCGCGGTGATAGGCGGTTTGTTCACAGCGGCGCGCGGGCGCACTGGCAGGCGCCCGATGATCATCGCGTCAGCCGGGTTCGGGCTGGCGATCCTGGCCTGCGCGGCCGCGCCGACCCTCGCCCTCGTCTACGCGGCGCTGCTGTTCGTCGGCTGGGCCAGCGTCTCCTTCATCGCGATCGGGAACTCGACCATCCAGCTTGCCTCGGAGCCGAGCATGCGCGGCCGGGCAATCGCGCTCTGGCAGGTGGCGTTCCAGGGCACGACACCAGTCGGCGGCCCGCTGATTGGCTGGATCGTTGCCATCAGCGACCCGCGCGGCGGCTTGGCCGTCGGCGGGGCGTGCTGCCTGCTCGCCGCCGCTGGCGGGCTATGGCTCTCCCGGCGCTACCACCGCCGCACACTCGCGACCGGCGTCGGCCCGGAGATAGAGGAACTGCAAACCGCCGAAGCGACCGGAGGCCAGTGAGCCAGCCTGCTGGCCCCCTATCTGCGGAATTCCGCTTCTGCGCGTAATCGCCGGCTCAGGACCTGACTGGCCGGGCCAGGCCGACTGCAGATTCTCCGGTCACTCCCATTCGATCGTGCCCGGCGGCTTGCTGGTGACGTCCAGCACCACCCGGTTGACGTCGGCCACCTCGTTGGTGATCCGCGTGGAGATCCTCGCCAGCACGTCGTCCGGGATCCTGGCCCAGTCAGCGGTCATCGCGTCCTCGCTCGTCACCGGCCTGAGCACGACAGGGAAGCCATAGCTGCGGCCGTCGCCCTGGACCCCGACCGACCGCACGTCGGCGAGCAGCACCACCGGGCACTGCCAGATCGCCCGGTCCAGGGCGGCCGCTGACAACTCCGCCCGCACGATGGCATCGGCCGCGGACACGATGGCCAGGCGCTCGGCGGTGACGGCACCGACGATCCTGATGGCCAGACCCGGACCAGGGAACGGCTGGCGCCAGACGATCTGATCGGGCAGGCCAAGCTCGGTCCCGACCTTGCGTACCTCGTCCTTGAACAGGTCGCGCAAAGGCTCGACCAGCTCGAACTGGAGATCGTCTGGGAGACCGCCCACGTTGTGGTGCGACTTGATGTTGGCCGCGCCCGTGCCGCCGCCCGATTCCACCACGTCGGGATACAGCGTGCCCTGGACAAGGAACGTCGCCGCGCCGGGTTCATCGGCGCTCAGCTCCCGCGCGGCCTGCTCGAAGGCGCGGATGAACTCGCGGCCGATGATCTTGCGCTTGGCCTCCGGGTCACTCACCCCGGCCAGCGCCGCCAGGAAGGTGCCGGCCGCGTCCACCACCTTGAGCTCGACGCCCGTGGCTGCCACGAAGTCCTTCTCGACCTGCTCGGCCTCGCCCGCTCGCAGCAGCCCGTGGTCGACGAATACGCAGGTCAGCCGCGAGCCGATGGCGCGCTGCACGAGCGCTGCGGCGACCGCCGAGTCGACGCCACCGGACAGGCCGCAGATCGCCCGGCCCTCGCCGACCTGGGCCGCGATCCGCTCGGTCTGCTCCTCGATCACCCCGTGCATCGTCCAGGTGGGCTCGCAGCCGGCCGCGGCCAGGAAGCCGCGCAGCATGGCCATGCCGTGCTCGGTGTGCAGGACCTCGGGGTGGAACTGCATGCCGAACATGCCCTGGTCCGGCGCCTCCGCGACGGCCACCGGCGTGCCCGGAGTGCTCGCGGTGACGGTGAACCCCGGCGGGGCTACCGCGCACGTGTCGCCGTGCGACATCCACACCCGCTGCTCCGGCGGCAGGTCAGCTAGCAGCACCCCGGCCGCGTCGGCGGCGGTCAGCGCGGTCGCCCCGTACTCACCAGTGCCGGTGCGGCTGACCTCGCCGCCAAGATCGCGGACCATCAGCTGGAAGCCATAGCAGATGCCAAGTACCGGGACACCGGCCTGCAGCAAGCCGGCCGGCGCGGGCGGCGCACCGGGTGCGTAGACCGAGGCCGGGCCGCCAGACAAGATGATCGCTGATGGCCGCAGCGCCAGCATCTCCCCGGCCGTCATGGTGCTCGGCACGACCTGCGAGTACACCTGGCACTCTCGTACCCGCCGGGCGATCAGCTGGGCATACTGGGCGCCGAAGTCCACCACCAGGACCGGCCTGGCCTCCAGGTCGCTGCGATCTCCCCCGCTGACATCCGGCTCAGTCATGCCTGAATTCTAGTGGCGAGGGCCGCCTAGACCGGTGGTCCGCCAGCAGGCTCCGCCGCTTCGGCCGGTGCAGCGGCCGGGCTGACCAGGACCCGGGCGATGCGGCGGCCATCGAGCTGAGTAACCGTGAGCTTGCGCCCCCCGACCTCGGCCGACTCCCCCCCGGCCGGCAAGTGGCCAAGTGCGGCCAGGAGGTAGCCGGCCACCGTCTCGTACGGGCCCTCGGGCAGCTCCAGGCCGGTCTGCTCGGCGAACTCGTCCAGGTTGAGCAGGCCGTCAACTTCCAGCTCGCCGCCGTGCAGCTGGCGGGGATGGCTGGTGTCGGCGTCGTATTCGTCCTGGATGTCGCCGATCAGCTCCTCGACCAGGTCCTCCAGCGTCACGATGCCGGCGGTTCCGCCGTATTCGTCCACCACGATGGCCAGGTGGGCACGGTCCTTGCGCATCTCCGACAGCGCCGATAGCACCATCTTGCTGATCGGCAGGAACTTGACCGGCCGGCAGACCTCCCCGACCTGCCGGAAGTCCGGTGTGGCCCGGCGGTCCAGCAGGTCGCGGGAGTGTACGAAGCCGATCACGTCGTCGTAGGACTCCTGATACACCGGGAACCGCGAGTACCTGGCGTGCTCGGCCAGCTCGGCGGCCTGTGTGACCGGCATGGTGGCGGGCAGGAACTCCACCTCGGTACGCGGCACCAGTACCTCACGGATCTGGCGTTTGCCAGCGTCAAACACCTCACCGACGATATGCCGCTCGTCCGGGCTGAGGGCCTGGTGCCCGGCCACCAGGTCGCGGAGCTCCTCGTCGGTCATCACGCCACGGGAGATATTCGGGTCGCCGCCGAGCAACTGGACGACCGCGTTCGTGCACCTGGACAACAGCCAGACCAGCGGCCGGGCCAGCGTCGCGACCATGTCGACGACAGGCGCCGCGAACACCGCGACGCGCTCGTTCCGCTGCAGCGCGAGCCGCTTGGGCGCCAGCTCGCCGAAGATCAAGGTGAAGAACGAGATCACCAGCGTGATCAGGATCAGCGCAACCGCGTCGGCCACATCGCGCGGCATCAGCTTCGCCAGCTCCTTGCCGAGCCGGTCGGACAGCAGGGCGGCGCCAAACGCACCAGACAGCAACGTGGCCAGGGTGACGCCGATCTGCACCGAGGACAAGAAGCGGTTGGGGTCCTGGGCCAGCCGGGCGGTGCGCTGACCACGCCTGCCGCGGCGGCTGAGGGAACGCACCTGGCCCTCGCGAAGCGAGACCAGGGCCATCTCCGCGGCCGCGAAGAAGCCGCCGATCAGTATCACGGCCAGGACGAGGAGAATATCCCAGCCGACGCCATTCACGTCTGGATCCCCGACCCTCGTATGTTGGCCTGCGGCGGACGATCTGCCGGCCTCAAGCCTGCCAGCAGATCGCGGCTTACGCCGTCGATTACCCGCTGCAGGCATCCACGTCGCCCGCGGCGGGCACCGCGTCCCCGCGTCCCGGCAGCAGCCGAACTCGGCCGCGCAGTGGTTTGCACTAGTCTATGCAATCTGCCCGCCAGTCTAAGCAGTGTGCCCGCTCCGACATGCGGTACTCGCACGGTGCCAGGCCACCGCGGCGGCACCCAAGGACGGGTCGGCCCACGGGAAAGGCGGGGACGGCGATGAGCCAGACATACGACGAGGCCACGGCAGCGGCCGCGGACCTGGCCCGGCTGCGACAGTCGATTCACGCCGAGCCCGAGCTCGGGCTGAGCCTGCCAAGGACCCAGCGCAAGGTGATCGACGCGCTGGCTGACCTGCCCGTGGAGATCACCCTGGGCGCCAGCCTGAGCTCGGTCACCGCCGTCTTGCGTGGCTCGGCGCCGGGTAAGGCAGCGCGGCCCGGCCGCAGCGTGCTGCTGGGCGGACATGGACGCGCTGCCCGTGACCGAGCGGTCCGGCGTCCCCTATTCGTCCGCGATTGACGGTGTCATGCACGCGTGCGGGCATGACCTGCACACCGCGATGCTGGCCGGCGCTGCCAGGCTCCTTGCCGCCCGGCAGGACGATCTGGCCGGGGACGTCGTCTTCATGTTCCAGCCTGGCGAGGAGGGCGACGGAGGCGCCCAGCGGATGGTCGGCGAGGGCGTGCTCGATGCGGCCGGGCAGCGGCCGGTGGCCGCCTACGCCCTCCATGTCGCAGCCGGGCTGCTGCCCTTCGGCCTGGTGGCGAGCCGCGCCGGAACCGTGATGGCAGCCGCCGACACTCTCGAGGTGACAGTGCACGGACGCGGCGGTCACGGCTCCCAGCCTTACCTCGCAGCCGACCCAGTGCCCGTGGCGTGCGAGATAGTCCTCGCGCTGCAGACGATGGTGACCAGGCAGTTCGACGTTTTCGACCCAGTGGTGCTAACCGTCGGCACCTTCCACGCTGGCACTGCCGATAACGTCATCGGCGACGACGCGCGGTTCGCCGCGACGGTGCGGTCATTCTCCCCGCAGTCCCGCGAGGCCATCCAGCGCTCCGCCACGCAGCTGGTCCGCGATATTGCCGCGGCGCACGGCCTGACCGCAACGGCGCAGTTTGTCGACGGCTATCCGGTGACCGTCAACGATGCCGCCGAGCTTGCGTTTGCCGAGGAGACCGTGACGGCGCTGCTCGGCCCCGGGCGCTATCTGGCTGCGCCAAACCCGCTGACTGGCGCCGAGGACTTCTCGTTCGTGCTGAACGAGGTCCCCGGTGCGATGCTGATGCTGGGCGCCTGCCCGCCCGACACCGACCCGTTCACGGCACCGTTCAATCACTCGGCGGAGGCGGTGTTCGACGACGCGGCGCTGCCCTACGGTGCGGCCATCTACGCCGAGCTGGCCCTGCGGCGCCTCGCCGCCCCGAACTAACACTGCGGCGCCTGCCGCCCCGAACTAACACTGCGGCGGGTAGCTGCATCGACCTGACTGGCGAGGTGCGCGGCTGACGGCTTGCTGGCCGGCTGGGTCGTATCACCCATCAGATCAACTAGAAGCTCGCAGGCAGCCCGGCTGCCGTTTGCTGGCCGCCAGCATGGGAGCGGTTCTGGCGCTGCTCAACGCAACCCCAGAACCGCTCCAGTGACTTCCGCCCTTGTCTTACGGCGACTGTCTTACGGCGACTGTCTTACAGCGACGCGACGTCGGCCTGCTTGCTGCGGACCGCGTCGGCAGCCTGGCGCAGCGACGCAACCTCGGCGTCGGTCAGGTCGCGCTCCACCACCCGGCGCACGCCAACCGCACCCAGTTCTGCCTCGACGCCCAGGTACACGCCGGAGATGCCGTACTGGCCATCCACCCAGGTGCACACCGGCATGACAGCACCAGAGTCCGAGGCCACGGCCCTGGCCATCCGCGCGGCCGCCGCCGACGGGGCAAAGTAGGCCGACCCGGTCTTCAGCAAGGCGACGATCTCGCCACCGCCATTGCGCGTCCGGTCCACCAGCTTGTCGATGTCGGCCGCAGAGAGCAGGCTCTCCAGCGGCTTGCCGTCGACCGAGCATGCCGACGGCACTGGCACCATCGTGTCGCCGTGCGAGCCAAGCGTGAGGGTCGTGACCGAGCTGGTCGGCACGCCGAGTCGCTCCGCGACGAAGTAGCTGAACCTGGCCGTGTCCAGCATCCCGGCCTGGCCGATGACCCGGTGCGACGGGAAGCCCGACACCTTGGCCGCCAGGGCGGTCATCTCGTCCAGCGGGTTCGACACCACGATCAGCACGGCGTCCGGCGCATGCTTGACGACCTGCTCGGTGACGCTACGGACGATCTTCGCGTTGACGTCAATCAGGTCCATCCGGCTCATCCCCGGCTTGCGGGGCAGGCCTGCGGTGATGACGACGATCTGTGACCCGGCGATCGCCTCGTAACCCTCGCCGGACGGGCCGGTCGTCTGCCCGGTGACCTTGGTCTCGAAGCCTTCGACCGGCCGGGACTCGCTGATGTCGAGTGCGAGCCCCTCCGGCTTGCCCTCCACGATGTCGGTCAGCACCACCTCGTCGAAGATGTCGTACTCGGCGAGCCGCTGCGCAGTCGTCGAGCCGTAGAAGCCGGCGCCGACGACCGTTATCTTCCCTGTGCGGGCCATAGTGTCGTGAACTCCTTCGGAAGCTGCAGTAGTTGCCGACCCGAGCTGCGGGCCATGGGTCACGGGCCTGCTCAGGCGGCGGCCATCGCGGCACGCAGGTTCTCGTCTAGCGCGGCAAGGAACTCCTCGGTGGTGAGCCAGGGAGCGTCGGCGCTCACGAGCAGCGCGAGGTCCTTGGTCATCTTGCCCTGCTCGACCGTCTCGATGCAGACGCGCTCAAGGGTCTCGGCGAAGTGCGCGACTTCGGGGGTGCCATCCAGCTTGCCGCGGTGCGCGAGACCGCGCGTCCAGGCGAAGATCGAGGCGATCGGGTTCGTGGACGTCGGCTTGCCCTGCTGGTGCTGCCGGTAGTGCCGGGTCACAGTGCCGTGCGCGGCTTCGGCCTCCACCGTCTGGCCGTCCGGCGTCATCAGCACGCTGGTCATCAGGCCAAGCGACCCGTAGCCCTGCGCCACGATGTCGGACTCCACGTCGCCGTCGTAGTTCTTGCAGGCCCACACGACACCGCCGTGGCCCTTGATCACCTGCGCGACCATGTCGTCGATGAGGCGGTGCTCGTAGAAGATGCCCGCCGCCTCGAAATCGGCCTTGAACTCGGACTCGAAGACCTCGGCAAAGATGTCCTTGAACCGGCCGTCGTAGGCCTTCAGGATCGTGTTCTTGGTGGACAGGTACAGCGGATAGCCACGGTCGAGCGCGTACCGCATGCTCGCCTTGGCGAAATCGCGGATCGAGTCGTCGAAGTTGTACATCGCCATCGCGACGCCGCTGCCGTCGAACTCCGCCACCTCGTACTCGACGCGCTCGCCGCCATCCTTCGGCGTGAACGAGATGCGCACGGTACCCGGCCGCGGCACCACGAAGTCGGTAGCGCGGTACTGGTCGCCGTGCGCATGCCTGCCGATGACGATCGGTTCGGTCCAGCCTGGCACGAACCGCGGCACGGTCGCGATGACGATGGGCTCGCGGAAGATCACCCCGCCGAGGATGTTGCGGATCGTGCCGTTAGGCGACCGCCACATCTTCTTCAGCCCGAACTCCGTCACGCGCGCTTCGTCCGGCGTGATCGTGGCGCACTTCACACCGACGCCATAGCGCTTGATCGCCTCGGCCGAGTCGATCGTGACCTGGTCATCGGTCGCATCCCGGTTCTGAATCGACAAGTCGTAATACCTGAGATCAATGTCCAGGTACGGCAGGATCAGCTTGTCCTTGATGAACTGCCAGATGATCCTGGTCATCTCATCGCCGTCGAGCTCGACGACGGGGTTTACTACCTTGATCTTCGACATGCCGCTGTGTTCCGTTTCCCTTTCATCGCGCCGACGTCATCGTCGCAGCGAAGCCTGCGAACGCGCGCTGCCGGTCCTGTGGCCCTGCCGCTGCGTGGGCCTCCAGCCTGCTCTGGCGCCTCATCCTGGGATCCGGACAATCAGGCCTGCCACGAGCAGGCCGACGCCCAGCACCGCCAGCATTGCGACGTCGACGAGCCGCCGTCGAGATCGGAGCATCCCGGCACTGCCGTCCGGCAGCACCGCTCTGATCAATGACCCTGCAAGCAGAGCGCCTGCTAGTACCAACGTACCGCCCCGGACTGCCTGCCCGCCGACCCGGACCGTCAGCAGGCCGGCCACGACGCCCGCCAGCACCACCCAGTAAGACACCTGGCCCGCCAGGCGCTGGCGGCTGGTGCCACTCCCGGCGCGGGCCCGCCGGGCCCTGCCTCTCGTCGAATGCCTCATCGCCTAGCTGGCCAGTCGGCTGCGAGCCAATCAATGGCCGCGTGGCCGGGTGACGGCTGACGCGACATTCGTCCTCCTTCGGCTTTGCCCGGGACCGCAGTGTACGTCGGCAGGCTCACCGTCTACGGCATGATCGCGGGAGGCTTCGGCATGGATCGATTTCAAATGATCCATTGCAAACGGCGTGCATATCGATCTTCAGGTGTGGGTAACCACTAGGTAATACGACACTAGCCGCCCGGACACGCCGGAGGATCGGCATGGAAACCCCCCACATCCGGATCGACAGCACCGGCGCCGTAGTGAGGCTGCGCGCGGACGTGACCACTATCGGCCGGGGTCTGTCGGTCGATGTCCGCCTAGACCACCCGAGCGTGTCCAAGCTGCACGCCGAGATCGTTCGCCGCGGCCCCTACGCGTACGTGAGCGACCTGGGTTTATCGCGTCACGGCACGCGCGTGAACGGCAAGGTCGTCGCGCAGCGTCTGCTGGAGGACGGCGACGTGCTGTCCTTCGGCTCGCAGCGGTGCCGGATTGGCGGCCTGGCAGTCGAGCCCCCGTTGCCAGAAATCGACCCTGGCAGGTCAGCCATGCCCGAGCTGACCCGGCGCGAGGTCGACGTGGTCATGGCCCTGTGCAGGCCGGCGCTCTCGGATGACGCCTTCGTCGCACCGGCGACCGCACGGGATATCGCGGCCGACCTGGTCGTAACCGAGGCAGCAGTCAAGCAGCATTTGCTGCGGCTCTACCAGAAGCTGCGGATCGTCGAAGGGCCAAACCGGCGGGTGCGACTGGCCAACGAGGTCGTGGCGCTCGGCCTGGTGCGGCCGCTCCCGGTGATCAGCAACGGCGCGCCGCCCCGGCCGCTTGCTCCGGTGACCGAGCCACCCAGAGTGCCGTCTCAGCTCGCCAGCTGACCTGCGCCAGCCTCGACTGCCAGTCAGACTCGCTCGCCGAGCCAGCGCCACACGTGGCTGCCGATGGTGGACACATTGAGCGTCAGGTGGTTCAGGGCCGGGTGCACGGTCGCGGCGGTCTGTAGCTGGTTGCCGAGGGTAGTAGCAGGCCAGTACGCGGGCGCGCTGCTGGCGGCTGTCCCAATCGCGGCAGCGGCTAGCGCGACGAGCGCGACCGAGCCGAGCACGGCAGCCGGCCGCGTGGTCGTCAGCCGGCCGTAGAACCGGGCCAGCGGACGGCGGCAGGCTCCGGATCCGGGCCCCAAGCAGTAACAGGCAATCAGCGCGCCAACCGCGAAGCTGGCTGCGCGCGGCAGCGCCGACGGCCCTGACACCAGCACCGAGAGCGCGGCTGCGGCCGCCGCGCACAAGACGGCGAGCGGCGCCAGCAGGATGCACCGCAACGCTGCGCGCACCACCGCCACCGGATAGAAGGCCGCCATCGCCACCGCGTCGCTGCCCCGCTGACCCTGGCGAGCCCGCCGCTTGCCGAGCCAGCGGCCGGTCAGGTCGGTGGCGCGCAACGCGATCAGCACCGCGAGCGCGAGCGCTGCGCCGCCCACCGGCAGCAGCACGCTGATGGCCACCAGGGCGGCCATAGTGGCCAGGGCCAGTCCCTTCCTGGGCTGGCCCTGCGCAGTCTGGCCCGGTGCAGTCTGGCCCGGTGCAGCCTGGCCGCGGGCAGCCTGGCCCGGGGCCGCGCCTGCCCGCCCGGCCGGGGCTGCTCCGTTCGAAGCGGCCGGCCGACCGTAGTGAACCGGCGGCAACAGGTCGGCGAAGTCTTGTGGCCGGCCTGGCGGGGCTGCTGGCGCCGACCCGGCCAGGGCTCCGGCCGAGCTCAGCGGCATCGTCCCCGGCCAGGCGGGTGCCGCCAGGCCAGGGACCGGCGGCTGCGGCGGGAGGTCGTACGAGGTCGGAGCCGCGGAGTCGGTGAATGGAGCCAGCCCAGCTCCGCCGGCGAGCCCGTTACTCGCGGCTAGCCCGTTGCTCGGAGCCAGCCCGTTGCCGGCCAGGCCAGCAAGACCAGCGGCTCCAGCAGCGCCCGCGAGGGCTGACCCGGCCGCTGCCGCCGGCGCCGGCACTCCCCCAGGCTGGCCAACCCCAGGCTGCCCAACCCCAGGCTGGCCGACCCCGGGCTGCACCGTTCCGTTCTGGGCCTCCCCGGCCGGCAGGACCGCAGTGCCCGGGGCCCGGATCGTCCCTGCGGGCCCGAGACCGGCAGCTGCGACGGCCGCCGCCGCCGTGCCGGATGGCGCCCGGGTCAGCTCGTCCGGCGTCAGCGCGGTTGTCAGCTCCGCCAGGTCGGCCGCCGAGGGCCGCCGGGCCGGATCGCGGGCCAGCGCGGCCAGCACCAGCGGAAGCAGCGGACCGGGGATGGTATCCAGGTCCGGCTGGCCGTTGACGATGCGGTAGAAGATCGCTTCAAACTGGCCGGTGCCGAAGGGCGGGCGCCCGGTCGCGGCGTAGGCCATCGTGGCGCCCCAGGAGTGGACGTCGGCAGCCGGGCCGCCGGGGTGCCCCTCGATCACCTCGGGGGCGAGGTAGCCCGGCGTGCCCATGAACATCCCGGTCATGGTCAGCTTGGTCGAATCCGGGGTCTGGGCGATGCCGAAGTCGATCACTACCGGCTGACCGTCGACGAGCATCACGTTGCCCGGCTTCAGGTCGCGGTGTACCACCCCGGCCGCATGCACCGCGACAAGCGCTTGGGCTAGGCCGCAGGCCAGCCTCCCGAGGGCAATGCCGCTAACCGGGCCAAGGCTGGCCACATGCTCGTCCAGCGTCTGGCCGGCCACGTACCGGGTGACGATATAGGGCGGGCTGCCCTCGACGTCCGCGTCGACGACCTGTGCGACAAATGGGCTGTGGACCCGTCGCATGGTCTCGACCTCGCGGGCCAGGCGTCGCCGCGCAGTCGTCTCGGCGGGGACGCCCTGCCTGAGCACTTTGATCGCGACCGCGTCTCCGCTGGGGCTGGTGGCCCGGTAGACCACGCCCATGCCGCCTTCGCCCAGCTGCTCGTGCAGCCGGTAAGGCCCGAGTTTCTCGCCCCCCGTGTGGGCACTCATAAGCACACAGCCTAAGGCCCGGGCTGAGTGAGCGTCCGCGTGACTTTCGCGGGGCGGTATCTGGGCGCCAGGCGGCAGCGGCGCCCGGCCGGATAAGACCAGCATGCCGACGCTCAGGTGCCGGTGACCAGCCGCCGCAATGCTTCCGCCGTCGCCGCGTTCTGCTCGGCATGGCTGACGAGCGCCTTCGCCAGCTCCGCCGCCCACTTGTCGATCGGCACTGGCTGGCGCGACAGCACGACCCCCCGGACTTCTTTACAGATCTCGGCAGCGGGCGCGCCCCTGGATTTTTCGAGTGTCAGCACCTGCTCGCCCACGCGGACCGTGATTTTGGTCACAGTGCCGGGCCTGCCTTTCATCCGATCCGACATGGACCGGTCCCGCTCGACCGAGACCCAGTCGGCTGGCAGGGAGTCACTGAGCGACTCGGTCAGCACCTTGGCGTAGATGGCAATGTCGCTGCTGTCCGCGCGCAGCGCGGCGGTCACCATGTCGAGCGAAGGGCTATCCGCTGGCTCCATCATCGGCCGCGTCCTTGTCCACGTGTCATTTCCCGGCGAAACTAGCTTTACCCGGCCCATTTTCCTCGAAGCTGCGCATGCCCGTGCGCGCATCCTCAGTGGCGAACAGCCCAGCGAAGTTCAGCCGTTCGATCTCCAGGCCGGTGACAAGATCAGTTTCCAGGCCTGCATCGATGGCCTGCTTTGCTGCCGCCAGCGCGACGGCGGGACCGTTCGCATACCGGCCTGCCATCTCCAGGGCGGCCCCGTAGACCTGGTCGTCCGGCACCACCTTGTCGGCGAGGCCGATCGCCAGCGCCTCCGCCGCCTTGGCGAAGCGACCGGTGAACACCAGGTCCTTGGCCCGGGCCGGGCCGATCAGGCGCGGCAGCCGCTGCGTGCCGCCAGCACCCGGGATCAGGCCGAGCAGAATCTCCGGCTGACCCACCCTGGCGCTCTCGCCGAGCACCCGGAAATCTGCGCACAGGGCGAGTTCCAGGCCCCCGCCGAGTGCGTAGCCGGTGATCGCGGCGATCACCGGCTTGGCGATCCGGGCGACCGCGGTGAAAGAGTCTTGCAGGGTGCGACTGCCCGCAGCCATCTGGACGTATCCGGTGGTCGCCATCTCCTTGATGTCGGCACCGGCGGCGAAGACCTTCTCGCCGCCGTAGAGGACCACGGCGCGCACGGCCGGGTCGGCGGACACCTGCATGGCGGCCGCCGCGATCTCCGCCTGCACTTGCGTGTTGAGCGCGTTCATCGGCGGCCGGTCCAGCCTGATGGTGGCCACCGCATCGCTTGTCTCGACCCGTACCAGCTCGCCCACGTCGCTCCTCCTGCCCAGCCCGGCTCTGGTCGCCTGCAGCCTAGCGGCGGGGCGGTTAGCGCTACGCGGACGGGTGAGCGGCGGGCAGCCTGCAGATCGTGGCGCGACGAATGCCGGGAACGTGCCAGGGGCGGCACTCGGCCCTGCACATCAGCGCAGCCGAGGCGAGGAACGGCCCATGCCATCCGCAGCCAGGCGCGAGCAAGCGGCGTCGGGGCGGGAGTGCGGACGAGTTGCGCCGTGCTCAGCGCCCGGCCGGCGCAGCATGGCAGTCGTGCTGGCAGCTCGGTGAGCGGCACTGGCTGACGCTGGGCACGCCGCGGCACAGGCCAAGCAGGCAGACCGGCGAGATTACGAAATCCCGCTCGGCGGGGTTGGCCGCGGCAGGATCACCGTCCAGCATCGACTGGGCAGCCTGCGCCAACGCACGGGAAGCGACCACCAGTCGGCTGAGGCTGGCTACCGATACTCGGCTGAGGCCGCGTGTGGCCGTTTCCGGGTCGGAGCGGATATACGCGGCAAGCGCATCCAGGCAGGCCTGCTCCTCGGCAGTTCTCGTGTGCTGACCGCCGCGGCGGCGAGTGCGTTCCTCCCGCGGAGCTTCCAGGGAGAGCGAAACTCCCACTGCCCGGGCCTCCCTTCCGGCGCGAATAACGCGATTGCCAGTCATTGCCTTGCGACTAACTCTGTAGCCATAACTAGGTGCAGATAAACCGGATAAGGGAAAATGGAGCCCGGCGAACCTGCCCCAGGGCGCCGCTGGGGCAGGTGCCAGCCCGGGTCACTCCCCGGCGGCGCGGGGCAGTGAGACGCCCGTCCAGCCGTTGAGGAAGCCGCGGACCTCGCTCTCGCTGTAGCGGCGGTGGCCGCCTGGCGTGCGGATCGACGAGAGCTTGCCGCCACGGGCCCAGCGGGTCACTGTCTTGGGGTCCACGCGGAGCATCGCGGCGACCTCAGCTGGGGTGAGCAGGCGGTTGTCCGGCTTGATCTGAGTCCTCACGAGTAGTCCTCTCCCACTTAGTGGTAATGGCTCGGTAACAGATCGTGACGATCTGTGACCGTCACCGACCGACAGCGTTCTATCACAGGATGTCACATCGACCTTGGCTTTGCTGGCGTTCCAACTGGCACGTAGGGAAATTCCCGCGGCTGCTACTGATGTCCCACGGAGTCCCGCCGCCGCAGGCGATCCGAGGCGGCAAATCGGGGCCGGCCCGGGCAGCGGCACCATAACGAGAAAGGCGGCTCAGCGGCCGGCAAACGGCGGGTAAATGACGGTTCGGCTGGAACGGACTTTAGGTAACTGATGGTTCAAGTAACCACGGTTCAGCGCAAGTCAGCGTTGAGCATTCCGGTGGGCGCCTCCGGCACGGCCACCAGCCCAAGCTCGGCCGGCGTTGACATCAGCCGGTGCCTCGGCAGCACGCGCACGGTGTAGCCGAACGGTCCCGGCTGGCCCAGTTCGGCGGCGCCGCCGTACCTGGCCAGGCCGTCTGCTCCGACCGTGCCGTCGAGGCGCAGCGGCGACCGCGCGGGCGCCACGATCTCGTCGGTGTCGCCGGCCCGCCCGTAGACCACCTCCGCGGTCACGTCCTCGGGCGAAAGCGAGCCGAGCGCGATGATGGCCCGAACGGTCAGGCGGCCGCCCGGACTGAGGTCGCCGTCGTCGGCCTCGACATGCTCGACCCGGACGGCAGGCCAGGCCTCGAGCACGCGTTGCTTCCAGGCGGCGAGCTCCCGTGCTCCGTCATACTGCTGACTGCCCTGGCTGGGCGCGGCCAGCCGCCGCGAGGCCCGCGCGGCCGGGGCATACAGCTCGGTGACATACTCCCGCACCATCCGGGACGCCAGCGCGCGCGGGCCGAGGCCGCGCAGGGACTGCCCCACCATGTCCAGCCACCGGACCGGCCAGCCGTCAGTGCCAGTGTCGTAAAACAGCGGCGCTACGGCCTTGCCGACCAGGTCATACAGGGCCGCCGCCTCCAGCTCGTCCCGGCGGCCCGGATCGTCGACGCCATCAGCGGTGGGGATCGCCCAACCGTTCCTGCCGTCGAACCACTCGTCCCACCAGCCGTCCAGGATGGACAGGTTCAGGCCGCCATTGAGCGCCGCCTTCATCCCGGACGTGCCGCATGCCTCCAGCGGCCGGAGCGGGTTGTTCAGCCAGACATCGCAGCCCTGCACGAGCGCCTGCGCCAGCTCCATGTCGTAGTCGGGCAAGAACACAATGCGGTGGCGTACCTGCGGCTGGTCGGCGAAGTCGACGAGCTGCTGGATGAGCTGCTTGCCCCCCTCATCGGCCGGGTGCGCCTTGCCGGCGACCACGATCTGGACCGGCCGCTCCGGATCGAGCAGCAGCGCCGTCAGCCGGGCCGGATCATGCAACATCATCGTCAGCCGCTTGTAGGACGGGACCCGTCGCGCGAAGCCGATCGTGAGCACGTCCTCGCCGAGCGCGCTGTCGATCCAGATCAGCTCGGCGTCCGACGCGCCACGCTGCTGCCAGGACAACCGCAGCCGCCGCCGCGCCTCAGCGACCAGCCGGGCACGCAGGACGCGGCGCAGTGCCCAGATCCGGGCCGGATCGGCCGCGGCCCGGTCCCAGAACGATGGGTCGTCGGTCGGGTCGGCGAGGACGCTTGGCGCCCGGCCCGCGACGGTTCCTGGTGATCCGGGCGGCGGCATCTGCGCGGCGAGGCTGACCAGTTCGGGCGCCACCCAGGTCGGCGCGTGCACGCCGTTGGTGATCGAGCCGATCGGCACCTCATCGGTATCGAATCCTGGCCACAGGCCGATGAACATAGACCTGGAGACCGCGCCGTGCAGCTTGCTGACACCGTTGACCCGCTGCGCCAGGCGCATGCCCATGACCGCCATGTTGAACATCGCCGGGTCGCCGCCGGCGAACGTCTCGGCGCCGAGCTCCGTCAGCCGCCGGAGCGGAAGCGTGGCCTCCGCCCCGCCAGTGAACTGGGCGGCAACCAGGTCGACCGGGAACCTGTCGATGCCGGCCGGCACGGGCGTGTGTGTGGTGAATACCGTGCTCGCCCGGCCCAGTTCGAGCGCCTCGTCAAAGCTGAGGCCCTGCCCGACATACTCGCGGATCCGCTCCAGGCCGAGGAAGCCGGCATGTCCCTCGTTGGTGTGGAAAACCTCGGGCTGCACGTGCCCGGTGCTGGCGCAGTAGGCTCGCACGGCACGCACGCCGCCGATGCCGAGCAGCAGTTCCTGGTGCAGCCGGTGCTCGGTGCCGCCGCCGTAGAGCCGGTCGGTGATCTCCCGGAGTTCTGGGGTGTTGTCCTCCACGTAGGAGTCGAGCAGCAGCAGCGGCACCCGGCCGACCTGCGCCACCCAGATCTGCGCTGCGAGTTGCCCGCTGTCCGCCAGCGCCACGCGGACCTTGGCGGCGTTGCCCGCCGCATCGCGCAGCAAGGTGAGCGGCAGCCCATTCGGATCGGACGCCGGGTAACGCTCGGTCTGCCAGCCATCGGGCGGCAGTGACTGGGTGAAGTAGCCGTGCCGGTAGAGCAGCCCCACGCCGATCAGCGGCACGCCGAGATCGCTGGCGGCCTTCAGGTGATCACCGGCCAGGATGCCGAGGCCACCGGAGTACTGCGGCAGCGCGGCAGTGATGCCGTATTCCGGCGAAAAGTACGCGATCGCCGCGGGCATCGGCCCGCCCTTCGCCTCGCTGTCCTGCGCCTGGTACCAGCGCGGACCTGACAGGTAATCGCGTAGGTCATCGCTGGCCGCCGCCAGCTGGCGCAGGAAGTCACCATCGGTCGCGAGCTCGGTCAGCCGGTCCAGCGGCACCTCCGCGAGCAGCGCCACCGGGTCGCCCTCGGCCAGCGCGCGCGCGGCCGGGTCGATCGAGGCAAACAGTTCTCGCGTCGCAGCGTGCCAGGACCAGCGCAGGTTCAGCATCAGCGACCGCAGCGCGCCAAGCTCTGAGGGCAGGGCCGGCTGGATAGTAAAGCGGCGGATAGCTCTCACGCACAGGCACCCTAGCTCACCCCGGGAAGCACACCGCGCACGCCCCGACCCACCACGGGAGTTGCCGGGACCGCCGACCCGTGGCCGACGGCCAGGCCAATCGCGGCCTGGTCGACCCTGGCCGGCTTTGCCTGCCAGCAGATGGGTAGCTTTCAACCGTGATCGGCAGAATCCCAGTCCTCGACGTCCAACCGGTCATGCCCGCCGCCCGGGGGTTCGCGGCGCCAGGCAGCAGCGACCGGGCTAGCAACGCTGGCCGCAGCAGCATGAGCAACGCCGGAAGCACCATCAGCAGCACCGAGCCGGGCAGCTGCTTCGATCCGGTCAAGGCGGTGCCCGGCGAGGCCTTCTGGGTGACTGCCACAGTCTTTCGCGAGGGCCACGAGATGCTGGGTGCGGGCGTGGTGCTCACCGATCCTGACGGCTGTCGCCAGCAACTCGTGCCGATGCACGAGCTGGGCCCGGGGACCGACCGGTGGGGCGCGGAGGTCGCGGCCAGCCGTGAGGGCCACTGGCATTTCGCCGTGCAGGCCTGGGGCGACCCGTTCGCGCACTGGCAGCACGATGCCGGAATCAAGGTGCCCATCGGCCAGGACACCGAGCTGATGCTGGCCGAGGGGGCGGTGCTGCTCGGCCGGGCGGCCGGCCAGATCAAGATCGACAAGGCGATGCCGCCGGAGCAGGCCAGGCAGGCCAGGGCCGCCCGCGCTGCTCTGACCGCCGCGGCGAAGACACTGACCGACGCCGAACTACCACCGCTGGACCGCCTGGCCGCGGCCAATGGGAGCGAGGTCAGCGCCGCGCTCGGGGCGTTCCCCCTCAGAGACCTGGTGACGACGACGGAGAGCTATCCGCTCATCGTGCACCGGCGCCGCGCCCTGTTCGGTTCGTGGTATGAGTACTTCCCGCGCTCGGAGGGAGCCATCGTCGACCCGGCGCGCCGGCGCCCGCCAGAGTCGGGCACGCTGCGCAGTGCAGCGCTGCGCCTGGACGCGGTCGCTGATATGGGCTTCGACGTGGTCTACCTGCCGCCGGTGCATCCGATCGGCACGACGGCGCGCAAGGGCGCCAATAACTCGGTGGTGGCCGCCTTCGGCGACCCGGGCTCGCCCTGGGCGATCGGCGCGGCGGCGGGCGGCCACGACGCCATCCACCCCGACCTCGGCACCATCGCCGACTTCGACGCGTTCGTGACCCGGGCCAGCGAACTCGGGCTGGAGGTGGCGATGGACCTGGCGCTGAATGCCTCGCCCGACCACCCGTGGGTGAAGGAGCACCAGGAATGGTTCACCACCCGGGCCGACGGCACCATCGCGTACTCAGAGAACCCGCCGAAGAAGTACCAGGACATCTACCCGTTCAATTTCGATAACGATCCGGAGGGCATCTACGCCGAGGTCAGCCGCGTCGTCCGGTACTGGATGAGCCACGGGGTCCGGATCTTCCGTGTCGATAACCCGCACACCAAGCCGGTGCCGTTCTGGCAGCGGCTGCTCGCCGACATCGCCGCGACCGACCCGGACGTGCTGTTCCTCGCCGAAGCGTTCACCCGGCCGGCCATGATGCACACCCTGGCCAGGATCGGGTTCCACCAGTCCTACACCTATTTCACCTGGCGTAACTCCGGCGCGGAGCTGACCGACTACCTGCAGGAACTGTCCGGCCCGGCCGGTGCGTACATGCGGCCGAACTTCTTCGTCAACACCCAGGACATCCTGTCCGCCTATTTGCAGCACGCGCCGCTGTCCGCCTTCGCGGTGCGGGCCGTGCTGGCGGCGACGATGTCCCCGTCATGGGGCGTCTACTCCGGCTTCGAACTGGGCGAGAGCATCCCGCTCGTGCCTGGCAGTGAGGAGTACCTGGACTCGGAGAAGTACGCTTACCGGCCGCGTGACTGGGTCCGGGCGGCCGGACTGGGCCTGACGATCGCGCCGCTGATCACCAAGCTGAACGCGATCAGGCGGGCCCATCCCGCCCTCCAGTACCTGCGCAACCTGCGGTTTCACCACAGCGACCAGCCGGACATACTGTGCTACTCCAAGCGCACTACCGCAGATTTCGGCGACACGCCCGACACTGTTCTTGTGGTGGTAAACCTGAACCCCGTGCAGGCCCGAGAGGCTACTGTCTGGCTAGACAGCGAGGCGCTCGGGCTTGATGCGGCCGCCGGTTTCCGGGTCGTGGATGAGCTCACCGGGCAGGAGTTCTCCTGGGGTCAGGCAAACTATGTCCGGCTCGACCCGGCGGAGGCGCCTGCGCATGTCCTGGTCATGGCGTAGCCGCTGCTGACCTGCGGTTACGCATGGCGTGGTGCGACAGACAGCTCGCCGCGGCCGGTAGATTCAGGGTATCCAGGCAAGGTAGCGGGACTGTCCGGGACGCTGCACACGTCCGCGGGCGAACCGAAGGCAGATGAGCGGGAGAGAGCGGAGTGGAGCACTCCGGGCGGCCGGGCGGCCAGTACCCCCCGGCAGGCACCCTGGCCGGCGTCAACACGGCGCCGCCGCAGGAATTCCACGCGGGCGTGAGCGAGCCGGTCCCCGACTCGTTCTCGTTCGAGAAGCCTCGGGACCCGCAGTGGTACAAACGGGCAGTCTTCTACGAGGTACTGATCCGCGGCTTTGGTGACTCCAACGGCGACGGCACCGGGGACATCCGCGGGCTCATCGAGCGCCTGGACTACCTGCAGTGGCTCGGCATTGACTGCATCTGGCTCCTGCCGATCTTCGCCTCGCCCCTGCGGGACGGCGGCTATGACATCGCCGACTACACCGCGATCCTGCCGGAGTTCGGCACCATCGGGGACTTCGTCGAACTGGTCGAGCAGGCTCATGAGCGCGGCATCCGGGTTATCGCTGACCTGGTCATGAACCACACCAGCGACCAGCACCCGTGGTTCCAGGCGTCGCGGTCGGAGCCGGACGGGCCGTTCGGGGACTTCTACGTCTGGTCGGACACCGACGACCGGTATGCGGACGCAAGAGTGATCTTCGTCGACACCGAGCAGTCGAACTGGACCTATGACCCAGTCCGCGGCCAGTACTACTGGCATCGCTTCTTCTCCCACCAGCCCGACCTGAACTACGAGAACCCGCTCGTCCAGGACGCGATGCTGGAGGTGCTGCGGTTCTGGCTCGATCTCGGCATCGACGGGTTCCGGCTGGACGCCGTGCCCTACCTGTACGAGCGCGAGGGCACCAACTGCGAGAACCTCAAGGAAACGCACGAGTACCTGAAGCGGGTGCGGACCGAGATCGACCGGCTGTACCCGGACCGCGTGCTGCTCGCCGAGGCAAATCAGTGGCCAGCGGACGTGGTGGAGTACTTCGGCGACGCGAGCGTTGGCGGCGACCAGTGCCACATGGCGTTCCATTTCCCGCTGATGCCCCGCATCTTCATGGCGGTCCGGCGGGAGCAGCGTTACCCAGTCTCAGAGATCCTGGCGCAGACGCCCCAGATCCCGTCCGGCTGCCAGTGGGGCATCTTCCTGCGCAACCATGACGAGCTGACGCTGGAGATGGTCACCGACGACGAGCGCGACTACATGTACGCCGAGTACGCGCGCGATCCGCGGATGAAAGCCAACATCGGGATCCGGCGTCGTCTCGCTCCCCTGCTGGACAACGACCGGGATCAGCTGGAGCTGTTCACTGCGCTGCTGCTGTCGCTGCCCGGCTCGCCGGTGATCTACTACGGCGACGAGATCGGCATGGGCGACAACATCTGGCTCGGTGACCGGGACGGCGTCCGCACCCCGATGCAGTGGACCCCGGACCGCAACGCCGGCTTCTCCCGGTGCGACCCCGCCCGGCTGTACCTGCCCATCATCATGGACCCGATCTACGGGTACCAGGGCCTGAACGTGGAGGCCCAGGAGCGGAGCCCAGGCTCGCTGCTGAACTGGACGCGCCGGATGATCGACATCCGCAAGCGGCACCCGGTCTTCGCGCTCGGCGAGTACCACGAGCTGAACTCGTCCAACCCGAGCGTGCTGGCCTTTGTCCGGGAGTACCGCGGCGCAGACGGTGCCGCGGGCGCGGAGGGTCCGGACGGCCCGGCCGACCGGATGCTGTGCGTCAACAACCTGTCCCGGTTCCCCCAGCCGGTGGAACTCGACCTGAGCCGCTTTGTCGGCAGCATTCCGGTCGAAGCCATGGGCGGCGTCGCGTTCCCCCCGATCGGGGAGCTGAGTTACCTGCTCACCCTTCCCGGGCATGGCTTCTACTGGCTGATGCTCAAACCGCCCGCGGCCTACGGACCCTAAGTCCCGGTCAGAGTTTCGACGAGGCGCGGCAGGAAGTACTCCCAGCCTTCGCGGTGTTCGGTGCGAGCGGTTTGCCCCGCTTCATTGTCGCCGTGCGGACCGTGCTCGATCGTCAGGACGGTCGAGTCGCTGGCCGCCGCCCGGGGCGCCACGCTGACCAGGACCGTGCTCGGCGGGTTGTCGGCCTCGCCGTCCCAGGCCCAGCCGAACTCCAGCGAATCGCCCGGCCGGAAGGAGACGACCGCGCCAGTGAGCGTTGCCGGGATCGCCGGGAAGGCGACGCGGTAAGCCCCGCCGGGCACCAGGTCAGCAGTGAGCTCACCCCGCCACCACTGCCGGACCAGATCAGGGTCGGTGAAGGCGGCTAGCACCGCCGCCGGCTGGCAGCCGGCCAGCACGGCCGACGCCACGAGCATCGGCCCTTCGTCGCGGATCTGCACCTCCGCGGCGCTGTGGTCACCAGACACGGCAGGCCTTTCTCCAGAAGGGCTACGGCGATACAGAATAAACGGGTGCAGGTGCGGGCAGTAGGTCACAGTGCCTGACCGCAGTGTGCCCGACCACACCTCGCAGGGGCCCGCACTCGGCCACACCGCCGAGCTCGCCGACATGCTGGCCGGCTGGCTGCCGAAGCAGCGCTGGTTCCCCGGTGGCGGGACTGCGCTCGCCGAACTGACCGTCGTCTCCGACGTGCCGCTGGCGAGCGGCGAGCCGGAGCTGCGCCACCTGGTCGTGCAGACGATGGTCGCGGGCCAGGCGGCCAGGTTCCAGGTGCTTGTCGGTGCCCGGCACACACCGCCGCGCGCACTCGGCGGCGCCCTGATCGGAGAAAGGGCCGGGACGTCCTGGTATGACGCCCTGCACGACCCGGACCTGGCCGCGATGCTGCTGGAGGGCATCGGAGCGGAGCGCCGCGCCGGGCCGCTGCGCTTCATCCGGGAACCGGCTACGGATGCGGTGGCCGCTCCGGTCGCTGACGACGGGTGGCCTGATCCGGCTGTGTCGCCAGGTCGGGTGCTGACGGCCGAGCAGAGCAACACCAGCCTGGTCTTTGGCGACCGCGCCATCCTCAAGGTGCTGCGGCGGCTGTTCCCCGGCGCCAACCCCGACCTCGAGGTCGCCGACGCGCTGGCGCGCCTCGGCTCCAGGCGAGTGGCCACGCCCTTCGGCTGGATCGAAACCGACCTGGAGGGCGAGCACGTCCTGCTCGGCGTGCTCTCCCACTACCTGGCCGGCGCCACCGACGGCTGGTCGCTGGCGCTCTCCAGCCTCGCGCAGGCGCGGCCGTTCACCGACCAGGCCCGCCTGCTCGGCCAGGCAACCGCCGAATTGCACGCGGACATGGCGGCCGCGTTTGGCCAGCGGGAGCTGAACCGCGACGAGCTCGCCGCGCTGGCCGCCGCCATGCAGGCCAAGCTGACCGACGCCATCGCGGTGGTGCCCCAGCTGGCCAGCCACGGAGCCAAGGTCTCCGCCGTGTACGAGGACGTCGGCAGGCTCCCCGGGCCAGTGCTGGTCCAGCGCATCCACGGCGACTACCACCTCGGTCAGGTGCTGCGTAGCGAGCAGGGCTGGGTGGCGCTGGACTTCGAAGGCGAGCCGGCCATGCCGCTGGCGCAGCGGCGCGCGATGGCGCCACCGCTGCGGGACGTGGCCGGCATGCTCAGGTCCTTCGACTACGCGGCCCGCCACCAGCTGACCGGCCAGCCCGAGGCGTCACCTCCCGATGCCTGGGTAGCGCAGTGTCAGGCGGCGTTCCTGGCTGGTTACGCTACCGGCGGCGACGCGGGCCCGTCGGGCGGCGCCGGACCGTCCGTCGGCACTGGCCTGTCCGCTGACACCGGCCCGGCAGCCGGCGGCGCTGGCCAAAGCACGCTGCTGCGGGCACTCACCTTTGAGAAGGCGGTCTACGAAGTGGTCTACGAGTACCGGCACCGGCCATCCTGGCTGCCCATCCCCCTCGACTACCTGGCGGGCGCATGAGCGCCGACATCGGTCACGTCGACCAGATCAGCCACGCCGAGATCGACACGCTGCTGGCGGGGGTTCACCACGACCCGCACTCGGTGCTCGGCGGACACCCGGGTCCAGATGGCGTCACGATCAGGACGCTGCGGCCGCTCGCCGAAACCGTGGCGGTCGTGCTTCCGGACGGCAAGCGGATGCCGATGCAACATGTGCACCAGGGCGTGTTCTCGGCGACGGTGCCGGGCGGGGTCGTGCCGGACTACCGTCTCGCCGTCACCTACGCCGGCGTCGGCGAGACCACCACCGACGATCCCTACCGGCACCTGCCGACCCTCGGCGAGCTTGACCTGCACCTGATCAGAGAGGGCAGGCACGAGACGCTGTGGACGGTGCTCGGAGCGCGCCTTCGTCCCGAGGCCGGCGGCACGTCTTTCGCAGTGTGGGCACCCAACGCCACCGGTGTCCGCGTCATCGGCGACTTCAACCACTGGGACGGCCGTGCGCACCCGATGCGCTCGCTCGGTAGCTCAGGCGTGTGGGAGTTGCTGATTCCCGGCGTCGGTCCGGGTGCCGTGTACAAGTACGACATCTGCGGCCCAGACGGGACCTGGCACAGCAAGGCCGACCCGCTGGCCAGCTGGGCGGAGCGGCCGCCGGCCACCGCTTCAGTGGTGACCCAGACCGAGTACGAATGGGGCGACATGCAGTGGCTGGCCGCCCGGGCGCAGCAGGATCTGCTCGCCGAGCCGATGAGCGTGTACGAGGTGCACATCGGGTCGTGGCGGCCGGGCCTGTCTTATACCGAGCTGGCCAGCCAGCTCACCAGCTATGTCACCGAGATGGGCTTCACCCACGTGGAATTCCTGCCGGTAGCCGAGCACCCGTTCGGCGGCTCGTGGGGCTACCAGGTCACCTCGTATTACGCGCCGTCGTCACGGTTCGGGACGCCGGATGAGTTCCGGTACCTCGTCGACTGCCTGCACCAGGCTGGCATCGGCGTGTTCGTGGACTGGGTGCCAGCACACTTCCCGCGCGACGTCTGGGCACTGGCGCGGTTCGACGGCACGCCCCTGTACGAGCACGCGGACCCGCAGCGCGGTCAGCACCCGGACTGGGGCACGCTTATCTTCGACTACGGCCGGCCCGAGGTACGCAACTTCCTAGTCGCCAACGCCATCTACTGGCTGGAGGAATTCCACGTCGACGGGCTGCGGGTAGATGCGGTGGCATCCATGCTCTACCTCGATTACTCCCGCAAGCCGGGCGAGTGGTCCCCCAACTCGCTTGGCGGCCGGGAGAACCTGGACGCGGTCTCTTTCCTGCGCGAGGTCAACGCAACCTGCTACAAGCGCGTGCCGGGCATCGCGATGATGGCCGAGGAATCCACCGCCTGGCCCGGCGTCACCCGGCCGGTGCACCTCGGCGGGCTGGGCTTCGGCATGAAGTGGAACATGGGCTGGATGCACGACACGCTGAGCTACCTGACTCGCGACCCAGTGCATCGTGGCTACCACCACGACGAGATCACGTTCTCGATGATCTACGCCTATAGCGAGCACTACATCCTGCCGCTCTCGCACGACGAGGTGGTGCACGGCAAGGGCTCACTGCTGCGCAAGATGGCCGGCGACGAGTGGCGACAGTTCGCCGGGCTGCGTTCCCTGCTCGCGTTCATGTGGGCGCACCCCGGCAAGCAGCTGCTGTTCATGAGCTCGGAGTTTGGCCAGGGGGACGAGTGGTCGGCCGAGAACGGCCTGCAGTGGCACCTGCTGCAGTACCCCACGCACGCAGGCGTCCAGCAGCTCGTCAAGGATCTCAACCGGACCTACCGCGGGCACCCCGCGCTCTGGCAGCAAGACAGCTCGCCTGCCGGGTTCCAGTGGATCGATGCCAACGACCGCGGCGGCAACGTGCTGTCCTTCCTCCGCTTCGGCTTGGACGGCAGCGTCCTCGCCTGCGTCTGCAACTTCGCCGCGATGCCGCACTACGACTACCGGATCGGCCTCCCGTCAGCCGGGCCGTGGACCGAAGTGCTCAACACCGACGCGGAGATCTACGCCGGCAGCGGGACCGGCAACTTCGGCCGGGTGCTGGCCACCGGCGAGTCCTGGCATGGCCGGCCTGCGTCCGCCGAAGTGACCATTCCGCCGCTCGGCGTGCTCTGGCTGACGCCAGATCGCAGCGGCCCGCGCTCAGGTGACCGGCACGATGCGCGCGGCGACGAGCCGCCCGCCGTCGATCTGAAGTAGGCCGACGGTGCCGTGCGGCTGCCGGCGCCGGTCGGTCGGCGAGCCGGGGTTGAAGATGCGCAGCGTCCCGTCACTGTCGTCGAGCGGGATGTGCGAGTGACCGAAGACGACCAGGTCCGCAAGGGGGAACGCGCGCCGCAGCCGCCGCAGCCGTCCGCCCGCCTGGCCGCTGTCGTGGACCATGGCGACCCGCAGCCCATCAAGGTCGAGTTCGAGCGTGGGCTCGGCGCCCCAGGCGGGCACATCGGGACCATCATTGTTGCCGACCACGGCTCGCACCGGCGCATAGTCAGCTAGCTCGGTCAGCACCTCCGCGGTGCACACGTCTCCCGCGTGCAAGATCAGGTCGGTGCCGCGCAGGTGCTCGGCCACCGCTGGCGGGCAGGACTTCCAGCGCCGCGGCGCGTGAGTGTCGGACAGGACGGTGATGCGCATCTGCTCATCCTGCCGCTGTCAGGAGCTGGACCGGCCGACGGCTCACCAGCCCACGGAACCGTCCACGAGCTCCCTGATCAGGTCGGCGTGCCCGTTGTGTCGCGCGTATTCCTCGATCATGTGCACGTAGATCCAGCGCAGCGACACCGGCTGGCCATCACGGAATCCCTCGTAGTCCAGGTCCTTGCCGGCGGCCGCGGCCCGGCTGCGGTCGCACTCGGCCTGCCAGGTGGCTACGTCGGCATCGAAGTCGGCGGCATCCAGCGGCACCAGCTCGCTGTCCTCCACGCCGCGCTGGTAGTAGAGGAATGGCGCGTCTGCCTGTGCCAGCAGCCCGCGAGTGAACCAGTTCCGCTCGACCTCCGCCAGGTGGCGGATCAGCCCGTGCAGCGAGAGCTGGGAGGTGGGTACCGGCCGCGCTGCCAGCGCGGCCGCATCCGCGAGCCCTTCGCACTTGAGCAACAGCGTGGCTCGGTGGAACTCCAGCCACGCGGCCAGCATCTCCCGCTCCGGCAGCACATGCCCGGGCTCGCTCCGGCGCGGGTCCTCAAGGTCCTTGACCATGGCTCTCCTACGTGTCGGCGGACGGCGGTCTAGCTGGCATCCTCCCAGCGGCTGCAGACACTCACGCAGTCAGCCGCACGCATGGTCAGCCGCCGGGCGCCATATTCCAGATCTGGGCAAGAAAGTCATTTCAGTTGTTACCGAAACGTCTTCCGCTGGCTCGTCCAGACGTGCATGCTGAGGGCGGCGCGCAGCGAGCGCGCTTGTCCTCGGGGGTAGTCCATGCGCACTCGACTGGCGATTTCGGGCGCAGCGGCCACGGCGCTGGCCCTTGTCGCCCTCCTCACGACCGGTCTAGTGACGGCCGACGCTGTCACAGCTACCCCGGCGACGCCCACCGAGGTAACTGTCATCCCACCGGACCCGCCGCAATCCACGGTGGCCGACGACATTGTCTTCGCGGGTGCCACGGGCTTCTTGCACCGCTACAACGGCTCCAGTCAGTATCTCTGGACCACCTACGCGACCGGTGCAACGACGGCTGTGAGCGGCCTCACCAACGTGAACGCAAGCGTTATTAGGGGTGCAGGCGGCGACAGCGTGACCATCTACTCGCAGACGGCGGGGGCGGTCACCGTGCTCGACCTCGCCACCATGGCATCGGCGAGCTATACCGCCCCTTCCGGCGCGACAATTGACGGAGTCTACGGCGGCTACATGCTCGTGTCCGAAACGCTCGCCGGGACCCGGACACTCGCAGTTCTGTCGTTCGGGTCCGACGGTAGCTTCACGACCACCCCGGTCTCCGGACCAGCCGGGGCGACCTACGAGGCGCTCGCGCATAACACCGTCGGCGACCAAACCTCGGCCATCGTCGGCTTCGGCGCCCCGAGCACGGGTGCCTTGTACGGCATCCTTGACCTCGCGACCGGGGTGGTAACCCCGATGCCCGGATCGGATGCCCATGCTGAGGTAGTGCTCTCGGCAGGCAGCGTAGCCATTTACGACACCTCCGCTAGCCAGGTGCAGGTTTACTCGCGCAGCGGTGTCGCCAGCGGCTCGGACACCGCACCCGACGTGGTGAACTTGCCCACGCCAGCCGCCGGGACCAGCTACCGCGTAACGCTAGCCGGGCAGTACGTGATAGCGCTCGGCGAGGCGGCCGGGGCCGCGCGAGCGGACGCACTCGCACTGCCGCTGTCCGGTGGCGCCGCGTCCACCGTGCTGGCCGAAGTGGCCACCAGCGCACAGGGGCCGACCGGTGCCGTCGTAGTCGGGGGCAGTGGCGCGGCGGATTGGTCGGTGCACGAATTCAGTACCGCTGCGGACGGGAGCCTGGCCGACACCGACCTGCTGCAACTCACCGGGCCCCTAAGCAATGCCGGCCTGACGATCTCGCAAGGTGAGGTCAGGCACCTGGAGGCCGAGCCCACGCCCGGCGGCGCGCCCCAGTACCTGATGTTCAATCACTCGCTGCTGCCGGACAACGGCTTCTCGCAGTTCTCCGCCGACCCGCAGTTGTATGGCGGGCCACTCGCCGACCCGGTCCCGTGCGCAGCGGCAGCGCCATGCGTCCGCGCCGTCGACAGCAACGGCTACGGGACGTCCTATCTGAGCCATCAGACTTCCACGTCGGTCGATGTCCAGGAACAAACCGCGGCAAACAGCAGCACGACCTCGATCAGCGTGCCGTCTTCAGGCGGCACGCTGGTCGACGCCTCGCCGAGCTACGCGATCGTGGACGGCACCAACCCCGCCGCGCAGTACGTCGTAGAGCCCGGGTACGGAAAAATCGTCAGCACCACCGCCATCACCGGCGCTGCCCTCTGGTTCAGCACGCTGTGGCGAGCCGACGGACCCGGCAAGATCCAGGCCACGAGCCCCGACGGCGGCGATGCAGTGCCGCAGACGATCTCAACTGGAGTCGACTGCACCGCGACCGAGCTTCAGGCGACCGAGCGCTGGCTGTACTGGTCCTGCGGGGCGAGCGGACCGGCGGGGGTCTATGACCTGCAGGCCAAGACCGACATCGCGGTACCGGCCGGCCCGGCGCTGCTCGGCGACGGATTCGTTGTGCAGCATGACCAGTCGGACGGCGACCTGGTGATGTACGACGTACACACGGACGCGGCCACCGGCCCGGTGACGCTCGCGACCAGCGTGCCGACCGGGCCGGCGCCCGACGACCGCAACATCACGTGGGCAGTGGACAAGTACAGCGGTGACGTCGCCTACGTTGCAGCCGATGACTCTGTGCACGTCATCGACACCGGCGTGCCGACGACACCGCCAGCGATTGCAGGCAATATGCCTGCGCAACTGCAGTACCCGCTCCCCCTGTTCTTCGGCCAGTTTGGCGCCCTGAACCTCAACGTGCCGATCACCAGGCCAGTGACCGGGTGGCAGCTCACAATCCGGCGCGCCAGCACCGGCCAGGTAGCACTGACGGAGTCTGGCGGTCCGGTCAAGGTGGGCATGGCCATCTCGTGGAACGGCCTGCTGCCGAGCGGGGCCAGAGCCTACAGCGGCATATACACGTCCACGCTCACGATGACTACCTCCGACGCGGCCACGCCGACGACAGTACAGAGCTATCCAGTGCAGGTTCGTTGCGGCCAGATCCCGTTCCGCAGCTACGACTGCGACGGCGCATCCGCCCTGCTTGCGGTGCCTCGGAACACCGCCGCCGAGTGGTATGAGGGCACGGTCACGGGCAGGCTGAGCACAATTGGTCATACGGAGAACTGGCCCCTGTGTGGCGACGCGGCCGGCAACTGCGTTACGGCCATCGTTCCATTCGGTGATTTCAACGGGGACGACTACGCCGACATCCTGGTGCGGTACCGGGACGGCGTGCTGCGCGCCTACCTCGGCTCCGGCCAGGCTGACTTCAGCACTCAATCCGTCAAGTCCATCAGGATCAGCGCCGGCTGGAATCAGTACAGCGCGCTGGCAGCCCCGGGCAGCCTCACCAGCGGCGGCAAGCCCTACCTGGTGGCCAGGGACACCGCAGGAAGGCTATGGTCCTATGCCACCACCGGGCACGGTAAGTTCGCGGCGCGGAAGCTGATCAGCAGGGGCTGGAACCAGTACACCCGGCTGATCGGCGCGGGCGACCTCAACGGCGACGGCATCGGCGACCTGCTCGCCGTCGACTCGCACGGCCGGATGTGGGTGTACTACGGCAACGGGCACGGCGGCTTCGGTGCGCGGCACCTGGTCAGCTCGGGCTGGAACGCCTACAACGCGATCATCGGCGTCGGCGACCTGAACGCCAAGGGCAACAACGACATCGTCGCACGGGGCACGAAAGGCGCCCTGTGGCTGTTCCCCGGCAGCGGGCGCGGCACGTTCGGCAAGCCAGTGAACCTGAAGCTGAACCTCGGCCGCGACAGCCTGTTCTGACGCAGGGCTCTACAACATGCCGAGCAGCCAGCCCGGCCCCGCGACGTCGGCGCCCGCAGATAGGCACCGCTGCCGCAGTTCGCGGTCGGCGGTGACGACAATGCGACGCCCGCTGGTGCCGGCGGCCTGCGCGGCGATCGTGTCGTCGCCCGAGCCCGGCGCCGCCACGACGCGCAGGCCGGCCCAGGAGGCACCGTCGTTATCGGCGGCGGGCCGGGCCGCGCCCTCGACGACCAGGACTACCTCGGGCAGCCAGCGCATCCATACTGCTGGCGACTCGCCGCCGGCCGCTGACCCAGTACCGGCGACCGACCCAGTACCGGCCGCAGGCGCCGCGCCGGCGGGGCCGGTCGTGAACACGCCCGCCGCGTCACCAGCTGCAGCGGATTCTGTCGCGGCAACCGGTACCGGGCCGGCCAGGGTCTCCCGCAGGCCCGGGCCGCCCGGCAGGCTGGTGATGCCGTCTCGCGCCAGCGGGACGAGCTGATCGCGCAGCCGGATGGCGGCGCCGGCGCGGTCCCGCCACCACCCATCCGGCCGGGAGCCAACGACATTCGCGCCATCCACGATGATCGTTAGCGGGGATAGCTCGGTTCGCAGCTGCGGCCAGTAGGCGGCGAACCCCGGGTGCAGCTCGAGTTTGGTGACATCCGGCACGGATACCCAGGCAACTTCATCGGTCTCGTCGTCGTCGGACTGCACGGCGAACGGCGCCGTGGCCTGCGCCAGCACGGTGGTATACGACCAGCCGCCATGATCATCGGTGAAGATGCCGGTCGGCCTGGCCGCGTCGGCGGGTACGCCGCATTCCTCCGCTGCCTCGCGCAAGGCAGCCGCGATCGCGGATTCGTGACTGTCCCTGGCACCGCCCGGCAGTCCCCAGGTCCCGCCGTGGTGGCTCCACCAGGTCCGGCGCTGCGACAGCACGGGTCCGTCGGGCACGTAGGCGAGCAGCCCGGCCGCCCCGAATCTGCCCCAGTGCCGGTGTCCGAGCGCGCAGCGGACCCACCCGTTCCCGTCGCGACTAGCCATGACGTGCCGCTCGCCAGCGCTGGTCAGCCACGGCCGCGCCCGGCACCGTACCGCAGCCCATCCATGAGCAGGTCGAGCAGGCGGCCGGCTTGCTCACGCTGATCTGGAGCACCGGCCGCAAGCGACACCCCGCTCGTGCTGGCGAATACGTCAGCCGGATCGAGGTCGGGGCGCAGCGTAGCGTCGGCGGCACCCGCTGCTAGCAGCGCATCGAACGCCCCGAGCAAGCGGCAGCGGCTCTCCGCAAAGGGGTTGCCGCCGGACGCAATGACCTTGCGCAGCGCCTCGGACATGCCGCGCTTGGTAGTCATGTAGTCAAGGAACAGGTCCATCCACGCGCGCATCGCCTTGTCGGCGGACTGACCAGCAAGGAGCTCGGGCACGGCATCGCAGAGCCGAGCCAGTTCGCTGCGGTAGGCCGCGTCCACCAGCGCCTCGCGGCTGGGAAAGTGCCGGTACAGGGTGCCGATCCCGACACCGGCGGCCTTCGCGATCGACTCCAGCGTGACCTCGGGGCCTTCCTGCGCGAACGCGGCGACGGCGGCAGCCAGCAGCTGCTCGCGATTGCGCTGCGCGTCCGCACGCATCGCCCGCTCGCCGGCTCCCATCACTGCTCCTCCGTGGCCAAGTTGCAAACCGGAGGTAACTCCGGTTAGTCTCGAAACGGTACCGGAGGGACCTCCACTTCATTCCACTGTACCCGGTCTCGGGACGAGAAATCGGGAGAACCGTGACCACGCGTATTAGCACGCCCTTTTCCGCGCAGACATCCGCCGCTGAGGTGCTCGCCGACGTCGATCTCACCGGCCAGCGCATCGTCGTGACCGGCGGCGCCTCCGGCATTGGCATCGAGACCGCCCGCGCCTTGGCCGGTTCCGGCGCCGAGGTGACCCTCGCGGTCCGCAACCTCGGCGCCGGCCAGCAGGTGGCGGATGAGATCGCCGAGAAACCACCGGCAGCAAGCAAGTCCTGGTCGCGCCGCTTGACCTGGCCGACCAGACCTCGGTCCGCGAGATCGCGGCCGAGTGGGACGGCCCGCTGGACGTTTTGATCGACAATGCCGGCGTGATGGCGTCACCGCTCATGCGCACGCCGGAGGGCTGGGAGATGCAATTCGCGACCAACCACCCGCGACCGACCACCTCGGCCACTTCACGCTGGCCACGGAGCTGCACCGGGCACTGGCCACAGCGGGCGGCGCGCGGATCGTGTCGGTGGCTACGCAGCGCACGCGGTCGACCCGGAGTCGGCAGCGCTGCTCTGGGAGGTCTCGCTGCGGACCACCGAGGCCTGACATCGGGCGCGGCACGGCTATTCAGTCGGGCAAGCCGGCCGCACCGGGTCGGCAGGCCGCCAGCCCAGGCTTAGGGTGGAACGCATGCCGGACTCGTCTCTCTCCGCCCAGATCGCCAAGATGCGCCAGCGCTTCACCGCGCCGCTGATCCTTGAGCTCGACCTCACTGACGGCCTGTCCGAGATTCGCCCAGCTGACCCGATCTCGGCCCTCCTTGCCCGTAATCGCCCGGTCCTGGCCGACGTGCTCGACGGCCTGCGCCGGGCCAAGGAGGACGGGCGGGTCAGCGTGCTGCTGGCTCGGCTCGGCGGCAAGCCCATCGGCCTGGCGGCAGTGCAGGAACTGCGGCGGGCCATCATTGACCTTGCCGAAGCCGGCAAGACAACCATCGCGTGGGCCGAGTCGTTCGGCGAGTTCTCGGCCGGGAACGTGCAGTACTACCTGGCGACCGCGTTCGAAAAGATCTGGCTGCAGCCGTCCGGGGATCTCGGGCTCACCGGCATCGCAGTCGAGCGAGTCTTCCTGCGCGGCGCGCTGGACAAGCTCGGCGCCGACTTCCAGGTGGCCAAGAGGCACGAGTTCAAGAGCGCCGCTGAGCAGTTCACCGAGACTGGCTTCTCACCGGCGGCCCGGCAGGCCACCGACCGGATGACAGAGTCGGTCACCGAGCAGCTCGTCCAGGCCATCTCCGACCGCCGTGGCCTCACCCGCGAGCGAGTCGGCGAGCTCGTCGACGCTGGCCCCTTCCTGGCTCCCCAGGGCCTGGCCGAAGGCCTGGTCGATGAACTTGGCTACCGCGACGAGGTCTATGCCGAGGCACGCAAGCTGGCCGGCCCGGATGCCACCCTCTTCTACCTGAGCCGGTACCAGCGCGGCAAGGTGCTCACCGAGCGCGCCCGCGCAGCGATCACGAAGACACCAGGCGCCGCCGAGCCGGGCGTAGCGCTGATTTATGCCACCGGTCCAATCCGGCGTGGTCGCAGCAGCCGTGGCCCGGTCGGCGGCGGGGCAATGGGCTCAGACACGATCGCCGCCGCCATCCGCGCCGCGGTGAAAGCCGACCATGTCCGCGCCATCCTGCTGCGGGTCAACAGCCCAGGCGGCTCCTATGTGGCCTCGGACACCATCTGGCGCGAAGTGGTCAGAGCCCGGGCGGCCGGCAAGCCCGTGATCGCGTCGATGGGCGACGTTGCGGCCTCCGGGGGCTATTTCATCTCGATGGCCGCCGACCAGATCGTGGCCGAGCCCGGCACCATCACCGGCTCGATCGGCGTGCTCACCGGCAAACCCGTTCTGGGCGAGGCGCTCGGGCGGGCCGGCGTGACCAGCGACCTCATCACTCACGGCGCCCATGCGACTATGTTCTCCCAGTTCAAGCCCTTCACCGAGGACGAGTGGACGCTGGTCAACGACTGGCTCGACCACATCTACGCCGACTTCACCAGCAAAGCCGCGAGCGGGCGCAGCATGACCCAGGAGCAGGTGCACGAGGTGGCCAAGGGCCGGGTCTGGACCGGCGCCGACGCACTCGCGCATGGCCTGGTGGACGAGCTTGGCGGCCTCGACCGCGCCACCGTGATTGCCCGCCGCCGGGCAGGCCTGCCGGCCACCGCTCCGGTCCACATCTATCCCCGCGTCAGCCCGCTGGACCGCATGCGCCCGCCCGCGTCGAGTGAGAGCCGAGGCGCCGCGGCCGCGACGCTTCTCGCCGACGCGTGGGGTCCGGCCTGGCGGATCGCGGCCCGGGCGGGGCTCGCGCCCTACGGACCGCTGATGCTGCCCGGCGACTGGACTATTGAATAGGGAACGGGCCGGCGCCGAACCCGAGCCCTCCGCCCCGGACGGAGCCTCAGGGGGCATACCCCGCATCGATTCTCCGGGGCGCGCCGCTGGTTCGGGATCAGGCCCGCAGGCCGGCCACGACTCCGCGCCATCACCTGGCTCCCGGATTGGGCCGACGGGACTGAACGGCTTTGCCGACGCACTCGGGCTCTGGGCCGCCGGAGTCACGCTCGTGACCATCGCCGACGGCCGCGACGACATCGGCACCACGGTCAGTGCTTTCTGCCCGGTCTCCGTCGATCCCCCGCTGGTGCTGGTCTCGCTGATCGCGTCCTCGTATCCCGCCGAGGTGCTGGCCAGGGCCGACCGGTTCGCTGTCACGCTGCTGGCGGCCGCACAACGCCACTTGGCCGGCCGGTTCGCTGCTGCCGGACGACCGGCCGCCCGGATCCTGCTGGCGAACATCCCGCACCAGCGCGGCCAGGCCAGCGGTGCGCTCATCCCCGACGCCGGGCTCGCTGCGTTCGAGTGCGAGGTGACCACGCGGGTGCCTGCGGGTGATCATCTGCTCCTGGTCGCGACCGTGACCGCCATGCCGTACGCCGCCGCTTCGGGCGAGGCCCTGATCCGGTTCGGCGGCGGATACCTCCGGCAAGAACCCGGATAACTCACCCGAAGCACCTCCAGCCCCATCTCTTTGCCGCATGGGTGCCGAACCGCCCGGAGGGGGGCCGGGGATTCGGCACCCACGAACCTGAGTGAGGCGGTGCCCGCCGGGGTAATCCCTTCCCGAGAACCCACGGGGGGACCGTGCGAATCATGGCCGCGGTCGCGCTTGTCGCGGTGCTCGGGCTCATCAGTGTTGGCCTAGCCGCAGGCGCTCTAAGCATCGCCACAGGCGCCCAGATTGCCGGGCTCGTCGTTCCGGCCGCGCTGCTGCTCGGTCTATGGCTTCGCGCCAGGCAGCGTACTCGGCGGCCGCATGAGCGGACACGTCCGCGCCGCCGCGACGCGATGCCCAGTCAGTGGCTGACCGACCTGGACGCTCATGCATCGCAGGCGCTGCTGCACGCCGACGACTGCGTGCGCACGAGCAACCAGGAGCTCGGCGTCGCCGCCAGCAGGATCGGCCAGGACCAGGCCGCGGCGTTCCGGGCGGCGGTGACCTCGGCCAGAGCGGAGCTTGCCGCCGCATTCCGGTTGCGGCAACTGCTCGACGATGGCATCCCGCGCACCAACGCGGTCCGGCAGTCGATGATGCTCGATGTGAACTCGCGGTGCACCGAGGTCAGCCGGCTGCTCGACGAGCAGGTGGCCAGCTTCGATGCCGCGCAAGACCGGGCCGACCACGGTCCAAGGATCCTCGCCGAGACCGAGGCGTTCGTCGACCAGCAGTCCGCCCGGCTGGAGCGCTCCCGGCACACGCTGACACAACTGGCCGCCAGATACTCGCCGCAAGCGATCGAACCGGTCGCTCTCAACCCGGACCTGGCGGCCGCCCTGCTCCGGCTGGCCGCCGACAATCTGGCAGCGGCAGCGAAACTGCTCGACACCGACGAATCCGGTCCCGGTGACGAGGCGGCCCGATTCCAGGCGGTGCGCTGCCTGCAGGTCGCCGAGACCGCCGCCGGTCAGGCAACGGCGCTGCTCGACGGCATCAAGCATCAGGAAGCCGAGCTCACCCAGGCCGCGTCTGCACTGCCGGCCGCAGTCCGGGAGATCTCCGCGGACCTAGCCGAAGCCGAGCCGGTGCTCGGCGACGGTCCGGCCAGCGCGCTGTCGCGCGCCCGTGCCGCGGTCGTCGACGCCGCACGCGAACAGCTGGACGGCGGCCCGTTTGACGCACTCGCTGCGCTGCGTGCCGTGGAGCAGGCGTGCACAGCGCTCGATCACGCACTAGCCAAGTCGCGGGCCGAGCCGGTCCGCCAGCACCGGGCCGAGGCAATCCTGGATCAGGCAATGCTGCTTGCCCGCAGCTCGGTGCGAACCGCCGAGGACTTCGTCGCGACCCGCCGCGGCGCTGTCGGGTCACCCGCCAGGACCAGGCTCGCGGCCGCTTGGCAGCATTTCGACCAGGCCATCGACTGCGTGCAGAGCGATCCCCGCGCGGCGCTGAATGCGGCCAGGCAGGCCGACGGCCTGGCCCATCAGGCGGCAGCGCTGGCCATGCACGACGCCGCCGCGTTCGACGTCAGCGGCGGGCAGATGGCGGTGCGGGCCGGCTTGCTGGCCGGGATCCTGATCGGCCCGGCTGACCACCCAGGCGCGGACGGCCACCTAGGTCGGGCCAGCAACGTGGGCGCCGACAGCGAGCTGGGCCCAGCCGGCGATCCCGGCTCGGACTTCAACGCAGGCCTCGCCGGCGAACGCGCGGCGGATCCAGGCGGCAGCCCAGGTCCGGCCGGCTTTGGTGGTCTCGCAACCCGTGCGCGGCTGGTCCCCCGCCATACTCCCGGTCCGCCAGCCGAGCGGAGGCTCGAGTCCGAGGCTGAACCAAATCCGGTGACTGAACCCCAGCCCGAGGCCGAACCGCCGGCCACGACCGAGCACCACGATCCGGCCCAGCTCAGCCATTGAGGTAGGCAAGCACGGCCAGCACCCGGCGGTTGTCGTCGTCGGAGGGCACCAGGTCGAGCTTGGTGAAGATGGCGGTGCTGTGCTTGCTGACGGCCTTCTCCGTAACGAAGAGCCGTTGTGCGATAGCACTATTTGATCGGCCCTCAGCCATCAGCTCCAGCACCTCGCGCTCGCGCCCCGACAGCCGCGACAGCGGCTCCTGCCGGGCCGACCGGCCGAGGAGCTTGGTCACGACCTCAGAGTCCATGACCGTTCCGCCGCCAGCGACCGCACGGACGGCGTCGGTGAACTGGTCGTCGTTGAACACCCGGTCCTTGAGCAGATACCCGACGCCGCCCGCCCGATCGGCGAGGAGTTCGCGCGCGTACAGCTGCTCGACGTACTGGGACAGTACGAGCACCGGCAGGCCGGGTACCTTCTTGCGTGCCTCGATAGCGACGCGCAGGCCGTCGTCGGTGAAGGTCGGCGGCAACCGGACGTCCACGATCGCCACATCTGGCTTCTGCTCCAAGAGCGCATCGAGCAACCCCGGCGCATCGGCCACCGCAGCCGCGATCTCGAAGCCGTGCGCCTCCAGCAGGCGCACCAGGCCATCCCTCAGGAGGAAGAGATCTTCGGCAACGACAACGCGCACGGCACCTCCAGAGCCACGATGGTGGGCCCGCCGACCGGGCTGCTCACAGCCATGATGCCGTCGAATGTGGCCAAGCGCTTCTCTACGCCGGCCAGCCCGGTCCCCGCCGCTGGGTCCGCACCGCCGAGACCGAAGTCGGTGATCACGATGCTGAGGCGACCGGCGGCGTGCGACAGCGCCACCTTGGCGGCACGCGACCCCGAGTGCTTCGCCGCGTTGGTGAGCACCTCGGCGACCGCGAAGTAGCAGGCCGTTTCCACCGGGGCTGGCAAGCGTCCGGGCAGGTCCACATCGACGTCCACGTCGAGCGGACAGTCCAGCGCCAGCGCCCGGACCGCGTCGCCGAGCCCGCGGTCCGCAAGGACGGGCGGATGCACGCCGCGCACCAGTTCGCGCAGCTCCGTCAGCGCGCGGGCGGACGCTTCCCGTGCTTCGGCCACTAGAGCGACCGCCGCTTGCGGGTTGATCTCAATCAGCCGCTCAGCCGCGCGCAGGCTCATGCCGAGGGCGACAAGCCTGGCCTGCGCACCGTCGTGCAGGTCGCGTTCCAGCCGCCGCAGGTCGGCCGCCGCCGTGTCGACCGCCACCGCCCGGCTCTCGGTCAGCCGCTGCACTCGCCTCGCCAGCTCATTATCGGAGGCCAGGCCGAGCAGCCTGCGCGCGTCGGGGAAGATCCGCGGGACCAGCCAGCAGCCGAGCGCAAGGAAACCGAGCGCCTCGGCCCCCGCAGCCAGGCCCATGGTCTGGTTCGAGACGTCTACGGCCCCGAATCGCGGGTAGCTCCACGGGCCGAGGTAGCCATAGTTGCCGCTCGTCGACCAGTATTTGGCCCGGAACAAGCCGATCAGGCCTAGCAGCAGCAAGCCGCCGACCACTGCCCCGGCGGCTGCCCTTGGCCAGCGCCGGATCACCACGAGGGCCGCAGCCACCAGCACGACTGCGAGCGCGAACCAGGCATTGGAGCCGACCAGGGCGGTGACGCCAAGCACGACGTATGGCAGGAGCAGCCCCCACCGGTCGTGCCTGCGCTCCGGCTCCGCCATCCGGCCGAGCACGAGCGCCGCGAGCCGCGGCCGCTCGATGATTTCGCGGTAAGCCAGCCAGCCGCCGAGCAGCAGGTACGCGTATGCCTGCGCCAGGATCAGGTAAGTGCCATAGGAGTGAATGCCATACCCGCCGATCGGCAGCAGGCCGTACCAGCGCCAGGGGGTGTAGGTGCCGACGCCGACGTGGCGGGCCAGCGCGACACCGTACAGGCCCAGCGCGACCAGGAGGCACATCACCGCGGGCTTGGCCAGGCGCGGCCGGAACACCAGGATCACGGCGATGCCGAGCAGCAGGAACGCCCAATCGATGCGATCGCCGTGGGCCTCCAGGACCGGATAGGCGCTGCCACCGACGATGATGCCCGTCGCCACGAGCCCAGCGCAGTAGCGGAAGTCGCGAAGGCGCCCCCGCTGTCCCTTCGCGTACTCGCTCCGGCCGGTGCGGACCCATGCGACGACCAGGCAGGCCGGCGCCGCCACCACCACGAGCAGCCAGGTGAACATCATCAGAACCACCGCCTGACCGCCGCGCCGCACTCGGGCTCCTGCACCACCATGGCGATACCCCCGTCATCGTTTGCTCGCAGGTGGTCCAAGCTTCCCGTACTGGTAGCGGCCGCGCCATGGGCTGACTCCCACACCTGCAGGTAGGCATAGGCCTACCTGGCATCCTGGTCAGGCGCGCCGCCACGCGCCTAGAACCCGCGCCTAGGCCACCCGGCTAGGCCACGCGCTCCCCGGCGCGCCACACGGCGGCGACCAGCGGCACGCCGGGCCGGTACGCGAGGTAGGCATGCGAGGGCGCGTTCAGCAGCATCAGGTCAGCCCGGGCGCCAGCCCCGAGGTGCCCGACGTCGGTACGCCGCAGCGCGTGCGCACCCCCTGCGGTCGCCGCCCACACTGCTTCCTGCGTGGTCATCCGCATTTCCCGCACTGCCAGCGCGACGCAGAGCGGCATGCTCGACGTGAAGCAGGAGCCTGGGTTGCAGTCGGTGGCGATCGCCACCGTCGCCCCAGCGGCTAGCAGCCGGCGCGCATCCGGGTACGGCGAGCGGGTGGCGAACTCCACCCCCGGCAGCAGGGTCGCCACCGTCCCACCCGAGGACGCCAGCGCCTCCACGTCCGCGTCCGACAAGAACGTGCAGTGATCGGCCGAGGCCGCGCCCGCCTCGACCGCGACCTGCACGCCAGGCCC
Source organism: Streptosporangiaceae bacterium (assembly GCA_036495585.1). Lineage (GTDB taxonomy): Bacteria > Actinomycetota > Actinomycetes > Streptosporangiales > Streptosporangiaceae > JAJYUU01. Next base: position 62,164 of record DASXMP010000061.1, read on the forward strand.
GGTCCCGAGCTGGTTGGCGTGCACTCGCGGGAGCAAGCCCGCCGCCTTCCCCGCGGCCAGCACCGTCCGCGCCTGGTCAGCGTCAAAAGCCCCTCGCTCGCAGAACACGTCCACCCACCGGGCGGTCGGCGCACACGCGGCCAGCATGTCCCCGCAGACCAGGTCCACGTAGCCAGCCGGATCGCCAGCGAACTCGGGCGGGACGACGTGGGCGCCGAGATACGTGACCTCGGCGGTGACCTCGGCGGCGAGCGCGACCGCGCGCGCTTCGTCGGCGACAGTGAGCCCGTATCCAGATTTGCACTCGAAGGTCGTGGTGCCCTGTGCCAGCATCTCCGCCGCCAGCCGAGCAAGGCGCGCCCGCAGGCCGGCGTCGCTGGCGGCGCGCGTGGCCGCAACGGTGCTGGCGATCCCGCCCGCCGAGTACGGCTGTCCGGCCATCCGCGCGGCGAATTCAGCGCCGCGTTCCCCGGCGAACACCAGGTGCGCATGCGAGTCGACGAAGCCCGGCAGCACGGCCCGCCCGCCCGCGTCCACCATGTCGTCGGCGGCCGGCGCGCCGGCCGCCGGCCCGGTCCAGGCGACAAGGCCGCCGTCCAGCACGATGGCCGCATCCGCGAACGCCTCGAACGGGCCAGGCGAGACGACGCCCAGCGCATCCTGTCGTGCGTTAGTGACAAGTTCGCCGATGTTGGTGATCAGGAGACTCACGGCGAGGGCTCGTCGGGGCTCGGCTCGCCGGCGTCAGGCTCGTGGCCATGCATGAACGCCGCGACCTCCTGCCGGATGCCGATCGTCGGCCCGCCAACCAGCTCCCAGGCCCGGTCTATCCCGATCAGGAAGCAGATCGCCACGAGGACCGCGATGGTCACCACGCCGCCAGACTGATGGGGGTGACTGATCACCTGAGCGCCAGCGACAAGCTGCGCGACGAAGGTGACAATCAGCCCGCCGAGGAACACCACGTCGCGCATGGACCGCCAGTTGGCATGGCCCAGACGGATCAGCGAGAGCACCGACGCGGTGACAAACATCAGCCCGGCCGCGCCCACGGCGGTGGCGGCCGGACCGATCATGTTGTCGGGAATGAGCCCGAACAACGAGACCACGAGCGCGTTGGTGAACGCCGTCAGCGCCGCCGACGCCCGGATCCGGTGGAACTGCGCATCCTCGGTAGGCTGCAGCAGTTTCTCCGAGGCCACGGTGATCGCCACGAAAAGCAGGCCGACCAGCGCGCCGGCCACGCTGGCGGTCGCCACGAAGAAGTCATGGAAGTTCTGAGCTACCACCTCGCGATTCTCGCGCACTCCTGCTGAGCGAGCACAGACACACCGGGGATTCGTTCCGGTGGCCGTGAGCAGCGGTGAGAATGGCCGGGTGGACGACACACGCGAGCCCGAGGCGATCGTCGCTGCCCGCGCTCTGGTCGGCGAGCGGTTCGGTGCCGCGCTTGCCGCATTCCTCGGCGGCGGGGTGCTGTCGTCCCGTCGCACCGCCACATCCGACCTGGACATCGTGGTCGTGCTGGCCGGCCCGCCCGCTCCGTACCGCGAGTCGCTGCACTGGCGGGGCTGGCCAGCCGAGACGTTCGTCCACGACGCCCCGTCGCTCGAGCACTTCTTCGCCGCTGACACCGGCCGGCGCCGGCCCTCGCTCGCCCGGATGATCGCCGAGGGGGCTGTCCTAGCTGGCGGCGCCGAAGACATCACTAAGGTCAGGGAACGTGCCCGCGCCGTCCTCGCGGCAGGTCCTCCCGTGCTCAGCCGCGCGGAACTCGAGGGCTATCGCTACGTCCTCGTCGATCTGCTCGATGACCTGGCCGGCGCCGTTGACCCGGGCGAGATGGCGGTCATCGGCTGGAATCTCTGGACCGCGACCGCGGAACTGGCCCTCCTGCTCAAGCGGCACTGGCTCGGCTCCGGGAAGTGGCTCTTGCGCGAACTGCGCACAGCCGACCCCGAGCTGGCCGACGAAATGGTGACGGCGGCCGGCGACCCGCAGCGACTCAGTGAGGTATCCCGGCGCGTGCTGGACCAGGCCGGCGGGCCGGGCTGGGACGGCTACCGCCTGGCGGGGCGCTGAGATGTGGACACGGCTCGTTCGCAGCCGCGCCGGTTCCACTGGGCCTAAGCTGCCGCTCGCTCATCCTCGATCTCGAATACCCGACAGCGGTCAGCGGCGCCCTCGAACGAATCCGGACTGCCGCTGATGCCAAGTGAGCGCTTAAAGAAGCTGACTCCGCCAGGAATCTTGACTGGGAACTCGCGCAGGATGCGGCCCCGGTCTTGTTCTGGGATCTCCGTCAGGCGCGCGGTGTGCTTGTGGTGACCGCGTTCCAGGGTGACGTTGGCATTAACAGGGCGTTCCGCACCCAGCTCACGTGTCTCCGACGGTGCAGATGTAGCGCCGGCCGTCGAGAGCCAGGATGGAGACCGGGTTGCTAATTGCCTTCCCGGTACGCCGGCCCGAGGTCGTCAGGACCTCCATCGGACCAATGGGCAGGCCGCTTCGGTTGAGGAACATCATTACTGGGTTGACCAGCTTGAGCCAACCCGGAAGGTTGGGCTTCTCCACGACTCAGATCCTAGCCACTACCGCGCCGGCACGCTCGGCCCGGTGGCGAGTTCCACCTCGTATGTCTGGCCGACGAGGTCGGCTCCGAAGCTGTGGTGCGGTTCCTCGGCCACCAGGCGGAAACCGCTGGCCAGGTAGATCCGGCGGGCGCCCACGAGCACGTCGTTGGTCCACAGCACCATGCGCAAGTAGCCGGCCTGCCGAGCGAACTCCACGCAGGTCCTGACCAAGGCGGTGCCGGCACCGCGGCCTCGGGCCGACGGTGTGGTGAGCAGGATGCGCAGCTTGGCCGTCGTATTGTCGGCGGCGACGCAGAGGACGCAGCCGGCCCGCTCGCCATCGACTTCGGCAAGCCAGGCAGCCTCCCGTACCGGGTCGTGGTCCGCCGCATACTCGGCAACGATGCGTGCGACCAGCGCCTCGAAGCTGGTGTCCCAGCCGTACTCGGCGCTGTAGATCTCGCCGTGCGCCTGCACCATCCAGCCGAGGTCGCCGGGCCTGTCGGCCGGACGGATGACCACTCGCGCCGACGCGGACCGGCCGGAAGGTTCGTCGCGGCGTGCCAGCCGGTCCTGCTGCGGTGCTTGCCGCGTCATCTGGCCTCCTCGTGTCCGTGGCGGCGGATGCGGCCGGCCGCCTGCGCAGCGGACCACGCGATCCTGCCACCGCAGTCCGCAATCGCGGCCGCTCAACCCGGATACTGAAACGACTGTTTCAGTGACGACTATAGTACCGGCATGACCAGCGATACGGCAGTCCCCTCGGCTCGCAAGGCCGAATTGCTGGAGCTCGCCTACGCGTACGCGATTCAGCACGGCCGGACCGACCTGTCGCTGCGCCCGATGGCGGCCGCGATCGGATCCAGCCCGCGGGTGCTGCTCTACCTGTTCGGCAGCAAGGACGGCCTGATCCGGGCGCTGCTAGCCCGGTCACGGGCGGACGAGCTGCGGCTGATCAGCGAACTGCGGCAGGTCAGCGTGCCCGCCGGCGGACCAGCCGAGGCCGGCGAGCGGATCTGGGCGTGGCTGGCCGCGGAGGCGCACCGGCCACTGCTGCGGCTGTGGCTGGACGGCTATTCGCGCAGCGTGAGCGAGCCAGACGGCCCGTGGGCGGGCTTCGGTGCGGCGACTGTGCACGACTGGCTGGCGATCCTGGCCGGCCTGCAGCCGCGCCGGCACGCGGAGTCGCCGGCTGGTGCGGCCGAGCGGACGTTGCTCCTTGCCGTGCTCCGCGGCGGCCTGCTCGACCTGCTCGCCACGGGCGAGACCACGCGAGTCGGCGCGGCAATCCGCTATCAGCTGACGGTGCTGCGGACCGGTTCGGCTGTCGGGCCGCCCAGTTCGGTGGTTGCGTCAAGGGACGAGTTGCTACCTCCTGGCTAGACCCGGAAGCTCACGGAACGTGCACACCTGGGGCGGGTATGGCAGCAGCAAAGTTACCGGAACCGTCGATGCCGACGGCGTAGCCTGCCAGCAGCCAGGACCGGGAGCTGATGCCTGTGCTGCGGGCAGCTACTGGCGGGACGGAGAACTGATGGCGGACGGGGATGGCCGCGACGGCTACGACCGGTACGATCGCCCGGCCGCCTACAACCAGCGAGCCGGATACGACGAGCCCGGGTATGACGACCAGGCCGGTTATGACTACCGCACCCAGTATGCGGACGATCCGAGATACCGGCGGTCCGGCGGCCGCCGCAACGGCCGTGGCGGCAGTTCCTGGTGGCGTCGGCGCAGTCGCCTGGCCAAGGTTGGCTACATCGCGGCATCCGTCGTCACAGTCCTCGCCGTGGTGGCCGGTGCCACCGGGTACGCCATCTACCGCCGCCTCGACGGCAACATCACCGTGCTCAAGGTCCACGGCCTATCCGGCAAGACGGTCTACGGAGCGCTGAACATCCTGGTCCTCGGCTCGCAGGAGCGGCAGGGGCAGAAGGGACACTTCGGCAAGGAAGCCGACCCGTGGACGACGAACTCCGACAACCTGCTGCTGATCCACCTGGATCCGACGCACACGCACGCCACGGTCCTGTCGATCCCGCGTGACACGATGGTGTACGAGCCGGGCTGCCAGGCCCGCATCCCGCAGATCGGCATTGGCACCCAGGGGCCCTACACCTACCCGCCGGGCTCGATCATCGACGGCGCGCTCAACATCGGCGGTCCCGCGTGTGCGGTTAGTACCGTCGAGGACCTGACCGGGATCAAGCTCGACCATTTCGTGGAATTCGACTTCAACTCGTTCCGCACCATGGTGGATACCCTCGGCGGTGTCGAGGTCTGCGTGCCGCCCGGCCCCGGTTACCACGACCAGGCATCGGGCGTGAACCTGCGTCCCGGCAAGCACCTGCTCAAATACAACCAGGCGCTCGCCTACGTGCGCACCAGGCACGACCTCGGCGGCGCGGATGCGGGCGGTGACCTGCCCAGGATCGAGCTGCAGCAGGCGTTCATCTCCTCAGTCATCCAGCAGGTCAACGCCACCGGCCTGCTCGGCAACGTGCCGCGGCTGCTCAGCATCGCGGACACCGCCACGAAGGCACTGACCGTGGACAGCGGCCTTGGCACCGTCAGCAGCCTGCTCACGCTGGCAAGGTCGCTGGCGCACCTGAAGTCGAGGAATGTCTCGCTGATCACCATGCCGACGGCCACCGACACGTTCGACTCCCCCACGTACTCCGCGCGGTTGGTCACCGTGCAACCGGCGGACGACGTGCTGTTCAACATGATCCGTACCGGCCAGCCGTGGACCGGCCACCTGCCCACCGAGCCCGCCCGGGACCTGCAGGTCCGTGTGCTGAACGCGACGGGCGAGCCTGGCCTCGCCGCGCGCACGGCCGCTAAGCTCCGCCGACTCGGCTTCCACGTGACCGGCGTCGGCAACGCACCGCCTACCAGTACCACCACTGTCGAGTACGCCGGCCTGGTTCAGTCGGACGGCGCATACACGCTGATGGCCGGGCTCAAGTCCGTCCCCGCCGGGGAAAACACCCTCGCCGAGCCGACCCCGCAGGTCGGCAGGCCAGGTCCGGTGACGCTCGTTCTTGGCACCAACTTCGCCGGCGTGAAGCTGCCCGCGCCGGCGGTTGCCGCACACGCAGCCGGAACGAGCAAGAAAGCCGGGCGCCGGCGGGCGGGCGCCGGGCAGCCGGGTAGCGCCGGCACGGTGCAGTCCCGCAATGCCGCCGCGAACATCTGCTCCGGTCTGCCGTCGGCGAACTGACCGGAGAGCGGACGTGCGTCAGGCCACCGCAGCCGCGATCGAGCTCGCCAGCGCGCGGGGTACGTCGGCGACCAGCAGGTGGCGGCCGTCCGCCACGACCTCGCGGCCGCCGACCACCAGGTACCGGACGTCGGCGGCGGCAGCGGCGAAGACGACCGATTCCAGCGCACTCGCCGTCGTGGCGCCAGCCGTCCTCGGCGAGCCGAGGTCAATGGTGACGAAATCGGCCAGCGCGCCTGGCACCAGCGCTCCAGCGTCCGGCCAGCCGAGGCTGGCATGCCCCGCTTCGGTGGCCGCGGTCGCGAGCTCGGTCGCGGTGAAGTGACCGCGCTCCTGGCTGGTCAGGCGCTCCCCGAGCTCAACCCGGCGCGCCTCCTCCAGCAGGTCGATAACGGCGTGGCTGTCGCTGCCCAGCGTGATCGGACTGCCCGCCCCGGCCAGCGCCGCGGCCGGCCCGATCCCGTCCGCCAGGTCCGCCTCGGTTGACGGGCAGAAGCAGGCATGACAGCGCTCGCCGCCGAGGCGCTCGATATCGGAGGCCGTCAGATGGGTCGCGTGCACAGCGGTGCTGCGCGGGCCGATGGCGCCAGCCCCGTCCAGCACCTCGGTCGGCGTGGCCCGGTGCGCCGCCAGGCACGCCCGGTTCTCCGCCACCTGCTCAGACACATGCGCGTGCAGTGGGGCGCCATAGTGGTGCGACCACGCGGCCACTTCCGGCATCTGGTCCGGCGGGACGGCGCGGACCGAGTGGATCGCGGCGCCGGCCCGCGCGTGCGGCGCAACCTGGCCGGTCGCGTCCCGGCAGAGCTCGGCGGCGCGCGCCGCCCAATCGGCGCCGTCCGCGTCGCCGAACCGTAGCTGTGTGCCCGCCAACTGCTGCTGCCTGCCATCGGACGAGAGGCCACCGGACAGGTAACAGGCATCGAGCAAGGTGATCCGGATGCCGGCCCGGCGCGCCGCTTCGATGAGCACCAGACTCATCTCGTTCGGTTCCGCGTACGGAATGCCGCCAGGGCCGTGGTGCAGATAGTGGAACTCGCCAACGCAGCTGATCCCGGCCAGCGCCATCTCTGCGTAGGTCGCAGTAGCCAGCGCCAGATAGCGATCCGGGTCGAGTCGGCCGGCCACGTCGTACATGCGGTCACGCCAGGTCCAGAAGGTGCCGCGTCCTGACTGGGTATGGCCGCGCAGCGCGCGGTGGAAGGCGTGCGAGTGCGCGTTCGCCAGGCCCGGCATGGTCAGGCCAGGCAGCCGCCTGGCTTCGGCCGGCCGCCCGGCCACATCCGGCGTCACAGTGGTGAACCTGTCACCGGCACTCTCGATCAGCACGTCTTCCCGCAGCCCGAACCCTGGCGACCAGGCCAGCTCCGCCAGCCAGCGCCCGGTGGGCACGCCAGTCACTCGCCCGCCAGATCGGCTAGCACCGCGGCGAGCGCAGTCACTCCTGCCTCGCAGTCCGCGGCGTCCGCGTGCTCGGCCGGCGAGTGCGAGACGCCAGTCGGGTTGCGGACAAAGAGCATGCCGGCCGGCACCCGGGCGGCCAGGATGCCCGCGTCATGCCCGGCGCCGGTTCCGAGCACCGGCGCGGGTGCACCCGACTCGGCGCCCACCACTTTGGCGAGGCGATCGCGCAGCCCGGTGTCGAAGCGCACCCCCGGCGAGAAGGACTCGCGGCGCATCCGCACGCCAACGCCGTGCCGGCCGGCCGAGTCCTGGGCTGCCGCCGTCACCGCGGCGACTACTTTGTCCAGCGCCTGCTCATCTGGCGCCCGCGCGTCCAGCCACGCTTGCACGCTCGCGCTGATCGCGTTGGCTGCCCCGGGTTCGGCGATGACCTTGCCGACGGTCGCCAGGGCGCCGTTGGCCGCAGCGGCCGCGCGGGCTGCCAGCACGACTGCGGCGAACGGCAGCATCGGATCGCGACGGTCGGTCAGTCGGGTGGTGCCCGCGTGGTCAGCCCGGCCGGCGAACTCAAGCCGCCAGCGGCCGTGCGGCCAGATCCCGTCGGCGACCCCGACCGCGGCACCGAGGTCGGCCAGCGCGGAGCCCTGTTCAATATGCAGTTCAACGTACGCGCCGATCCCGGCCAGCAGGTCGTCGTCCGGGCCGATCCGAGCGGCATCCCGCCCGGCCGCCACCATCGCTTCGGTCAGGGTGATCCCATCCCGGTCACGCAGGTCCCGGGCGATGGCCGGTGCGATGGCTCCAGTCAGCAGCCGACTGCCCAGGCAGGCGACGCCGAACCTGGCACCCTCCTCCTCGGTGAAGGCTGCCACCCCAATCGGCCGCGAAGGCCGGAAGCCCTGGCTGCGCAGCTGGCTGATGGCCGCGAACGCGGCGACTACGCCGAGCGGTCCGTCATAGGCACCGCCGTCGGGGACGGAGTCCAGGTGGCTACCGGTGACGATGGACGCACCGGGCGCCCCGCCAGGCCGGCCCCACCACGCCCACAGATTGCCGTCCCGGTCACAGTCGGTGCGCATGCCCGCTTTCGTTGCGGTCCTGGCGAACCAGGCTCGGCAGGCTCCGTCGGGCTCCGTCCAGGAGTAACGGCGATAGCCACCGGTCGCGGCATCGCGGCCGACCGGCAGCAGTTCGGCCCACAGCCGGGCGAAGCTCAGCGTGCCCCCGTCGGCTGAGCTCATGCGTTCGACTCCCTCCGTTGCCGCGCTATGCGCATGATCTCGTCGAATGCTTCGACGTTCCCCATGGCATCGTGCACCGGGTTGTGGTCGTGCGCAGTGATCCTGAAGCGTTTCCAGCGCTGCGTGTCGGTCCAGTCGCCGTGCAGACCGGCCCAGAAGTCGCTGATGCGCCGGGCCGAGTGGCCGAACGGGTTATCCATCCCGGCCCGGTCGAACAGTCCGGAGATCCACTGCCAGTCGTAAGCCGGGTTGTCGCTGACGAAGACCGGCTGCCTGTCGCCGAGGTGGTCGCGGAGCCAGGCGGCGAAGATGCCGGCGACCTCCTTCTCGCTGGCCAGACGCGCGCCGACGATGCTGATTGCCGGGTTGGCCGGATCAGGTGTCGCCTCGAACAACTGGCCGTAGAAGGTGTCCCTTGAGTCGTAGTGCACGGCGCCGAACTCGGTCAGCGTGCCGTGCACCGGGCTGGTGCCCCGAGCCTCGCAGTCCACGAACACCCACGGTGTCGTACCCGGCAATTCGGTCATGCCGGGCCGCCGGCCGGATGGATCGGCAGCCGCACGCCGCGCTCGTCGGCAACTTCAACCGCACGGCTGTATCCGGCGTCCGCATGCCTGATCACCCCGGTGCCGGGGTCGTTGGTCAGCACCCGTTCCAGCTTCTGGGCAGCGAGGTCGCTGCCGTCGGCGACGCAGACCTGTCCGGCGTGGATCGACCTGCCGATGCCAACTCCGCCGCCATGGTGAATGCTCACCCAGGACGCGCCGGATGAGGTATTGAGGAGCGCGTTCAGCAGCGGCCAGTCGGCGATCGCGTCGCTGCCGTCCGCCATGGCCTCGGTCTCGCGGTAGGGCGAGGCCACCGAGCCGGAGTCGAGATGGTCGCGGCCGAGCACCAGCGGCGCTTGTACCTCGCCGCGCCGGACGAGTTCGTTGAAGCGCAGCCCGGCGAGGTGCCGCTCGCCGTAGCCGAGCCAGCAGATGCGCGCCGGCAGGCCCTGGAACGCCACCTTCTCCTTCGCCATCCGGATCCACCTGGCCAGCGCTTCGTTCGCCGGGAACAGGTCGAGGATCGCGTCGTCGGTGGCTGCGATGTCGGCCGGGTCGCCGGATAGCGCGGCCCACCGGAACGGGCCCCTGCCTTCGCAGAACAGCGGCCGGATATAGGCGGGCACGAACCCGGGGAAGTCGAAAGCGCGCTCGTACCCGGCCAGTCGCGCCTCGCCGCGGATCGAGTTGCCGTAGTCGAACACCTCGGCGCCAGCGTCCTGGAAGCCGACCATGGCCTGCACGTGCCCGGCCATCGACTCGCGTGCCATGGCCGTGAATCCGGCCGGGTCCTCGGCGCGCAGCGTGGCCATGTCCTCGAAGGCAACGCCCTTCGGCAGATAGGTGAGCGGGTCGTGGGCCGAGGTCTGGTCGGTGACCACGTTCACGGGCGCGCCCATCCGCAGGAGCTCCGGCACCAGTTCTGCGGCGTTACCTAGCAGCCCGATGGACAGCGGCTCGCCGGCTTTGGCCGCCGCAACCGCACGGCGCACCGCGTCGTCGAGGTCGTCGGCAGCCACGTCCAGGTAGCGGTGCTCCAGCCGCCGGGCGATCCGGGACGGGTCGCAGTCGATGCAGAGCGCGACGCCGCCGTTCATCGTGACCGCGAGGGGCTGCGCGCCGCCCATCCCGCCGAGGCCAGCGGTCAGGGTGATAGTCCCAGCCAGGGAGCCGCCGAACCGCTTGGCCGCGACCGCGGCGAAGGTCTCATAGGTGCCCTGGAGGATGCCCTGCGTGCCGATGTAGATCCACGACCCTGCCGTCATCTGGCCGAACATGGTGAGTCCGGCCGCCTCCAGCCGACGGAACTCTTCCCAGTTCGCCCACTGCGGTACCAGGTTGGAGTTGGCGATCAGCACCCGCGGTGCCCACTCGTGCGTGCGGAAGATGCCCACCGGCTTGCCGGACTGCACCAGCAGCGTCTCGTCGCCTTCGAGGTCGCGCAGTGAGGTGACAATGGCGTCGAAGGCCTGCCAGCTTCGCGCTGCCCGGCCGGAACCGCCGTAGACGATGAGCTGATCCGGATGCTCGGCAACCTCGGGGTCGAGGTTATTCATCAGCATTCGCATGGCCGCCTCTTGCGGCCAGCCCTTGCAGCTCAGCCCAGTCCCGCGCGGGGCGCGGACTGGCCTGGCGCCGGTTACCTGATCAGGCATAGATCCTCCTCGGCACGACCCGCCCATCATCTAACAGGCTGGCTGCCTGTGGTCGCCAGGATGCCGGCCCGCCATGAGGCTCACCCAGGACAACCGGACACAGCGGCCGGACCAGAGGAAACGGTCCGGCCGCCGGCCCGGCCGTCCCCGGCTCGCGGCCTGATGGGACCACTTCCTGCCGAACAGGCGCGCGGCAGGATGAGGGGACTCCTGCCTGGCAGTGCTCCTGATCTCAGCCGTTCTGGGCTCGCAGCACGATTTAGACGACTTCTTGTCTTGCCGCAGTTCTGACGGCTTGGACGATGCCCGGCATGGCGGTAGCGAGCAGGCGTCGGGTGCGTTCGTAGTCGCTGATGTCGCCGCCAACCGGATCTGGGACATCCCAGTTGCCGCTGCTCGACTGGTCGAAGCTGCCGAGCAGGCGGACTCGCGCCGCGGCCTCGGGGTCCGGCGCGACCTGGCGGAGGACCCAGGCATGCTGGCTGTCGAGCCCGATGATCAGGTCGTAGCCGGCGAACATCGCCGGATCGAACTGCTGTGCCGTGTGCCCGAGGGTGATGCCCTCGCGCTCGAGCACTTCCTGGGCGCGGGGGTCGGCGGGAGCACCTTCGGTGTGCACGCGCAGGCCTGCGCTGGCAACCGTCGCAGCCAGGCCCGCGGTCTCCAGCTCGCGGCGGAGCACGTGCTCAGCCATCGGGGAGCGGCAGGTGTTGCCGGTGCAGACGAAGAGGACGCGGTAGTCAGTCACCAGCACCATGATTCCTCAGACTCGTAGGATCGTGGCGCAGCGACCGCTGCCCGGCCCGCTGAGTCAGCGGGCCGGGCAGCGTTTACGGTAAGCGGACCGCGTCGGCTGACACGGCCGACGGATCAGGAGCCGCCAGGCAGGCCTTCGGTCTTGAGCCAGCCGGCCGCGACCGCCGGATAGCTGTCGTGGTCCACGCCGATGGCCTTGTCCATGGCCAGCAGACCGGCGGTGTTCAGCTTCGCTGAGATGGCATTCAGCGTGCTGATAATTGTCGGCGTCATGGCCTTCTTGTAGACCAGCGGGATGACATTCTGCGCGGCGAAGTTGAACTTGGGGTCGGCCAGCGAGACGAGGTGGTCGGTGATAATTTGCGGCGTCGTGCTGAAGACGTCGGCCGCCTGCACCTTGCCGGTGGTCAGCGCCTTCAGCGTGATTGGGCCCGACTCGTCCAGCGCGTCGAAGCCCTTGAAGGTCAGGCCGTAGTCCTTCTTAAAGCCAGCCAAGCCGTCCGAGCGCGTCTGGAGCTCCGACGGACCGCCGAACACCATGCTGGCGGCGAACGGCTTCAGGTCACCGATCGAGGAGCTGGACGTCAGGTGGTGCGCGGTCGCGAAAGCCTGCGTCACCGTGACCGAGTCGCTGTCCTGGGCTGTCGACGGGTTCAGGACCTCCATCGTCGACGGCAGGTCAGCCTTGAGCGCTGCGTCGACTTGGCTGGTCGTGGCCGCCGTGCTCGTCTTGTCGACCTCGACCGTCAGCAGCGTCCCGTTGTACTCCGGGACGATGGTGACGGCGCCCTTCTTGACCTGCGGGTAGTACACCTCGCGGGCCCCGATGTTGAACTTGTCGGTGACCTTCACGCCCTTGGCAGTAAGCGCGAGCGAGTAAATCTCCGCCAGCAGTTCGTCCTCGGGAAAGTTGGCTGATCCGATCACGATCTTGCCTGCGGATGAGCCGCCGGACAGGGGATTCTTGCTGGGACTCGAGCTACCGCAGGCGGCAAGTGCGAGCGAAGCCGTCACTGCCATGCCGAGGACGACTCCCCGCCGCAGCGATCTAGCTGGGAACATATCAGATTCCTTCCATACCTATCGACAAGCTATCTTAGCGGGAGGCCCGGGCCTGCGCGCGCAGACCAGCCGGGACGACCAGCCGTCGCAGGCCAACGAAGAGCAGTTGCACGAGGAGAGCAAGCACGACCACGACCAGCGCTCCGCCGGCCACCTCCGCGTAGTCGTTCGATGCCAGTCCGTCGATGATGTAGCGCCCAAGACCGCCGAGCGCGATCTGGGCGGCAATCGTTGCGGTCGACACCACGAAGATTGCCGCCGTGCGTAGCCCAAGCACGATCAAGGGAGTAGCCAGGGGCACCTCCACCTTGCGCAGCACCTGCCACTGGGTCATGCCCATGCCAAGTGCCGCGTCCTTGAGGTCGGGATCGACCCCGGCGACGCCCTCGTAGGCGTTGACCAGGATCGGGGGGATGGCGAGCACCGTCAGCGGAATCAGCCACGTCAGGGCCGAAAAGCCGAGCAGCACCACCATCAGGGTGAGAAGACCGAGCGTCGGGATGGCGCGCCAGACGTTGGCCAGGTTGACCACGAATAGGCGGCCGCGGCCAGTGTGGCCGATCCACACACCGAGGGGCACCGCGATCAGCGCCCCGACCAGCAGCGAAAGGCCCGAGTAGCCAAGGTGCTCCAGGACCCGGTGCGGGACTCCGCCCGATCCCTGCCAGTGCTGCGAGGAGCTGACCCAGCTCCAGGCGAAGTGCAGGAAGCTCATGCCGTACGCTCCAGCGCGCGAGCGGACAGTCCGCGCGCCCGGACGGGCCGCTGGCCGCGCCGCCAGGGCGTCAGGATCCGGCCCGCCGCCACCAGGATCAGGTCGCAGACAACCGCCAGCAAGATCACCAGCACCAGTGCGACATAGATCTCGGTCGGGAAGTCACGTTGCGCGCCGTCGATGAAGAAGTAGCCAAGGCTGCTGACGCCGATCAGCTGTCCGACGCTGGCGAGGCTGATACTCGAGACCACCGCGATGCGCAGCCCAGCCACGATCACTGGCGTGGCGATCGGCAGCTCCACCTGCACCAGCCGACGCAGGTCGCTGAACCCCATGGCGGTGGCCGCCTGCCGTACCGGCTCCGCGACACCGCGCAAGCCGTCCACCACGTTGGGCAGCAGGATGCATAGCGAGAAAAGTGTCAGCGGGATCATCACCGTCAGATTGCCGAGGCCGGTGTAGTCGATCAGCACCACGAACAGGGCCAGCGACGGCAGCGCATAGACGGCACTGGTCAGCGACAGCAGCGGCGGATAGACCCAGCGCCAGCGCACGCTGGCCACACCCAGCGGGATGGCAATGGCCAGCCCGATCAGCGGCGGGATAACCCCGAGGAAGGCGTTGTCAAGCGTCAACGGCCAGATGCCCGTTGTACCCGTCCAGTTCTGGGGAATCCACGACCAGTCCATGTCAGGCCGTCCTCCCAGCGGGTTGCTCGGGGATACTGGGACCTGCCG
>DASXMP010000062.1:0-17792 GCA_036495585.1 Streptosporangiaceae bacterium
CGGTGCTGCAGCGCTCGCTCGGACTGCGCGGCACGCTGCTGCTGACCGCGGCTGCGGCAGTGCTAGGCGCGCTGCTGACCCTGGTCCTGCCCGAGCCGGCCGGCCGGAGTCTGGAGGAGATCAGCGGCGGATACGACGGCCCCGCCCTTGTCGCCAGCGGCGGACCCTCCGCTGGCCCGGCTACCGCGCCGCCTGGCGACGAGCGCGTGGCCCAGAGCGCCTGACCTCGGCCCGCATAAGTCTCTGCCTGAGTGCACAGCTTCAGACGTAACCTCGGCCGAAACCGGCCTTGTTAGCTCGCTGTTAGGCACTGGCGAGCAGGCTGGTAGCGGAGAGGACTGGTGCGTATGGGAGTGGCGGGCTGGCTGGCCCGGCCGTTCCGGCCGCGGCGCACGGTGCGGCTGCGGATGACGTTGCTGTACGGCGGGCTGTTCCTGCTGTCGGGCGCGGCGCTGCTGGCCATCTCCAGCGGGCTGGTCGTGCATTCCTCCTCGCAGGTGGCGACGCGGGCGGCGGTCGGCGGAGGTCAGCCGCCGAGCCAGCCGTCGCTCCTGACCAGGGACGCGCAGAAGATCCAGCAATTGCAGAGCGCGCTAGCTTCCGCGCAGCAGTCGCACAGCGAGATCTCGCATCAGGTGCTAGCCGCTTCGCTCATCGCGCTAGCCATCATGGTGGCCCTCTCGGTGCTGCTCGGCTGGTTCTTCGCCGGCCGCTCACTGCGGCCCTTGCGGCTGATCACCGCTACCGCGCGGCGGATCTCGGAGGACAATCTGGACGAGCGGCTGGCCTTCGCCGGGCCAGCCGACGAGCTGAAGGATCTGGCCGACACCTTCGACGGACTGCTCGAGCGGCTGGAGGCGGCGTTCGCCGCGCAGCGCCGATTCGTCGCGAATGCCTCGCACGAGCTGCGGACACCCCTCGCCACGATGCGGGCCGCCGTGGATGTGGCCGAGGCCAAGCCGGAGCCGACGCCCGAGCAGACTGCCACCCTGACCACCCGGCTGCGCAGCGAACTCGACCGCGTCGATGCCTTGCTGGACGGGCTGCTGATCCTGGCCCGGGCTCGGCACGGCGCGCTGCCCGGCGGGGACGTCCTGCGGCTCGATGACCTCGTGACCGCCGCCATCGACGCCAGGAGCGAAGAGATAGGGGAGGCCGGCCTCACGGTGCAGCGGGCCGGCGGGTGTGCCGCGTGGATCGCTGGCAGCGGGGCACTGCTGCGCCGGATGCTGGACAACGTGCTGGACAACGCCATCGTGCACAACCAGCGCCCGGGCTGGCTCGCGGTCAGCACCTGGGCGGGTCCGGGATTCGCCCGGGTGCTGATTGAGAACGGCGGGCCGGTGCTCGACCAGCAGCAGGTAGCCCAGCTCGGGCAGCCATTCCGCCGCCTCGGTGCCGACCGGACCGGCTCAGACCGCGGCTCGGGGCTCGGCCTGTCGATCGTCGCGGCGATCGCGGCAGCGCATGGTGGCAGCCTCGCCTTGCGAGCACGACCAAGCGGCGGTCTGCAGGTGGAGATCACGCTGCCAGTGCCGCCCGCCCTCGCCGGCCAGGTCGGGCTCGCTGACCAGTACCCGCCGGAGGTGTCGGAATGAGGGTCCTCGTGGTGGAAGACTCCCCGTCGCTGGCAGAGGTGCTGGTCGAGGGGCTGCGGGACCGGGGGATGGCGGTGGATGCCGCCCTCGACGGGCTGGAGGCCGCGGCCAAGATCGGCGTCAATTCCTACGACGTGGTGGTCCTGGACCGGGACCTGCCGGGCATTCATGGCGACACGCTGTGCCAGATGATTGCCGAACAGCACGACCGGGCCATGATCCTCATGCTCACCGCGGCCGGCGAGCCGGGCGACCGGGTCAGCGGCCTGGTCCTCGGAGCCGACGACTATCTGGGGAAGCCGTTCCACTTCCCTGAGCTGGTGCTTCGGATCCACGCGCTGGCGCGTCGCCAGCCGGGCGTGCGCGGCCCGATCCTGCGCGCCGCCGGGCTGGAACTGGACCCCGTTCGCCGGACCGTCAGCCGCGACGGCCGCCAGCTGGACCTGTCGGTCAAGGAGTTCGGCGTGCTCGAGGCGCTGCTCCGGTCCGCGCCCGCCTACCTGCGCGCCGAGGACCTGCTCGAGCAGGTCTGGGACGAGTACGCCGACCCGTTCACTAACACGGTGACCGTAACCGTCGGACGGCTGCGCCGGAAGCTAGGCGACCCGCCAGTCATCACCACCACTCCAGGCGTGGGCTATCGGATTGCCTGAACAGGTCGGCGCCGTCCGCAAAAGCCCTGCTGACAGCAGGCCGGACCCGCTTCGGCCTTGCCGACGGCCGGGGCGGGCCGCAGCCGTGGCTAGACTGACACCCAGACCCCTCGCGCGGCGTTCATCCCGCCAACCCCCCCAGGGCCGGAAGGCAGCAAGGGTACGCGGGCTCTGTCGGGTGCGCGAGGGGTCCTTTGACGCCCGCAGACAGGCACGGAACCGGCCGATTCCCGGCGCGGACGCGGATTCCCGGCGAGGATGATGTCATGGCAGGCGACGCCCAGACCCCCGGTGCAGGCCCAGCCCCAGCACGGTCGCCGGCCGCCCCGTTGGCGCTGTACCGCAGGTATCGGCCAGCCAGCTTTGCCGAGGTCAAGGGCCAGGATCACGTCACCGAGCCACTCCGCCAGGCGCTGCGCAGCGGCCGGGTGCATCACGCATACCTGTTCAGCGGCCCCCGCGGCTGCGGCAAGACGTCCAGCGCCCGGATCCTCGCCCGCTCGCTGAACTGTGAGCTGGGCCCGACCCCGGACCCCTGCGGTGTCTGCGCCTCGTGCGTGGCGCTGGCCCCGGCTGGCCCGGGCAGCATCGACGTCATCGAGATCGACGCTGCTTCGCACGGTGGCGTCGACGACGCCCGCGACCTGCGAGAGCGCGCCTTCTACGCCCCGGTCTCCGGCCGTTTCAAGATCTACATCATCGACGAAGCTCACATGGTGACGCGGGAGGGCTTTAACGCCCTGCTGAAACTGGTCGAAGAGCCGCCGCCGCACCTGAAGTTCGTCTTTGCCACTACCGAGCCGGAGAAGGTCATCCCGACGATCAGGTCGCGGACGCATCACTACCCGTTCCGGCTGGTGCCGCCGGCTGTGCTGCGCGAGCACTTGGAGCAGATCCTGGCCAGCGAGGGCGTGCCGTATGAGCCGACCGTCCTGCCGGTGGTGATCAGGGCTGGCGCCGGCTCGGTCCGCGACGCGATGTCTGTTCTCGACCAGCTGATGGCCGGGGCGGATGAGTCCGGCCTGCGGTACGACCGGGCGATCGCGCTGCTCGGCTACACCGATGACCGGCTGCTGGATGAGGTGGTCACGGCCTTCGCCGCCGGCGACGGCGCCGCGGTCTTCCACGCCGTCGATCACGTGGTAGAGGCGGGGCACGACCCGCGCCGCTTCGCCGCCGACCTGCTCGACCGGCTACGTGACCTGATTGTCTTGTCGGCGGTGCCGGACGCCGGGTCGACCGGTCTGATCGAGGCCCCGGCCGACCGCCTTGAGCAGATGCAGGCGCAGGTGGCGTCGTTCGGCCAGCAGCGGCTGACCAGAGCGGCCGAGATGGTCAGCGCGGGCCTGGTGGAGATGCGCGGCGCCACCTCACCGCGGCTGCTTCTGGAACTGATGTGCGCGCAAGTGCTGCTGCCCCCGGCTGAGCCGGGCGGCGCTGCGCTGACTGAGCGGCTCGAGGCCCTGGAGCGCAGGCTCGCAGCCACCCCGCAGCCGGCTGCCGGGACGTCACCGCCGCCGTCGGCACGGGCCCGTCCGGTCCGCGCGGATCCGGCTCCGGCCGAACCTGCGAGGACCAATCCGTCGGCGGCGGCGCCGGAACCGCCTGCTGCCCCGCCGTCCCGGGCCAGGTCGTCCGCACCGGCGCCGGCCCGTCGGCCGTCACCGGAGGCGGCTGCCACCAGCAAGCCAGCCGCGACCCCGGCTGGCCGTCCGGCCGCGGCCGTCGGCGCCGAGACGCTGCGGAGCCGCTGGCCCGAGGTGCTGGCGGCGGTCCAGGCCCGGCGAAAGGTGGCGTCGATCTTGCTCGGCGACGCGGGCGTGGAATCGCTGGAGGATGGCATCCTCACGCTGGCCTTCGCCCAGCCCGGGACCGCCAAGGGCTTTGTGACCGGCGGCTACGACAAGGATCTGGTCGCCGTCCTGGAGGCAATGTTTGGTATAACTCCCCAGGTCAGGACCTCGCTGACGGGACACAATGGCGGTCAGGGCCGCAACCTTGAGACGGGCACGAGCCCCGCATCCCCGCGGCCGTCCCGCCCGGCCGCGGCCGCCGGACCGGACCAGCCCAGCCCTCGGCGCCCGATCGCGCCGAGCCGGACGCGACCGCCGGAGGCTGCCGGGCTCGATCCGGCAGACACGCCCGACCCCGCAGACCAGCCAGCGCCCGACGGATTGACCGGGATGGACCTGATCGCACGGGAACTCGGCGGGCGCGTCATCGCCGACACGGACATGCCGTAGTGCTGCCGCCGGGCTGAGGCCGTAGGCTCGGAGAGTCCACCGACGGATGGGAGGCCGGCGTGGAACCGGGTGGCCAGCTAGACATGGGACAGCTTTTGCAGGCCGCCGCGGCCATGCAGAACCAGCTCGTCGCGGCGCAGCAGGAGCTGGCCGAGACGGAAATCCAGGGTACGGCCGGTGGCGGGCTGGTGACCGTGACGGTCAGCGGCCAGGGCGAGCTGGTCGACCTGTCGATCGCGCCCAGCGCGATTGATGCCGCCGATCCAGCGGAAACCGTGCAGACTCTTGCCGACCTGGTGCTAGCTGCCTACCGGGATGCCCGCCGGGCGGCCGAGCAGCTGCAAGAGCAGAAGATGGGGCCGCTCGCCGAGGGTCTGTCCGGCGGCGGCCTGCCCGGCTTCGGCGGGATGCCTGGCCTGGGCGGCTACACCGGCACCGACGAGGACTTCGAGGACGACGACATGGCCGACGAGGACCCTGGCCAGGCTGGCGTCCGCGGCTACTCCGATGACGACTTCGGCGAGGACGAGCCTGGCGGCCCCCGGGCCGGCGGGGCGTGACGTGTACGAAGGCGTTGTCCAGGACCTGATCGAGGAGCTCGGCCAGCTACCTGGGGTTGGCCCCAAGGGTGCGCAGCGTATCGCCTTCCACCTGCTGTCCGCCGATCCGGCGGACCTGAAACGGCTGGCCGCGGTGCTCTTGGAGGTGACCGAGAAGGTCAAGTTCTGCCGGACCTGCTTCAACGTGTCCGAAGACGACGAATGCCGGATCTGCAAGGATGTCCGCCGCGATCCGGCGGTCATCTGCGTTGTGGAGGAGCCGAAGGACGTCGCTGCGATCGAGAAGATCCGTGAGTTCCGCGGCCGGTATCACGTGCTCGGTGGCGCCATCAGCCCGATCGACGGCGTTGGCCCGGACGACCTGCGTATCAGGGAGCTGGTCGCGCGGCTGGCCGACGGGGCCGTGACGGAGGTGATCCTGGCTACTGACCCGAACCTGGAAGGCGAAGCGACCGCGACTTATCTGGCTCGCATGATCAAGCCGATGGGGTTGCGCGTGACCAGGCCGGCCAGCGGCCTGCCCGTGGGCGGCGAGCTGGAGTATGCCGACGAGGTGACCCTGGGCCGGGCGTTCGAGGGACGGAGGCTGCTGGATGTCTGAGCTCGAGCCGCAGGCCAGTCATCTGGACGAGCACGAGGACTGGCGCCCGCTCGCAGACCGGATTGCCGGGAATGCCCGGGATTTCCTGGACGGCGTTGCCGCCGTCGCTGCCGGGGAGGGGGCAGAGGAAACGGTGCCGCTGCTACTCCTCGAGATGGCACAGATGATGCTGGCTGGGGCGCAGCTAGGCGCAAGCAAGGACGTCATCCTGCCCAGCAACTGGGAGCCCGACGTCGGCGCGGACCCGGATGTCGACCTGGACGAGCTGCGCACGGGACTGGCCGCCCGCCTGTCCGGGTTCGACGACTACGCCGAGATCTTCGATCCCCTGGCCGATACCCAGGCGACGCCGTTCCGGCTCTCTGATGATCTTGCCGCGGTCGCGGCTGACCTCGTGCACGGGCTCCAGCACCACGAAGCTGGCCGGACTGCTGAGGCGCTGTGGTGGTGGCAGTACTCCTACGTCAATCACTGGGGTACCCATGGCGGCGCCGCGCTGCGGGCGCTGCACTCGGTCGTGGCCCACGCCAGGCTGGATGTGGCCGAGGAGCCGGCCACGCGGTAGCGGCAGGCTGCCCCGATAGACTCGTTCCGTGGCTCTTGTGGTGCAGAAATACGGGGGATCGTCAGTCGCGGACGCGGACGGCATCAAGCGAGTCGCCCAGCGGATCGCCGGGACCAGGAAGGCCGGCCACTCGGTGGTCGTGGTGGTATCCGCGATGGGAGACACCACGGACGAACTGAGAGACCTGGCCGACCAGGTGAGTCCTGCGCCGCCCGGCCGCGAGCTGGATATGCTGCTCACCGCCGGGGAGCGGATCTCGATGGCCCTGCTGGCGATGGCGATCGCAAACCTGGGTCTGGAGGGTCGCTCCTTCACCGGCTCGCAGGCAGGCGTCATCACCGACTCCACCCACGGTAAAGCCAGGATCATCGACATCACCCCCGGCCGGATCCAGGCCGCACTTGATGACGGTGCGATCCCGATCGTGGCCGGCTTCCAGGGAGTCTCCCAGACCACCAAGGACATCACCACGCTCGGCCGCGGCGCCTCGGACACCACCGCAGTTGCGCTCGCCGCCGCGCTCGGCGCCGATTACTGCGAGATCTACACCGATGTCGACGGCATCTTCACCGCCGACCCGCGGATCGTCTCGTCCGCCAGGCGACTGCCGCGCATCTCGTACGAGGAGATGCTGGAGATGGCGGCCTGCGGCGCCAAAGTGCTCATGCTGAGGTGCGTCGAGTACGCGCGCAGGTACGAGATCCCCATTCACGTGCGATCCTCGTTCAGCAACAAGGAAGGCACCTGGGTCATGAACCGGGAGCCAGGAGCGGAAGGCCAGTCGATGGAGCAGGCGATCATCTCCGGCATCGCCCAGGACCGGGGCGAGGCGAAGATCACCGTCGTGGGCGTGCCGGACAAGGTTGGCGAGGCAGCCCGGATCTTCCGCGTCATCGCCGAGGCTGGCATCAACATCGACATGATCGTGCAGAACGTGTCGGCAGCCGCGACCGGCCGGACGGACATCTCCTTCACCTTGCCGCGCGAGGACGGGCATGCAGGCATGACCGCGCTGCGGCACGTTCAGGACGAGGTCGGCTTCGATTCGCTGCTCTACGACGACAGGATCGGCAAGATCTCGCTTGTCGGCGCCGGGATGCGCTCTCATCCGGGGGTCAGCGCGCGGTTCTTCGGCGCGCTCGCGGAGGCGGGGGTCAATATCGAGATGATCTCGACGTCGGAGATCCGCATCTCGGTGGTCGTCGACCAGGGTGACGTGGAGCTGGCCGTGACCGCCGCGCACAGCGCTTTCGAGCTTGGCGATGGCGAGCAGGCCATCGTCTATGCGGGATCCGGCCGATGAGCGCACGCCGCCCGGTGCTGGCTCTGGTAGGCGCCACCGGCGCCGTCGGCACGGTAATGCGCTCGGTGGTCTCGGAGCGTCCGGACATCTGGGGTGAGGTCAGGCTTGTCGCTTCGGCCCGGTCAGCGGGTCGGCTGCTGGAGGTGCGCGGCCAGCAGGTCGCGGTGCGCGCGCTCGCTCCCGAGGTGTTCGACGGCGTGGATCTGGCCATGTTCGACGTGCCAGATGAGGTGTCCGCGCGGTGGGCGCCGGTTGCGGCCGCCCGCGGCACCGTGGTGATTGACAAGTCCGGCGCCTTCCGGATGGATCCGCAGGTGCCGCTGGTGGTGCCCGAGATCAATCCGGAGGCGGCGGCGGACAGGCTGAAGGGCATCGTCTCGGTGCCGAACTGCACCACTCTGGCCATGATTGTGGCGCTGGCCGCGCTGCACCGGGAGTTCGGGCTGCGTGAGCTAATCGCCGCCTCCTACCAGGCAGCATCCGGGGCCGGTCAGGCCGGCACCGATGCGCTCTATGACCAGCTGGCCAAGGTGGCCGGCAACCGCACGCTTGGGCAGCAGCCAGGCGACATCCGGGCCGTGCTTGGCGACGGCGGCCTGTTCGGCGCGCCGCTGGCGATGAACGTGGTGCCATGGGCCGGTTCATTGCGCGACGAGGGCTGGTCGTCAGAGGAGCTGAAGATCCGCAACGAGACGCGCAAGATCCTCGGGGACCCCGGCATCCGGATCAACGCCACCTGCGTGCGGGTGCCGGTCATCACCGGGCACTCGCTCGCGGTGCACGCCGTCTTCGGGCGGGAGGTGACGAGGGAGCAGGCCCAGGCAGTGCTGCGGGACGCCGATGGTGTCCGGCTGGTCGACGATCCGACCAGCGGGGTCTACCCCACTCCGGCCGACGTCGCCGGGACGGACCCGACCCTCGTCGGCAGGATCCGCCAGAGCCTCGACGAACCCTGTGCGCTCGACTTCTTCGTCGTTGGCGACAACCTGCGCAAGGGCGCGGCACTCAATGCCGCGCAGATCGCCGAGCTGCTCGCACCCACACTGGTTGGCTAGCACACAGCCTGGCCGGTTACCTCAGCCGGCTGGCTGGCTCAGCCAGTTGCCAGAAGTTCGCCCGCATCGACGGGCCTAGGCACGGTATTGCCGGGCGGCGCCAGCGGACAGGCCCAGGCCGGGTCGTAGGCGCACGACGGGTTGTAGGCGAAGTTCAGGTCGATGACAAGGACGCCGTCGTCGCCGCCAAGGTCAGCGCCCTTGGCGGTGTCCAGGACATAGCGGCCACCCGGGTAGGTGACGCCGTCGCTCCGCGTGTCGCGGATCGGTACGAAGATGCCGCCGCCATAGCTCGCCAGCCACCAGACATCGAGATCGCCGACACCCGGCAGGTGCACCACCCCGGCGCGCTCGAAGGGCACGATGCCGTCGGTGCCGGTCTGAAACTCGATCCGCGTCGGCTCGACATCGGTATCGAGCTCCGCGACGAAGCGCAGGCCGGGCTGGTACGGCGCGACCGGCACGCCCGTGAACTGGCCCCGCTCTGCGGCCGGCACCGGCGAGTCGGGATGCGTGCCCAGCAGCTCGTTCCGGGAGCGGCGCCAGTTCTCGTGCGCCGCCGCAGGATCGGGACAGGCCCGGATACTGGCGTAGATCGCCGCTACCCGGCGGCGCCAGTCCAGCAGGGAGGTAGCGCTCAACGTGCGTCTCCTTCGGGTCGGTGTCCGCCGCCAGTATGACCGCAAGTGGACGCTGCGGCCGCAGTCGGGCAGGCTTGCCCGTATGGAGCGCGGTTTCACGCTGGCTGAGGCACGCGAGCTGATGCCGGCGGTGCTAGCGCACGCCGACCAGCTGGTCGAGGTGCGTGCCCGCCTGGTGGAGGTGCAGACGGCACTGGCGGGCGGGCAGCCATCGGAATTCGGCGGCCTGCCGGAAGCGAAGGCCTATCAGGCGCAGGTCAGCGAGCTGGCGACCTGGTTCACTTCCCACGGCCTGGAGCTGAAAGGCATTGCGCCGGTGCTGCTGGATTTCCCCTCGCAGCGGGACGGGCAGCCGGTGCTGCTGTGCTGGCTTGAGGGTGAGCGAGAGCTCGGCTGGTACCACAAGCCGGAGCACGGCTTCGCTGGCCGGCGTCGGCTCGGCTAAGCCCGCGAATGCACTGTCGGCTCCGGCCAGGCGGCGGCAGCACCGGCCCGACCCGGTAGCACCAGGTCAGCCCGACGCAGCCCACCGCTGAACCTCTTTGCCGCCCGCGGCTGGCCTGCGCCAGAATCTCCGCATGGATATCAGGCGAGCCACCCTGCAGGACGCGGAGCGGATCGCGGAGATCCACGTGCGGTCCTGGCAGGGCGGCTACCGGGGCCTGCTGCCGCAGGAGTACCTGGATGGACTCGATCCGGCGCAGCGGCTGCCGTTCCGGATGCGGTCGCTGGAAGCCGCGGACTGGTCGCGTGGCGGCTGCCTGGTGGTGGCACGTCCCGGCGGGCAGCTGGCTGGCTTCGCCGACCTTGGCGCGACCCGCGACCAGGACGATGACCCGGCCAGGGTCGGCGAGGTCTTCGCCATCTATCTGGCTCCGGACGCGTGGGGCCAGGGGCTTGGCCGCGCGCTTATGACGGCGGCTCTTGGACACCTGGCCGGAGCCGGTTATCGCGAGGCGACGCTGTGGGTGCTGGACACCAATCAGCGAGCCCGGCGCTTCTACCGCGCCGCCGGTTTCGCCCCGGATGGCGCCAAGAAGACCGACCAGAGGCACGGATTTGCCATCCACGAGATTCGCTATCGCCGGCCGCTGCCCTAGGCCGCAGGGATCCAGCCTCGGGGCGGTCAGGTGAGCTGCGGCACGGCGCTGAGCTGCCGCAGGGCGCGGCGCCGCTCGGCGCCACTCAGCTTGTCGATCAAGAGCTCGCCGTTCAGATGGTCGGTTTCGTGCTGCAGACATCTGGCCAGTTCGCCGGTTCCGGTGACGACGACCTCCTGCCGCGCAAGATTGACCCCGACCGCGACTGCCGCCTCGGCGCGCTCGCGCTCCGCCACGATGCCGGGGACAGACAGGCAGGCTTCGAGCCCGGTCGTCATGCCGCTGACCGCCGCAATACGAGGGTTGATGAGGTAGCCGAGCTGACCATCCACGTGGTAGGAGAAGACGGCCAGTGACGAGCCGATCTGGTTGGCCGCGAGGCCAGCCCGGCCCGGCTCCTGCACCGTATCCAGCAGGTCCTCGATCAGCCTCGCGAGCGATTCGTCGAACCTCGTCACCGGGTCGCATGCGGTCCGCAGGACGGGGTCGCCAAGCAGCCGCAGGTCTCGCACTGTCATCCCGCGGCCTGGCCGTCCGCGGCGCTGCCGGCCGCCGTGAGCTTGGCAAGCTGGTCGAGCACGAGCCGATGCCAGCCCAGCTCGGCCTCGATGCGCATACGCGCGTGCTCGACCACGAGATCGTCGGCGACCGTCTGGTCGGGCCAGGCTCGTTCCCTTTGATGGTCGAATTGCGAGGCCTGCGCCTGTAGCGCCCGGATTCGGTCGTCCAGGTACCCGCGCAGCGCCTCCTCGCTCAGCTCCGCGCTCATCGCCAGCGCGAGGTCGACTGGATCGGGCTGGAGCCGCACTTCCCGCAGCGCCTCGGCGCGCAGGGCGCGCAGCTCGCGCTCGCCTTCGGCGGTGATGCCGTAGACAGTCCGGGCCGGCAGCTGGCCGGCCTGCTCCGTGCGCAGCGGCTCGATCAGGCCCTCGGCAGCGAGACGATGCAGGGCGCTGTAGAGCGAGCCAGGGCGGACCTCTGACCACAGCTCGGTGCGATCGATCCTGGCATCACGACGCAGCTGGTGACCGTACATCGGCCCGTGCCGGGCCAATGCGCCGAGGACGAAGAGGCGAGTGGGATTCACCTAGCTAGTTAAACACGACTGCTCAAATTTGACTAGTCAACTGCGACCCCGGTTGTACTGCGCTCGCGCGGAGGACTGACAAGCGGAGTGCAGCCAGGCTTGGCAGTGGCCAAGCCGGCTGGTCGTGCCTGACCCGCGATCAGCCGCGTTCGGTGGGCCGGAACGGCTCACCAGCCTGCGTCAACGTCGGAGCCAGCGGGTCGGCGCCCGGGCTGTCTTCTCCGCCCTCGCGCAGCGCAGCGGCGATGCTTCGCCTGCCGCCTCGTCCCGCCCGCAGCTGGCCGGCGAGCTTCCGCAGGCGGGCCGCGAGCGCCGTCAGATCGCCGCCGTCCAGCAGGTAAGCCACGCCGGCGAACACGATGATCGCGGCGACCGACGCCAGGGTGCCAACGAGGACATCCAGCAGCTTGTTTCCCTCCGGCAGGGCGACGCTCACGACCACTCCGACAGCCACCCCGGCGGCCGCAGCGGCAAGCCCGGCCAGCGTGGCGCGGCTAACACCCCGCACGGCCGGCCTGCCGCGGATGCGGCGCGTAAAGATCACCGCCGGTATGGCCGCGCCCGTATACCCAATGGTGCTGCCGAGCGCCAGCACGGCGACGACCAGGTGCGGCGGCACGAGCAGAGCGAGCACCACTTGTGCGAGGGCAGCCAGGAGCGAGCTTCCGCCGACGACAATGGCCGACTCTCGCAGGTGCCCGACGGCGAGCATCGCCCTGGTCAGGTTCGCGAGGACACCGGCCCCGATGAGGCCAGGAGCGAAGAGGGCGAAGCCCAGGATCAGTTGCGACACCTGATCGGGCTGGCCCGCCAGAACGTGCGCAGCCGGAACGGCGATCGCGCCAGTGACGGCGATCCCGAGGCTTGCGACGAGGACGATAGCTCGCGTCGAGCCCGCGCAGGTACGGTCGAAAACGTCGCCGTCACGGGCGGACAGCACCGGGAACGCGCTCAGCACGATCGAGAGCGCCAGCACCGAGTTGAGCGAGTTGAAGACCTGCGATGCGTAGTTGAAAAGCACCAGCGCACCGGTGTCGCCCCTGCCGTTGGCAAGCGTGACCACAGCGACGCCAGCGATCTGCTGCACGACCATCTCGATCATGCCAACGGTGACCAGGCCGCCTGCTCGGCGCGCGATGCCAGGCGGCAGGGACAGCGTGGGCCGCAGGCGCAGGTGGAGCCGCAACGTCGGCACCAGGCCGACGATCACCATCGCAGCCACGCCCGCGGTGGCGCCGCCGGAAAGCACCAGCTGCGCCGATGCCGGGAGCTTCGACAAGGGCAGGCCGCGGCCGAGCGGGGCGAACGCGATGTAGGAGGCGATCAGCACGAAGCTGGAGATCAGTGGTGACAATGCGTAGCCAGCGAACCGGCGGTAGGCCTGCAGCAGGCCGAAGAGCACCACCGTGAGGCCGTAGAGCACCGCCTGGGGGGCGAAAATGCGCAGCATGGTGGCGGTGGTCGCGACCAGCTCGGCATGGCCGCAGCCAGCGCTCGGATTGGCGGGATTCAGCAGTGACGCAATGGGAGCGGCGGCAGCGACGACGACCAGCGTCAGCGGCACCAGGAGGACGACGGTCCACGTCAGCAGCGCTGACAGGATCTGGCCCACTTGCGCACGCTCGGCAGCATCGGTGCGGGCCCGCTCGGCTGACCTGGCCAGGACCGGCACCATCGCGCTACCGAGCGCGCCCCCGAGGACCAGCTCGTAGACGAGATTGGGCACCTGGTTCGCAGTGAAATAGGCGGTACCGAGGCAGGTCGCGCCAACAGTCTGCGAGAACGCGAGGGTACGGACGAGGCCAAAGATCCGGGCCACCAGCGTCAGCCCGGCAATCAATCCGGCGCCTCGCGCGATGCCCGCGGTGGCACGCGAGCGCGCGGCTTCCTGGCTGTCTGACGTCGATTTGGTCATACGCCATCACCCGCGCTGATCCGCACGGTGTTCCTCGATCTCCGATTGCGGTGAGCTGTGACGGGCAGCCGGCCGGATACGCGGGGGGCCGCGACCGAGACGGGGAACCGGCAGTGCGCAGTCCGGCGGTGGACGCGCTCCGGTAACACTAAAGCACTAGCCGCCGGTAGCGAGGGTCGTACTCCGCGGTATTGCTCGCTCGCGCTGCACCCGCCGCTCGTCTTGACCCCGGCCGGGCGCTCCTCATGGTGGAATGCGGCCAGCCGGCCCGCCGGAAGGCCCCGCGACGAAGGGTGACGGTCATGCACATCACCGCCGATGACCGCTTCGCGATCCAGGATCTCTGCGCGACCTACTGCCAGACCGTTGACCGGGCCGACGCAGATGGATGGGCGAATACCTTCACCGCGGACGGCAAGCGGATCTACGACGACAATCCTGGGGCACCAGGGCGGGCGGGCCGGACGTTCACCGGCCGGGCCGAGCGGCTAACCCTGGAATAGGCCGATCCAGTTGCCGCTGGGATCCGTGACATGCGAGCTTCGCGGCATGCCCTCGGTGTCGCGCGGCGGAGCTACCTCGGCAGCACCCGCGGCGAGTGCCTGCTTGTGCACGGCGTCGAGATCGTCGACCAGAAAGCTGAAACTCGACCTGCCCGGCAAGTCGACTCGGTCCTGATCGTCAACCAGCCACATCAGGAAGAAGTCATCGCGCTCATACTGGCCAAACGTGAACGCCGGGTAGTCAGCCTCTGTTGTGCGCCGGGCGATCTCGGTGCGAAGACCGAAGGCCTTTTCGAAGAAGGCAGCCGATGTCTGGAAGTTGTCGACCGCGATCATGATCTGCACCGGCCGCGGGCCGGTCCAGCCCTGGAACAGGCCAAGCCAGTTTCCGCTCGGATCCCGCACGGCCGAGTTCCTCGGCATGCCCTCAGTTCCGCGCGGCAGTTGCACCTCGGTCGCACCCGCCGCGACCGCCCGCTGGTGTGCTGCCTCAAGATCAGGAACCAGGAGCCCCAGGTTGGACCGCCCTGGCCGGTCCAGCCGGTCCGGGTCGTCCTGCAGCCACAATAGGAAGAAGTCGTCGCGCCCGTACTCGCCAAACACGAAGGCAGAGAAGTCTCCGTGCGAGGTGCGCTGAGCTGGCTGCTGCTGCTGGCCGAGAAGCTCCTGGTAGAAAGCGACGGAGGCGGGCTTGTCAGTAACCGCAATGCTGATCTGCACCGGCCTGCAGCCGGCTTGCATCGTCTGCATCGTTAGTCCCTTCGCGAGGAAACGGGTGACGTCCCTGAGCTGCGCATCAATCAGGCTGTGCTGTCGTTCGAGCCGATCGCGGTGCTGCGCCAGGATGAGGCTCGCGTCGCCTTCGACGGCCAGGACCTCCCTGATTTGCTCAATCGGCAGGTCGATCCAGCGCAGCGCACGGATCAGCCGAGCGTGCTGGATCTGGCCAGCGCGATAGCGGCGGTACCCCGAGCCAGCTTCGACCTCGGCAGGCGCAAGCAGTCCGACGTCGTCGTAGTGCCGCAGGGCATGGACGGAGACTCCGCTCAGCCTGGCGAACCTCCCGATGCTCATCAGCTCGTCGTTCATGACTCGACGATGGACCTTCGGGTAACCCGAAGGTCAAGGAACGGGATTGCCGGCCGCCTGGTGCGGCCTTCGATCAGGGTCGGCGGCCAGCAAGGACGCAGAACTCGTTCCCCTCCGGGTCGGCAAGTACGACCCAGCTCACATCCCCCTGGCCGACGTCAGCATGGCGAGCGCCCAGGCCGAGCAGGCGGCGGACCTCTTCGGCTTGCTCCCGGTCGGTCGGGTTGACGTCGAGGTGGAGCCTGTTCTTGGCGGTCTTGCCCTCGGGCACGCGCGCGAAGGTCAACGTCGGCGGCACTGGACCGAGGCGGTCCTTGCCTTCAGGCACCAATGGAGAACCAATGGTGACGACTCCGTGGTCCTCGTCCTGCACCTCGTAGCCCAGGACCGAGCACCAGAATTGCGCGAGCGCATCGGGATCGGCACAGTCGATCTCAAGCTCGGTGAACTTACTGGCCATGCAGGAGACCTCGCAGTGAAGTATGGAGTTAATGAAGGAGCTGCGACCGGATCCACAGGGGGCAGCGAAGTCCGGATCCTGTTCGCTTTCGATCCCTGGCAGCGGATTGTCTTACTGGTGGCAGTACGACCGTCATGCACCGCACCTTGGCGCCGAGTCCCTGTAACTGGCAACCTGTTTCCGCGTCCACGGCGGCGACCCGGCGCTGGACGCTGTCACAGCAGCTGCCCCGGCGGTCTCCGGGTGCCGCGGTTAGTCGTCGATCGCCTGGTAGGCGGCCGTGAAGAAGTCGAGGAAGATCGGCGACGTCGGTGCCCCCGCTCCCCCCTGATTCATGAGGATTGCCACCATGTCCTCGGCCGGATCGTTGTACCAGATGCTGCCATAGCCCCCGTTCCATCCGTAACTCCCGACCGAGGGCCCAAGGTACGTGCGCCGGGTGCGAACCGCCATCCCGAAACCCCAGCCGAAGTCGCCAAAGTAGCCCGGCGCGAACCCGGAGACCGCCTTCTGCGCCGGCGTCAGCTGGTCGGTGGTCATCAGCGCCACCGACGGCCGCGACAACGCCCGCCTGCCCTGGTGGGCACCGCCGGCCAGCAGAGCCGAGGCGAACGCGAGGTAATCGCTGACAGTCGAGACAAGCCCGCCGCCTCCGTCCTCGAACACCGGAGGCCGGCTCCAGTGCCCGTCGACGCCGTCTTCGATGCCAAGCTCGCCGGTGACCTCGTCACGCTGGTAGACGGTCGCCAGTCGGCTGATGCTGTCGCCGGCCACGCTGAAGCCGGTGTCTTTCATCCCGAGCGGCTCGCAGATCCGCTCGCGCAGGGCAGCTCCGAACGACATGCCTGTGGCGCGGGCGATGAGCACGCCCGTCACGTTGGCGGCGGTGTTGTACATCCACCGGTCACCCGGCTGATAGACCAGTGGCAGCGTGCCGAGCCGCCGAATCCACTCATCCGGCGACAGCGCAGTCGCGCAACTACTAGCCGGCTGCTGCTCGGGCTCCTCGCTCTCGAGCGCATTCAGCGCGTCGGCGATCGGGACCGTGCCCGGCTCGGCGGGGACCATGCCGGTGCCGAGGGTGAAGGTGAGCAGATCTCGCAGCGTGATCGGGCGTCTCGCCGGGACGGTCTCCGTTAGCGGTCCGTCCGGATCGGCGAGCACCCTCATGACTGCCAGTTCCGGGAGGAATTCGTCGACCGGGTCGTCGAGGCGCAGCGTGCAATCCTCGACGAGCGTCATCGCGCACGCGGCGACGATCGGCTTGGTCGTCGAGGCGACGCGGCAGATCGTGTCGGCTGCCATCGGCGTTTCCGAACCGGGGCCCTCGAAGGCGAGAGTCCCCATTGCCTCGATGTGGACCTCGCCGTGGCGGGCGACGCCGGCGATCACGCCCGGGGCCAAGCCGGAGTCGACGTAACGCTCCAGCACGTCTCGCACCCGGGCCAGCCGTTTCGTCGAGAAGCCACCAGTACTCACTCTCTTCTTGCCTCCTTCTGCACCGCACTGAAACGACCTGGCCATCAGCAGACGGGACCTCTAACAGGTAGACGATGGCGATGCTGTCATTCATCGCCCTGGCCACGCAGCCAGCAGCGGTGACAACAACTACGGCTCCCCACCAGCAAAGGCCACGCTGCCAGCTTTATGGCCGGAGCGTCCGGATCTTTCCGGCAAGCTCACCATCGCTGCTTAGGTTGGTGTTCTGGCAGGCTGGCACTGTGGCAGCCTTTGACGAGCTCGTGACCGAGGCACTGACCGCGCCGTTCTCCGGCTGGGATTTGTCCTGGCTGGACCGCCGCTCCTGGACCGAGCCGCTGCCGTGGGACTACGGCGCCCGCGTCGCGGCACTGTCGCGCAGTGCCCGGACGATGCTGGACATGGGCACTGGCGGCGGCGAGACCCTGTCTGCGCTTCCAAACCGCTCGCCGCGCACCATTGCGACCGAGGCATGGCCGCCCAATGTGCTGGTGGCCGGGCGGCGCTTGCAGCCGCTCGGCATCCCGGTGATCCAGTGCGAGGCAGCTTCCGACAACATGGATCAGAGCGGCGTGAACGACGGCGGCCGCCTACCATTCCGCGCGGGGTCACTGGATCTCATCTGCAACCGGCACGAGTCGTTCCTTGCTCTGGAGGTCAGCCGCGTGCTCGCGCCGGGCGGCACCTTCGTGACCCAGCAGGTCGATTACCACGACAACGACGACCTGGCGCAGATCCTTGGCATCGAGACCCCGGAAGAGCCGGACAGCTGGATGGGGTTGGCCGAGCGACAGGTCACCGAAGCAGGGCTAGTGATCGAGGAAGCTGCTAGAGCCGACCAGCGCATCCGCTTCGATGACATCGCGGCGGTTGTCTTCTACCTGAAGGCTGTCAGCTGGTCAATCCCCGGGTACAGCCTAGAGAAATACCGGGAGCGTCT